>JBCAXJ010000059.1:0-37512 GCA_038534135.1 Pseudomonadota bacterium | reverse complement strand
CTACTCTGTTTTCCATGTTGAATCAGCCAGACGACGCGAAGGGAACCCCTTTCAATGAATCTGATTTAATGCGTCGCAGTATCAATCAGCGCCCACTCACGATCAGTTATGTCGCTTGCTTAGCACGGCGTCTTCCGCCGATAATCGCAGCAGGCGGTTTCAGTCTAGGGTATTCTAGGCTCCGTCCCGTGTGGCAACCGGACAGAAACACAACCCAATGAAACCGCTCAACTCATCTGGGATTGGGCTCTAGGCGACACCGTCATCGGAAGCGGCCCGGAAAGTACCCTGGGCCGCTTGTCCGTCAATCGCGCAGCAGATCGTTGATCGACGTCTTGGAGCGCGTGCGCTCGTCTACGGTCTTGATAATCACCGCGCAGTAGAGGCTCGGGCCAGGTTCGCCGTTCGGCAGTGGCTTGCCCGGAAGGCTGCCCGGTACGACCACCGAGTAGGGCGGGATCTCGCCGACATGCACAGCGCCGGTCACGCGATCGACGATCTTGGTCGATGCGCCGATGAACACACCCATCGACAGGACCGAACCCTCGCGCACAACCACGCCCTCGACCACTTCGGACCGCGCGCCGATGAAGCAGTTGTCCTCGACGATTACTGGACCTGCTTGCAGTGGTTCCAGCACGCCACCGATTCCGGCCCCGCCCGAGATGTGGACATTCTTTCCGATCTGAGCACAGGAGCCCACCGTGGCCCAGGTATCGACCATCGTGCCTGAATCGACATACGCGCCCAGGTTGACGAAGGACGGCATCAGCACGACGCCTGGCGCGATGAAGGCCGATCTGCGGACGATGCAGTTCGGAACCGCGCGGAAGCCTGCGGCGGACCATTGGTTCTCGCCCCAGCCGTCGAATTTCGACGGCACCTTGTCCCACCAGGTCGCGTTGCCCGGCCCGCCCTCGATCGGCGCCATGTCGTTCAGGCGAAAGGACAGCAGAACGGCTTTCTTGGCCCATTGGTTGACATGCCAGGTGCCGTCGTCTTGCCGCTCAGCCACGCGAAGCGCGCCGCTGTCCATGGCCAGCAGAGCTTCTTCGACCGCCTCGCGCGCTGCACCAGTGGTCCCGGCGCTGATGGTGTCGCGGGCGTCCCAGGCGGCTTCGACTGCGGCCTCGAGATCGGCGTGGCTCATGGGGGTGCTCCTGTCGTGTCGGGATTTGTTGTTGCGGTGCCTATAGACAGAACCGCCGTGCCGCGCAATCGTGCGCACGCGTACCGCGCAAAAGGGGAGCCTGCTTATGTCCGACCATCGCGTGTCGATCTTTCCGTCTGCCGATCAGGACGTTGAAAAGGCCCATCGCGTTCCCGAAACGGACCAGACGATGGCGCCGGCATTTCGTCTGGCGTTCGAGGATCTCGACTTCCTGCGGCGCGAGGACATGCGTTCGGTCCGGTTCCAGCTCGAGCTTCTGAAACCCGAACTGATGATGGCCGAGGCGGGAATCGAGTCGACCGTCGTTCTGTTCGGCGGAGCCCGTATCCCGGATCCGGTACATCGAGATCAGGCACGCACGAAAACCCTGGCCGACCTCTCGCGCTACTACGAGGAAGCTCGCAAGTTTGCACAGTTGTCCGGTCAACAATCGCTGGCGACGGGTGGGCGCGATTTCGTCGTGGTCACGGGCGGGGGACCCGGCGTCATGGAGGCGGGCAATCGCGGCGCGGGGGAGGTCGGCGCGAAGTCGATCGGCCTGAACATCGTTCTGCCGCACGAACAGGCTCCCAATACCTATGTCACACCGGAACTCTGCTTCAACTTCCACTATTTCGCGCTGCGCAAGATGCACTTCCTGATGCGCGCGCGCGCGGTTGCGGTGTTTCCCGGGGGGTACGGCACACTGGACGAGTTGTTCGAGACCCTCACGCTGATCCAGACCGAGCGGATGGAGCGGGTGCCCGTCTTGCTGTTCGGCGAGGAATTCTGGCGGGGGATCGTCAACTGGGAGGCCCTCGCGGACGCTGGAACGATCTCGCCGCAGGATCTCGAGCTCTTCCGCTTTGTCGACACTGCAGATCAGGCGTGGGAGATCATTCGCCCCTGAGATCTGGACGAAAGCCACCCGCTTGACACATCAGAGAATGAGAACAAAATAAGAACAATCTCTGATCAGGGGCAGCCAATGCGGCGGCGCGTCATTTCGATCTGTTTGCCTTACCTGGCGGCAGAGCACCATCTTCGGCTCGACGGTCAGACCGGCTTGTCTGATCCGTATGCCGTGATCGAACATGCCAAGGGCACGCAGCGTCTGGCTGGGGTCAACGCGCAGGCGTCTGCCAAGGGCCTCTCGGCGGGGATGGGTCTGACCGATGCCCGTGCGATTTGCCCCGATCTGCGCACGGCCATGTTGCGACCCCAGCGGCTCCAGGCGTTTGTCTGCGCGCTGGCGCGCTGGGCCGAGCGGTTTTCTCCACTTACGGGCCTCGACGAGGCCGATGCGCTTGTGATCGATGCAACCGGATGTGCGCATCTGTTTGGCGGCGAAGAGGCGATGCTGTCAGCAATCATCTCGGAACTCGCAGGACTTGGTTTGACTGCGCGGGCAGCGATTGCGGATGCCAAAGGGGCAGCTTGGGCGCTGGCGCAGTTCTCGACTGGAGGTATTGCGCCCGAGGGCAGGCTTCGATCGGCAATCGCTGGGTTGCCTGTCGCGGCACTGCGGATCGACGCCGAGACGGTGGAGCGCCTGGGGCAGGTCGGTCTGACGACGATCGAGCCGCTCACGCGCATGCCGCGCGGTGCGTTGGCACGCCGGTTCGGCATCGAGTGTATGCGGCGTCTGGATCAGGCGCTGGGGGCCGAGCCCGAGCCGATCTCGCCCAATCGTAGCGCACCACGGTTTTCCGTGCGGATGACGCTGGCCGAGCCGGTTGGTCTGGTCTCGGACGTCATGGCCGGCCTCGAGCGTTTGCTTGAGCGGCTCTGCCAGAAGCTCGAGCTGCATCAGCATGGCGCGCGCACGTTGCGACTGACGGTGCGGCGGGTCGACGGCGCGGATCAGGGCGCCGAGATCTCCCTGGCCCGTCCAGGGCGCGATCCAATGCGCCTGCGTGATCTGTTCGAACGCAAGGTCAGCGAGATCCAATCCGGGTTCGGCATCGATGCTCTCAGGCTCGAGGCTGTGGTGACCGAAGTGCTCAAGCCGGCGCAGATGACTCAGGCACACCGGGCCACTGCCGAACAGAAACTGACAGATCTGATTTCCCTGATTGGCAATCGGGTCGGTTTTGAGAACGTCACACGCGCGGTACCGGCGGAAAGCCACATACCCGAACGGGCTTTTCTGACGGCGCCCGCAGCCTATAGCGCTTCCGCGGACTGGAGCGCGCAGGGCCGCGTACATCCGAGGATCAGGCCGATTTCAATGATGTCGCCTCAGCCGGTGAACGTTTTGGCTGAATCTGTGTTTGCTTCTCAACGCCCACCTGCCAGCTTTCAGGTTCTGGGCAGTTGCTACCAGCTCTCCTCCGCAAGTGGCGCTGAACGCCTTGCACCGGAGTGGTGGTGGGACGACCCTGACTGGCGGTCGGGCCCGCGTGACTATTGGCAGGTGGAAACCTGCGAGGGACCGCGGTTCTGGCTGTTCCACACGCCTGCTGCCCAACGGCCCGGTTGGTTCCTGCACGGCACTTTCTCCTGAGCCGGGCGCAGAAAAATCCACCGCCATTCAGGATTCGCTAACCACGATGGGGCGAAATCGCCCCATGCAACCTTTAAGCGAATCTCGCCCACGCACGGTCCTTGCCATCGCCTCTCAGGGCGGGCACTGGGTTCAACTGCGCCGGATGCGCGCGGCCTGGACCGGATGCCGGACAACATATGTCTGCACAAATCCGGGTTACCGCCGGGAAGTCGTCGATGCCGAACCGGATGCCGGCTTCATGACGGTGCCGGATGCCAACATGACGACGAAGCTCCGGCTGATCCTGCAGGCGCTTCACGTCGCGCTGATCGTGCTGCGTCTCAGGCCAAATGCGATCATCACGACCGGCGCAGCGCCCGGTTACTTCGCCGTGCGCATCGGCCGGCTGATCGGCGCGCGCACCGTATGGATCGACAGCATCGCAAATGGTCAGGAGATGTCATTGTCAGGACGCAAGGCCGGACCATACGCGGGTCTCTGGCTGACGCAATGGCAGCACCTCGCGATCCCTGATGCAAAGTCCGGGCAGGGCCCACACTTCCGAGGAGCCATCATATGAAGTTCTTTCTGACCGTCGGGACACAACTGCCGTTCGACCGTCTGGTGCGTGCCGTCGATGATTGGGTCGGGGCTGCGGGCCGGACAAAGATCGAAATGTTCGGCCAGATCGGTGATGTCAGTCAGGCAAGCTATACGCCGAAGAACTTCGATTGGACCGAATTTCTCGAGCCGGACGCGTTTGCGGACCGCTTCGCCGCAGCGACGCATGTCATCGCGCATGCGGGCATGGGCACGATCATCTCGGCACTTATGGCGGGCAAACCGATCCTGATCCTGCCGCGCCGTGCGGCGCTCGAGGAGCAGCGCAACGATCACCAACTCTCAACTGTCGACAAGTTTGCCGGGCGTCCTGGCGTCTATGCCGTATTGCACGAGCGCGAAGTCCACGAGGCGTTGAGCAACATGAACAGACCGCATCTTCTTGACAATGCACGTGTCCCGGATCTGGCGGATCGCAGTCTGACGGACGCAATCCGAAACGAGATCATGGCTTGAACTGGCGTGATGTTGAGCCGAGTGCCCCGGCCGACACGAACCCTATGCGTCGCTGGTGCTCGGCGATTTCCGGCGCACCCGGATAACGACATCGATTCTGGCAATCTCGGCATCTTCGGGAGCTTCCGGAACGCGTGAGAACGCAACCGCGTCTCTTGGCGCATCCGTCAGGTTGCCAGTGTCTTCCCAGAAGAAATGCGCATGTTCATCCGTCCGGGTGTCGAAGTAGCTGCGCGTACCATCGACCGTGATCTCGGCCAACAGACCTGCCGCTGTGAACGATCTCAGCGTGTTGTAGATCGTCGCAAGCGACACCGACACGTCGGCGGAACTCGCGGCTTCAAACAGTCCTTCCGCCGTGACGTGGCGGTCATGACCGTCGCCCACGAGAAGCTCGGCCAGAGCCAAGCGTTGCCGCGTCGGCCTCAGCCCGGCTCCGGCGAGCCATAAGCTCGCGCGCCCTGAAGATGTCGTTTTGCTATCCGCCGACACGGTCACTCGCGCCCCGTTCGCTTTTAAACACCGCTGCATCGCAGCATGCTACAGACGCATATACAGCAGAAAATTCACAGTTTCAAAGCCCGAAGCGCCGCACACTGGTGCAGCGGTTCTTGTCCCGGCCCGACCCCGGTGCTAGGGAACGCCCAAATTGGGAGCGAAAGTCCGGAGACGCACAGCATGGTCGGAAGGCCGAACACCTATGAACTTGACGATCTGCTGCGCTGTGCGCGTGGAGAATTGTTTGGCCCTGGCAATGCGCAATTGCCGGAGCCGCCCATGCTTATGGTCGATCGGATCACGTCGATTACCGCTGACGGCGGCCCGGATGGCAAAGGACAAGTCGTCGCGGAATTCGAAGTCAGGGAGGACAGCTGGTTCTTCAAGTGTCACTTCCCCGGCGATCCGGTCATGCCGGGATGCCTCGGCCTCGATGCTCTTTGGCAGCTTACGGGGTTCTTCCTCGGATGGCTCGGTATGCCGGGCAGGGGGCGTGCGCTGGGCGTTGGCGAGGTGAAGTTCTCCGGCATGGTCACACCGGCAGCCAAGATCGTCCGCTACACGGTCAACCTGAAGCGCGTCATTGATCGCAAGCTCAAGATGGGCATCGCGGATGGCCAGCTCGAGGTCGACGGCGAACTTATCTACACCACCAAAGACATGCGCGTCGGCCTTTTCATGGACGCAGCACCGGCTTAAGTCGGGAAAATCACAGGCAGAAGGAGCCCGCCCATGCGCCGAGTCGTCGTCACCGGGATCGGGATTGTATCCTCCATTGGCAACAATGCGCAGGAAGTCACCGCAAGTTTGCGCGAAGGCCGTTCCGGCATCGTCTTCGCTGATGACTACGCCGAGCACGGCTTTCGCTGCCAGGTCCATGGCGCACCGCAGATCGACCTGACCGAGGCGATTGACAAGCGTCAGCTTCGTTTCATGGGTGACGGCGCCGCATACAACTTCCTTGCGATGGAACAGGCGATCTCCGACAGCGGCCTGGAAGCAGACGATGTCTCGAATGAGCGTACAGGCATCGTCATGGGCTCTGGCGGTCCATCGACCAAGAACCTTTTCAACGCGCACAACATCGTTATCGAGAAAGGTGCCCCCAAACGCATGGGACCGTTCATGGTCACCCGCTGCATGTCGTCGACCAATTCGGCCTGCATTGCCACGCCTTTCAAAATCAAGGGGATCAACTACTCGATCACCTCGGCCTGCTCGACAAGTGCGCATTGCATCGGCAACGCATTGGAGCAGATCCAGTGGGGCAAGCAGGACATCGTCTTCGCAGGCGGCGGCGAAGAACTCGACTGGACTCTGTCCTGCCTGTTCGATGCCATGGGCGCGATGTCTTCCAAGTACAATGATACTCCGCAGACCGCCTCACGCGCTTTCGATGCCAGCCGGGATGGTTTCGTAATCGCTGGCGGCGGCGGCGTCGTGGTCCTCGAAGAGCTTGAGCACGCCAAGGCGCGGGGGGCAAAAATCTACGCTGAGATGACCGGATACGGCGCGACGTCGGATGGCCATGATATGGTGGCACCATCGGGCGAAGGCGGTGAACGATCCATGCGCCTCGCGGTTTCTACGCTTGGCGATCGCAAGGTCAGCTACGTGAATGCGCACGGGACGTCGACCCCGGCCGGAGATGTCGTCGAGGTTGAAGCCCTGCGCCGTGTCTTTCCGGACGGCACGCCGCCAATCTCTTCGACGAAGTCCCTGACTGGACATTCGCTGGGCGCGACCGGTGTGCAGGAGGCGATCTATTCGTTGCTGATGCTGGAAGGCGACTTTATCGCTGCGTCGGCCAATGTGAAGGATCTCGACCCCGCGCTTGACGCCAGTGAGATCGCCACGTCTCGCGTGGATAACGCAGGGCTCGATACGGTGCTGTCCAACAGCTTCGGCTTCGGCGGAACGAACGCCACGCTGGCCATGAGCAGGTATCACGGGTGAGCACCATGGGTCTGATGCAGGGCAAGCGTGGCCTGATCATGGGGGTCGCGAACAACCATTCGATTGCCTGGGGGTGCGCTCAAGCACTGGCGGCGCAGGGTGCCGAATTGGCGTTCACGTTTCAGGGCGAAGCGTTCGAAAAACGCGTGAAGCCGCTCGCCGAGTCTGTCGGCTCTGATATCGTCATGGATGCCGACGTTACGGACGAGGCCAGCATGGACGCTGCCTTCGGTACGTTGGCCGAACGTTGGGGTTCGCTGGACTTTGTCGTCCACGCCATTGCGTTTTCCGACAAGAACGAACTTCAGGGCCGGTTTGCCGATACGACGCGTGCAAACTTCCTGAGGTCGATGGACATCTCGTGTTTTTCGTTCGTTGATGTTGCCCGTCGGTCGGCGCCGTTGATGCCGCAAGGCGGTGCGCTGGTGACGATGACCTATCTCGGCGCCCAGCGGGTGATGCCGAACTACAACGTGATGGGCGTGGCGAAGGCGGCGCTCGAGGCCTCGGTCCGCTACCTCGCGAATGACCTCGGCCCCGATCGTATCCGTGTCAATGCGATCTCGCCCGGACCGATGCGCACGCTCGCCGGATCGGCTGTGGGCGGCGCGCGGCGCGTGTACAAGGCAACGCAGGACAATGCGCCCATGCGCGCGAATGCGGCACTGGAGCATGTTGGCGGAACCGCGGTCTACCTGTTGTCTGACATGGGCGCGTCGACCACGGGCGACGTGCTGTTTGTCGATGGCGGCTACCACGCGATCGGTATGGCGCAGTTGGAGAACCTGACGCGGGCCGAGTCATAAAAAGGGATGGGCGAGGCGCCCATCCTACGTCAGCTTTGCCGTCGCGACAGGAACGCAAGGCGTTCGAACAGATGGACGTCCTGCTCGTTCTTCAGCAATGCACCGTGCAGCGGCGGGATGGCGGTCTTCGGATCGGCACGCAGGGTCGCCGGATCCACGTCGTCTGCGACCAGAAGTTTCAACCAGTCCAGCACCTCGGACGTTGACGGCTTCTTCTTCAGCCCTGGCGTGTCGCGGATCTCGTAGAACTGCGTCAATGCCGTCTTCACCAGCTTCTTTTTGATGTCCGGGAAGTGAACGTCGATGATCTCCATCATCGTGTCTGTGTCCGGGAACGTGATGAAGTGGAAGAAGCATCGGCGCAGGAAGGCGTCCGGCAATTCCTTCTCGTTGTTCGACGTGATGATGACAATCGGGCGTTGCTTGGCCTTGATCGTCTCTCCGGTCTCGTAGACGTGGAATTCCATGCGATCGAGCTCTTGCAGAAGATCGTTCGGGAATTCGATATCGGCCTTGTCGATCTCGTCGATCAGCAGCACCAGACGCTCGTCTGAGGCAAAAGCCTCCCAGAGCTTGCCCGGTTTTATGTAGTTGCGGACGTCCTTGACCCTCTCTTCGCCGAGTTGGCTATCGCGCAGGCGCGAGACGGCATCGTATTCGTAGAGGCCTTGCTGCGCGCGCGTGGTCGACTTGATGTGCCACTCGATCAGGCGCAGTCCCAGCGACGAGGAAACCTGCCGCGCGAGCTCTGTCTTACCCGTTCCCGGCTCGCCCTTTACAAGCAACGGACGTTCCAACGTAATCGCCGCATTGACCGCGACCATCAGGTCTTCGGTTGCGACGTAATCCCTCGTACCTTCGAAGCGCATGCGACTGCCTCAATCCAAGATGTTTCGTGCGATCCCACCGATCGTCCGGCTCCACATAGCTCAATCAGAGCCGACGTGTAAGGGTGCGGCGCGGGAAGACCAAAATTTCGCTCCCTAACGGAATATCCACTTTACTGAAGTAGACCGAGGCCAGAAATACCAAGCTGTGCCAGCGGGTTTGCGGGATTTCCTTCGATTGAGTCGAAATGCGGGTCACAATCCCATCTGGTGCAAAAAACGTGAATGTTTTGGGCGTGACAACCTGTCATGTGCCGACTATAGAACCGCCACGGGATTGGGTGCGACATCGACGATGCGCGTTGCAAGCGGGGCACGAAGATGAATGTCGAGACGACTGTAACGGCCGAATATGTCCCTTCCGAGGACGAGCAATTTATGTGCGACTCGCACAAGGAATACTTCCGGCGGAAGCTGCACGAGTGGAAGAACTCGATCCTGGACGCCAGTCGCGACACCGTGCAGACGCTGCAGGAAGACACGACAAATATCCCGGATCTTGCCGACCGCGCCTCGGCTGAAACCGATCGTGCGCTCGAACTTCGCACACGCGACCGTCAGCGCAAATTGATCGCCAAGATCGATGCGGCTCTGCGTCGGATCGACGAAGATACATACGGCTACTGCGAAGTGACGGGCGAGCCGATCTCGCTCAAGCGCCTCGATGCCCGGCCGATTGCGACCCTGTCGCTGGAAGCGCAGGAAATGCATGAGCGGCGCGAAAAGGTTCATCGCGACATTTGACGCGACGCTAAATCAAGAATGGACAGACGCGCTTTCTTGACCGCATCCCTCTCCGTTGGAGGGTGCGGCGTCGTTCCACGACTCCCAGAATTCAGCGATCTTGAACGCTACTCTGCGCACTTGGATCCGGCGACGCACCGGCCCATCGTTACGATTCCGGGGACGCTTGGGTCGCGACTGCGCGTCGGTCGTGATGGGCCGTTCCTCTGGGGTGGCCCCAACCGGCTTTCCCTCGATCCAGACATCCCCGATTCTGCGCGCTTACTGGCCCTGCCACTCGGCGACGGCACCCAGCCGTTGAAAGATCTCACTGATGGTGTGCGCACGGCAGGCGTGCTGCGCCGGGCAAACGCGCGTATCCTCGGTACGACCGTCGAGGAGACGATCTATGACGGGCTTGTCGAAGCTCTGAATGCGGGTGGCTACGAATTCAGCCGAACGGTCGAGGAAGAACGCGCGCGCAGCGGAAACAATCCCGGCTCGCTGGAATTTCCCTTCGATTGGCGTCGCGATATCGTCGAGGCCGCGCGGGACCTGGACGACTTCATCGAGCGCAAGGCCAAGCAGATCGAACGGGTGCGCACCGAACGCTATGGGAGTGCAATCCCGGCCGAGAAGATGCGTTTCGACTTCGTGGCGCATTCAATGGGGTCACTCGTTCTGCGCTACTGGCTGATGTACGGAGCGCAGGACTTGCCCGAGGATGGAAGCCTGCCAGAGTTGAACTGGGCCGGATCGCGGCGTGCGGCGTGTGCGATCTTTGTGGCGCCGCCCAATCTTGGATCGATCGGTGCTGTCACGAGCTTGACGCAAGGGCGGCAACTTGGACCGCTTCAGCCTGAATATCCGCCCGCATTGCTTGGGACGCATGTGTCGACCTATCAGCTCATGCCACGTGATCGGCACGGCCGTGTCCGGCTCAACAGCGAGGACGGTGAGGTTTTGGAAGGTCTCTTCAATGCGGAGACCTGGGCCAAGAAACGCTGGGGACTGATGGATCCGCTGCAGGAACCTCTGCTGACCATGTTGATGCCCGAGGTGCAGAGCCCGGCGCGCCGCAAGGACATCGCGTTCGCCTATCTCGACCGGGTCCTTAAGCGGGCCGAGCATTTCCACCGGGCGATGGATCGCCGTGTGAGAGCTCCGGCCACGGATTTGTTCCTTGTCGTCGGAACCGGGCTGGACACACCAGCGGGCGTCGTGGTCGATCCGGAAAGCGGTGCGTTAGATCCGTTGATTCAGGAGGAAGGCGACAGCGTCGTGCTTCGGGCCAGCGCCCTGTCTGATGAGCGGCAGGGAGGCAATAACGGCCGTGGGCTCGCGCGCCCGATCAAGTATCGGACGGTCCTTCTGCTCCCGGGCGAGCACGTCGAGATAACCAGCAATCCGGTGTTCGCAGACAACATGCTGTATTGGTTGAACGACCAACCCCGGCAGCGCGCAACCTGAGGAATCCGACTTAAGGATCCGCCAGGTCTTTCGGCACCATCAAGCGCTGCGGCCGTGCCTCGGCAGCGTTCTCGAACATCGGTCCGACGTTCCGCGCGAATTGTGCCACGTTGTCGATCTTCCGCGTGTGCCTCTTCAGGGCGCGGGTCATCCTGGCTTCGATCAGTTTCGGTACCGCATCAGGATCTTGATAGATCATCTGCGCATACGCGATCGGCTCACCGCGCTTCAACACCCATTCGGCGTCAGAGCCCTGCCATTCCAGGGCCGCATTCAGAGGACGCGGCCAGTCCGTGATCGGAAAGCGTCCGCAAATCAGTGACCCTGGCCACGCGCGGAAGCGGGGAGACAGGAACGGCGGCATCAACTGAACGGAACACGGCTCGTCGGAAATCAAGAACAGGTTCAGGCTCAACTGAAAAACTGGATTATCGCGGACACGCCATGAAGTCGGCGGAAATGGCTCACCCAGACCGGCGAACGCCTGCGCCGAAAGCGCTCCGCGCTGGTTCGCCCGTTGAAACGACACCTCACCCTGAGCGTTCCGGCCGGGCTTCATCCGCAGATTCCAGGGGCAACGCAGGACGAAAGTACGATCCGCAAAACTGTCGCCACCGGCATCGGGTGGAAGGAGGCCCGCTGCATCGCTTTCACCGATCGGCTGCGGAGGATAGAACGCCAGTGCTGCTTGAGGCGACGAGTTTCGCCACCCCAGCAAGACCTCGCGCCGGGTGCTCACCGATCCGTCTCCGATGTCGGTACCATCAGGCGGGCAGGGCGACGGGTGCGCGCATTCGCCCAGATCTCTTCGATCCGGTCGGTCAGGTGATGAATACCATCCATACCTGCGCGAAACTCCTGAAGATCATCAGTCAGATCGGCCTCGACCAGTTTGGGCCGTTTGTTCGGATCGTCGAATTCGAAGCTGGCATAGGCCAACGGGTCGCCTTGGCGCAGGACCAGTTCGGCGTCGAAATCGTCCCATTCCAGAGACCATGTCAGGTTCTGCGGCCAGTCGGTGACGGGATAACGTCCCGTGACCATGGTGCCGGGCCAACGGCGCATCTCTGGCGCCAGAAACGGCGGCATGAGAGACACCATGCAGCGTTCGTCGGTGACAAAGAACCAAGGAATCGTCAAACGCACGATTGGCTTTTTGGGATCGCGCCATCGGTCCTGAGGCGCCACGGACAGAACGCGGCTCAGCGCTTCCTGATCCGGAATTGTGCCTTTCGGATTAACCTGCAGGTTCAACTCACCGTTCTCGATTTGCAGCGTCAGCCGCAATCCGATGGGAGAGGGGATCTCGACCAACTGGCGCTCCAGCCCATTCACTGCCGGACAGTTCTGAACCGCCCGCGTGCCCAGTGGCGCCTTGCGTGTCGACAACACCGTGCGCGGCGGCGTGAATGCGAAACCCGCTTCAGGATCGACCAGGCAATAGCCGATCTCGCAATGGATTGGTGTGCCGTACATGGCGTATGCCCGTTCTCAGAATGCCTTGAAGGTCAGGGTGGTGAGCGTACGCTCGATCCCATCGATCTGGTGCAGGTTCGCGTTCACGAACCGCCCAATGTCGATGTCTTCGCCAACGTAGAACTTGGCCATCAAGTCCCACTCGCCGGACGTTGAGTAAATCTCTGACGCAAGTTCGGTATCCGCAAGCGCGTTCGCGACGTCGTAGGCTCGGCCCAGGTGACATTTGAAGTTCACGAAGAAGCACTGCATGCCGATCTCCCTTTGGCGCGGACCCTAGCGTGCGCCGTTGGGCGGGACAACGGCTTTCGCGTTGGCGCGGCTGTGCGGTCAGGCGGGGGAGAGCAGTGCTTTTTCGAGCACGCAATGGACGCCCTTGTTGCCGTTCACGGTCTGCGTGATGCGTAGATCCGCAGCGAGCGAGCACAGTGTGTAAGCGTCTTCGCGGCTCAGTCCTGCTGTGGCAACAATCAGTGCAATCATCCGGCGCAGAGCCTCTTCGGCGCATCGGTCCAGATCGGGATGCATATGCATGGTGATCAGATGGGTTGGCG
The DNA here is from genome assembly GCA_038534135.1 of Pseudomonadota bacterium. Classification (GTDB taxonomy): domain Bacteria; phylum Pseudomonadota; class Alphaproteobacteria; order Rhodobacterales; family Rhodobacteraceae; genus Thermohalobaculum. Next base: position 24,427 of record JBCAXJ010000059.1, on the reverse strand, counting down.
TCTCGGCTCGGGGCCAGTCCTCGCCTGCGGCTTTGTGCAGATGAAACTCAAACACACCGGTCAACGCTGTCTCGATTGCCGTCACATTAACCTCGCCATCCCCTTGTGCGCCGTGACCATCTCCGCAGGAGAACAGCGCACCGGGTACGAACACAGGAAGATAAAGGGTTGTTCCCGCGACCAGTTCTTTGTTGTCGAGGTTGCCTCCGAATTGCCGTGGGACGATGGACGTGCACTTTCCCCAGCTTGGCGGTGGTGCAACGCCCATCACGCCGAAGAAGGGTCTCAATGGGATCCGGCCGCCCCAGGGCAGCCGCCCGGTCATGGTTTCGCAGTCCAGCGGTATGTTTGTGAGATGTGGTTGCGTGAAGTCGTCGGGCAGCGTCCCTGCCAGAGGCCGGATGAAGTTCCATCCCCAGTCCTGGCGCAGCATCACCTCGTGAATGCGAACTTCCAGCAGGTCGCCCGGCTCCGCGCCGGTGATCGCAACGGGCCCTGTCAGGATGTGGCCCGGTAGCATCCTCTCTGAACGCTCGTGTATTTCCGACACTTCCGGCGGAACGTGGAAATCACCGATCGGAAGGATGTCGGGCCCGCCTGACACAGTCTCGATCGTGACACGCTCGCCCGGCGCAACAACAACATGCGGGCTCAAATCGGCAGAGAACCAGCCCCAATGGCAGGTCTCGACGCTGGCGGAGAGAGTGTGATCCATGGTCCCGGTCCCGTCTGATTTCCAGAACTATGACCCCGGGCGCGCCGTTTGTCAGCTACGCCTCCAGCTCGGCATCCCAGTACAGGAAGTCCATCCAGCTTTCGTGCAGGTGGTTCGGTGGAAATTTGCGTCCACGGTTCTGCAGATCCGATGTGGTCGGCCGTTGAGGCAAGCGGTTCAGCGACATGCCCGCCTGCCGGACTGTCAGGTTGCCCTTGCGCAGGTTGCAGCGCCCGCAGGCGGCGACGACATTCTCCCACGTCGTCCTGCCCCCGCGTGAGCGCGGAATGACATGGTCGAAGGTCATCTCGCCATTCGTCCCGCAATACTGGCAACTGAATTCGTCCCTGAGGAACAGGTTAAACCGGGTAAATGCCGGATAGCGGGCCGGCCGCACATAATCCCGCAGGACCACCACCGAGGGCAGCTTCATCGCAATCGAGGGTGAGTGAACTTCGATCTCGTACTCCGCGACAATCGACACCCGGTCGAGAAAGGCCGCCTTGATCGCGTCCTGCCATGGCCACAGCGAGAGTGGAAAGTAACTGAGCGGTCTGTAATCGGCGTTCAGCACCAGGGCCGGATTATCCCTCAGGCTCCCGGGTTGCCTCACGAATGCGCTTGCGAATTCTGCTTCCATGACACTGCCTCGTTGTCCGCCGTTGGGCCCGGCGTGCCGAGGCAAGTCAGGTTGGTCGTCGCCCCGATCCGCTGTCACTATATCTGGAGGCTACGATTCCTCAAGACCCCAGATAATGGAGCATTCGGCTCTTTCGCCTGTGGATAACAGAACCGTGCTACAAATTTATGTCTGGCGCGCGCGGCTGCTGTGAGCGAAGGTTCTCAGGTCTGATATCCAAGGTTCATCATCAGGAACCCGAGCGCGAGCGACAGACCATCTGGCGCGATCCCATGCCCGATCCCGCGGCTGATGTGGCTCGTGACATCGAAACCAGCCTCGCGCAGCGCGGATTCTGCAGCCGACATTTCAGAGACGTTGATCATCTCGTCCATGTCGCCGTGGATCAGAAGAATCGGCGGCTTTACGACAGCCTCGCTGGCCAGATCATCGCCTGGAATCAGCCTGCCCGAGAAGCCGACCACACCTGCAACCGATTCGCTGCGGCGGGGGGCAACATAAAGGCTCATCATCGTTCCCTGGCTGAAGCCGATCAGTGCCGTGTTCTCTGCCGTGACGCCTTCCTCGGCCATGGATGCATCGAGATAGGCGTTCAGTGCCGTGACGGCCTCCTTGAACCCCTGATCACGAGCTTCCTCGCTGGATCCGTCGAGCCACGGGATCGGGAACCACTGATATCCCATCGGGTTCATCGTGCTGCGCTGCGGTGCATTCGGTGCGCGAAAGGCGGTGTCGGGCATGTGCTGCGACAACGGCTCCGCAAGGCCAAACAGGTCGTTTCCGTCGGCACCATAGCCATGCAGCAGGATCACGAGCGACTTCGTCGTGCCGGATTTCGCAGCGGCACGCGGGCCGGACAGGGTTGTCATAGGATCACTCCGAGATGCCTTCGCGGTTCTTCTGCACCCGGTAATAGGCCCAGAGAATACGCGCCGCAACCGCACGCCAAGGCGACCAATCGGCAGCGAGCACGCGAAAGGCTTTCTCTGTCGGACGCTCCGGCAGACCGAACAGGTCGCGCGCAGCCTCCTGCAAGGCAAGATCGCCCGCAGCGATGACATCGGCCCGTCCGATTGCGAACTTCAGGTAGATCTCGGCGGTCCAAGTCCCGATTCCCTTGACGGCAGTCAGGGTGGCGATCGCCTCGTCTTCGGGCGTCGTCGCCAATGCATCATAGTCGATTCCGGCCTCGGCCAGCGCCAGCGCATACCGAATCTTTGGGCCGGACAATCCGCACGCGCGCAACCTCTGCTCCCCTGCGGACAGCACGGCCTCGGGTTCGGTCAGGTCAGCATCGCAAAGCCGCCCCCAGACTGCCGCTGCCGAGGCGACGGAAAGCTGCTGGCCGCAAATCGCCTGCAGCATTGCGGGGAATCCACCTGATCTGCGGCGCAAGGGCAGGGGGCCAACCTGCTCAAGCGCCCTGGCGAACTCCGGCACACGCCCGGCAAGCCAGGCAGCGCCCTCGGTGACATCAGCATCGCTGTGGATGATCCGCGTGGTCATGCGCGGACCATGCGCGTAAGGCTGTCAGTGCGTCAATCGACGCGCCGATCAATTCCGGAAAACGCGCAGCCCGTAATGGTCCGCAAGACGCTGCAATGCGAGTTGGAGAACGATCTTTCCGGACCGGGCCGACCAGCCCATCCGGCGTTCGCAGGCCTCCAGCCCCTCGAGGAAACAGCACGTCCGCAAAGTGACATCCGCCAGCCCCGGCCCGAGAGATCCAAGTGCTGCCATGAACCGATCCCGCGCCATCAGGGCACCATCTGATGCGTCCTGAGGCACCGGGGAGCCCGAGTACTTGTCGCCAGGTGTCAGGAATTTGCGCCAATCCTGCGCGACCGACGGGCCGATTTGCGCCGCTTCGAAATCCGACCGCAGCTTCTCGGCGGCCTCGACCTCGACAGCTGCAAGGAACGGTTTGCCATCGGGGCCCTTGCGCCGCGCTAGCCAACCGATCGGTGTTTCGCCGAAGTTGACAGGTTGCTTCTCGTGCTTGCCGGTCAGCGGGTTGACGAACAGACGCTCGCCTTCAAGCCTGTGCTGGCGGCGGAAGGCATCGAGGTTTGACTCAACGGCTTCTGGCGACCGGGCCTCATGCGCCAGTGTCCGCCGCAGAAAACTGCGCCCGACGTCGGTTATGCGATAGCGCATGCTTTGCTTGCCGCGCGTCACGGGCTTGATCCAGTCCTGCCGCAGGAACTCGACCGCCGCTGCGACGGGCAGCATCGCGATTGGGCGATTGTGCTCGTTCGAGGCGCAGAAGATCCCGGCTTTCTCCGTTCCCTGGGCGATCAGCAGGAACGCTCCGGGTTCCGCGAGCCGGCGCAAGAACTTCCGCGCGTTCTTCTGCAGATCTGCGGCGTGATCCTCGGCGGCCTGGGTCTTCTTCGGGCTGCGGTTCGTGTTCGCTGGCGCCTCGATATGCGCGGACTTGCGTTCAAACGTGCTGAGCAATCGATCGAACAGCGGGTCGTCCCGGGCGCTTTCGATTTTTCGCACCGCGCGCGAGATGGTCGAGGGGTGTGTGCCGCATGTCCGGGCGAGACTGCGGATGCTTTCGCCCTCCTCGGTGTGAGCGAGATACCACGCTGCGTCACGGGCCGTGTTGCCCGAGGGGTCCGAAGGAAACGCTTCCTGTGTCTGCTGGGTGAAGGAGTCGAGGATGTCCTTGGTCTTCGTCACGATGCTTGGCTCCAGGTCGAGTCAAATTTGATACAAATTCTTCCTATGCGGGAACTCTGAACAGTTGATTAATCTGTGGATGAAAGCTCAAAAATGTTCCGAATCAGTAAGTTAACGGTTCGTGAATCCTGTGGACCCACCGCGCGCTCTTCAACTTTCGAAAGCAACGCAATCTGCAGTTGCCGATAATCGTGGTCGAAGCCGATGGAGATCCCCGATGGCAAGAAACGCCGTCTCAAATCAGGAGAAACTGACCATGAGCCGCCCAAACATTCTGGTTCGTACCGCGAAGATCGGTGCCAGGTTCTACCGCCGTGACCGCGACCTTCCGGGCGCTATTCCCGGCTTGCTCAGCCAGCCGGCCAACACGATCGTGCCGCGCCTGATCGCGGCCGAGGAACGCTGTGAGTTGGAGCGGCGCGCAAAGTCGGCAGGCTACCGTCCAGGCAAGCATGTGCAGGTTCTTGCCGCGTTGCTGGCCGAGACCGCACCGCCGTCCTGCGTCTGATCGGCTCGCCTGCGGGCCACCAGCGGGTGGCCCGGCCGTTCAGGCGAATGCGTCGGGTTCAGCCGCCTTGCGCTCAGCAACGAAGGCGTTCAGGGCCTCGTCCACCGCCGGATCGATTGCTGGTGCCTGGTACTCCGACATCATCCGCTCGATGCGCGCGGCGGCCAGTTCAGCGGTGTCGCGACTGCCTTCTTCGGCCCAGGTTTCGAACGGCTTGTAGTCCAACAGGTTCGACCGCCAGAAGGCTTCCTTGAAATTGGCCTGTGTGTGTGCCGAGCCCAGGTAATGCCCGCCCGGCCCGACCTCGCGGATTGCATCCATGGCCTGTGCGTTCTCGGACATGTCGATGCCCTCGGCCAGCGAATGCAGTGTTCCAAGCTGATCGGCGTCCATCACGAACTTCTCGAAAGACGAAACCAACCCGCCCTCCAGCCAGCCGCAGGAATGCAGCATGAAGTTCACACCGCCCAAAAGGGCAGCGTTCAAGGTGTTCGATGTCTCGTAGGCCGCCTGCGCATCCGGCAGCTTCGATCCGCACAACCCGCCGCCGGATCTGAACGGCAGGTTCATGCGGCGTGCAAGTTGGCCCGCGCCCTGCAAAATCTTCGTCGCCTCGGGAGTGCCGAAGGTCGGTGCGCCCGAGTTCATGTCAATCGACGTCACGAATGCACCGAAGATCACCGGGGCGCCCGGACGGACGATCTGTGAGTAGGCGACACCCGCCAGAACCTCGGCGAGCACCTGTGTCAGCGTTCCGGCGACCGAGACCGGGGCCATCGCGCCGCCGACGATGAACGGGGACACGATCGAGGCCTGATTCGCTTCGGCGAAAACCTCGAGCGCGCCCATCATGATGCTGTCGAAAGTCAGCGGCGAGTTGATGTTGATCAGCGAGGTCATCACCGTCCGGCCGTCCAATCCGCCGAACAGGATTTCGGACATCGCGACCGAATCCTCGGCGCGCTTGGGATCGGTGACCGAGCCCATGTAAGGTTTGTCCGACCAGCGCATGTGCGCGTACAGCATATCCAGGTGGCGCTTGTTCACGGCAACGTCTGTGGGCTCGCACACCGTGCCGCCCGAGTGGTGCAGCCATTTCGACATGTAGCCGAGCTTCACGAACTTCTCGAAATCGGCCATGGTCGCATAACGCCTGCCGCCTTCCAGATCCCGCACGAAGGGCGGGCCATAGACCGGCGCAAAGACCAGTGACTTGCCGCCGATCTCGACAGATCGATCCGGGTTTCGAGCATGTTGCGTGTAAGCTGACGGTGCCGTTGCGCACAATTGGCGCGCCAGACCGCGCGGAATGTGAACGCGTTCACCCTGAACATCGGCTCCGGCATCGCGCCATCGCTGCAGCGCCCGCGGATTCTCGACGAAGTTGACGCCGATCTCTTCCAGCACGGTCTCTGCATTGGTCTCGATGATCTCGATCGCCTCGTCGTTCAGAATCTCGAAGTTCGGGATCCGGCGTTCGATGAACCTGGCTGCCTCCAGCTTCGGCGCCGTGCGTTCGGCCCGACGTGCGGCACCGCCACCACCCCGCGTGCGCCGGCGCGCACCGACGTTCTTTTCGCCTTCGATCATCACGGCCTCCCCAGCGCCTCTGGCGCTTCTCACCACGGGACATCTCTGGATATCTCCGGTTAGCAACCAAACGGTTGCCCTGTGCCGACAATTTCGCCCCTACGCCCGGCGAAACCGACATGGTGACAGCGCCAAAGCTGCATCCTATAGACAGGCCCGGGCCCTTCAGGATGCGAGACTTCATGACCCAGACCCAGTCCCACGAGATCTGCCTGATCATCGACTTTGGCAGCCAGGTGACACAGTTGATCGCGCGCCGGCTGCGTGAGAGCGGGATTTATTGTGAGATCCATCCGTTCCAGAAGGCTGATGCAGACCTGATCGGGCGACTCGATCCCAAGGCAATCATCCTTTCCGGCGGGCCCGCATCGGTCGATGACAAAGATTCGCCGAGGGCTGACGCGTCGGTCTTCACGCATGGCTGCCCGGTGCTGGGGATTTGCTATGGCCAGATGGTCATGGTGCACCAACTCGGCGGTAAGGCAGAGGGCGGTCATCACCGTGAATTCGGCCGTGCATTCGTGACCATGAACGAGCCTTCGGGCCTGTTGGACGGCATTGCCGGTCCCGGTGCTGAGACCGAGGTCTGGATGAGCCATGGTGACCGGGTGACCGAACTGCCGCCAGGGTTCCATGTCCAGGGCGCCTCACCGAACGCGCCCTGCGCCGTCCTTGCCGATCCCGAACGACGCTTCTACGGCGTGATGTTCCATCCCGAGGTGCATCACACGCCCGCGGGCGCGCGGCTGCTGAAGAACTTCACCCACGGCATTGCCGGGATGTCGGGCGACTGGACCATGGCGGCCTATAAGGATCAGGCGATTGCTGAGATTCGCGCGCACGTCGGGTCCGAAAAAGTCATCTGCGGCTTGTCCGGAGGCGTGGACTCCTCAGTGGCGGCGGTCCTGATTCACGAAGCGATCGGCGATCAGCTTACCTGTGTCTTCGTCGACACCGGCATGATGCGCGCGGACGAGGCCGAACAGGTCGTCGGCCTGTTCCGCGATCACTACAACATCCCGCTGATCCACGCGGACGACAGTGATCTGTTCCTGGGTGAACTCGAGGGCGTCACCGACCCCGAGCAAAAGCGCAAAACAATTGGTCGGCTCTTCATCGACGTGTTCGAGAAGCACGCGCACGAGGTCGGTGGAGCAAAGTTCCTGGCGCAAGGCACGCTTTATCCCGACGTGATCGAATCGGTCTCGTTCTCTGGTGGGCCATCAGTGACGATCAAATCGCACCACAATGTCGGTGGTCTGCCCGAACGCATGAACATGGAACTGGTCGAGCCGCTGCGCGAGCTGTTCAAGGACGAGGTTCGCGCGCTTGGCCGCGAGCTTGGCCTGCCCGAAAGCTTCGTCGGACGCCATCCGTTCCCGGGACCGGGCCTCGCGATTCGCTGCCCCGGCGAGATCACGCGCGAGAAACTCGATATTCTGCGCCAGGCCGACACGATCTATCTCGACGAGATCCGCAATGCCGGCCTCTATGATGAGATTTGGCAGGCCTTCGCCGTGCTGCTGCCCGTGCGCACTGTCGGTGTGATGGGCGACGGGCGCACCTATGACTATGTCTGCGCGCTGCGAGCCGTCACGTCCGTCGACGGGATGACGGCCGACTACTATCCGTTCAGCCATGATTTCCTGGGACGAACGGCGAGCCGCATCATCAACGAAGTGCGCGGGATCAACCGCGTGACCTACGACGTAACGTCGAAACCGCCGGGAACCATCGAGTGGGAGTGATCCGGCTGCTCTTCCGGATCGGCCTGCGTCTTCTCGTCCTCGGCGGGCTTGTCTTTTGCGCGGTCGGTGCGGCGATGCTCTGGACCTCGGCCCATATCCAGGACACCTATGGCGGTCCACGCGGTATCCCTGAGCCTGTCGATGTTGCCATTGTGCTTGGCGGCGGGACCAAGCCCGATCTGATCCTAGACTTTCCCAGCCGCCAGCGTGTGCGGATGGGTGCTTATCACCTCGCCCAAGGCAACGCTCGGAACTTGATCATGACCGGCGGCGTCATGCGCGGTCTTGGCGTCAGTGCAGCCCAGAAGATGAGAGAGTTCGCGCTCGAAATTGGAGCGGACGGCTCCAAGATCCTACTTGAAGAACGCGCACGAACGACCTTCGAGAACTTGCGTTTTTCCTTCGAGATGATGGAGGAAAGAGGGTGGACGTCGTTCGCGATCGTCTCCGACGACTACCACCTCGCCCGCGCGCGCGAGCTGTCGCGCTTTTTGGGCCGCGAGCCCTCGGGTCTGGGGGCCGCGCGCAGTTTCCACTACGAGCCCATACCAATGCGCATTGCCATTACGCTGCGTGAAACCGCTGCCTGGGGCTATAACCTCTATAAGGCCGCTGCTTGGTGGGGGTTGGGTCTGATGGGATACAACGACGAAGATCGCGCCAGGTTGGTCACTTGAAACGCGGCTACTCTTGAAACACCGTTACTCAATTGCCGTGATCTGATCGCCCACGGCAACACCACACTCGGCAAACCGGCCTTCATTCACTTCAACCGCGATTCGGGTGCTGTCCGGTCCGGGCACGTTTGTAAGATCCAGCGGTTGCATCTGCTTGATCGACAGCACCGTCCAATCCTCGGACAGAAAAGCGATGTCGAGCGGGATCAACGTGTTCTTCATCCAAAACACAGCCCTCCGGCCTTCCGGGATCGCAAACACCATGCCCCGGTCCGCCTCCATCGACGGGCGGTTCATCAGACCGATCTGCGAGGCTTCGGGCGTTGTGGCCTTCTCCAGCACCAGACGGCAGTCGCCAGCCCTCACAACCATCTCGGGCAGACCGGACTGCGGTCCCTGCTGAGCGGATGCCACGCCACCCAATACCGCAAGGATCAGTGCGACACAGCTTACGAGCGCCGCGTTGTCCCGGGCAACGACCCGGGACCGCCGAGAGTGTTTTTGCGGTCCCGGCTCAAGGCCGGGACAGCGCGCGGATGCGTTCATCATCTTCGCAGTCTTCGCAACCACCACGCTCATGATCATGGTCCCGCTCCATTCTCGCGGCACAACATGCCGCACCTGATCCTGTCACCCATCACGCTATGCCACACCAAAAGCGCGCCGTCAGCCCTTGCTGGGGAGAGGTCCCATCGCCGTCACAGCACCAACCGAACGCCCGTCTTCACCCGTGGGTGCAGCATTCTGGATGCTGGGCGCGGTTGCATCGTTCTCGATGATGGCGATCGGCGGGCGCGAGGTTGCCGGGGAACTGGACACGTTCGAGTTGATGCTCTGCCGTTCGCTGATCGCCGTCGCGATCCTGGTGCCGTTCGGCTTGGCCACGACGCGCTTGCACGAGGTTCGCACCGACCGCTTCGGCACGCATGTTGTGCGCAATCTCTTTCATTTCGCCGGTCAGAATCTCTGGTTCTACGCGGTTGCCTTCATCCCGCTCGCCCAGCTCTTCGCCATCGAGTTCACCACGCCGATCTGGATCGCGTTGCTTGCTCCGTTGTTCCTGGGCGAGGCGCTGACCAAGTGGCGTGTCATCGCGGCGGTTCTGGGCTTCACCGGAATCCTGGTGATCGCCCAACCCGGATACGCTCCCCTCAATGCTGGCCACCTGACCGCTGCCTTGTCGACCCTCGGGTTCTGCGGCTCCATCATGTTGACCAAGGCGCTGTCCCGCACTGAGTCGACATTCTGCATCCTGTTCTGGCTGGGTGTCACGCAAGCCGTCTACGGTGCAGTCGCCGTGGGCTGGGATGGTGATGTAACCTTGCCTTCGGCGCAGAACCTTCATTGGGTGGTGTTGGTCGGCATCTGCGGGCTCACGGCTCATATCTCACTCACCAAGGCGCTGACGCTCGCGCCGGCTTCGGTGGTCGCGCCGATGGATTTTGCCCGCTTGCCGATTATCGCTGTGGTCGGTTGGCTGGCCTATCTCGAACCCCTGACGCTGGCTGTCGCGCTGGGTGCCGGGTTGATCCTGATTGCCAACACAATAAACCTGCGTGCCGAACAGCGCCGCCCCGGAGCCACCGCATGACCGAGACCCCGGACCGCACCAGCTCCGATGCCATGGTCTATGACCGGGCTGCCGGGATCGAGCGGCTGCTCGAGATCATGGAGCGTTTGCGCGCGCCGGATGGCTGTCCGTGGGATCGGGAGCAAACCTATGCCACGATCGCGCCCTACACGATCGAGGAAGCATGCGAGGTTGCCGACGCGATCGAACGGGGCAATCTGGGCGACCTGTGCGAGGAGCTCGGCGATCTGCTGTTGCAGGTCGTCTACCACGCCCGTATTGCCGAGGAGGAAGGCGCATTCGCGTTTCCGGACGTCGTCCGTGCTGTTTCCGACAAGATGCTGCGCCGCCACCCGCATGTATTCGGCTTTGAGCAGGGCGGGCCGCGCGCCAAACCCGAGGATGTGAACTGGCAGGCACTGAAAGCGCAGGAACGGGCTGAAAAGGGCGAGGTGCGAGACTCGATCCTGGACGGCGTTCCGCACACGCTCTCTGGTCTCAGCCGGGCGACAACCTTGACGAAACGCGCCGCCAAGGTGGGCTTCGACTGGACCGATCCTCAGGACGTGCTCGGCAAGATCCAGGAAGAGTCGGCCGAGCTTGTTGCCGAGATCGGGGAAGATCAGGACCGGACCGAGGAAGAATACGGCGATCTGCTCTTCGTCATGGCGAACCTCGCGCGGCACCTGAAGGTCGATCCTGAATCCGCCCTGCGTCGCGCCAATGCGAAATTCGAGCGCCGCTTTCGATCGATCGAGACTGCCCTCAAGGCACAGGACCGCAGCCCTCAGGACGCCACGCTCGCCGAGATGGACGCACTGTGGGATCAGGCGAAAGCGGCGGAAAAGGCCGGGATCTGATACGTGCCAGAGTAAGCGCAGCCTGCAACGCCATGATCAACTCTGTCTCTCCGGTCCCCGCAAAATAGATCCCACGAGAAGCAGCCCGCGAGACGCACCCCGCGACATCCGGCGCCGCGCCGGGTGATTTACCACGGCGAGCCGATCCAGTATGCACCGCGGCAGATCCCGAACCGCGCCGCAGGAGAATCCGCCATGACCGCCATCGTTGACATCACCGGACGCGAGATCCTGGACAGCCGTGGCAACCCGACCGTCGAGGTCGACGTGATCCTGGAAGATGGCGAAATGGGCCGCGCCGCCGTGCCCTCCGGTGCCTCCACCGGCGCGCACGAAGCGGTCGAACTGCGTGATGGCGGCGATCGCTACAAGGGCAAGGGCGTGCTCAAGGCGGTCGAGGTGGTGAACGGTGAGATTGCCGAGGCGCTTTTGGGTGCGGATTCCACCGAACAGCGCGCGATCGACGAGACGTTGATCGAAATCGATGGCACGCCGAACAAGGGCCGCATTGGCGCCAACGCGATCCTCGGCGTCTCGCTCGCCGTCGCGAAGGCTGCCGCCGAGGCCTCTGGGCTGCCGCTCTATCGTTATGTAGGTGGTGTCGCCGCGCGCACGCTGCCGGTGCCAATGATGAACATCATCAATGGCGGCGAACATGCCGACAACCCAATCGACATCCAGGAATTCATGGTCATGCCGGTCGGTGCCGAGAGCCTCACCGAAGCGGTACGCATGGGGTCCGAAATCTTCCATACCCTACGCGGCGAACTGAAGGCCGCGGGCCACAACACCAATGTCGGTGACGAGGGCGGCTTCGCGCCGGACATTGCCTCGACCCGCGATGCGCTGGACTTCATCATGGCAGCCGTCGACAAGGCCGGGTACAGCGCCGGGGATGACGTCATGCTCGCGCTCGACGCCGCCTCGACCGAATTCTTTGAAGACCAGCAATACCACCTGAAGGGCGAGGACAAGAAGCTTTGGCCTGCCGACATGGCGGAGTACCTCGCGGCTCTGGTCGAAGACTATCCGATCATCTCGATCGAAGACGGCATGGCCGAGGATGACTGGGAAGGCTGGAAAATCCTGACCGACATGATTGGCTCGAAATGCCAACTCGTAGGCGACGATCTCTTCGTCACCAACCCGGTCCGGCTGGCTCAGGGGATCGAGAAGGGTTCGGCCAACTCGATCCTCGTCAAGGTCAACCAGATCGGCTCGCTGTCCGAAACACTCGATGCCGTGAACATGGCCCATGCCGCCAGCTTCACCGCGGTGATGTCCCATCGCTCGGGCGAAACCGAGGATGCGACCATCGCCGACCTCGCCGTGGCGACCAATTGCGGGCAGATCAAGACGGGCTCGCTAGCGCGCTCGGACCGGCTGGCCAAGTATAACCAGCTTATTCGGATTGAGCAGGAACTCGGCTCGCAGGCGATCTATGCCGGACGATCGATCCTGAAAGCATAATCGCGAAGAACGCCGTCACCACATCGCCAACCGGTCCGCGAGCAGATCGAACACCAGCCGGATGCGCGGGCTGGTCTTCAACTCGGCATGCGTGACCAGCCAGACCGGCACGGGGATCGGCTCGAACGCTGGCCAGACCATCTCGATATTGGGCTGATCCACGACCGTGCGTGCCGTCAGGATCGAGACACCGAGGTTCTGTTGCATCAGCGCCCAGATCACGGCACTGCTTTGCGAATGCCACCGGAAACTATCGCGCGTCAGGCTCAGGCCGCGACCGTTCAGATAGGGTAGAATCCGGTCAGGCTCGTCGATGCAGATGAAGGGCAGGGCGCTGACCTGCTCCGCTGTCGACGGACGCCCGTGCCGGTCCAGGAACATCTTCGTCGCATAGAGATGCGCTGTCGTCTCCTGCACAAGCTTGGCGATCAGATCTGGCTGTTCGGGCCGGACATGCCGGATCGCGATGTCTGCCTCTCGGCGCCGCAGATCGCTTAGAGCGTCGGACGCGACGATCTCGACCTCCAGGCCCGGTGCCTGTGCACTCAGTTCCGCGATAATCGGCGGCAGATGCTGGATGGCCATCAACTCGCTGCAAGAGATCGTCACTTTTCCCGCGATCGTTGTCGCCTGACCAGTCGCCGCGAGCGCCAGCGAAGCTGCGGCATCCCGCATGGACCGGGCATGCTCCAGCAAGTCCAGGCCCGCGTCGGTCAGCACCAGCGTGCGTGCACCGCGTTGGAATAACGTGACTCCCAGATCCCGTTCGAGTGCGGCGACCTGCCGTCCAAGCGTTGGCTGTGTTTGGCGCAAGGACCGGGCTGCGGCCGAAAACGATCCCGTCTCCGCGGCGGCCAGAAAGGCGCGCACCTGTGTCCAGTCGAACATGTCCATCTCAGGTGTCATGCATAAACGCATAGCAGCTCTGCCAAATCAGGCAATTCCAATGTGAGATCCGCATGGATATGTGCGCTGCAACAGAACGAAGGAACCGATCCATGAGCACGAACGCCGCTTTCTGGGACCGCGCCGCGCGGAAGTATGCCGCCCGACCCGTCCGTGACCTTGACGCCTACGAAACGACGCTGGACCGCGTTCGTACCTATCTATCCGAACAGGACCGGGTTCTTGAAACCGGGTGCGGGACCGGGACGACTACGCTGAAATTGGCTGCGGCAGTCGGTGAGTACGTGGCGACCGATGTCTCGCCCGAGATGATTGCGATTGCCGAGGAAAAACGTACTGCCGAGCCGATCGGCAACGTCACCTTTGTGACCGGAGATGACCGCGCGTCCGAGCAATCAGATGGCAGCTTCGACGCGGTGATGAACTTCAATCTGATGCATCTGGTGCCTGATCTGTCCGATACGTTGCGGCGTGCCCAGGAATTGCTGCGTCCGGGCGGGTTGTTCATGTCGAAAACACCCTGCCTGGGCGACGGCGCCTGGTACTTCCGTCCGTTGATCTGGGCGCTGCGCCGCACGGGGATCGCACCCCCTGTCCGCTTCTTGTGCGTCGCGGAACTGGAAGACGCGATCCGCGCGGCGGGATTCGAGATCGTCGAGACCGGCGATTATCCGGCCAAGCCGCCCAGCCATTTTGTGGTTGCGCGAAAGGCAGGGTGAGGTTCGGCGAAGGAAGACCGGGCAATGTCGAGAGGTGAGCCAGCAATGGAGGGAAACCGCGCTCGACACACGCTCAACCCACCGTCGACAACCCCGGTAGACGGTGTGTGCCGGTGCTTCGGTCAGTACGATTTAGGCAAACCCAAAGCGCGTTCGGCGACGTAACTGAGCGCCAATTGCTGACTGACTGGCGCAAGATACGGCACCATGATTTCCCGGAACAGGCGCTCTACGTGGAACTCCCGCGCGTAACCCATGCCGCCATGCGTCGCTATCGCCTGGCGGCAGACGTCCAGACCGGTTTCAGCGGCCAGATACTTGGCGGCGTTGGCCTCGACCCCGCAAGGCTCGCCCGCGTCGTAAAGCGTGGCGGCTTTCAGACACAGCAAACGCGCGGCCTCGAGCTTTGCCCAGCCTTCCGCCAGCGGATGCTGTATCGACTGGTTCTGGCCGATTGGGCGGTCAAACACTTCCCGGTCCTTGGCGTATTGCGTAGCACGCTCCAGGGCTGAGAGACCGATCCCCACAGCTTCGGACGCGATCAGGATACGCTCTGGATTAAGGCTATGTAATATATATCGGAATCCCATTCCTTCCTGCCCAACCAGATCCTCGGCTGGGATGTTGAAATTGTCGATGAACAGCTCGTTGGTGTCGACGGCGGCGCGGCCCATCTTGTCGATGACACGCACGTCGACGGCGTTGCGGTCGAGGTCCGTGAAGAACAGGCTCAGCCCCCCGGTCGGATTCCCTGCGTCGTAATCCGCGGTCCGCGCGAGCAGCATGATCTTGTGCGCTGATTGCGCGGTCGAACACCAGATCTTGCGCCCGTTGACCGTGTAGCGGTCGCCCTGGCGCACGGCGCGAGTGGTCAGCTTGGTCGTATCAAGTCCGGTATTCGGCTCGGTCACCGAAAAACAGGTGCGTGTGGTGCCTGAGATGATGTCGGGCAACCACCGTGCACATTGGTCGGCCGTGCCGAACTTCAGCAACGACCGCGGTCCGAAGATGTTCATGTGAATCGCGGACGCCGCTGACATTCCGCCTTTCTTGGCGACTTCCAGCATCATCAGGGCAGCCTCGGTCACGCCCAGGCCCGCCCCTCCGTGTTCTTCGGGCAATGCAATGCCCAGCCATCCGCCATCCGCCATGACCTGCACGAAAGCATCCGGGAAGCGGGCTTCGCGGTCGCAGGCAAGCCAATAGGCATCATCGAAGGGCTCCAATGCATTGGTAAGCCCCTCGGTCAGGTCCTGCTGATCCGGTGTCAGCGAAAAGTCCATCAGGCGTGCCTCGTGGATGCGCAACGGCACTCAACCTGCCAAGCACAGTGCAGGGCGTCCATCGGTCGGCTGATAACGCGGTTTTCCGGTGCGTCAGCTCCGGCGCGGATTGATCGGCGGGATCGGCACTTCCGCGACCCGCTCTTCGCGCAGCATCGTAATGTTGAAATCGCCGTGGATTCCGCTGCGCTTCCCAAGGAGATAGCGACCCTCGCGCCGATAAACCGACTGAGCGAAGCCAATGCTGTTGATCACCAACTGGCCTTCGCGGATCTGGCCTTTGCGCTTGAAGACGGTCGCTTCGATGTTCGCGTCGTACAATGGCCCGTAAAGATCAAGCACATCGACCGATCCATCCGGATAGACCGCCGTCACATAGAGATCGTGACACCACTCACCGTTCCACGCCCCTTGACGCCAGACGCCCAGAAACGCGCGGGATTCGTCCGAGACTTTCTCGTCCGGGTACTCCAGGAAGTACGGGTCAAACAGATCGACCGTGTAGCAGTTCGGAACCAGATTCTTGGCGTGCGGATCGCCGGCGCTGGCTGGTTTCTTGGGCTGCCCCGCACACGCGGCCAACGTCACGAGCATGAATAGTATAAGCAGGCGCTGCATCCGAATCCCCTGTCCCAACTGGTCGGCTTCTAGGTCCGTTGAACGATAGGCTACAGTAACTCCAGCATTTTTTCGAGCAGATGTCGCATCGACCCGATCACAAATCGACTGTGGATGTTTCGGACCGGATAGCGCCTATTCGACCGTCACCGATTTGGCCAGATTCCGTGGCTGATCAACGTCGGTCCCTTTCGCCAGCGCCGTGTAATAGGCGAGTTGCTGCGCCGGGATGGCGTACAGGATCGGCGCAATATCAGGATCGACGGTTGGCAGGACGATGGTGTGCCAAACGCCGTCTCCTGCGATTGATGCCCCTTCACGGTCCGTCACCAGAACCACTTTGCCACCGCGTGCCATCACCTCCTGCATGTTCGACACTGTCTTGTCGAACAGCCGGTCGCGCGGCGCCATGACGACGACTGGAACGTTTTCGTCGATCAGTGCGATCGGCCCGTGCTTCAGCTCTCCGCTCGCATAACCTTCAGCGTGTATGTAGCTGATTTCCTTGAGTTTCAGGGCGCCTTCCAAAGCGATTGGGAACATTGGTCCGCGCCCCAGATAAAGGATGTCCCGCGCGATCGACATCTCCTGACTGATCCTGTCGGCCTGCTGTTCCAGCGCCAGGGTCTCATTCATGATGCGGGGCAACTCCGTGAGCGACTGGATGAGTTCGCGCTCCCGCGATGCATCAAGAACGCCCCGCTTGCGCGCCGCCAGGATCACAGTGGACATCAAGACCATGAGTTGGCAGGTGAAGGCCTTGGTCGAGGCAACGCCAATCTCACGCCCCGCCAATGTGGGCAGAACGGTCTCGACCTCCCGCGCGATCGAGCTTTCCTCGACATTCACGACACCGATCGTCCGGCTGACCTGGCCCGAAACATGGCGGAGCGCTGCCAATGTGTCCGCCGTCTCGCCGGACTGGCTGATGAATAGGGCGGCGTCCGTCGCGCTCAACGGCGGTTCGCGATAGCGGAACTCGGAGGCGACATCGAGCTCGACCGGAAGGCGGGCGATCTGCTCGAACCAGTACTTGGCAACATGCCCGGCATACGACGCTGTGCCGCAAGCCACGATGATCAACCGGTTCAGGTCTTCCCAAGCGATGTCCGCGGCGGGCGAGAGGATGCGATCCCGCTCGGGAGAGATATAACGACCCAGAACGTAACCCAGGACGGTGGGTTGTTCATAGATCTCCTTTGCCATGAAGTGGCGGTATTCGCCCTTGTCCACCATGCCGGATTCGATCGAGACTGCCTTGATTGGCCGATCGATCGGCTTGCTGCTCGCATTGTAGATCTGCGCGCCCGAGCGCGTGATGACGGCGCGATCACCTTCTTCAAGATAGGTGATCTTCTGTGTCATCGGCGACAATGCCAGCGCGTCTGATCCGACAAACATTTCGTCATCGCCCCAGCCGATCGCCAGTGGCGAACCATAGCGCGCAGCGATCATGAGGTTCTCTTGACCTTCGAACAGGAACGCGAGTGCGAATGCGCCCTCCACTTTCTCGAGCGTTTTGCTCACAGCTTCGAATGGAGAGAGACCAAGCGACATGAAGTGCGCCGCCAATTGCGCAACGACCTCTGTGTCGGTTTCGGTCGTACAGGCGATTTGATGCTGGGCGAGTTCTTCGCGCAGTTCGCGGAAGTTCTCGATGATACCGTTGTGGACAACGTGCACGGGTCCGGCGGCGTGCGGGTGGGCGTTCTCGACTGTTGGACTGCCATGCGTCGCCCACCTGGTGTGGCCGATGCCGGTGCTTCCCGGCGCGGGATCTGACGCAACAACCTTTGTCAGTTCGGCCAGTTTTCCCACGGCGCGCCGGCGAAGGGCCGCGCCATCGCGCAGTGTTGTCAGGCCCGCACTGTCATACCCGCGATACTCGAGCCGTTTCAGCGCATCCAGAATGCGCGGCGCCGCATCGAGCTGCCCGAGGATTCCAATAATTCCACACATCTAATCTGCCTCGTTCTTACGTGCCTTGGCACGTTCGCCGTCTGCCCGAAACTTCTCGCGAAGCCGCGGCGCAAGCCCGTCCCGGTTAACCTGCGGCGTCCGGCTGAGCGCAAGCGCGTCGGCTGGCACGTTCTTCGTCACGGTTGTGCCGGTGCCGATATAGGCGCCGTCGCCAACCTCGACCGGAGCGATCAGCGCCGTCTGCACCCCGACGAAAACGTCATCGCCGATGGTGGTGTGTTGCTTCTCGAAGCCATTGTAGTTGCAGGTGATCGTGCCCGCGCCGACGTTTACACCCGCACCGAGTGAGGAGTCGCCAAGGTAACTCAGGTGCCCGGCCTTGGTCCCCTCACCAAGCGTCGCGTTCTTCAACTCCACGAAGTTGCCGATCCGGGCGCCATTCGACAGATGACAACCGCCTCGGGTATGGGCAAACGGCCCGATCTTCACGTCCGCGTCCAGCACCGTCTCTGTGAGACTGCAGAACGGCTTGATCTCACAGCGATCGCCAATCGACACCGTCGGACCGAACACGTTGTTGGGGTGGACCAGAACATCCCGGCCGATCTTTGTATCCAGGCTGAAGAAAACCGTCTCCGGCGCCACCAGGGTCGCTCCTTCCGCCATCGCGTTCCGGCGTGCGGATGCCTGAAAAATCGCCTCGGCCTCGGCCAACTGGATCCGGTCATTGATGCCAAGGGTCTCCGCCTCGTCGCACAGGACCGCCTGACAGAGGAGCCCATCGACCCGCGCCAGCGCGATCACGTCCGTCAGATAATACTCACCCTGCGCATTGTCGTTCCGGACCTTCTCGAGCAAGCGCAGCATCGTCTGGCAGTCGCCGCACATCAGTCCGGAATTGCAGATCTTGATCGCAAGCTGATCAGGCGTCGCGTCTTTTGCCTCGACGATCGCTGTGAGCGTGTCGTCGTCTTCCAACACGAAGCGCCCGTACTTTCCCGGCTCCGCAGTCTCAAATCCCAGCGCCACAATGTCCGCCGTCGCGCGCGCCGAGCGCATCCGCGCAAGCGTGTCGGCGCTGATGAAAGGTGTGTCGCCGAACAAAACGAACAGATCGCCTTCGAACGCATCCAGATGCTCACGCGCGGCGAGCACGGCATGGCCAGTGCCCAGTTGTTCGGTTTGAACGGACGACCTCGCGCCCGGATCAAAATCAAGCGCGGCCGTCGCGACAGCCTCGGCGCGATGACCGACGACGGCGATCATCAGTTCCGGAGAAAGTGCCGACGCCGCCTGCATCGCATGATGCAGCATCGGTGCGTTCCCGATTGGGTGCAGCACCTTCGGCAGGTCCGATTTCATTCGTGTGCCCTTGCCCGCGGCAAGGATCACGACCGCGCTTGTTCGTGCCATGTTTTTCTGCTCCTGGCCTCGGCTGTCTCCTTATCGGCGGGCGCGGTCAAAAAAAACCCCTGCACCCTTCAGAAAAGATTTCAGATCATTGCCGCGCTGCCTATACGGGTCGCGGTTGGGCAGGGAGTGCGAGCATGAGCAAACGTGGTGCGATCTTTGACCTCGACGGGACCCTGGCGGATACGTCAGCAGACTTGCTCAATGCAGCGAATTCAGCACTCTCGCCGCGCGGACTGCCACTGCTCAATCTCGAGCATGACCGGTCCTATGCGGGTCGTGGCGGGCGATCGATGATCCGCCGCTCCATCGTGTTGGCGGGACGGGATCCGGACGATCCAGAGCAGATTTCACTCACGGACGCGATTTATCCTGAGCTCCTCGACGCGTACTCTGCCGCGCTGGCCGTGCACACGGTCCTCTTTCCAAAGGTTGAAGCTTGCCTGGACGAACTCGATGCCGATGGCTGGATGCTCGGTGTCTGCACCAACAAGCCAGAGCGGATGGCGATTAGGGTGCTTGAGGCGCTTGGCGTGCTGCATCGGTTCGGAGCGCTCCTCGGCGCCGACACGCTTGCCGTTCGCAAACCGGATCCCGAACACATTCGCGTCACCGCTCAGCGGTGTGGAGCAGATCCGGTGCGCTGCGTCATGATCGGCGACACGAGCACCGATCTGAACGCCGCCCGGGCTGCGGGCATCCCGTGCATTCTGACTGAATTCGGGTTCGCTGCGGAACCGCTCGACGAGCTTTCGCCCGACGCGATCGTCGGCTGCTACTCCGAGGTTCCCGGAACCGTTGCGAGACTGATGCCGGTGATCGCCAGCGCTTGACGATACAAATCCGCTCGCGTATCACCCGCGCCTCCGGGCGGTTAGCTCAGTTGGTAGAGCACAGTGTTCACATCGCTGGGGTCACTGGTTCGAATCCAGTACCGCCCACCATACTTGAGTTGATATCAAAAACACTCCCTAACCCACTGAGAATACTGCCGCTATTCGCGGTTCGCTAACCTGTTTCGGGGTGGTATGGAATGAGGCTTGAGAACGCGAGTCTGGCGACTGTTTTCTGGTGTGCAAAGGCACCAGACTTCCATAGTTTCAATGGGTTAGTTAGGAACGCGATGGCGGTTCGAGAGATTCGGGAATAGCGTGCTGTCAGATCATCGCTTCCGGCGAGTTGCGCCTTCAAGTTGGCCCTGCTTTCTTCGAATTCATTCAGCTTTTTCTCGAAAGCCGCTTGCAGAGTCGCGCTATCAGTGTCGAGAAGCCGGTCGACCAGTTTCGCGATCTTAGCTTCGATTGCAGCGAGATCGCGCTTGCGGATGCGGAGGTTCTCTTTGCCTGTCTCTTCCCGTGACTTTTGCAGATCGGAGATCATCGACTTCAGAACAGCGATCAACTCGGGCGCAGGCGTGAGATCACGCAGCAGTGTTTCGAATGCGCTTTCGACCTTCTCCTTGCGGATGGATTTTCCTTTCCGCGCACAGCCTTTGGTTTGGCAGGTGAAGTACGCGTAGTACTTGCCCCGTCCCTTACTCCAACCAGCAGTCATGGCCGTCCCGCAGCAATGGCAGGCAACGTGGCCGCGCAGTGGAAAGTCCCGGTGGGCGTCCTGACGCACAGGCGCAAGCGTGCGTCCGTCCAGGCGGGCCTGAGCGCGTTGCCATGTCTCGTAATCAACAAGTGCCTCGTGCTGGGCCGGGATCAATCGAAGGTTCCAGCATGGCAGGTCGATCAACCCGGCATAGATCGGCCGTCTGGCGATATCGAGCACTGACTGGATCGGGATCTTGCCGCTCGCGGGCTTTGGCCAATCGGCTCTTGTGTCGATGTAGCGCTTGGCCTCGGTGATCGATGCAAAGCGCCCGGAGGCAAGTCCTTCGAAGAGGTCTGTAACGATCGATGCCTTTGGCTCGTCGCGCACGATCAGCTTGCCGTGGCCATTCACTTGATCAAACCGATAGCCAGCGGGTGCTGGAAACACCCAATAGCCCGCTTTTGCGCGCGCCTGCATCTTTTGTAGGGTTTGACGCTGGTTCTGTTTGCGCTCGAGTCGTCCTTACGCCGCAAAGATGTTCTCGGCGAACTCGCCCTCCGGAGAATCATCAAACGTGTAGTTCAGACATTCGGGCGTCGCGCCGCGTTCGTGCAGGGCTTTGCGCAACTGCCAATGAAAGATCGTATCGCCGGCAAAGCGTTTGAGATCATCGAAGATGATCACGTAGTTCTTTCCCGGTTGAGCGTCGAGGTAGCTGAGCAACGCGACCATGCCAGGTCGGTTCATGAAGTCCCCGCCGCCGGTAACATCATCCGGGAACACCATTTCCACGGCGTATCCCTTGGCATTCGCGTAGTCGCGGCATCGGCTTTCCTGGCTTTCCAGCCCGTGGCCATGCGTGACCTGCTTCGTGTCGGAGACCCGGCAGTAAATGACGGCGGGTTGCGCTGTGTGTTCGTCGTTCATCGCTGATCCTTTCCGCCTCGGGCTGATTTTGCAAAACATGCGCTTGCGTCCGGAATGGCGGATCGCGGTGCATCGATATTTTGATCAAGCTTTGAGTCTAGCGCATCGAGCACCCGGATGGAATCTTCCGGCAAGGTTTCGATTGCACCCGAAACCGGAATACCGCTCTCTTCGCAGTCATCCAGCCAGCTACAGAGCAGCCAGAGTCTGTGGATAACCTCCCGGCGATATGTCTCCGGAAGATGTGTGTTTCCGAGTTGTCGAAAGTAGGTGTCAAAGTTCTGCGGCATGCAACGTGCTTTCCGGCATCGCAGCGGAACGGGGTCCGGCGATGCATCTTCAAAATTGGATTGGGAGAATGTCTCAGCCACATCGGATCGCGCGATACGGGCGCAGGTCGGGCAGATGCCGGGGCGCAAACGCAAAGCGCCGCGCAAATAGCGCGGCGGATCAAAGGCGCAACTGTAGGACTTCCATCCTATAAATACACAAAAATGATGTATTTATCAAGCTTTATCTTGGCTTCTGGGTTTTCGGATCACCGCAGGTGTGATCCGGCGTTGCTACGCCGGGTTGTCCGACCCGCTGGGGCGGGACAATTTTTTGGCCGGGGGCGTGGGCCCGGTCAAAAAAATCAGCCATCCTGAGAAAGCCGGATGGCTGCAGGGAGGTACGCATCGTGTTCAGGCGTGATGGTGCTTCACGGCGTGCCAGTCGTCGATGGCATCGATGCCACCACGTTTGGTGTAGGCGGTCATCGGGAAAGCCATGTAGCGGGGTTGCCAGTCCTGCTTGCCGTCCTTGCGGGTGCCGTTCAGGACATCGCGAATGATGCCTCTCTGGGCCTTGGCGGTAGACGTGACATGGCAGTCCGCGACACGCTTGCCAGAGACTTCGCACAGCATCGCGTTGATGGCTTGCTTGTCGCGCATCAGATCGAAGAACGCCTCATCCGGGGTCCAGTGATCTGCCATGTCCGTGCCCATCATAGTGCCGAGCGTGTCTGTCATTGCGGTTCCAGCGGCCAGTGTTTCGGCGACGACAAAGGTCAGGATGCGGGTTACGTCCTCGTCAGACTGAGAACGCCGGAGACAAACTGGGCCACGGAAACGGTTGGATAATCTGACCGTCGTCGCGGATTGAAATTCCGCCACCTTACGCCTTAGGCAACGAGCTGAGGGCGGGGAGATGTTTTCCGTGGAACTGTACAGTCGGGTACGCCTTGCGTGCCATGTGAATGGTATGAGTGAGCGGGCTGCTGCCCGTCATTTTGGGATTGATCGCAAGACGGTATCGAAGATCCTGAAGCACGCATTACCGCCAAGGGTATCAGCGATCGAAGCCTCCGGTTCGGCCTAAGCTGGGCCCGTTCATTCCGGTAATCGACCAGATCCTGGAAGACGACAAACGAGTTATCAAAAAGCAGCGCCACACGGCGAAGCGCATCCACGCCCGGCTTCGTGCCGAACACGGGTTCACCGGTGGCATCACCATCGTCACGGACTACGTGCGTGAGAAGAAGCGCCGGTCACAGGAAGTGTTCGTACCGCTGTCGCATGCTCCTGGTCACGCGCAAGTGGACTTCGGTGAGACGCTCGGTGTGATTGGCGGCGTTGAATGCAAGCTGCACTACTTCGCAATGTCACTACCGCATTCGGATTCGTTCTTTATGAAGGCGTATCCGGCTGAGACCACGGAAGCCTTCTGCGATGGTCACAACGCAGCCTTCGCCTTCTTTGGCGGCGTGCCTCTGTCGGCACTCTACGACAACACGGTGATCGCCGTGGCCAAGATTCTTGGAGATGGCAAACGGGTGCGGACCAGAACGTTCTCGGAGTTACAGTCGCATTATCTGTTCGAGGACAAGTTCGGTCGGCCCGGCAAAGGGAACGATAAAGGCAATGTTGAAGGCGTGATCGGCTATGGGCGTCGGAACTTCCTGGTGCCTGCTCCCCGGTTCGAGAGCTTCGATGCGCTGAACACCTGGCTGGAAGAACAATGCCTGAAGCGCCAGGACGATGTTGTTCGTGGACATAGCGAGAGTATCGGTGAGAGGCTGATGCGCGACCTTGATGCGCTGATGGCGTTGCCGTCGACGCCCTATGACGCGTGTGAGAAAGTCAGTACCCGCGCCACGTCGATCTCGATGGTGCGTTATCGCAGCAACGACTACTCGGTCCCCGTTGCCTATGCCCATCATGAGGTGCAGGTCCGTGGCTATGTCCATGAAGTTGTCATCGGTTGTGGCGCGGAGGTGATCGCCCGGCACCAGCGATCCTACGACAAAGCCGACATGGTCTTCGATCCACTGCACTTCCTGCCACTTCTGGAACAGAAAGTCGGCGCCCTGGATCAGGCGGCACCGTTGCAAGGCTGGGATCTGCCCGATGTGTTCGCCACTCTGCGCCGCCTGCTGGAAGCCCGCATGGGCAAGCTGGGCAAACGCGAATACGTTCAGGTCCTGCGCTTGCTGGAAACATTCAAGATGGACCATGTCCACGGTGCCGTTCGCCAGGCGCTGGATCTGGGCGCCATCGGTTACGACGCGGTGAAGCATCTGGTGCTGTCGATGTCGCCGACGCGCAGCTTCACCACCTCGCTGGCACGCAATCCGCAACCATATGCCAAAGACAGCATCG
>JBCAXJ010000058.1:0-37645 GCA_038534135.1 Pseudomonadota bacterium | reverse complement strand
AGGAATTCGAAGCCGAGTGCTGACCGGACAACCTCGTTCGCTGGTGCCTTGTGCACGCCCCGGTCATTGTCGGTTCGGGCATAGATCCCGGTAACAAAGCCCGAGGGCGGCAGGCTGAGCTCCTGTCCGGGGCCTTGCGCTAACGGATCGGCGATATTGACCCACGGGTAGTAGAGTGCAGCGCGGGTTGAGTCGATCTCGGCGCGTTGCGCGCGGATCTCGGCGGGAAGCTGGCCGGGTGCTGAATCCAATACGGCGATCCGGTACCGCATCCGCTCTGCATGGATGATCAGCGCGCGGCTGACCGCCGGGCCAAGATCGGTGTCGGCCGTCGATCCCGGTGCCGCGACGATCGAGATATCCTCGAGGTCTTCCAGCACTGCAAGGCCGCTCTTCGGCTCGTCCGCTTCGCCATCGTATTGAGCGATTGTCAGCGCTTCGCCGTCCGAGCCACCGGCAAGCATCACGGTGGCCATGACTTGCTCATCCGTCGGCAGGTCGCCACCATCCACGACGGCTTGCAGCACCGACAAGATGGTTGCCTGATTAGCGGTGATCGGGTCGTTGTTCATGAGGCCGAGCATCGAGGTGCCGAGCTCCGATCCGTTCGTTGCTGGCGTGGTCATCACCAATGGGGTGAACAACAGGGTCGAGCGGCGTTCGGGTTCCGCGGCCAGAACAGTCGCCAGCGAGGACGGGTGCGCATGGTGGAAGGAGATTCCTTCCAGACCGATTTCGTCGGCGAACCGGCCGGGCGGCAGGATCAAAAGATTCACCGTCAACACATGGACGTTTAGCACCTCGTCCAACGCAACCGTGGTGCCTGCGGCCCCGCCATCGTCCTGGCGCAGGCGGAAGGATTCCCGGCCCAGATCTTCATCCGTGAACCGCTCGACCCAATAGACTTCCGGATCCGAGTCGGCAGGTGCAGTGGGTGTTGCCAGAACCGTGTCGAAGTTCTGAACCCCGCGCAGTTGCGGCGTGCCGTCGATGGTGACCAGCGTATTGCCGCTGAGCCGGAAGATCATCTGCAGGCGAATATCGCCCGCCACACCGGGGTGCCTGGCGCGGAACGCGAAGCCCGGGTCCGGAGCGGTTCCCTCGGGCGGCCAGAACGACGTACCTTCGTCGTCTTCAGCGTCTTCTCCGGCATTATAGATGCGCGAAACGTAAAGCCGCTTGCCACCTTCATCGAAATAGGATCGCACTGCATGGGCGAGGAAATTGACACTATCATCGCCATCGAAGGTCAGCGGATCGAGCCCGCCATAGATCCGTTCGAAATCGGAGAAACTGGTCAGCAGGGGCGGTTCGCCCTCGGTCGGGCCAAACCGGGTCGGTCCGACGAAGCCTGTGGTGCTTGTACTGACGCCCTCGATGGTTTTCTGGCGAAAGCTGACTTCCTCCACGAAAACGCCGGGCGCGAGATATTCGGGCATGTCGTCTTCTCCTGTGGTCCCTATGGCGACGGTGGTGCGGCCCCGATACGAAGCCGCGATTGCGAGTTGGTGGTGCGGGCGACCGCCTCGACACCGAATTGAAGAGTGATGGGAAGCGACGCAGCAGGTGTGCCGCCATCCTCCTGCGGGTCAGCCCAAGCATCGGCCGCCGGTTGCGACATGATCTCGGCAACATCGGGCAGAAGCAGACCCGGAAGTGCAAGCAGGCCGGCCGGATCCCAGCGGACCTGCACGTCGATCTGCCAGAACAGATCATCCAGCGTCGCCGTCATCGCTGGCGCGGCGGGCGGCGTTGACTGTGGAACGATCGGCACCGCTGGCCATGGCAGGAACACCGCAAAACGGCCCTCGGCATCGGCAATGCCGGACCATATCGTGGCGTCAGGTGCGGTGACTTCGACGACGGCATGGGGGGCAGGTGCTCCTGTGGCGGCACTGATCAGCTCACCGCGTACGGCTGCCAGCCAGGTCGGTCGTCGCCGGTTCGGCGCGGGATACAACTCAAAGCCTGGAAGTGGCGGGTCGATCCCGGAGTTCGGCCCGAGGAACAGCCCTCGGTAAGCCAGCGGCAGGTCCACAGCGAACGCAACGGGCAGAAAGCGCTCCGCGCGATCCATGACGCTGACCACGAAGCGCCTTGGCGGGGTCGGGACCGTGGCGGGATCGTCCGCTGTCTCGAAGTCGCGAAGCCCGGGCAGGCCGGACACGTGGTAGATGCCGGACCCGGAGCGGCGCGCAAAGACTGGCCGTGGCGGCATTTGTGCCTCGGGCCACGCGCCGACGATCAGTCCATCGGTGACTTCCTTGTCCAACGTTGAGTCCCAGAAACGGATGCCGAGGGGCGTGAAGGAACTGATCCGCTCGAGAACGTTGACCGGCATCACCCGCTACCCCGTGAACGCTTCGGGCGCGCGGAAGACACCGGCGTCCTGATCGCGCTGCTGGACAGGTTCGCCGCCGCCATCGCGCAGACGTTGCGTCGACTCGATCATCACGTTTCGCGCTACATACGGCACCGAGAGCTGGTACTGGTTCAGGCCCAGAACCTCCCAAATGCGCAGGAGGTCCTCGTTCGAAAGCTCCGAGAGACTGAAATCCACCACCTCATCGCTGCGAAATGATCCGGGGACCGCGGCGTTTAGGACGCCCGAGGTCAGAAGCGGCGTGTCTTCAAGCACCCGCATCGCCCATCCGGCGATTGCGTGCTGCATGCTGGCATCGGTGCCCCAGAAGGTTATCAGGTAATGCAGATCGACCGGTAGACGGGTCTGAAGCCTTTGGCCCTGAAGGTTCAAGCGGCCGGCCGGTATGCGATGCGAGCCGTTCTGAATAACCCGGTACAGGAACAGCGATGCACCTGCGGTAATCTGGTTGGTTCCAAAGTCGCCCGATGTGATCACCCGAAAATCGAGGACGGCGCCGAAATCTGTCGGGTCATGGCTACCGCGCAGCAGATTGGCGACCGCCTCGCCCACAGCCTGAATTGCACGGCTGTCAGCCATGCGCGCACATCCTGGCGGAACGAGTTGACTTCAGGTCTGCACAAGTCGGCATGCGCCCCCCAGCTTGGTGCCGTCGGACAAGAATCCCGGCAGCAAAGGACTGGTTGCAAACACCGTGCCAGAGCAGCTGGTTTTCGAAGTATTATTGTTTTCAGTGACTTATGATGCTTACGCTTTTGTGCGTTGGCCCGTCTGGGTTGCTGACCACCCGGCAACCGAGTCCGACCCGACCCGGCCCGGGTCGCGAACGACCCGGTTCGCCCGCCGGTGCGGGTTATCGCAATCCGTGACGTTTGAGCAGTTTGCCCAGCGTCCGACGTTCGGTTCCCGCCAGACTCGCCGCGCGGGTGACATTCCCGGCCGTCGCATCCAGCAATCGCGTCAGGTATCCCCGCTCAAACGTCTCGATTGCCTGAGCCTTGGCGGCATGAAAGCCGGGAATCCCAGTCGTGCAGGGCGCATCGCCCGACGCCTGAGCTTCGATCTCGACTTCGTAAGGGGCGTTCGACTGCCTTGCAGGACCATGCCCGGAGCAGGGTCGATCCGGAACGATGTCGATCACCTCGCCATCGCTCATCACGCAGGCGCGATGGACGAAGTTTTCCAGTTCGCGCACGTTTCCGGGCCAGGGATGACTGGTCATCGCATCGAGTGTGCGCTCAGAGAACGTCCGTTCCGGCAAATCGTATGTTCTGCAGATCTCGGTCAGGAAATGCCTGGCCAGAAGTTCGACGTCGCCCGGGCGCTCGGACAAGCAGGGTGTGCGTAAGATCAGGACCCCGAGCCGGAAGAACAGATCCTCGCGAAATGTCCCCGCGCGTACCTGGGTCATCAAGTCCGAGTTTGCCGCCGCGATCACGCGAACATCGGCGCTGCGGACGCGATCCGAACCGACAGGTCGATACTCGCCCGATTGAAGGAACCTGAGCAGCGTGGCTTGACCCTTTGGGCTGAGCGAGTCGATCTCATCCAAGAAGATCGATCCGCCCTCGGCCTCGGAGATCAATCCGGCGCGGTCTTGGCGTGCATCCGTGAACGCGCCCTTCGCGTGGCCAAACAGTTCGCTTTCCAGAACGGTGTCTGGCAGCGCGCCGCAATTCACGGGCACAAACGGTGCGTCTGCGCGGGCTCCGGATTGATGGATCTCGCGCGCGACCAACTCCTTGCCCGTGCCGGTGCGGCCTTCGATCAGCACGGGTGCGTCGACCGCAGATGCACGCCGGACGGACCTGAGAAGATGGCGTATGACGCTGCTGCTGCCGATGATCGAGCCCGACCCGGCCTCGCAGGTACACGCGCCAAGCACCCGGCGTTTGAGCCAATCAACGATGTCGCCTTTCTGCGAGGGCCACAACAACTGCCCCGGCGCAGCTTCGGTGGTTTGACCGCTAACGCTTTGATCTACAACGACCCTCAGCTCTGGGCCGGGGCTGGACGGGAACGCCGCCTGCAATTCGTGACCGCCGGTGCTGTCGGTGCAGAAGATCAGAATCCCACGATCCGCCCCGGCCGCACACTGCGCTGTCAGCGCGCGCGGCGGCATCAATTCCAACCGCCAACCCTCGCGTTTCAACCACCGGTCAAACGCGACAGTTCGCGATTCGGGTGCAAACGAGAAGAGCACCGCGTTCACAGTGTGAGAAAGATCGGTCACCATTGCCCCCCGAACGATCTCGCGCAAAAATCCTTGAACATGCCGTGGAACACAATCCGCATAGGATACCACGCCCCGGCGAGCTGAAATAGCGATAGTTTACCGATGGGCGAGTGGGGTGTCGCGTCCGGGCGCTCGTCCGGAAGATGCTAAGATCCCTCGGATCAAGGTGGATAAAATGGCGCGCGATCGGGTGAAGCCGCACGTGACGTTCTTCACGCAATTTTCCGTTAACCGGATACCAGGCGGAAATCGTCCCGCTCGCGCGCGGTTCACATCCGGGCGTTGAAGACCCGGCCAAGGGGCGAAATCAGAGCGATCAGAACGATCAGATAGAGCAGCGGCGCGAACTGCAGGGTCTCCTCGAAGCTGTCTTCCGGATAAAGCCAAAGCTCGGTTCCCGTCGCCTCGGAACTGTGCCCCGCGATCAGGAGAGCGTAGAGATTGTTCGACACATGCATGCCGATCGCAGGCCAGAGCGACCCCGAACGCCAGACGAGAACCGAAAAGCAGAGGCCCATCATGAAGGTCGTGCCGAGATAATAGACATCCAGCAGGCCCTCGCGGCCCCCGTAGTGGAGACATCCGAACAGGATCGAGGGGATGACCGCCCAGACGAGCCAATGATCCGACCGAACGGCCAGCTGTTGCAGCAGGTATCCGCGAAAAAACAGCTCCTCGGCCGAGGCCTGGATCAGGACGGCCAGCGCGATTGGCAGAACCCAGATCAGCCAGGTCTGCAGGTCGGCGGTCTGCGTCGGTTCTGCGGGAACCAGGCCGATGGCCCAGGTGAAGCCGGTGAACACCGCGACGGTGATCGCCGTTAGCACCACACCTTTGCCGAAACCGCGGACAGCGCCGGTTGGCCACGCGGACAGCACGTCGCGCAGGCGGTGCCCGTGCAACCAGTGGGCCGCTGTGTAGACACCCAGCCAGATGCCCGAGAAGCTGAGGAGCAGAAGGAAGATCTCGATCGGTTCGCCGTTCTGGCTGAACCTCCCGAGCCTGTCGTTGAGCCCATCCGTGCCGAGACCGGTAGAGAGTTGCGCGACCGCCCAGGTCAGCAGCACCAGGGCGGTTGCGATCACCCAGATGACGCCGACTGTCAACAGACCGACGAGCGCGCGCCAGGCGCCGGGGACGACCCGCGCAGGGGCTATGTAGGATTCGAAAGGCGTCATGCAACGTAGTCTCCCTGGTTGGCGCGAGAGCCTTGCGCCGTCCCATAAGCTGAACTCAGCGCTGCCATGGTCCGGATTGATCCGTCAACCGCGAAGTCTTGTGCTTGAGGGGCAGGTCCGGGGTGTATAGGGTGCCCGCCAGCCATACCGGGAGAGGGACCCGGTTGCCACAAACCATCTGAGCATAAGATCCGGAGCGACAGGGACAATGGACGCCAAGACTTTCGACAAATCCAAACTCGTCAGCCGCCATGTGACCGAGGGGCCCGCGCGGGCGCCGCACCGGTCGTACTACTACGCGATGGGTCTGACGGACGAGGAGATCCACCGTCCATTCATCGGTGTCGCGACATGCTGGAACGAGGCGGCGCCGTGCAACATCTCGCTGAATCGCCAGGCGCAGGCCGTCAAGCTGGGCGTCAAGGAAGGGCAGGGCACCCCTCGCGAGTTCACGACGATCACCGTGACCGATGGGATCGCCATGGGGCACGAGGGGATGCGGTCCTCGCTGGCCTCGCGCGAAGCGATTGCCGACACGGTCGAATTGACCATGCGCGGCCATGCCTATGACGCCCTGGTCGGGCTGGCGGGCTGCGACAAGTCGCTGCCGGGCATGATGATGGCGATGGTGCGTCTGAACGTGCCGTCCGTCTTCATCTACGGCGGTTCGATTCTTCCCGGCAAGGTGCCTGCGGGCGCCGATGTGCCCGAGGATTTCGCGACGCGCGATCTGACGGTGCAGGATATGTTCGAGGCCGTCGGCCGTCACCAGAACGGCGATATGTCCGATGCGGCGCTTGCGATCCTGGAGCGTGTTGCATGCCCATCCGCGGGCGCCTGCGGTGGCCAGTTCACGGCGAACACCATGGCATGTGTGTCCGAAGCGATCGGCCTTGCCTTGCCGCAGTCATCCGGCGCTCCGGCGCCCTATGAAAGCCGGGATCAATACTCGGACGCTTCGGGCCGGGCCGTGATGCACCTGATCGCCCAGAACATCCGGTCGCGCGATGTCGTCACGCGCGAAGCGCTGGAAAATGCCGCCCGCGTGGTGGCTTGCACCGGCGGGTCGACCAATGCGGGGCTGCATCTGCCTGCGATCGCCCACGAGGCCGGGATCGACTTCAACCTGCAAGACGTGTGCGACATCTTCAAGGACACGCCGTACTTCGTCGATCTCAAGCCGGGCGGCACCTATGTCGCCAAGGACCTCTTCGAGGCGGGCGGTATCCCGATCGTCATGAAGGAACTGATGAAGGGCGGCTATCTGCACGAGGGCTGCATCACGGCCACCGGCAAGACCGTTAAGGAGAATCTCGACAACATCGCGGGGCGGGCAGACGGCAAGGTGATCTACCCGATCGAGAAGCCGATCACGGCCACTGGCGGTGTTGTCGGGCTGATAGGCAACCTGGCCCCCGAGGGAGCCATCGTGAAGGTTGCGGGCATGAAGAAGCTCAAGTTCGAAGGCCCGGCCAGGGTCTTCGAGTGCGAGGAAGATGCGTTCGAAGCCGTGCAGAAGCGCGAATACAAGGAAGGCGAAGTGATCGTCATCCGCAACGAAGGTCCAAAGGGCGGTCCGGGCATGCGCGAGATGCTGTCGACCACCGCGGCGCTGACGGGTCAGGGGATGGGCGGCAAGGTGGCGCTGATCACCGATGGACGGTTCTCAGGCGCCACGCGCGGTTTCTGCATTGGCCATGTCGGACCGGAAGCGGCAGTCGGCGGTCCGATCGGGCTGTTGAAGGACGGGGATCTCATTTCGATCGATGCGAAGAAGGGCACGATCAAGGTCAAGCTGACCGCCAAGGAACTGAAGGATCGGCGGAAGGTGTGGAAAGGCCCGCGCGCGACGATCTATGGCGCGGGGGCGCTGTGGAAATACGCGCAGACCGTGGGCGGCGCGCAGCAGGGTGCCGTGACGCATCCGGGCGGCAAGGACGAGGGTCACTGCTACGCGGATCTCTAGGCGCTGGGGGGAACGAAGTTTGGGTATGGGGTTCAGTCCGGTGTTTCGGAGTTTTGGCGCGGTTGCCGTCATCGCCTCGATACTGGCAGTTGCTGGTTGCGACCAGCGCGGGTTCAGCGCCACTCAGGCCGAGTGGGAGCGCCGCAAGGGTCAGCAATTCTATGTGGTCTCGGCGTCTCCGAACGCCGCAATCGTGAACGCGCGCGGCCAGGACGTGGCGATCCGCCCGGCGGACGGGTTCTGTCTGTCGCGCGAGTCGATCGAGACGTCCAATCGGTCGGCCGTCGCACTGATCGGGGACTGTGCGTTGCAGGCCGATGCGGCAACGACACCGAAATCCGAGCGCGGCGAACTGAAACTGCCGCCGGCCCTGCCGGGGATCATCACGGTATCGATCTCGGGCGAGGCCGAGCAGGCCGGTCTGGACATCGACGATCTGAGCACCTTTCTCGAGTCACCCCAGGGACGATCTCTGATCGGGCGATCGTCTGACGGCAGCGGTGTCTCGGTCACGGAAAGCCGCCGCATCGGCAATGCGGTGTATGTTCTGGTCAAGGACGAGAACGCCGGCCCTGTGCCGATCCTGTCGGACACATTC
Organism: Pseudomonadota bacterium; assembly: GCA_038534135.1. Classification (GTDB taxonomy): domain Bacteria; phylum Pseudomonadota; class Alphaproteobacteria; order Rhodobacterales; family Rhodobacteraceae; genus Thermohalobaculum. The sequence continues at coordinate 29,284 of JBCAXJ010000058.1, read as the reverse complement.
TGGCGTGCCTTTATCGAGGTAAAGGACCGTCTGGCCGTCGTCACCATCAACGGCTTCCGCGACCGCCCGCTCGGGGTCGAGCGGATGCTGGGCTACCTGTCGGATCAGGTCGAGGCAATCCAGCAGGCGAACGCGGGCGGCTTGGGTGAGACGCGGCGGTTGATTGCCGACTCAACGCCGATCGAGGCCGAGCGCATTGCATCGACCGAGGCCGGGGCCCTGGCATCGAATTCCGAGGATGTCGAACGCCTGAGCGATCTGCGTCCGACGATCGTGATCACAGCGAACGAGACCCAAGCGAGTGAGGGAGCGCAAGGTGGACGGGCACCAGACGATGATCTGGAGACCGAGAGCGCAACGGCCGAGGCGACCGCCGAACATTCCGAGATCACGATAGAAGAGAGCATCACGGTTCCGGCGGGCGATGTGGTGGTTCCGCTCTCCAGGCCATCGACGACGGCGGCGCAAACCGCCCGGCTGGTCAATCCGGCGAGCACGGTGGACCGTGCTACGGTGGACAGTGCTGACGCAGACGCAGAGGCACCGGTGACAGCGCCGCGTGCGCCAAAACGCCGGAAGCGTACCTGAGTCGATCGCGCTGGGGCCGAGCAGGGCTCAGACGTCCAGATCGATCCAGACGGGCACGTGGTCCGAGGGCTTTTCCCGGCCCCGGACATCGCTGTCGATCCCGGCGGCGGTCAGGCGATCCGCCGCTTGCGGGCTGAGCAACAGGTGGTCGATCCGGATGCCGTCGTTTCGGTCCCAGGCCCCGGCCTGATAGTCCCAGAAGCTGAAAATCTCGCTCTCCTGAGTGACCTCGCGCACTGCTTCGGTAAAGCCCAGGTTCACTATCTCGCGCCACGCGGCACGTGTCTCGGGCAGGAACAGCGCGTCCTTGCGCCAAGCATCGGACTGGGCCGCATCGCGTGCTTCCGGGATCACGTTGTAATCACCCGCCATCAGCGCGATTTCTTCTGTGTCCAGAAGATCTTGAGCGCGTGCTTTCAAGCGCTTCATCCAGGCGAGCTTGTAATCGTATTTCGGTCCCGGCGCAGGGTTGCCGTTCGGCAGATACAGCCCGCAGATGCGGACCGCTGCGCGATCGCCGATCACCGTGCCCTCGATCCAGCGGGCCTGTTCGTCTTCCGGGTCGCCGGGCAGGCCGCGACTTACGTCCTCGATCGGGCGTTTCGACAGGATTGCAACGCCGTTGAATCCCTTCTGGCCATGGGTCTCGAGGTTGTAGCCAAGCGCCTCGATCGGTTCGCGCGGGAAGGCCTCGTCGACTGATTTGATTTCCTGCAGCACGGCGACATCTGGCGATGCCTCGCCCAGCCAGTCCAGCAGGGCAGGCTGGCGTGCCTTGATCCCGTTGATGTTGAAGGTCGCGATTTTCATGCCGCCTTGGTCGGGCGGATCAGCGGCAGTGTCAAGTTCGGGTGGGCGTGGTCAGAGTGAGAAACTGGTCCCGCAGCCGCAGGTCGAGGTGGCGTTCGGATTGTCCACTGCGAAACGCGCGCCGATCAACTCGTCCTTAAAGTCGATGACCGAGCCCGCAAGAAAGGGCAGGCTTTCCGGATCGATCAGCACGCGCTGGCCATTGCGCTCGATCACCATGTCATCGTCCTTAGCTGCGTCTTCCAGCGCGAACTCATAGGAAAAGCCCGAGCATCCGCCACCGAGCACAGCGACGCGCAAGGATTTCGGTTCGCCGGAGGACTCCGCGATTTCTGCAAGACGGTCGAAGGCTCCGTCCGTTACCTGAACGGTTCCGCCAGTCGGCGGCGCTTTCAGGTCTGGAATGTTCAGATCCATTTTCCTTCCACCCCGGATCGGCTATAGGCGCTGTCCAACACATAGCAATCCGGCGCAGCGGAACAAGAGGGTTCGCGGATCATGGATCAATCGCATCTTGCGGTCTATGCCGCGCATCCTGCGGAAAGCCGCGGTCGCCTGTACCCCGAGACCGGGGCCGCGCATCGCTCTCCGTTCCAGCGGGACCGCGATCGGATCATCCATTCGTCGGCCTTTCGCAGGCTGAAGCATAAGACCCAGGTCTTTGTCGAGTACGAGGGCGATTACTACCGCACGCGCCTGACGCATTCGATCGAGGTGGCGCAGATCGCGCGCACGGTTGCCCGCACCTTGCGCCTGAACGAGGATCTGGCCGAGGCCGTCGCCCTGGCGCATGACCTGGGGCACACGCCGTTCGGGCATACCGGAGAGGATGTGCTGTCCGAATGCATGGCCGACTATGGCGGTTTCGATCACAACGCACAGGCGCTGAAAATCGTCACGCGGCTCGAGTGTCACTACGCGGCCTTCGATGGGCTCAACCTGACATGGGAGACGCTGGAGGGGATCGCCAAGCACAATGGGCCCCTGTTGGATCGCCCGGATGCCGATACCGGCCATCTGCCGGTTGTCATCGCCGACTACAACCAGCAACACGATCTGGAATTGCATACGCAGGCCAGCGCCGAGGCTCAGGTCGCCGCATTGTCGGACGACATCGCTTACGTGAACCACGACCTGCATGATGGTCTGCAGGCGGGGCTCTTCTCGGTCGAGGATATTCTCGGCCTGCCGATCATCGGCGACTGCTTTGCCAAGGTCGACCGGCAGTGGCCGGGTTTGGAGCAGACCCGCCGCCGTCACGAAGCGCTGCGCCGTGTCTTTGGCGTGACGGTCGAGGACGTGCTGGCCGAGTCGCAGCGGGTCCTGACGGACCTAGCGCCGGGCTCGCTGGCGGATCTTCAGGCCTTGGACCAGCCGGTGGTCCGCTTCACCGAGGAAATGGCCAGCGATATCGCCGAGATCAAAGCCTTCCTGTTCGCACGGATGTACCGGCACTACCGGGTCAAACGTATCCGTCAGAAGGTGATCCGGGTCGTGCGCGAGCTGTTCGAGATCTTCCTGAACGATCCGGGCGTGCTGCCCGACCATTGGCGCGCAGAGGTCGAGGCTGCGACCAGCGAAACGTTGCGCGCCCGCGTGATCGCCGACTATATCGCCGGAATGACTGACCGCTACGCGCTGCAGGAGCACAAGGTCCTCACCGATCCGCTCTCGCGCGCCTGATTGGATTATCCCACCATGAACCTGTTTGCCGAGATCAAGACAACCATCGCCGCAGCGCTGGAAGGGCTGAGTGCGGCTGGTGATCTGCCCGGTGGTCTCGATCCCAGCAACATGACGGTCGAGCCGCCGCGGGATGCCGCCCATGGCGACATGGCGACCAATGCTGCGATGGTGCTGGCAAAGCAGGCCCGGATGAAACCGCGTGATCTGGCGGAGATCATTGCCGCAGCGCTGCGCCAGGACGACCGTTTCACGGAAGTTACCGTGGCCGGGCCGGGGTTCATCAACCTGCGGCTTGGAAACGCCATCTGGTTGGAGATTCTGCGCGCCGCCCTGGTGGAACGCACGCATTTCGGTCGGGCGCCTAGGAACGGCAAGCGCGTGAATGTCGAGTTTGTCTCGGCCAACCCGACCGGGCCCTTGCATGTCGGGCACACCCGCGGGGCGGTGTTCGGCGATGCGCTGGCCGGGCTGCTGGACCATGCGGGATGGGATGTGACCCGCGAGTATTACATCAATGACGGCGGCGCTCAGGTCGATGTCGTCGCGCGCTCGGCTCATCTGCGGTACCGCGAGGCCTGCGGCCAGCAGATCGAGATCGCCGAGGGGCTTTATCCCGGTGACTACCTTGTCCCGGTCGGTCAGGCGATGAAGGAAAAGTACGGCGACAGCCTGCTCGACAAGCCGGAAGCCGAATGGCTGGCAGAGATTCGCGACTTCGCGACCGATGCCATGCTGGACATCATCAAGGACGATCTCGCGGCACTCGGCGTCCACATGGATCACTATTTTTCGGAGAAGTCGCTTTACCGCGCGGCCGGCAATCGCGGGCCGATCGATGATGCTCTGGAAGCACTGGCGTCGAAGGACCTGATCTATACGGGCGTTTTGGAGCCGCCCAAGGGCAAGAAGCCCGAGGATTGGGAGCCGCGCCCGCAAACGCTGTTCCGATCGACCGCGCATGGTGACGATGTCGACCGCCCGATCCAGAAGTCGGACGGTGCGTGGACCTATTTCGCGCCGGACATTGCTTATCACAAGGACAAGCTCGACCGGGGCTTTGATCTGCTGATCGATATCCTGGGCGCCGATCATGGCGGCTATGTCAAGCGGATGCAGGCGGCGGTCTCGGCCTTGTCCGACGGGCAGGTGCCGATGGAGATCAAGCTCTGCCAGCTTGTGCGCCTGTTCAAGGACGGCGCCGAATTCAAAATGTCCAAGCGGTCCGGAAACTTCGTGACTCTGCGTGATGTTCTGGATGAAGTCGGGCCGGACGTGACACGGTTCACGATGCTGACCCGGAAGAACGATGCGCGGCTGGATTTCGACTTCGCCAAGGCGCTGGAGCAGGTGAAGGACAACCCGGTCTTCTATGTGCAGTACGCCCATGCACGGACGCATTCGGCCTTTCGCCGGGCCGAGGCCGAGGGCGTGGCTGTCGACATCGACGGCGCCGATCTGTCGATCCTGATCGATGCCGGTGAGCTTGACCTGATGCGCCGGATCGCAGAATGGCCCCGGATGGTCGAGACAGCGGCCCAGCACATGGAGCCGCATCGCATCACGTTCTATCTGTATGATCTTGCGTCGGCACTTCACACGCAATGGAACCGGGGATCGGACGATCCGTCCCTGCGGTTCGTGCAAGCCGACGATCCGGCGGCAACGTCCGCGCGATTGGCACTCGTGATGGCCGTCAGAGTTGTTATTTCCGCTGGTCTTGGTATTCTGGGCGTGTCTCCGATGAAAGAAATGTAACGGCGCGCCAAAAGTGCCGGTCGGAACAGGGCAGGGCACCCTGAACAGCGGGGAGCAGGCAGGTCACGATGCAGACTGGTGAATTTGACGAATTTGATCCATCCGAACTGGAACCGTCCAGGTTCTCGCGGATAAGAAGCGCGATCTCGACAGCGATCGGCGCCTTGGTTGCCATGGCGCTTTTGCTGACGCTGGGCGTCTGGTTTTATCGACTGGGCGTGCGCGACGCGCAAAACGTGCCGATCATCCGCGCGGCGATCGAGCCCGCAAAGACGCGGCCGGACGATCCCGGGGGCTTGGTGGCGCCCCATCAGGATGTCAGCAGCTACGGCGTTGCCGACAGTGCCGGTGTGCAGGCGAGTGCAGCGGTGATCGCACCGCCTCCACCGGAACCGCGCGCCGAAGATGTCGCGATGGGCGAGTTGACGCCTGTCAGCGATGCACCCGTTGCCCCACAGAAGCCCGCGGCAACGGTCGCGAATGCGCTGTCCGGGGCCGTGGACGATGCGTTGAAGGACGTCTCGACCGAGGATCTGATCAAGCAGGCTGAGGAGATTGCTGCCGTCGTGAGAGCGGTCCAGCAGCCGGACGCCTCGACAGCACCCGAGGAGACTGCAGCGAAGCCCGCGGAGGCGGCGCCACAGCAGCCTGAAGAAGCAGCTCAGGTCCAAGAGCCTGAGCCCACGGACGAACCGGCAGCCGATGCCACGGGCGAACAGCTTGCCTTGGCAACGCCCGCCACCTCTGAGGACACGGCGGAGGCGGAGGCAAATGAGGAAGAACCGGCACCCGAGATCACAGGCGGGTCACGCGAAGCGCCCGCAATCAGCCCGCCTGTGCTGAAGCGTCCGCCCAATCTTCTGGATCGGGTCAAGCAGGCCGGCGCGGTCGAGAAAGCCAGCGCCTCGGAGCTCAGCGCGCGTGCGGCGCAGTCGGCCGTTCAGATCCAGCTTGCGGCAGATCCCAGCGAGGCTGTCATTCGTGCGATGTGGGCGAAGATCCGGCGCGCCAATGATGACATCCTGCACGACCGTGCCTTGGCGGTCGGCACGACGATATCCGGTGGCACGACGTATTACCGGCTGCGTGTCGGCCCGTTCCGGGACGGGGCCGAGGCCCGATCGGTCTGCCAGGCTCTGAAGGCGCGTGGGCAGGACTGCCTCGTCGCGCGGAAGAGCTGAGATGGGGCATCCGAAGGCCGCGATCTTCGGGTTGGCCGGTCCGGAACTGACGCCTCACGAGGCGGCTTTCTTCGGCGAAGCAGATCCGTGGGGGTTCATTTTATTTGCCCGGAATGTCGTCGACCCCGATCAGGTCCGCGGGCTCACGGCCGCGTTGCGCGAAAGTGTCGGTCGGGACGCACCGATCCTGGTCGATCAGGAGGGCGGGCGCGTGCAGCGGCTGCGTCCTCCGCACTGGCGGGAATGGGCACCTGTGCGCGATCTGGGCGAAGATGGCAGCGACGAGATGTCGATCCTGACGGCCTTGCGTCAACGCTATGCGGACATCGCGCAGGAACTGCTTGCGGTTGGGATCGACGTGAACTGCGTGCCAGTGCTGGATGTCCCGCAACCGAATGCGCACCCGATCATCGGCAACCGCGCGCTGGGGCGGACGGCATCGGAGATCGCGATCCGGGGCCGTGAGGCGATGGCGGGCCTGTTGGATCATGGGGTGTTGCCGGTCATCAAGCACATTCCTGGACATGGCCGTTCGCTGCATGACAGCCATGAGAACCTGCCGCGCGTGCCCGCAGAGCTGCACGAGCTTCGCAGCACGGATTTCCCGCCGTTCCTGTCCTTGCGCGATGCGCCGCTCGGGATGACCGCGCATATCGTCTACGAGGCCATCGATCCGGAGAACTGCGCGACGCAGTCGCCCGATGTCATCTCGTTGATCCGGTCCGAACTGGGGTTCGACGGTCTTTTGATGACCGATGACCTGAGCATGAAGGCGCTATCGGGCACCATGGCCCAGCGGGCCGAACGCTCGCTGAATGCGGGCTGTGATGTGGTGCTGCACTGCAATGGTGACATGACGGAGATGGCCGGGGTCGCCTCGCGTGTTCCCGGATTGGCCGGTGCGGCGCTGGAGCGTGCGGACCGTGCCGATGCGCTGAGGTTCTCAAAACGGAGTTCCGTTGCCTCTGGACGTGCCGCCGAGATCCACGAATTGGGAGTCGCCCATGGCTGATGCATTCGCGCTGGAAGATGATCTGCCGTTCGACACGCCGCCGCGCGATGCCGAGGCGATTGAGGCGGAAACGCTGACGGTCGAGGTCGATGGCTACGAAGGGCCGCTGGATCTGCTGTTGACGCTTGCCCGCACGCAGAAGGTGGATTTGGCCAAGATCTCGGTGCTTCAACTGGCCGAACAATATCTGAAATTCGTCGAAAGTGCCCGGAAACTCCGGATCGAGCTGGCTGCGGATTATCTGGTGATGGCGGCTTGGCTTGCATTCCTGAAGTCGCGCCTACTGCTGCCCAAGCCTGAATCCGAGGATGGGCTATCGGGTGAGGAGATGGCCGCGCACCTGGCTTTCCAGCTGGAGCGGCTCGAGGCGATGCGCCGGGTCGCGGCGCAATTGATGGGCCGCGATCAGCTTGGCCGCGACTTCTTCGAGCGCGGCATGTCCGAGACGCTGACCGTCAAGCGTCAGACAACGTGGAACGCGTCACTGTCGGACCTGCTCAAGGCCTATGCCCGGATCAAGACACGCGACGACTATGCGCCGCTGAACTTCGATCCGCGTGAGGTTTATTCGGTTGAAGCGGCATTGGATCGCCTGAAATCGCTGGTCGGGACCATGCCGGACTGGGGCACGCTGACCTCGTACCTGCCGGAAGGATGGACTCTGGAACCCGCCAAGCGCCGGTCGGCTGTCGCAAGCAGTTTCTCAGCAATGCTGGAACTGGCCAAGCGCGGCGAGATCGAGATCCGCCAGGACAAGGTGTTCGCGCCGATCTACCTGCGTCAGAACGATAAGGCCGGAGCGCCTGCGTGAGCGTGACGCCGGACCAAGGCGGACCGGACCCGGAGGAGAGCACAGATCGCCCCGCGACCGAGGCATTGTTCGATGCGCCGCCGCTGCCCGAGCTGGAACGCATGGTCGAGGCGATCCTGTTCGCCAGTGCCGAGCCGCTTACTCGTCCGCAGATCGAAGATCGCCTGCCACATGGTTCGGACGCGGCGGCTGCGATCGAATCCGTTCGTAAGCGCTATGAGGGACGGGGCGTGAACCTGGTGCGGATCGGGCCCGCATGGGCCTTCAGGACGGCACCCGATCTTGGGTTCCTAATGCGTCGCGAGGCGCAAGAGACGCGCAAACTGTCCCGCGCGGCGATAGAGACGCTTGCGATCATTGCTTACCATCAGCCGGCGACCCGCGCCGAGATCGAGGAGATCCGGGGTGTCTCGGTCTCTCGTGGAACGTTGGATCTGTTGCTGGAACTTGACTGGATCAAGCTTGGGCGCCGCCGCGAAACGCCCGGCCGTCCGGTCACCTTCGTGACCACATCAGCTTTCCTGGATCATTTCGGCTTGGAGTCCGCGCGCGATCTGCCGGGGCTGAAGGAACTGCGCGAGGCTGGCCTGCTGGACAACCGGCCGCCGCCGAAAGGTCTCACGCTGGACGACGTTGACCCCGAGTCGCCAGAAGACGAAACGGACGACATGTTCGCCGAGAATGACTGACTGAAGCGACGGTCAGGGCTCGCGGAAGTGCTTGGACAGCTTGAGCGCCTGCCCTTGATAGTTCGACGGGACATCGGCGCCGTAGAGGAGATCCGGGACCTCTGCCATGCGCTCATAGACCAGCCGCCCGACCATCTGGCCGTGTTCCAGCGCAAACGGCGCCTCGTGGCAGCGGACCTCGAGCACACCACGCGATCCGCTTCCCCCGGCGGAACGGTGTCCGAAACCGGGATCAAAAAACCCCGCATAGTGCACCCGGAACTCACCGGCTACAGCCATGTAGGGCACCATCTCGGCCGCAGTTTCCGGTGGCACCGTCACTTCCTCGCGGCTGACGAGGATATAGAATGCTGCCGGGTCCAGGATGATCCCGCTGCGGCCTTTCGTGGTCACGGGTTCCCAGAATTCGTAAGGATCATAATGGTTTATCTGATCCAGATCGATCAACCCGGCATGCCTGCGCGCGCGCCAGCCGACAATGCCCTGGGCGCGTCGTGTCAGGTCGACCGAAAAGCCGAGACCACCATCGATCAGCGCCTCGCCATTCACCAGCGGGTCGCGAGCGTGCAGGGCCGCGAGGTCTGCATCGGGGATCTGGGCATCTCCGCGCCGGAATCGGATCTGATTGAGGCGTGCGCCGGGCCGGACCAACACCGAGAACGTCCTCGGGCTGATCTCGGCATAGATCGGACCTGAATACCCGGCATCGACCCGGTCAAATTCGGTGGTGTGGTCGGCGATCATCCGTGTGAGGAGATCGAGCCGTCCCGTCGAACTCTTCGCGTTCGCCGCTGCAGAGACGTCCTGGGGCAGATCGAGGCTTTCTTGCAATTCGACCAGATAGACGCATCCGGTTTCCAGAACCGCGCCACCCTCGAGGTCGATCTTGTGCATCGAAAATTCGCGCAGCCGGTCTACGACCGTCGCGTCGCGTCCTGTCAGGAAACTTGCGCGAACGCGCCAGGCGCGACGGCCAAGCCGCAGGTCCAGGCTGGCAGGTTGGATCTGCGTGGGCAGGGGCGGGGTCGCAACGCCTATTGTGCCATCGGCGATCATCGCCCGGATCGCCTGGGAAGGAAGAACGCCTGGCGCTGTCACCTGATGCCCCGTGTTCGGTCTGATCGCAAAACGCCGACGGATCGCTCCGTCGGCGCAAAAAATTTGGTCGGGCCAGCGAGATTCGAACTCACGACCTTCCGTCCCCCAGACGGACGCGCTACCAGACTGCGCTATGGCCCGTGCGGTCGTTCGTATACAGGCTTGGCGCCCCAAGGCAAAGGGCTTTCGCGACGGCCGGGCGCATTCTGTATGCGCGGATGCAGACGTGTGATCGAGGCGTCAGGACTCTTCGAGTCGCGCCAGCACAGCCTCAAGACGGCTGATCGATTGCTTGACGCGTTCCGGATCGATTGCGGCGCCGGGATCGCCGGTTTTCACGCGCTTCTTGAGGCGCTCCAACCGGGCGGGCGCATCCTCGGGCAGGTCAAGCGGCAGCATTCCATCCGGCTCCTGCGCGTCGGTGTCGTCCGTGGGACCGAGCGACAGGGCGGCGTCTGCCTTGCCGCGCGCAATGACGGTTTTCGCTCCGCTTTCGCGCAGCATCTTCTGCACGCCTTTGATCGTCAGGCCATCATCGTACAGCAGCGCCTTGATTCCGCGCAGAAGGGCGACGTGGTCAGGGCGGTAAAGCCGCCGCCCACCGCCCCGCTTCATCGGTTTGACTTGCGCAAACCGCGTCTCCCAGAAGCGGAGAACGTGCTGCGGCAGATCCAGCTCGTCAGAGACTTCCGAGATCGTCCGGAAAGCGTCCGGAGATTTCTCGGCCCCGCGTGCGGCGCCCGTCGTCATTGAGCGTTCCCGGCGTCGACGCGTTCTTTCAGGATGTGCGATGGCCGGAAGACCAGGACCCGGCGCGGATCGATTGGCACTTCCTCGCCGGTCTTTGGATTCCGGCCCATGCGTGCACCTTTTTCGCGCACGGCGAAGGTGCCGAATGACGAGATCTTGACGGCCTCGCCTTCGACCAGTGCCGCGGCGATCCTGTCCAGAATCGTCTCGACCAGTTCTGCGGATTCGTTGCGTGACAGACCAATCTCGCGATAAACGGCTTCGCTTAGATCCGACCGCGTCAGCGTGCTACCAGACATTACGCATTGGTCCCCTCTGCCACACGTTGCAAGCCCTGCGACGCGTGTCAGGTTAACCGACGCAGGAAAAACGAGTCAATGTCAATGACTTGCGCGCGTTCGTAAAAGCTGTGCAATCAGCCAAACAGTCGTCCCGATCACGTCATTTGTGCGCGGCGGGCTGGGATTTCCGCGCTTCGGGGACATCAAGATCCGCCAGACGTTCCGACACAAGGGCCGCCAGGTCGTTTGCGGCAATCTTCGCCGCGAGTGAAATCGCCGAGGCATGTCCCACCGCGTCCGCTCCGCCGTGGCTTTTGACGACATTGCCGTTCAGGCCCAGGAAAATGCCGCCATTTGCCCGGCGCGGGTCGATCCGCATACGCAGCCGCCGCAACGATCCCATGGCGAAGAGCGCCCCGAAGCGTGACAGAATCGAATGCGTGAAAGCCTCCTTCAATGCCGCGCGGATAAAGCCCGCAGTGCCCTCGGAGGCTTTCATCGCGATGTTGCCGGTGAAGCCGTCGGTTACCACCACATCGACGCAATCCGATGGAATGTCAGTTCCTTCGACGAATCCGCTGAAGCTGAGACCGGTCGCCGGATCCGTTGCCAAGACCGTGAGCGCGTCCTTGGCCTGCCGGAGATCCTGGTGGCCCTTGGTGTCCTCGGACCCGACGTTCAGAAGGCCGACGCGCGGGGTCTGCACGGACGCTGCAAGCCGGGCGTATTCTGCACCCATCACAGCGTACTGGATCAGGTTGTTGGCATCAGCGCGAATGTCGGCGCCCATATCCAATACGACGTTGAACCCGTTTGCGTTGCGCGCTGGCCAGTGGACCGCGATGGCCGGGCGGTCGACCTTGGGCGCCTTGCGCAGAACCAGCATCGCCATCGCGACAATGGCGCCTGTGTTGCCGGACGACACCGCGGTATTGGCCTCGCCGGACGAGACGCATTCAAGACACTGCCAAAGGGATGTGCCGCGCCCGCTGCGCAGTGCGCGCGACGGTTTTTCGTCCATGGCGACGACCCCGTCCGCGTGACGGATCTCGACCCGGTCGCGCAGCCGCCGGCGCCGGTTCACTAACCGGGTGACCTCGGCCGCATTGCCATGAAGTATGAAACGAAGATCCGGTTCTGTTGCCGCGACGCGCGCCAATCCGGCAATCACAGGTGCCGGTCCCTTGTCACCGCCCATCACATCTACGGACAAGACGGTGGGGGCGGTCATCTACGTAAGCAATCCATTGAGTTGTCCTGCGCGATCGTTGTCGCGAGGAGACCGTGCACAGGCACGGTCGAATTACGCTGCGTCGTCGTCCAGATCGACGTCGTCAGCCTGCCGCACGACTTCGCGATCATTGTAGTGACCGCACGCGCCGCAGACATGGTGCGGCCTGCGCAGTTCACCGCAGTTCGGGCATTCGTTGACGTTCGCGACAGTCAGCGCATCATGGGCGCGTCGCATGTTGCGTTTCGAACGCGTTACTCGGTTCTGTTGGACAGCCATGATCCACCTTTTGTCGAAATGACCGGAGCCTGTCCGGTGCGCCGGGGCCTTGCCCGACTCTGTTGTTCCGTGTCGCCGTGCATCCCATACAAGGGGGTGTTTGGCGAGAGACGCGGAAAATACTCGGAATCGCTCTGGGAGCAACTGTTTTTTCGCCTAAAGTTGCAACATAGTGCCGCGTCAGGGATCGCGGCTTTCCAGCTTGCGTTTCAGCTCGGCGAGTTTCGCGAACGGTTTCAGTGCCTCGGCATCCAGGGGATCGGCTCTGGGCGGTGTCACAAGCGTTTCCGTCGGATCGACGCCCGGCGCCCGTGGGTAAGGATCCAATGCCAAAGCCAACTCTTCCAGGCAGATCGCTCCGGGATCGATGTCATCCTCGAAATAGTCGGGCTCATCTTCGGCGTCCGGATCGAGCACCAAGTCGACTTCATCGGCATCCTCTGATGCCGGGAGCAACTCGCGCACGATCTTGAGGTCGATGGACTGTTCCACGGGATCGAGCGTCACGACACAGGGTTGTACGACCTTTGCGGTCAGCCGCGCTATCAGCCGCCATCCGTCCTTTCGACCTGGCGTCAGTTCCCCCTTGCAACGCAGGGCGTTCACGGCGCTCAACCCCATCTGCCGCGCGATCTCCAAAAGAGTCTCGCGATCCGGGTTCAGATCGAACGGTGTCGCGGTGCCGCGTGAGAGTGTCGCCACGCTGAGCCGACGCGTGAGCGGTCCGGACGTCTCGTCGGATTTGGACGTCTGTTTCGACATGTCGATGCATACCCCGGATGGTCGTAGCCAATCAGAGCCGACACATAGCCCCGATCCGCTTGAACTTAAACCATACACGCGCTAGGCAACGCTCCAGTGGAGCAGAAGAAGCGGGGATCCGGCAAATGAGGTCCAAGGGCGCATCAATCCTCACCAGACTGGTTGCAGGCGGCGTGATCGCAGCGATGCTGGCATCCTGTACGCCGGTGATCAGACTGCATGGATATGCTCCGATCGACGAGGAACTCGCCGATGTGCGGGAAGGTCAGGACACGCGCGGCTCGGTCCGCCGCAAGATCGGCCGGCCAAGTGGATCCGGCATCTTCACCGAGGATGGCTGGTTCTATGCAAGCTCGCGGGTCGAGCACTTCGCCTTTTTCGAGCCAGAGGTGATTGATCGGCGCGTCGTTGCGATCGTGTTTGACGAGCGCGACATCGTTCAGTCGGTCAACACATACGGGCTGGAGGATGGAAAGATCGTCGATCTCGAGACCAATACCACGCCGACCTTCGGGCGTGAGCTGACGATCCTGGAGCAGGCCTTCGGCAATCTCGGCGTGATCACGGACGACCTGATCGACAACTGATCGGGTCGACGTCTTCGATTTTCGTAGAAACTCCTGAAAGCCGCGCAGCTTCGCTAGGCTGTCTGAGCGCGGTTGCGCATCGCAAGCCATGCAAGGGCCAGCGCCGCCACACCAAGCGCAGGCAGCATCGCCAGGTTCACCGCGGCCCAACCGATCTCTGCCATCAGAGCACCGGATGCGAACGAGGCCAGGGTGACGAGGCCGAAGACCAGGAAGTCGTTCAGGCCCTGCACACGCGCGCGCTCTTCCGGTCGATGCGCTGCGGCGAGCAGGCTGGTTGCACCGATGAACCCGAAGTTCCAGCCGATGCCCAGCAGGCCCAGTGCCACGCTGAAATGCAGGAAGGCGATCCCCGATACGGCGACCATGCAACAGATCGCCAGACAGCCGAGCCCGATTGCCATGATCCGCTCGGCGCCATATTTCGCGATCAGCCCGCCTGTGAAAAAGCTTGGGGCAAACATCAGGAACACGTGGATCGAGACCACGTACCCCGCCGCATCCAGTGAGAACCCGCACGCCTCCATCGCCAGCGGCGTCGACGTCATCACAAGGTTCATCAACGCGTAGCAGACCATCGCGCACAGCATTGCCACGACAACCTTGCGATCGGACAGGATCTCGGCCCATGGACGCCCCCGCGCACCGCCTTCGCTGCGCCGGGGCGGGCGAGGAATGTCGAGGAACAGGATCGGGATTACCCCGATCAGGTTCACGAAGATCAGCGCCTGGTAGGCCCCAGCAAAGGGAATCGGCTCGAGCCAATCCTCGAAATTGCTGGCGAGTTGCGGTCCCAGGATTGCGGCTACCAAGCCGCCCGCCATGACCCATGAAATCGCGCGGGGCCGGTACTCGGACGAGGCCAGATCGACCGCCGCGAAGCGATAGAAGCCATGGCCGGACATGTAGACGCCCAGCATCATGGATGCAGCACAGAACAGCTCGAAGCTCTGTTCGGTGATCGCATAGGTCGCGAGCGCTGCGGACAACGCTCCGAACAGCGTGCCGATCAGGAAGCCCGTCCGCCGTCCCCAATGCCCCATGATCGTCGACATGATGGGTGCGGTTAGCATCGACCCCATCACGGTCATCGAGATCGGAAGCGTCGCCAAGGCCGGGTTGTCCGCCAGTGTCTTGCCGACGATCCCACCCAGAAGGAAATGTGCCGGCATCTGAGCGCCCAGGATCGACTGGGCCCAGATCAGAATCCAGACGGCTTTACGGGCACGCGCGTCGTCAGCGGGCGGGGAAGCAACAGCATCGGTCATTGGCATACGCATATCGCAGTGCATGGCGCGAGCCTACTACAAACCGCGTGAACAAAACGATCACTGATCGTGATTAATCGGGGGTTTGAATCAGGCAGGTTCGGTGCGCAGAACGATGCCGGTGTCCGGGCGCAGGGTCATGTGCATGATCGGGGTCGGGACCGGCGCATCTGCGAGCGAAAACCGATAGCGCGCGAGCAATGTCGCCAGAATGATCTGTGCCTGCATCATCGCGAAGTTCGCGCCGACGCAGACGCGTGGCCCCGCGCCGAACGGCACGTGCAGATACTTGTGTCTGGCCTTGATCGCGGCATCGGTGAAGTTGTCGGGATCGAATTCGTTGGGCTTGTCCCACCACATCTCGTGCCGTTGCAGCGCATAGATCGCCAGGAAGATGATCTCTCCCTTACGCACCTCGCGACCGCCCAGAACGTCCGGCTCGGCGGCGGTGCGGGCCAGGAACCCGACCGGAGGATAGAGCCGCATCGCCTCGTCCAGGATCTGCCGAACATAGGGCATCGCGGCCAGATCCTCGGCTCCCGCTGGACGGTCGCCCAGCACCCTTTGGCATTCGTCCCGCGCATGTTCCTGAAGATGCGGGTGGCTCGACAGCAGGTAGAGCGCCCATCCCAGCGCCAGCGCCGTCGTCTCGTGTCCGGCAACGATGAAGAACTGCATGTTGTGGAGCAGATCGATGGGCGACATCTTGCGCCCGCTGTCCGGATCCTCGGCCGAGATCATGTGGTCGAGCAGGTCGTCCATCCGGCCACAGCGTTCGGTTTCGGCCCGGCGCGCCTCGATTGCGTCGGCGACCATGCTGTGCATCGTCTTCACCGCACCGCGACCCAGCAGGGCCCCGGGCCGGGGCACCCAATCGGGAATTTGCAGAAAGTCCAGAAGCGAGGCTTTGCCAGCGGTCTCGAAGTATTTCAGAATAGCGGCACTGTAGACATCGGCATCGAAATGGTCGCGGCCCGACAACGCGACATCGCAGATCACGTCGAACGTGGCAGACAGCATCTCGCCGACCATCTCGTGCGGGCCGTCCCCCGCCAGCCGGGCGGCTGCGCGTTCCGCCGTCTCGGTCATGAACGGGGCAAGTGCGACCACGTTGCGCTGCGCGAACACGGGCGCCACAGTGCGCCGCTGCCAGCGCCAGTCCGCACCTTCCGCCGTGAACAACGAGTCCCCGACCGCCGGGCGCACCATGCGGATCATCACCTCGGCTTTCGGGTAGTTGCCGACATTGTCCAGGAAGACGCGCTTGTTGACGGCGGGGTCTTGCACCATGTGCCAGCGCGACCCCATCCAGCCGGTGATCATCGGCTGCACATAGCAGATGGCGGGTATCACCTCGAGCACATTGCGGCGTGCCGCGCGCACTGAATCCAGCATGCCCAAAGGCTGGGTGTGAGGCGTGATGTTTGGAACCAGCGCGTTCATGAGGCTAGAGTTAGCGGTGCGGCGCTCCTCAACAATGCCTCAACGGGACGCATCGTTAAATTGCCTCACGTTTCGCTCATCGGCCGCGTGACGCTCAGAACAAGAAATTCGCCAGGTCTGACGAGTTGCAGTTTGACCGCGACGATCATGGAGCCGTCCAGAGTGTCCTGCGCCGTCATCATGGTGCCGAGCCTGCAGTCGACCGTGAACGCGTCGCTTGGTGCGCTTGCGAAAAGCCCACCCTGCGTCCAAAGCTGTTGCAGGAAAATGCTGATCGCCGCGGGTGACCGTCGCTAAAGCGCGTCCAGGTCTGCGCCCGTAAGGCGCGCCCCTGCAGGCATTGCGGCGGGAGCGTTCCCGTCGCGCAACTGGAAGATATCGCCTTCGGCCCGGTCGATGATCAGCGCTTCGTAGTCCGCCAGCAGAGCACAGTTCCAATCGCCGCCTTCCACCCTCCGCAGAATTCGCCCCTCGGCACCGCGATAGCGGAAGCAGATCCCCCACGCTGTCTCGAGATCCTGGACCGGGTGGTTGATCCCACCGGCACCCTGATAGGTCGTGTTCACCCCGGTCGCGAGGACGTCGTACTTCCAGTCGCCCTGCTGCACGGGCTCTTGCGCCGAGGACCACAGATACAATCCGCCATCGGACGCCAGATAGACCGCCTGCGTTCCCAGCCGGTCGACATAGGTCACGATGGTTTTGTCGATATTGCGTGCGCTAAATGGATCTCTCGGGTCGGGTCCGCCAGCAATCGCACACGCAGCGACAAACAGGGCAAGCAGCAGGGTAGCAGAAAGACGCATCGGGGCCTCCGGGTGATCAATGCTGATGCGATGATACCCCGGTCAGGCAGCGCCCATCAATCCGTCTGACAGGATTACCGGATGCTACACCGTCTTGTCGTAGCGCCCGACAGGGTCGTCAGGCCTTGCATCGGCGGGAGCAGGGTCAACCGCCGGCGGGCTCGTTTCTTTCACGTTGGATGCGCTGCGCACCTCGTTCAGGGTGGATTTGAAGCGCTCGGTTTGAACACGGCTCTGGTCGGCGCTGCCAGCTTCCACGCGATCGACGATCTCCGAGAGCTTCGCACCCGGATCAATCTCCATGATCCGCTCGACGACGGACTTCCGGCGCGGCGGCACGGCCTCGCGGACCGTTTGCGTCTCGGCTTCGCGGCCACCCCGCGCACCCGCGCGCTCGGCCCGGCTTTCGCGTCCGCCAGCCGCATCCACGCCCGCACCTCTCGACAGCAATCCCGTCTCGCCGCCGCGGGTCCCGCGCGCGCCAATGTTCGAGAACTGTGCGTTGCGCTCACTCCTGTCCTGGGCTTCGCGTCGGGCTTGCGCCGCATCTTCACCCGCAGTGCCGGATGCACCGGCCCCGGACCTCTCGGCTGGATCCACCCGCTGCGCCGATGCTCCCGCACCGATGGGATTCTCCGCGCCCTGAAACGCTGCGAAAGTCGGAGTGGGAAACGCGTTGGCGATCGGCGATATTGCTGGCATCTGTTCGATCCATCCTCATCCGTTCGGGACAATGGGCCGGGCAGAACGTTCCGACTCATCGAATTTGCTCAACATGCCTTGGAAAGTTTTCGGATCTTTGAATCAAACTGGTTAATGCGCGATTGGCCTAAAACTTGACTGAAACCATCGCATTTCCGTCGGTTGGGATTGTCTCGACCGCTGCCTGCCCCTATTGTCGCACCATGAGAACTCAGACACCGCCCCTGATCGACCCGTTCGCCCGCGCAATTTCGTACCTGCGCGTCTCCGTCACCGACCGGTGCGATTTTCGCTGTGTCTACTGCATGTCCGAGCACATGACGTTCCTGCCCAAGAAGGAACTGCTGACGCTCGAGGAGATGGACCGCCTCTGCTCGACTTTCGTGCGCCTCGGCGTGCGCAAGCTGCGCATCACCGGCGGTGAGCCGCTGGTGCGCAAGAACATCCTCTGGTTCTTCGAGCGCATGGGCCGCCATCTCGGCGACGGGCTCGACGAGTTGACCGTCACCACCAACGGCTCGCAGCTCAAGAAGATGGCGCAGCCGCTGTTTGATGCCGGGGTGCGCCGTGTGAACGTCTCCCTCGACACGCTCGACGAGGCGAAGTTCCACGAGATCACCCGCTGGGGCCGTCTCGCCCAGGTCCTCGAAGGCATCGAGGCCGCCCGCGCCGCAGGCCTCCGCGTCAAGATCAACGTCGTGGCGCTCAAGGGCACAAACGACACCGAGATCCACCGCCTGATCGAGTGGTGCCGCGACTGGGGCATGGACCTCACCTTCATCGAGGTCATGCCGATGGGCGATCTCGGCGAGGAAGACCGGCTCGACCAGTACTTCTCGCTCGACGATGTCCGCGCCGAGATCGAGACCCGCTGGACCCTGACCGACACGCCCGAGCGCTCCGGCGGCCCGGCCCGCTATGTCCGCGTCGAGGAGACCGGCCAGAAGATCGGCTTCATCACGCCGCTCAGCCACAATTTCTGCGAAAGCTGCAACCGCGTGCGGCTCACCTGCACCGGGCAGTTGTATATGTGCCTCGGCCAAGACGACGACGCCGACCTGCGGAAGGTCCTGCGCGAGAGTTCAGACGACGCCGTCCTTGAAGCCGCCATCCGAGAAGCCATCACGCGCAAACCCAAGGGCCACGACTTCGACTACTCCCGCCAGCGCGTGGACGGACAGGTCACCCGCCACATGAGCGTGACGGGGGGGTAACGTTTTATACGCTTGGTAACTCGGTAAAGCCGCAGACGCGTTCATGCCCGCTTTCGGCCCAAGGACGAAGCCGCTTGCGCGGCGATGGCGCTCGTGGCTGGCGTAGTGCGGTGACCCAAAGTCAGTGCTGGGAGCGTTCCTGGCCGAGCACCGGTAGGGGCGCAGCTGCCCGCCCCTATTGCACGCGGGCGATCCGGCTGCGGATGGTCAGCCCGATGATCAGCGCCAATGCGCCGGCAACGACGCTGAGGAAGCCGACAGCGGGGACCATCGGCGTATAGCCGCCGATCATCTTGCCATAGAGCCACTCAGGAATCGTCACGTCGGCGCCGGACGTGAAATAGGCCAGCGGGAAGTTGCCCCAGCTGAGCAGGACCGCGAACAGGAAGCCCGAGAAGATGCCGGGGCCAAGCAACGGGAAGGTGATATCCTTGAACACCATCCAGCGGGTCGCGCCCAGATCGCGGGCCGCTTCCTCGACCGAGGCGTCGTAGCCATAGGCTTGGATCGCGACGATGAGGGTCACGATGGGGGCGATCCAGACAAGCTGGGCAAAGACGGTAGCCGGCCATGACATCTGGACGCCAAGCGAGTTGAACCAGAGTTGCAGCGCCAGCCCCAGTACGGCCTGCGGGAAGAAGACTGGGATCAGCAGGACCTGTTGATAGAGTTTGCGGCCCTTCCACGTATAGCGCGCATAGGCGAGGGCGCCGAAGACGGCCATCACGACGGACAGGATCGCGACGAAAAAGGCGATGATGATCGAGGTCCAGACGGCCTCCTCCACCTGCAGCGACGAGAACGTGCTTTCGTACCATTTGGATGAGGTCCGGCGGATCGGAAAGACGAAAAAGCGCGAGCGCGAGATCGACGCGAGACCGACGACGACCATCGGGATGTAGAGGCAGGTGACGATCAGCGTCACGTAGACGCCCAGCAACCGCCGAATGATGCTGTCGCTCATTCGCGCCGCCCCAACATCTTTTCCAGATCCATGCGCCGCATGGCGATGTAGACCGCGCTGCCGGCCAGCAGGATGACCAGCACCGAGAGCGCTGACCCGCGCGGCCAATTCTGGCCAAAGGTGAAGGCGGACTCGATGTCCTGCGCGATGGTGACGATCACGCCCTTGCCGAGGAACTTGGCCTCAGAGAACGCGCCCAGCGAAATCACGAAGCAAAGCAAGCTGCCGATCAGAATGCCGGGGGCGGCCAGCGGCAGTTCGATGTCGCGGAACATCCGCCAGCGCGTGGCGCCCATGTCAGAGGCGGCCTCGCGCACGTCGGGGGGCACGTTCGACAGGCCCAGGATCATCGGGAACAGCATGAACGGCAGGTAGATGTAGACGATGCCAAAAACGATCACAGGCACGTTCGTTACCAGCGACCCGGTGCCGACGCCGAACATCGCGTTCAGGCCACCGTCCAACACACCCGCCTTGTCCAGGAAAAGGACCCAGCCCTGCAGGCGGATGTTTTCGGCCACGAACAGTGGGGCCACGATCAGGACAGTCAGGATCAGCGCCCGGTTCGGGGCGGCGCGCTTGATGGCGACGGCCAGCGGATAGGCGACGATCAGCAGGATCGCGGTGGAAAGGAACGCCAGCCACAGCGACCAGCCGAACGAGATGTAGAAGTTCTGCTCGACGATATCGATGTAGTTTTCCAGCGTTGGCGAACCCCAGGGGGTGAACGTACCGCGCGGCATGAAGCTGTAGAGGACCACTAGCAGCATCGGCGCGAGGAAGCCGAGCACCAGCAGCGCGAGGATGGGTAGCGCGTACCAAAAGCCGGTCGGGACCTTGCCGACCCTTAGCACGGAAGAACCGCTCAGGGCAGTTGTGACGCTCTTGTTTGTCAGATCCGTCATCGCCGCGTCATTCCGAGAACAGCATGCTGTCTTCGGGGGCGAAGCTGAGTTCGATGTTCCGGTCCGGCGTGTCGGCATCGCGCAGGCGTTCGACCAAGAGGGTGACGCCCTTGGCGCGGACCTGGTACTGGACGCGGCTGCCGAGCAGGTACTCGTTGAAGATCTCGCCCTGGATCACCGTGTTGGTCGGCTGCTCGCCATTGACGAAGCGCATGTCCTCGGGCCGGACGATCAGCGAGCCAGCGCGGATCGCTTCGCCCGGCGGCGGGTCGAAGGCGAGGCCCAGCGGCTCGCACATCAGCTTGCCGTCAGCGGGGGTGACGGGCAGGATGTTCACCTCGCCCATGAATTCCGACACGAAGCGGCTTTCGGGGGCCTTGTAGATCTCGCGCGGGCTGCCGACCTGGACGAGACGGCCGTCGCGCATAACGCCGATGCGGTCGGACATGATCATCGCCTCTTCCAGGCTGTGGGTGATGTAGACAAAGGTCTTGCCGGTTTCGCGCTGTATGTCCTTGATCTCTTTCTCCAGCATCTTGCGCAGTTTGTAGTCGATGGCCGAGAGCGGTTCGTCGAAGAACAGAATCTCGGGGTCGAAGCAGAGCGCGCGGGCCAGCGCCACGCGCTGGCGCTCGCCACCGGAGCACTTGGCCACCGGGCGCTCGTAATAGTCGGTCGAGAGGTGCGCGAGGCCAAGACATTCCTCGGCGCGGCGGCGGCGTTCAGCCTTGTCCGTACCGCGGCACTTCAGGGGATATTCGACGTTCTCGCCCACGGTCATGTGCGGGAACAGGGCCAGCGACTGGAAGACCATGCAGGTGGGACGCATATGCGCGGGCGTGTCGTTGATCCGCTCTCCTCGCAGGAGGATGTCACCGTGCGTGGGCTTGTCCATGCCGACCAGCATCCGGATCAACGTCGTCTTGCCCGAGCCGGACGGGCCGACGATGGTGAAGAACTCGCCTTCCGCGATGGACAACGACACACGTTCGACCGCTGCGAAATCGCCAAAGTACTTGTTGACCGATTTCAGCTCGAGAATCGTTGAGCCTGCCATTCCCACCTACCCCAACAGCAAAAGGCCGGAGATCTCGCACCCCCGGCCCTGGTTCTGTTCATCACCCGCGTGAGCGCTTTGCCTCGGTGTAGAGGTCGTGCATCGCGTCGTAGTCCGGGTTGATGTCGAAGTCGACGCAGCGGTCGACGTTCTTCTGCAACCACGCGCCGCTGTCGCCCCACTGGATCGCTTCGAGTTCGTCCGAGCCGAACTTCGACAGGACCGTATCGTCGCCCATCTGGACAACCGGGTTCATCGTGCCCGGCGCCTTGGCGGCGACGCGATAGCTGGCCTCGGCCGTATGGCAGTAGATCAGGAACGCCTCGGCCAGCGGTGTCGGGTCCGGGTTGGCGACCAGCGAGGTGACCTCGATCCAGATGATGCCCGACCGGCCCTTCGGCTCGGCATCCGTCTTTGTCTCCTCGATGCCGTCCTCGGGCACGACGCACTGGATCTGGGTCTCGCCCTCGAAACGGGGCGCCGAGACCGTGTAGACCGAGCCCGGGAACGTACCCATGATTTCGCCGGTGATCATGTCCCGGGACAGTGCGGACTGGTCGTCCGAGACCTTCTTGGCGTTGTTGAACACCTTGAAGATCATATCCTTGTAGGTCGCTATTTCGGCGTCTGTGTGCTTGCGGAAGGGCGAGAAGCCGCAGGCCATGCAGGTATGCATGATCACCCAGTTCTCGTAGTCCAGAACACCGTAATTGCCCGCGTTCCCTTCGATCATTTCCATATAGCCGCCCTTCTCAATCGTGGCGGCATCGACGACATCGGTATTGATTGCCATGGCCGACGGACCATAGCGCTGGATCATGCCCAGCAGCTTTTCACCCGACTCGTCGAGCGCCCAGTGATAGGGCCACTTGAAGCTGTCGACGTTCATGTCATAGAGCGGTTTGAACTTCTCGGTGTCCAGCGGAAGGATCAACCCTTCCGGGTAGAGCTGCTTGCGCTGCCAGGCGTTGTTCAGGTTGATAATGTCCCAGGTCGAGGTGCCGCCGCCGCGCAGGTTGTTCACCGCAGCGGGGTCCGAGATCAGCATCTGCGGTTTCACGGTCGCACCAATCTCGCGGCTGAACGGATCGAGGACCGGCTCTTCGGTGTAGCCTTCCCACGAATGCAGGTTCAGTTCCTTGCGAAAATCTCCGCCCTTCAGCGCCTCGACCGTCTTGGCCCAGAGCTCGTCGGCATAGGTGGCACCCGACCCGGCATAGGCCCTGGTTCCGCCGGCCAGCGCCGCGGCGAAACCCGCGGTCAGTCCCTGCAGAACCTGGCGGCGGTTCGTGCCGTAACCTCGGAATTGCGACATGTTCATGGATCACCCTCCTGCTGTCGTTTTCGGTTGTGTCCCTGGTTCCGCTATTCCGCGGCGATCGCGTTGCAGCTCGCCTTGTTCTTGTCTGCCGGCATGTCGAGGTTCGGGTTCCGGTCGAAGAACCCGAGCGGCATCATCTTGAAACCCGTCCGCACCACCGGCTGCACAGGGTAGTCTTCCAGTCGCGGCAGATGATGCAGCCCGAAGACGTGCCAGGCGACAATTTCCGTGTCGGCCACGTTCCGGCCCTGCTGCACAAAGGCTGGCAGACCCTCGCCCCCCGCCGAGCCGTTGACGAAGTCGCCGGCGGGGAATCGCTCGTCCTCGTCGAACGGCGTCACCCAGAGGTGATTGTAGATGAAGCCCATCCGCTTGCCCGACGGTCCCTCCGGGTCATGAAAGGTTGCCGTGCTGTACGTCGGTTCAAGCTTGTAGGCCGTGGGTTTGCCCATGAAGTTCGTCTTCTCGGAGCTTGCGAACTTCCAGTAACGCTGGGCGTCTGGGTTGCGCTGGCGTCCGCCCTCGGTCTCGAGCTTGGTCTCCTGCATGAAGAACGCATTGCCGTAGGGGTTCGACGGCCCGGACGGCTCGGCGACCGTATCGCACTCTATGACCGAGTTGGTGTCGCCGTCGACGCTGAGATCCAGCCGGGCGCAGAACACGTGCTGGTGGATCTGACCGACCACGCCGGGCGAGACCTCGGTACCGTACTTGCTACCCTCGCCCGGTTCGCAACCGATCGTGTTGATGATGCCGGTCGCCTTCATCTCGAATTCGATCTCGCCGTCGAGATAGAAGTACCAGTAGGATCCGTACTCGTAGTTGCCGACGGTCGAGATCGACGAGATCACCAGACGGCGGGCACGGCGCACCTCGGTCGTGTCGAGGCGGAAGTCGAAGTGCTTCCAGAGGATGCCGTGGTCTTCCTCGTGGATGCAGATACCGTTCTCGATGATCATCGGGTCACCGTTGATGTCGGCGATGAAACAGTCGAGGTAGTGGATCGCGCCGAGGCAATCGCAACCCAGCTTGAGCGAGTTGGCCAGCTTGCCGATGCCATACTCGCCGATATCGAAGACGTTCTTGCGGGCGTGCCCAGGGTGCGGGCTGCCATAGGGCACGACCATTTCGGCGATCGACGCGCGATAGCAGACGGGGCGGCCGGCATAGCTTATGTCGTGCAGGGTCAGCCCCTCGCGGGCGTTAAAGCCGATCACGATGGACCAGTCGTGCCAGTTGATGCGCCGGCCCTCCATCGCGAACGACACGCCATTGGGCTGCGTGACGTCGATCGGCTTCAGATCGTCGCGTGGCGGGGCGTCGGGATCGGGCGTATAGTTGCTATCCTGCTTCGGGACCGGCACCACGCCGTGATCATCGACGCGCAACACCTCCAGTGTCTTGATGTCGACGACGGCGTTGATGCCCTCGATCGGGTGTGCATAGAGGTTGTCGTCCGGGTGGTTGCGGATCCACGCAAATGTGTGGCTGATGTGCCGACCTGCTTCATCGTCACCCCCGAAGCTGCCGGCGGACCAGGGATCGACGCAGACAAGCTCCATGTCGGTGATGCCGCGCTTGGCGCAGGCCGCGATGAAGTCGGGGTGTTCCTTGACAACCCCTTCGATCATCAGGAATTCCTCGGGCTGGACGATCGGACGGGCGGTCGGGATGACCTCCTTATCCAGCAACCGGTTTTCGGTCAGCGAGACCTTGTAGCGCCAGACGCCAATGCGGCCAGTGCGGTAGACGCTAACGCGCGCAGCGCGCGGGATGGCGTCGCCGGGTTTGAAGGCGCGGACCTCGGTCTTGGACGGCTCGAGAAGTTCGATCCCTTCGAAGCGGAGTTCGCCCTCACCGTCGCTCATGTCTGCGCGCACGAGTGCCGCGGCGGCCGAAATCTCCGCTGCGGTCAAGGGTTCCAGTGGGTGCATGATTGCGTCGACCGGGTATGCGCCGACAGTATCCGAAATGTTCTGCTTGTTCATTTTCGTCCCCCAAAACCGTTCTCGATTCCGCACTGCACCCAAACGTTGCGGCAGTACCAGAGACGAGTCAAGCGGAGCAGGTTAAAAGTAGAGCAGACGGCAAGCAATTGATATTAAGCGCGTTTCCTGGGCGCGTGGAGATAGCGACTAAGACATCCGCTGTCTGAGTGAGCACACTCTGGACAGTGCCTGAAATTTGATCAGTTGCCCTGCGCGCCGCGCATCGACCGGCGGCTGAAACGGCATCCAATCACTTATACACCGCAAAGGCGAAGACGTCGCCCCATTCGTCACTTTTCGGGATGCGGCCGCGGGTCAGCCAAGCGCCGACAGCGTGTCGGCCAGCGCGTCGGCGAAGATGTCGGCTTCGGCCCGAGACAGGCAAAGCGGCGGTCGGATCTTGAGCGTGTGGCCATACTTTCCGCAGGCCCCGACCATGACGTAGCGTTCTCGCAGCGCATTTATAACGATCGTCGCGAGGTCGGGGTCTGGGTCGGCGCCGTTGCACAAATCTAGCCCGAGGAAGAGACCGGCGCCGCGCACGGCGCCGATGCGTGCATCGCGATCGGCCAGCTTGCGCAAGCGGCCGGTGAGGTGCGCGCCGACACTGTCGGCATTGGTTTGCAGATCCTCGTTCTCGATGACGTCCAGGACGGCGTCCCCCGCGGAAGCGGCGACGGGGTTGCCGCCGAACGTGTTGAAATAGCCGAAGTTTCGGCAGAACCTTTCCAGCAGGTCGGGGTGCACGGCCGTGGCGGCCATCGGAAAGCCGTTGCCCATCGGCTTGCCCGTCGTCACGAAGTCGGGGTCCACTCCGTGCCGCCCAAAACCCCAGAAGGCATCGCCGGTGCGGGCGAAGCCGGGCTGCACCTCGTCGGCGATAAACATGGCGCCTGCCGCGCGGGCAGTGGCCACGGCATCGGCTAGGAAGCCCGGAGGGTCGGCGAACACACCGTCGGACGAGAAGATCGAATCGCACAGAAGGGCCGCGGGCCGGTATCCGCGGCGTTTCAGGCGGGTTATCGCGCGCTTGACCGCGGCCGCGAAGTTCCCGGCGATATCGTCGCCGTACGCCTCCGGCCCCGGGGCGGGAACGATGACAATGTTCCGGGGCGGCTTGCCGCGTTTGTAGGAGGACGGCGAGGCCAGGGTCGTCAGCAGCGTGTTGCCGTGATAGGCAGTCTCGGTGACGATGATGCCCTCGGCCCCGGTCGCCGCCATCGCGATACGCAGCGCCAGGTCGTTCGCCTCGCTGCCCGTGCAGGACATCAAAACGTTCCACGGCCCGCCGGGCAGCTTCGCCTTCAGCCGCTCCAGATACGCCTCGACCGTCGCGTTCAGATAGCGGGTGTTGGTGTTCAGCATACCGATCTGGCGCTGGACGGCCTGGACGACATGCGGATGCGAATGCCCGACCGAGGGCACATTGTTGTAGAAGTCGAGATAGCGCGTGCCATCGACCGCCTCCATCCAGCAGCCTTCGGCGCGGACCATCTCGATCGGTCGCTGGAAGAACAGAACCGAGGCCGCGCCAAAGTTGGCGTAGCGCTTGTCCAGTAACCCGGGGCTGGCCTGCGCGTCGCTGCCGTCGCGCGTCGCGTCGAAGGCGTTCATGTCCAAGATCTGGCGTGTCCGGCGGGCCATCGTTCAGGCAGGGACACGCGCGAGAAACCGCTCGGCCATTTCCAGCGTGCCATCGGTGAAGGCGGTGCCCATCTCCTGCGCCGTCGGCGTCTCGGCGTGGCTGGCGATCCATGCCGTAAGTTGCAGGCGGCGCAGCATGATAAAGGTGTTGAGTTCTGCCTCGGCCGCGGCCTCCAGCGCTGCTACGCTGCGATAGCCCTCGACCCAAGCGGCCTGGAGGTCTGGGATCGAGGGGTCCGTTTCGATGAAGCTGATCGCCGCAGCGAAATCGAAGGCGAACCAGCCGAAGCCGCAATCGTCGAAGTCGATCACCGCGATACGCCCGTCCTGGACCAGCAGATTGGCCAGCCGCAGGTCGGCGTGGATCAGGCCAAACCGGTCCGGCGCGGTGCCGAAGGAGGCCAACTTGCCTTCAAGGGCCGTGGCCACGCGCTCCAGCACCTCGCGGCCGTCCGGGTTCAGGCCAAGCGCGGCGCGCCAGTCGCCCCAGTGCGGGCTGCGGCCGACCGTCGTGTCGAAGTTCCACGTCTTGCGACTGAACCAGTCAGGGCGCTGCCATTCCCGGGCGTGGCCGTGCAGCCGGGCACTGATGGCGCCGAGATCCCGGAAGCCTTCAACCAGGTTCTCGTCGGGAGAGGGCTCGGCCCCGGGCATGAAGCGGAAAGCGACGACGTCGCGCGGCTCGCCATCCAGATCGAAGGCGGCGATGTGGCCGCCGTTGCGGCATTCCAGTGCCGGGGCAATGTGGGCGACTTCTGCGGCCTGCAACGCCGCGAGCCACGAGAGCTCCGCTTCGATCTCGCGCCGCGTGTGATAGCCGGGGCGATGGACGCGCAGGATAACCGGCGCGTCACGGTCCGGGTCGTCTGCGCGGAAGGTCGCGTTCTCCGAAATGTTGAGAAGCGTCACCTCGGTCCGCGGTGACAGGCCCCATTCGCCGACAAGCGTTGCCGCGCCCAAACGCAGCCGCTCCACGAAACCGTCGCTGTAGAGACCGGCCATGAAATCCCCGCATCTGTTTGGACCGCGCGCAGGCTAATCCGATCCTGCCGCCGCGCACAACATTTCCCTTGCGCGCGGCGGCGGGGCGGGGAACGCTGCGCCCCGACCGACACTCAGAGGGGGACAGTCATGCTGACACCGATCACCGGCCGCACCGCCATTGTCACCGGGGCTTCCAAGGGTATCGGGCGGGGGATCGCCCGTGTCTTTGCCCGCGCCGGCGCGAACGTGATGGTCGTCGCCCGTGGCGAGGAGGCCGCAAAGTCCGCCGTCGACGAGATCCGGGGGGCGGGCGGTACGGCCGAGATGCATCCGTGCGACGTCACCGACTGGGACGCCGTGCAGGGAATGGTCGCGAAGACCGCCGAGACCTTCGGGGGCGTCGACACACTGTGCGCCAATGCCGGGATCTTCCCGCAGACCAAGATGGTCGAGATGGACCCGTCCGAGTGGGATCACGTGATGGCAACGAACCTGAAAAGTTCGTTCCTGTGCACCAAGGCCTGCATCCCGCACTTCGAGAAGGCGGGGAAAGGTCGGGTCGTCATCACCTCCTCCATCACCGGGCCGATCACCGGATTCCCGGGGTGGGCGCATTATGGCGCGTCGAAGTCAGGCCAACTCGGGTTCCTGAAGACCGCGGCCATGGAGTTGTCGCGTTACAACACGACGATCAACGCGGTGATGCCGGGCAACATCTTCACCGAGGGATTGCAGGACCTGGGCCAAGACTATCTGGACCAGATGAGGGCCTCGATCCCCCTCAAGAGGCTCGGCGATGTCGAGGACATCGGCAACGCGGCGTTGTTCTTCGCCTCGGACGAGGCAGCCTATATCACCGGCCAGCAGATCGTCGTCGATGGTGGGCAAACCCTACCGGAATCGCTGGAGGCGATGGAGGAGATCTGAACCGGTCGGGCGGAAATGCTTTGGTCTCGCCCGAAGATCACAAGATCCAAATCAGGGAGTGCGGACCCGGGGCGCTGACACCGCATCGCAGGTTCAGGCCGCATACCTGAACGAATGAGCGGGATGGACCACACCTCCGCTTCTTGACCATTGAAGCATGGAACAAACTTATACTGCGGCGCATTGAATCAGACTCATTGATGAGGATTCCCACGGCGGCGTAGGGTTGATCATCATGGAAAACTGAGGAGGTTTTCCATGAGAGCAGGCATCGAACTTCGCGGCGATTTCTTGGCTGTTGATTTGCGTCGGATGGCTCGGCAGAGCGATGATGCGGATCAAACCAGACGGCTTCTTTCGATTGCCGTGATCCTAGATGGTGGCTCTCGCAGCGATGCTGCGCGAACTGGCGGCGTTGGTCTTCAGGTGATCGGCGATTGGGTGCTGCGCTTTAACGAGGGTGGCCAGAGGCGCTGCAGGCGCGAAAAGCTCCGGGCAAGCAATCGATCCTGACGGGTGATCAGCGCGCGCAGCTTGCTGC
>JBCAXJ010000057.1:0-38450 GCA_038534135.1 Pseudomonadota bacterium | reverse complement strand
CGAGCGCGCCGAGAGCCGCGAGACGCTGACCGATGCGGTGAAGGCGCTGGACCGGGTTTTACGGGCGCAGCACATCTGGATCCCGCAGTGGAACAAGGGCAGCCACACCATTGCGTATTGGGATTTGTACGGGCGTCCGGAGACGAAGCCGAAATATGCGCGCGGCGTGGTTGACCTGTGGTGGGTGGATGCGGAAAAGGAAGCGAAGCTGAAGGCGGCTGGCCGCATCTGACCCCGAGTTCCTGAATGGGCGCGTACATCCTGCGAAGGTTGGCATTGATCATCCCGACGCTGTTCGGGATGCTGCTGATCAATTTCCTGATCATCCAGTTCGTGCCGGGCGGGCCGGTGGAGCAATTGCTGTCGCAACTCGAGGAAGGCGCACATGGCGGTGCGACCGAGCGGTTCTCGGGCGGCAGTGACGGCGGGTCGGTGCAGACGACGACCGTCGGCTCGGAGGGGCAGTATCGCGGGCGCCAGGGCATCGAGGAAGAGCTGATCAAGGACTTGGAGCGCCAGTACGGGCTGGACAAGCCGGTCTGGGAGCGCTTCGGGATCATGCTGTGGAACTATGTCCGGTTCGACTTCGGCGAGAGCTATCAGCGGTCCGAGACGGTGATCAACATCATCCTGGAGAAGATGCCGGTGTCCGTGACGCTTGGCCTGTGGGCGACGCTGATCAGCTATCTGGTGTCGATCCCGCTGGGAATCCGCAAGGCGATCAAGGATGGCTCGTCGTTCGACACGGCGACATCCGGCGTGATCATCGCGGCCTATTCGCTGCCGGCGTTCCTGGTGCCCGTAGTGCTGCTGGTGCTGTTCGCGGGCGGATCGTACCTGCAGTGGTTCCCGTTGCGCGGGCTGTATTCCGAGGGCTTCGACGACATGACCTTCTGGCAGCAGGTCGGCGACTATTTCCACCACATCGCGCTGCCGGTGCTGGCGATGACGGTCTCGGGCTTTGCGACGCTGACGCTGCTGACCAAGAACTCGTTCCTGGACGAGGTGAACAAGCAATACGTGCTGACCGCGCGCTCGAAGGGGTTGACCGAGGGGCGCGTGCTGTTCGGGCACGTGTTCCGCAATGCGATGCTGATCGTAATCGCGGGCTTCCCGGCGGCGTTCGTGAGCGTGTTCTTCACGGGATCGATCTTTGTCGAGTCGGTGTTCTCGCTGGATGGGTTGGGTCTGCTGTCGCTCGAGGCGGTGATCTACCGGGACTATCCGATCATCCTCGGGTCGCTGTTCATCTTCGGGCTGATCGGTCTGGTGCTGAAGCTGGTCACGGATCTGGTCTATGTCTGGATCGATCCGCGGATCGATTTCGAGAAGCGCGAGGGCTGAGGGGTGTTCAAGATGACCGAACTCTCCCGGCGTCGCCTGCGAAACTTCCGGGCGAACCGCCGGGCGTTCTGGTCGCTGTGGGTCTTTCTGGTGCTCTTCATCGTCAGCCTGTTCGCCGAGTTCGTGGCCAACGACAAGCCGATCCTGATCACCTTCAAGGGCGAGCGGTTCACGCCGATCTGGGAGGCCTATCCCGAGACCGCATTCGGCGGCGACTTCGACACCGAGGCCGATTACCGCGACCCGGCGGTGCAATGCCTAATCCGCACCGGCGGGCTGGAAGACTGCTTCGATTTCCCCGAGGAACTGCTGGCCCGGATGGATGAAGGCGAAATCCCGGACGGCATGGACCCGACCGAGGCAGGCTCGATCCTGTGGCCGGTCATCCCGTACTCCTACGACACGGTGAACTACGGCGTCGACAAGGCGCCCTCGGCGCCCGACGGGGACCACTGGCTGGGCACCGATGGACAGGCCCGCGATGTGCTGGCAAGGATCATCTACGGCTTCCGCCTGAGCGTGCTGTTCGGGTTCTCGGTCACCCTGATCTCGTCGCTGATCGGCGTCTTCGCGGGAGCCGCACAAGGGTTCTTCGGCGGATGGGTCGACCTGATCTTCCAGCGGGTCGAGGAGGTCTGGTCCTCCATGCCGCAGCTTTTCGTGATCCTGATCATCGTCTCGATCCTGGCGCCGACGATCTGGGTGATGTTCTTCATCTTCATTGCGTTCAGTTGGACGGCGCTGATCGGCGTCGTGCGGGCCGAGTTCCTGCGGGCGCGCAACTTCGAATACGTGCGCGCAGCGCGGGCGCTGGGGGTCGGCGACTGGACGATCATGTACCGCCACCTGCTGCCGAACGCGATGGTCGCGACGATCACCTTCATGCCGTTCCTGCTGACCGGCTCGATCGGCTTGCTGGCGGGGCTGGACTTCCTGGGGTTCGGCTTGGGGTCGAGTTATCCGTCGCTGGGCGAGCTTGCTTTGCAGGGCAAGCGGTATCTGACGGATCCGCATCTGGCGATCTCGGCCTTCTTTGCCTTCGCGGTAATGCTGAGCCTGATGGTGTTCATCTTCGAGGGCGTGCGTGACGCGTTCGATCCGCGAAAGACTTTTTCGTGAAGAACATGATCTGCCTGTCCGTTGCGACGTGTCCCGGGCGAAGACCCGGGACCGCCCGGACGCATCGCAGCGGTCCCGGGTCTTCGCCCGGGACACATCGTCCCCGTGTGGCCGCGCGCGCACCAGGGCGATCGTCATGAGCGCCCCTCTCCTTCAGATCCACGACCTGTCAATCAGGTTCGAGACCGAGAACGGCACCGTCGAAGCGGTCAAGAACGTCTCGCTCGACATCGCCAAGGGTGAGACGCTTGCTCTGGTCGGCGAGTCCGGTTCGGGCAAGTCGCTGACAGCGCTTTCGACCGTTCAGCTTCTGCCGGGCTCGGCGCGGACATCCGGTTCGATCCTCTACGATGGCACCGAGATGCTGGGGGCCTCGCCCTCTGAACTGCGGCGCGTGCGCGGCAATGATATCAGCTTCATCTTTCAGGAGCCGATGACCTCGCTGAACCCGCTGCACACGATCGAGAAGCAGATCGCCGAGAGCCTTGCACTGCATCAGGGGTTGAAAGGTACCGCTGCCCGCGCGCGCATTCTGGAACTGCTGAACACGGTCGGGATCCGGGACGCGGAACAGCGGCTGGGCGCCTGGCCACATCAGCTTTCGGGCGGGCAGCGCCAGCGTGTGATGATCGCGATGGCTTTGGCGAACCGGCCGGATCTGCTGGTGGCTGACGAACCGACGACGGCGCTGGACGTCACCATTCAGGCGCAGATCCTGACCCTGCTGGCCGAGTTGCAGCGCGACGAGGGCCTGTCGATGCTGTTCATCACGCATGATCTGGGCATCGTGCGGCGGGTGGCGCAGCGGGTTGCCGTGATGCAGCAGGGCGAGATTGTCGAGACCGGACCAACGCAGGATGTCTTCGACGCGCCACAGCACCCCTATACGCGGATGTTGTTGGAGGCCGAGCCCGCGGGTGCTGCCGATCCGGTCCCCCCGGGCGCCGACACCATATTGGAGGCCGAGGCGGTGCGCGTCTGGTTCCCGATCAAGCGCGGCCTGTTCAAGCGCACGGTCGGGCACATCAAGGCCTGCACCGATGTCGAGTTGAACCTGCGAGCCGGTGAGACCCTGGGTGTTGTCGGCGAATCCGGTTCCGGCAAGACGACGCTGGCACTGGCGGTGATGCGGCTGATCTCCTCCGAAGGGCGGATCAAGTTCGACGGCAGGGACATCCAGTCGCTGCCCAACCGCGATCTGCGGGCGTTGCGGCGGAACATGCAGATCGTGTTTCAGGATCCCTACGGGTCGCTGAGCCCGCGCATGTCGATCGCCGAGATCGTCGCCGAGGGCCTGGGCGTGCACGGGTTGGGCGACAAGGGTCTGTCCGAGCGCGACGCCGTGGCTCGTTCGCTGGAAGAAGTCGGTCTGAAGTCCGAGATGATGGACCGCTACCCGCACGAGTTTTCCGGCGGTCAGCGCCAGCGCATCGCGATTGCGCGCGCGATGATCCTGAAGCCGAAATTCATGGTGCTGGACGAGCCAACCTCGGCCCTGGACATGACTGTGCAGACCCAGATCGTGGAACTGCTGCGCGATCTGCAGAAGAAATATCAGCTGGGTTATCTGTTCATCAGCCATGATCTGAAGGTCGTGCGCGCGCTGAGCCACAAGCTGATGATCATGAAGCAGGGCAAGGTTGTCGAAGCCGGGTCGGCGGCCCGGTTGTTCGAGCGTCCGACGACGGACTATGCCAAGGCGCTGATGGCGGCGGCGTTCAACATGGAAGCGCGGGCCGGTGCCTCTGAGTGATCCGCGCCATGTCGCGTTCTGGGCCGAGTTTCGCGCGGCGGTCCCGGGCGATCAGGACGCGCCTGCCGCGCCGACGGGTGTTTTTTCGTTCGATGACAACGAACGGGGTGCCGCTGAATGCGCATTGGCCGTTCTGGAGGGGCACAAGGTTGCGACCTCGGCCCTGGCCCTGCCCTTCGATCTGGGGGAGGACCGGTTCCCCGAGCCCGGCGACCATGAGATCGTCACGCTGTTCGATGGCGACCCCTATGCGGTGATCCGGATCACGCGCTGGGACCGCATCCGGTTCGGCGATGTCGACGAGGGCTTCGCGATCGACGAGGGCGATGGGACGCTGGCGGCCTGGCGCAAGACCCATCTGCGCTACTACGGAACGCTGTGCGAGGCTTACGGCGTTCCGCTGACCGATACGACCGAATTGCTGAGGATCTTCTTCGACCGCGTCTATCCGGAATGACCGTGCCAGAGGCCCAGGGGTGCCCGGTCTGCCACGATCCGGCTGGGTGGTTCCTGACCGCAGACGGCAAGCACTACTTTCGATGCCCGACATGCGCAGCACGGTTCGTCGATCGGGCAGCGCGGCCCGAGCCAACGGCGGAACATGCCCACTATCTGCACCACGAGAACGACCCGGGCGATCCGCGTTACCGGGCGTTCCTGTCGCGGCTGGCCGATCCGTTGCTCGAAGTTTTGCCCGCCCGCGCCGAGGGGCTGGATTATGGATGCGGGCCCGGCCCCGCCCTGGCGGCGATGCTGACCGAGGCCGGTCACCGGATGGAGGTCTGGGATCCGTTCTTCGCAGCTGATCCTGCGGCACTCGACCGGACCTATGACTTCATCACCTGCACCGAGGTGGCGGAGCATTTCCATGACCCGGCCGCCGAGTTCGCGCGCCTGCGCGCGATTCTGCGCCCAGGCGGCGTGTTGGGCGTGATGACCTGTTTTCAGACCGACGACGCGCGGTTCGAGGCCTGGCACTACCGCAAGGATCCGACGCATGTCGTGTTCTACAAAGAGGATACTTTTTGCTGGATTTCCGATAAATTTGGCTGGACCGTCCGGTTTCCGCGGAAAGATGTTGCCATTTTGTCCTCACCCGGGACAGGTCGCTAAGGTTTAGCGATAATTGACTCGCAAAATTGCCAATTCTGTTTCATATTTGTTCTCAATATGTCCACGACTGTTTCGGAAATTCCCCCAGGTGTTCGCTTGGCGCGGGGCGTCTGCCGGATGCTGGCGGATGAAGGGTTTTCGGTGGTGACCGAGTTCCCGACGCGCAGCGGGCGGCGCATGGATGTCTGTGCGCTCGGCCCCAGGGGCGAGATCTGGTGCGTCGAGGTCAAGTCCAGCCGCGCCGACTTTCAAACGGACCGCAAGTGGCCGGATTATCTCGACTGGTGCGACCGCCTGTACTTTGCGGTGCCGCCGGGGTTCCCGGAGGATCTGCTGCCGCTGGAGCACGGGTTGATCCGCACCGATGAATACGATGCCGAGATCGTTCGCCAGACTACGGATGATCCGCTGGCCGCTGCGCGGCGAAAGGCAGTCACCTTGCGCTTTGCGCGGTTGGCCGCCGACCGGTTGATGCGAACCGGCGGGCAAGATGCGCCAAGCGCGATGTGTGCCGCTGCGGACGTGTTTGATCCGGCCCCGTAAGCTCTCTATGCTCGCGGGCATCCCGACCTCCGCGCGAAAGCTCCCGGCGTGACATCCCGATCCGGACCACCACTACAAACCGTCATGACCGGCCTTGTGGTCGCGATTGTCGGATTTTTCAGCTCGTTTCCGATTGTCTTGCAAGGATTGAAAGGCGTCGGTGCATCGCCGGTTCAGGCCGCGTCGGGGCTGATGATGGCGGCGATCGCCATGGGCGTGGCCGGGATCGCCCTGAGCCTGTGGCAGCGTCAACCGATCAGCGTGGCCTGGTCTACGCCGGGCGCAGCGCTGCTGGCCGTGACAGGCACGATCGCGGACGGGTTCGCGGGTGCCGTGGCGGGATTTCTGATCGCAGGCGTGCTGACGGTCATCACCGGGGCCTGGCGACCGGTCGGGCGGTTGGCAGCCGCAATCCCGGCGCCGCTGGCGCAAGCGATGCTTGCAGGCGTGCTCGTCGCCCTGTGCATCGTGCCGTTCCGGGCGATGGCCGAGGTGCCGTGGAATGCCGTCCCGGTCGTTGCAACCTGGTTTGTCGTCGGGCGGGTGTCGAAGCTTGCCGCCGTGCCCGCCGCTGTGATCGCTGCAGCGCTGGTCACAGCGATCGACGCAGAGTTCCGGTTCGACTTGGCGGTCCCCGTGATCTCGGCACCTGAGATTATCGTCCCGGTTCTCTCGCTTGAAGCAATACTGAGCATCGCCCTGCCCCTTTGGATCGTCACAATGGCGACCCAGAACATCCCGGGCGTCGCGATCATTGGCAGCTATGGTTACGCGCCGCCCGCAGGTCCGTTGTTTGCATCGGTTGGCGGGGCGAGTGTCGTCACGGCACCGTTCGGAGCGCCAGCGACCTGCCTGGCCGCGATCACCGCCGCGATGTGCGCCAACGAGGATTCCCATCCTGACCCGGCCCGGCGGTACTGGTCCGCAGTGTTTGCCGGCGTGTTCTACTGCGTGTTCGGGCTGCTTGCGGGTGTCATCGCGGCACTGGCCGCTTTGGCGCCGGACATGGTGTTGGGCACACTGGCCGGGGTGGCTCTGATCGGTGTGTTCTCTGGTTCGGTTTTTGCCGCGCTGCAAGACCCCGACTATCGCGAGGCCGCCGCGATCACGTTCCTGGTCACAGCCTCGGGGATCACCGTGATCGGGCTGGGCGCGGCGGTATGGGGCCTGGCGTTGGGAGGTCTTGTCCAGGCAGCGAAGGCGTGGCGGTCCGGCTGAGGGGTATCAGATCTTCTGCTCCGGCGGCAACAGCCGCCGTTCACTGAGCCAGGGATAGATCGCGACGGCATCGCGCAAGGCCTGATGGGCAAGCAGTTCGCGTCCCTGGCGCAGCAGTGTCAGACCGCGACCGGCCATGGCCGCGAAGTGCTTCGGCTCGAGCTGCAGTGTCTTGTCGAGATCTTCCAGAGAGCCCTCGAGGTCGCCATCGAGAAACCGCGCGAAGGCCCGCTGGTTCCAGCCTTCGGCATAGTCCGGGCAATAGGTGATCAGATCGGACAGGATGCGCTGAGCCTCGGCATAATCGGCGGAGCGGATGCGCCGGACACCACGATCCAACAGCTCCTGCGCCTGCGGATCAGGCGCCGTGTGCCAGAGCTGCCAGATGGCGCGGGCTTTTGTCTCCCCGTCGATCTGGGACGTTGTCGCCGTCAGATTGTCGAAGAGCGGTTTCTCGCGGACCGATAGTGGCGGCCCCACATCCGCGCAGCTTTCGGCAAGCGCCTGTGCGGGCATCAGAAGACAGGCAGCGATAAGCAGGCGAAGGATCATCGAGAAAACCTGCGAAAACCTTGGCGTCTTTGCAAGCCCGCAACGCATCAGATGGATCACGTGCGTGCGATGACGTCATCGGCTGCGGCACATGCCAGGCAAATCGACACATGCCAGGCAAATCGGTACGCGCCCCGGACGGTGATAGACCCAAAAATCCATATAAATATTATTTTGACCTTTACATTGAGATTAATATGCACCTATATGCTTCGGTATCGCCCCAGTGGGGCACGGAAGATTTCAAGAAACCAGGTTCCAGTCCCGCGATCCCGGCACACGTATTTCAAAGTGCAAAGGATCAACAGCGGTGGTGGCACCAGTCAGACCCAAGGACGTTCCATGCCAAGCCAGCAAGGTAATATGCCAGTCCCGTCGCAGCCCGTGATCCCTCAGCAGAACCAGGTTCAAAGCCTGCTCTCCCGTGGCAATCGCGCCTTCGAGATGTCTGTGACGCGCTCGATGCATTACCGCAGCAAGGAGCTGGACACGCTGTTGGAGGCGCTGAAAGAGGTTCAGAACGCGCAGCCGAACCGGTGGCAAGGCAGTGATCCGCTGCGCAAACTGGAACGTGCGCTGGTCGAGTGGCAGAACAAGAAACCAAAGGAAACCGCCAAACGCGGGACGCTTCTGCCTGCCCTGAAAGAACAGGTCTCCCGGCGGATGGCGCAGTTCGGGATGCAGCCGACCATCAACCGGCACGTCCAGATGATGCAGCAGGACGGTTTCGAGGATCTCGAACAGGGTGAACCGGTCAACCTTTGGGCCAAGACACGCGCGGGTCTTTGGGCGGCGAGCTGGTTGACCTCGACCGGGATCTCAACCGTTTCGAATCTGGGCGGTGGCGGCACGCTTGCCATGATGGGCATGGGCGTCACCGTGATCTCGGTCAGTGCCGCGACCGGTGTCGGCCTTCTGGTCGGTGGCGTCGTCGTGATGGCGGCGAACTCGGTCGTGCAGGCAAAAGCCGCACGGTCGTCCTACAAGCATCGGGTTGCCTTGGAGAACATCCGCAACAGCGCCGAGGCGACGGTCGCAAACTGCTCTGGCCTGGATTCGCGGATGTGCGACGTGCATGAGCACCAGGAGGTGCTGGACACTGTCTTGCCGTATGTGATCGCGCAGAAGCGCAAGAAGACCTATCGGCGGGGCATCGGTGCGATCCCGATCATCTCGCTGGGCGAGACCGTTCGGTCGATCGGCAAGAAGGTCAAGAAAACCGTCACCGGCAGCCTTGGCAAAGAGCGCGAGACGCACGCGCACACGCTCGCCAAGCATTACATCACGCATGACTGCCGGCTGTGCCAGTCGATCATTGCGGAATTGCTCTCGGATGACGAGGAACTGTGGCTGCGCTATCAGCCGTTCCCAATCGTCAAGGCGGTGTTGATGGAGAAGTTCAAATCCGTCTAACCGCGACGCGGCCCGGTGCCTCTAGCTTGTGCCGCTCGTCCGCTCGGCCACGACCAGGTGCAGCGCATAGTGCATCACCGAGCGCGCGTGAACGTTGAGCAGCCAGGGCACATCGTGGCTTTCGGCGACGGGATTCAGCCCGTACTGGGCCAGTGTTGCCGTCAGGACGGGCTCTGCCGCACCGCCGACCACACCGCGTTGCGAATGTCCGCCCATCCAACCGACCGGATCCGTGACCGTTGCGGACCAATCATACGGGGTCGTGAGCATCGCACGGGCGCGAGGGGCGAGAATGCGCGATGTCTCTGCAATCATGTTCGTCGGGCCCGAGATGCAGTCGACAAGGTTGACCGCCGTCGCGGTTGCGAACTGGCCGGTTCGGAACGGCAGGGCCATGGCATCGAGCGCCCAGAAGTCGATCTGATCCGACACCCGGTCGGCGGGCAGGACCGCTTCGACCGTGTCGTAGACGATGCCGACCCGGCGGCGCGGATACGTGACCCGGCCTTCGAGCATCAGCGTCTGGGCCATCCGCAGCATCGAGAAGTTCAGATCCGCGCCAAGCACGGGGCCAGGCCGTCGCGCCGCCATTTCCCAGACCCCGCGCCCGACCGATGTGCCGAGGTCGATCGCAGGACCGTCCGGGGCTTGCTGCATCTCGGCCCACCCGGTGTCGAGGATCGCCGGGATCTGGGCTGCGCCATCCTCGTCCGGCACCCAGTCGGAGAAATGCGACCCGGCGTAAAGCCCAAGATGCTGGCGCGTCGTCTCAAGCTCGCTACCCTGGCCCAGTGCGTCGGTGAGCAGACCGGTCAGATCCGGGTCCAGGTCGTCGCGCAGAAGGATGTGGTGGCGGGCGTTCTGCAGGAAGGTCTTGGGGTCGGGCACCAGGGCCGGGATCCCGTCGATGATCGGGAACTCCATCCAGCATTCGGTGTTCGAGCAGTGGATCATGCCCTGCCAGACCAGATCGCTGCGGGCCTGATAGGTCGATGCGAGCTTCAGCGGAGCTTCGATGCCGTCCGTGTGCAGGCAACGCGGGCAGATCGGCGCCAGTGCCTCGAAAGTGTCGAGCCGCAAGCGCTGTTATCCGCCGACCATCACAGTTGGACAGCAGGGTGGCAGGATCTTGCCGACGGGTGATGGGATCGGCGCCACGCAACTGAGATGCGCGGTCATATCACCCATCCGCGCGGCCGGCATCTTCGAGATCATCACCGTCGCCGATCCCATCGAGATCATGCCCGGCCCGGCCGGGACACAGGCGGCAAGGGTGCAAATCTTGGTGATGTCCGTCACCCGTGCGGCGGGCATCTTGCCGACGAGCACCGTCGGCGCGCAGGGCGACAGGATCGGAAGTGGCAGCGCCGGGTGCGGCACGGGCGTTGGTGTCGGCGCGGGCGGGTGAATGGGCGCGTGGCAATGCGGCGCGTCCTGAAGGACCATATCCATCATCCGAGCGGCGGGTTTTCCCATCTTACTATCCCATTAATTTTCAATATGAGAAATATAAGGCCTGCCGTCGAAACACGCAAGCGCCAATGGCTGCCACGTTGCAGGCAATTCAACGAAAGGATTACGCGCTGTTCAGGGTTTGAAGTAGAACTCGCCCGGTTCGATCGTCGGATCCAGGCTGACGACGATCTGCCCGCCCAGGACGATCAGGGGCACGATGGGCACGCGGTCCTTGTCCTCCTGCCCCGTCGCGGGCTTTCCACCCGGCGCGAAGTCCTTCAGCGAAATGTGCTGACTGCCGAGCACCTCGATCCAGAGGTCGAACCCGCAGAACACCGCGACGGGCGCTTGCCCGTGTGCGCGAAGGCCGTCGGCGATACGCTGCATATTCTCGGAAAGCGCAGGTTTGTCCGACATGTCTCCATCCAGCGTCTTGGCAACTTCGTCCGTTAAGTAAGGCGCGCGGGCGAGATCGTCCAGTGGGCGCGGTGTCAGCGGCCTACTTCGAGAACTCCGGCGAGAGCTGGCGCCACATGAAGGCCCGGCCGTCTTCGAACACCGCGATCATCCGCTCGCTGCCGTGGAATTCGCCCGAGGCGGCGAGGTATGCCGTTGCCGCGCCGGATTCCAGCGCCTTGCCGATCGCGCGGGCGTCAAAGCAGTCGAACCAGTAGGGCGCGACAAGCGGCACGGCCGCCTGGGACGGCTCGAGATCCGCAAAGGCCCCGGGGTCGAGCGTCATGCACGCGCGAAGCTTGATCGGGCTGGACATCGCGTCGATGCCCTGGAAGCCGTCGACCGGAACGGTGCGCTCAGCAACCGTGATCTCGCCGGTGTCCGGCAGATCCTCGTAGAAGGCGTACATCTGCGTGTACCAGAGGGTCGATCCAAAGATCAGAAGCAGCACGGCACCGCCGATCAAAAGCAAGCGGCCCGACATCAGGCCGCCGCCGGGGTCTTGCCGCCGGCCTCGGTCAGCAGAAACGCATCGGCGCACGCCTTTGCCAGCGCGCGGACACGGCCAATGTAGGCTTGGCGTTCGGTGACGCTGATCACGCCGCGCGCATCGAGCATGTTGAACAGGTGGCTGGCCTTGATGCACTGATCATAGGCGGGGTGGGCCATCACGATATCGCGGCCGGTCTTGGGATCGGTCGCGGGCTGCTCGAGGATCGCCTTGCACTGCTTTTCGGCATCTTCGAACTGGGCGAGCAGGGTCGTCGTGCAGGCCACATCGAAGTTGTAGCGCGAATACTCCCGCTCGGTCTGACGGAACACATCGCCATAGCTCAGCGGGATCGGCGCGTCCGGCGCGTTGAACGGCATGTCCATGACGTGGTCGATGCCGAGCACATACATCGCCAAACGCTCGAGCCCGTATGTCAGCTCGCCCGAAACCGGCGTGCAGTCGTGTCCGCCGACCTGCTGGAAATAGGTGAACTGGCTGACCTCCATGCCATCGCACCAGACCTCCCAGCCAAGACCCCAAGCGCCCAGCGTCGGGCTTTCCCAATCATCCTCGACAAACCGGATGTCGTGCAGGGCCATGTCGATCCCAATCGCCGCAAGCGAGCCGAGGTAGAGGTCCTGAAGGTCAGGTGGGCTGGGTTTTATCAGCACCTGATACTGGTAGTAGTGCTGCAA
Organism: Pseudomonadota bacterium; assembly: GCA_038534135.1. GTDB lineage: Bacteria > Pseudomonadota > Alphaproteobacteria > Rhodobacterales > Rhodobacteraceae > Thermohalobaculum. The sequence continues at coordinate 26,296 of JBCAXJ010000057.1, read as the reverse complement.
CCGGTTCGGATTGTCGCCATAGCGCCCGTCTGTCGGGCGGCGCGAGGGCTGGACATAGGCCGCCGCCCAGGTGTTGGGGCCAAGCGCGCGCAGGGTCGTCGCCGGGTGGAAGGTGCCCGCGCCGACCTCCATGTCATAGGGTTGCATGATCGCGCAGCCCTTGGCGGCCCAGTAGGCCGAGAGGCGCAGCAGAATCTCCTGAAACGAGCGCGGCGTATCGGTCATGACATATCCCAGTTCGGTCGATGGCCGGTCACTTAGAGCGGATCGGACCACACCGCAATGCGGCGTTCTCCGCAACGCACAGGTGTTTTCTGCGGACGCCGGTTGGCATCCGGCGCGCCGGCAGGCCATGTAAGGGCCGGATATCGCGCGGAGATCATCATGGCGAGAATACAGACACAGGGCGTCCACCACATCACGCTGAACGGCGCCGACCGGCAGACGTCGATCGACTTCTGGGAAGGCGTCCTGGGGATGCCGTTCATTTTCGAGCAGCCGAACCTGGACGCGCCCGAGATCAATCATCTCTATTTCGATCCGGGGGACGGACGGCTGATCACGGTGTTCACATCCGAGGATCGGACGGTTGCGGGGGACGTGCCCGACCATGTCGGCTCGACCCACCATATCGCATTCCAGGTCAGCCTTGCGACCTATGAACAGGCCGAGGCTCGGCTGAACGCGCGCGGTATTGCGAACACCGGGAGGGTCGATCGCGGCTTCATGTGGTCGATGTATTTCCGCGACCCGCTGGGCCACCGGATCGAGCTGGCCTGCTACAAGTTCGAGCCGCCGGAGGGGCACACGCATTCCGCCGTTCTGCGCCGGGCACACGATCTGCGGGTTGCGCGCGGCGCGATGAACATCGAAGATATCGACCTTGCCGATGCCATCGAGGCGCTGGTTGCGGATCAGGGGCTGAGCCTCTCCTGACCGCCGACGCGGAAGGGAGACCGACACATGACCCCGATCACTGAAATCGCGGATCTGGAGGCGCTCTACGAGGACGCCGTCCCGAAATCCGTCGAAAAGGTCACCGACCGGATGACCCCGATGTACCAGGCCTGGATCGAAGCCTCGCGCTTCGTCGTGCTGACGACGGTGGGGCCCGAGGGCACCGATGGCTCGCCCCGGGGCGATGATGGTTCGGTGGTTCGGATCGTCGACCCCAAGACACTGTGGCTGCCGGACTGGCGGGGTAACAACCGGCTGGATTCACTGCGCAACATCGTGCGCGACGGGCGGGTGAGCCTGATGTTCATGGTGCCGGGTTCGACCAACGTGGTGCGCGCGAACGGTACGGCGGTACTGACGGCGGACGAGGCCGCGACCGGCGCATTCGAGCAGGCGGGCAAGCATCCCAAGACGGTGATCGTGATCACCATCGGCGAGATGTACTTCCAGTGCGCCAAGGCGATCATGCGCTCGAACCTCTGGGGTGCCGAGCACGTGCCAGTGCCGACAGCAGGCGCCTTCGTGCGCGAGTTCACGCAGGGCTTCGATGCAGAGGCCTACGACGCGGGCTATCCGGAGTATGCCAAGCCACGGATGTGGTGAGTTTGGCGGCGGGTGAGCCGCGCACGGTCACGTTGAGGTTCCGGGACAGCGCGCAGGGTCGAGCGTTGCGGGATCTCAGAACAGCACCCGCACCAGCCAGAGGGTGATCAGCGGGAAGGCGGCGAGGATCACGACACGGATCAGGTCCGAGACGACGAAGGGCGCGACGCCGGAATAGGTCCGTGTGATCGGGATGTCGCGGGCCATCGAGTTGATGATGAACAGGTTCATGCCGACGGGCGGGGTGATCAGGCCGACCTCGACCACGATCAGCACGAGAATGCCGAACCAGATCGCGGTCTCCTCGGTGGTCAGGCCAAAGTCCAGCGCCTCGACGATCGGGAAGAAGACCGGGATGGTCAGCAGGATCATCGACAGCGAGTCCATCACGCAGCCGAAGATCAGGTAGATGGCGAGCAGGATGGCGAGCACGAGATAGGGCGCGAAGCCTTGCTCGGTCACCCAGTCGGCGATGTTGACCGGCGCCTGGGTGAAGGCGAGAAAGCCGTTGAAGACCTGGGCGCCGAGCAGGATGAGGAAGATCATGGCCGAGGTCTTTGCGGTCTCGAGCAGGCTTTCGCCAAGCCCTTTCCACGTCAGCGCGCCGCGCAGGGCGGCGTAGAGGCCGACGGCGGCGGCACCGACGGCAGCGCCCTCGGTCGGGGTGAACCAGCCGACATAGATGCCGCCGATCACGAGGAAGAAGATCGCGATGACAGGCCAGACGCCGGTGAGGTTGCGGAACCGGGTCGCGTAGTCGACGCGCGGTGCTGTCACGGCGGCGTCGGGGCGCAGGCGGGCGTAGATCGCGACGACAGCCATGTAGCCTGCGGCGGCCAGGATACCCGGGATCATCGCGGCGGCGAACATCTTGACGACGTTCTGCTCGGTGATGATGGCGTAGATCACCAGGATGACCGAGGGCGGGATCAGGATGCCCAGCGTGCCTCCGGCAGCCAGCACGCCGGTGGAAAGCGCGTCGGAATAGCCATAGCGGCGCATTTCCGGCAATGCGACCTGCCCCATGGTCGAGGCCGTCGCCAGCGAAGATCCGCACACGGCGCCAAAGCCTGCACAGGCGCCGACGGCGGCCATGGCGACGCCGCCGCGCCGGTGACCGAGCCAATCGGCGGCAGAGCGGAACAGCGCCTCGGACATGCCGGATCGCGAGGCGAGCTGGCCCATCAGCAGGAACAGCGGCACGATCGAGAGCGAATAGCTCGAGAACGTATCATAGGTCAGCGATTTGAGCTGATTCAGCACCGGGTCCGGGCGCCCAAGCACGATCCAGGTGCCAATGAAGCCGGTCAGGCCCATGGCCGCTGCGATCGGCACGCGCAGAAAGATCAGCAGCAGCATGACCGGGAAGGACAGCAGGGCCAGGTCGAAATTGCTCATTGCAGGCGCAGATCGGCGGTCTGGCCAGAGACGATGTCATTCCACGCGCGCCAGACCGTGTAGAGGCATGTCAGAATGAACAAGGACGCGCCGATCATGCCCCCGACATAGCCGTACCAGATCGGCAGGCCGAGCAGATAGGTCTCCTGCCCGTTCGACAGCATCTCGTGCATGCCAAGCCAGAGACGCCAGCCCAGGATGACGGCAACAAGGGTCATGATGATGTCCCCGGTCAGGGTGCTGAGGCGCATGAGCCAGGCGGGACCGAAGCCGACAAACAGATCGACGGTCACATGGCCACGTTTGAGCTGGCACCACGGCAGGAAAGAGAAGATCGCGACGGCGCAGCCGACCTCGACCAGTTCGAAATCGCCAGTGATCGGGCGCAGGCCGACAGATGTCAGGGAACGGCCCGTGACGGAGATGACCGTCATGACGGCCAAACCGGCGAGGAGCGCGCCACCTGTTGTGGCGAGGATCGCGCACAGGCTGTTGATCAACCGTCCGGCTGTCTGCTCCGCGCCGGGCAGGATGCCCCGGCGTTCCGTGATGGAAGCTGTCATTCCCCCTCCAAAGACACGGGCCAGCGCCGCGTGAGCACTGGCCCGGTCATCGGTCGTTGCGTGATCAGAGCCGGATCACTGGTTGTGTTTGGCAACCATCGCCCGGACGTCGTCCACCATGGCCTGGGCCGGATAGCCCTTGGCCGTCATGTCGGCGATCCAGTCAGCCGTGACCTTGTCGCCGAGTGCTTTCCACTTCGCGGTCTCGTCATCCGAGAGCGTGATGATGGTGTTGTCCGTGCCCTTGACGATGTCGAGCGAGGGCGCATCGCCCTGCTCCATGGCGCGCCCGGCCCAGGCAGACGCCATCATGCCGGAGTTGTCGTCGATCACCGTCTTCAGGTCATCCGGCAGGTTGTTGTAGCTGTCCTTGTTCATCGCGTAGATGAAGAACGTGTTGTACCAGGGGTTGTCGCCGCCCATGACGACGTGGCTTTCGGCAAGCTCGTGCACCTTCAGCGGGACGACGATCTCCCACGGGATCACGCCGCCATCGACAACGCCCTTCGAGAGCGCTTCGGGGAAGGCCGGAACCGGCATCCCAACCGGAACGGCGCCCGCGGCTTCGAGCATCTTGCCGCCGAGCCGCGAGGGCGTGCGCATCTTCTTGCCCGACATGCCGGCCAGCGTATCCACCGGCTCGCCCCGGAAGTGCATGATGCCGGGGCCGTGGACGTGGACGGCCAGGATGTGCGTGTCCTTGAACTCGTCCTTCAGGTACTTCTCGAAGAACTCCCACGCCGCCATCGAGGTTTTCTCGGCCGAGTTCGACCCGATGAACGGCAGCTCCAGGGTCTCGGTGCCCGGGAAACGGCCGGGCGTGTAGGCCGGAATCGCCCAGGTGATGTCGACAACCCCGTCGCGGGCCTGGTCATAGAGCGCGGGCGGTTTGCCGCCGAGCTGCATGCGCGGGTAGACTTCGACATCGATGCGACCGCCAGAGTCCTTTTCGACCTTCTCGGCCCAGGGCAGGATGAAATGCGCCGGGATGGCGCCCTTGTTCGAGATGAAGTGCTGCACCCGCAGCGTGACGTCAGCAGCCGTGGCTACGCCCGCGATGCCGATGGCGAGCGCCGCGGCAGCAGCAGCGGTGGTGAATTTGGTCATGCGATCCTCCCAGTTTCGCGATCCGGCGACAGCGCGTTCCCGACGCCGCCGGACAATGCCGACCGTTCTGCAGCCGGAATCGCGGCGAGCCTACGGCATGGACAGGGGTCGCTCAAGCGCCTGCGTTCGCGGGCTGAAACCTGTCTCTATTCGGGACTGCTGGGGTTGAGCATCGTGTGGACGATAGCGTCGATGAATGGCACCAACGACTGGCCGATCCGTTCGTAGTTGGGCGCACAAAGCGCCGTGGTCCCGAGGCTGACGATACCGACGAGCGAGCCGTCCGGACGCAGCAGCGGGCCGCCTGAATCTCCCAGACAGCCGCCGCCAGTGTAGGTGAAGCCATCCGAGGTCTGGCCGGTGACGGTCACATCTACGATGTGGCGCGTGCCGACCAGGCCGTAGCGGTCTTCACCGAAACCGATCAGCGTCAGGATTTCGCCCGGTTCGGGCTTTGGGACTTGCTGCGGAACTCCGAGCAGAGGACTGTTGGTATCGCCCGGAAGCTCGATGAGTGCGACGTCCTGGCCTTGGAGATCCTCGAAACTTTCGAACGTTGTGGACAGCACGATGATGCGCGAGACATCCCGCCAGACGATGTCCGGGTCGGTCGTGGATGTGCCGAACCCGACGCGGATCTCCTTGACCGGATAGGGCGCATCGGCGCCAATCGCCTGCACGCAATGCCGAGCCGTCACCAGCAATCGCCCGGCCAGCACGGTTCCGGAGCAGAACGCGCGTTCTCCCCGGCGGTGCACGATGACCACGCCGGAGAGCTTGTCTGCGATGGCGGGCGGCGGATCGACAGTGGTCGACGTCGATCCCGCACCCTGAGCACGCGCGGTGAAAGGGCTGTCCAGCACTGCCACCGCGAGCAACGGGGCCAAGAGCGTTCCGATCCACCGCACGCGGATGCGCCTTATGGGAACGTCGAGCGGAAATACGAGATCCAGCCCGAGTATTCCGGCGTGTTGCGCACCAGCCGGTCAGCGCGCGTGACGTTCGCGCAGGACGAGGAATTGGCGGTCCCACCACAGGTCGACTGGATGTCATGCGCCGTGTAGTAGACTGAGCCGCTGTTCCCGACATTGCCGTTTCCGTAGAAGTACATCGGCGAGCCGCTCATCCCGGCAGATCCGTCGCACGACATCCGGAAATTGCGGTTGTAGCCAGAGCTGTCCACATTGGTCGCATTGCCGATCGAGCAACGCGCATTGTCGCCATAGAGATGCTGCGGATTGCAGACCGTCAGGTCGGTCGTGCAGGTCGCGCAGGCCAACGGGTCGGCGGGATCGTCGATCCGGTTCGGCGCTGCACAGGACGGATATCCACGGCTGTACTTGTTGACCGTGTTCAGCGAGTTGATCGGCGCGTACCAGTAGCCCATCCAACCGACCGTGTTGCCCAACCGGTTCGGGATCACGATGACGCCGAAATCGTACTGCTCGCGGTTCGATGTGTTAGACGCCCGCCATTGCGACGGCACGAAGTACCAGTAGGTGGCACCGACGCTTGGGCAGTCCTGGGTTGCCGAGTTCGGACAGCCCGGCATGTTCGACTGGGCGGTCCACTGGTTGCCGCCACGCCCGGAACTGACCGTGAAGGCGAAATAGTCGTCCGTCCCGGCTGCGATGATGCAGTGTGCCGCCGTCACGACATGGCGCGGACCGATCAGGCTGCCCGAGCATCCGCTGTTGCTGCCGCCATAGTTGAACTGCACGATCGTCCGCCACGGCCATGTGGTGACACGCTCGTTCACACCGCGCATGCGGCGGCGGTTGTCGTCGTTCAGGCTCCAGCCCTGCGGGAACAGCTTGCCGGGCTTGTTCGGCTCGACTTTCTCCGAGACGCGGCCGCCAAGTTCGCCGGTCAGCGCGATGGTCTGCTTGCGAACCTCGGCATCCCTGAGCGTGAGCGCACGCAAACGTGTCGGCAGAGCAAGCTCGAAGGAGTTCCGCGTCTGCGGCTTGATTGCCGTGAAGCTGGTGACGAAGGCCTTGCGGGCCGCACGTCGGTCTCCATCCGTTTCGTCGTTGAACTTCTCGTCCGGTTCGGCGACCGGTTGCACCGGATCACGCTGCAGCGTGTTGCCCTTGCCAAGATAGGTGATCGTCACCGGCGGCAGTTCCTTCATGCTGGCGCCCGTGCGCTCGGCCAGACCGGCCAGCATGATCTCGGTCTCTTGGATCAGCTCGTCGACATCCGCCGCGATCGTCTTGTCCTCGGACTTCTCGGGCTGCGCAATGAGATAAGTCATCCCGCTTTTCTCGCCGGTGGTCTTGATCTCGACGATCTTGCCGATGTCGCCGGTCTTACCGGTTCCCGTGTTGCGCTCGATACAACTGACCAAACCGATGGTCAGCACACCGACGACGCCAATGGCGCCGATGCGTCTGAGATGGGTTGAAAACGTCATGCTATAACCCCCTTGCTGAAAATGGCGGGGTCCCGGCAATGCCCCCTGCACCGCCGCCCCCGTCAGAGGTCTATGATATCATGACGGGAACGCTTCGACCAAATCTGCGCCTGTGGTTGAAAACTGTGCCGGTTTCAGACTGTCGTTCCATTTTGCTGTTCCACCGGCGCGGATCCCCTGTACTGTTATTGAACAAGCCATTTCAGAAGGAGATTCCAGATGGATGAATTGATGCACGATTTCCACACCGGGCCGATGTCGGAAGACCAGGCGGTGGAGGCGAGCCACCAGGGCAGGCTGGCGGTTGCGGGCCAGAAAATCGACCCGCAGTTCGACCAGATCAGCGAGTTCCAGCGCCATGTCCGGATGATGATCGAGAGCGATCGCAACCCGCCCTGGCGCCCGGAGGTGCAGGAACTTTGGGACATCATCCAGGTCGAGCCCTTCGTGCGGATGTACGCCGAACTGGGGCTGGATCAGATCCGCCCGATGCGCAAGCACTTTGACGATGTCCGCCAGATGCTGGACGCGATCAACTACGTCACGCACACCGCGCCGATCTTCCGCGACACGGATTCGATCAGCTGGCAGTTCCCGCTGTCGGCGATCATGAACTTCTGGATGGGCACGCCCGCCGGAAAACGGCTGATGCGGATGCCGCAGTTCAACACGCCGATGAACAAGATTATGAAGCGGTGGTGCGCGTTCCTGAACACCGAGGAAAGCCTCTATGTCCTGAACCAGGATCAGTATGGCTGGCTGCAGGGCTATGACCTCGATCGCAATTCGCCGGAGTATTTCAAGTCGGCCTGGTACTATAACCGGCTGGACGAGTACGAGGTCGACATGTCCAAGCCGCATGGCGGGTTCGACTGTTACAACGCGTTCTTCCACCGGATGATCAGGTCGGACGTACGCCCGATCAGCGACAAGCACACCAACAAGACGATCTGCTCTCCGAACGACGGTGTCGCCTGGGCGCTGCAACGGTTCGTCCAGAAGCAGGACGCGTTCTGGTTGAAAACACAGGCCTATTCGATGGCCAACCTGCTGGCGCAGTCCGAATTCACCGACCGGTTCGTCGGCGGCGATGTCTATCAGAGCTATGTCAACGGCGGCGCCGATTGGCACGGTTTTTCCTCGCCGATCAACGGCAAGCTGGTCGGGCTGGAGCATATCGAGGGCTATGCCTGGGCCGAGAGCCAGGTGGTCGGTCCGGACCCGATGTCGGGGCCGTACAGCCAGGGCTGGGCCGCTGGTGTCGCGACGCGCGGATTGGTCTTCATCGAGTCCGATGACGAGTATGTCGGCCTGGTCTGCGTGATCCCGATCGGATTGACCGAGGTCTCCTCGCTGGAATGGGCCAAAGGTCTGTCGGTCGGCTGCGATCTGAAGAAGGGCGATCTGCTGGGCAATTTCAGCTTCGGCGGGTCGTCGTTCGCGATGGTGTTCGAGCCAAACGCCGTGCGCAAGTATGACGTGCTGCCGCCGACGCAGGGGCGCAACAGTCAGAGCGACCAGACCCTGTTCGCCAACAAGGCCTTCGCGACAGCGCACACCCGCGATTACATCAAATACAAGAAGACGGCACCGCTGAACGCGCCGCCGCACAATGGCACTGTCGATTTCTGAGGCCGTGACGGGCGTTCCCTTCCGGGGGCGCCCATGCTTTACATTCGAGCGATAGCATTGCCGAGGGGGAGGTTGTTTTGGCCGACGAAGATCTGCTCGACCGCGCGTACGAGGATATCTACGCATCCAATGCCGACAAACTGCCGCGCGACCGGCATGCGGTGACGGCGCACAACCGGGTCTTGAAGGCCGCCGCGGCCGCGCAACGGCACCGGCCGTTCGACCGGTCCGTGCTGGAATTCGAAGAGATGCTGCAAACGGACAGCGTGATCCGGATGCTGGTGACGCGGATGATCACCGAGGTGCCGAAAGAGCACCGCACGGTCGACGACGTGCAGGAACTGCTGGAACAGCTGAACCAGATCACCGTGACCGCGCCCGCGTGGGAGGCCGTCAAGGCAAAGCAGGTGTTCTTCCCGATGTCGGCGCTCTTTACCTATATGATGATGACGACCTCGGGCCTGGCAGTCATGCGGATGCCACGCATGAACGACGCGCTGCGCGGTGTGCTGGGCGCCTGGTGCCGCTATCTCGACTCGGCGGAGTCAGCACACGTGCTGAACGACGGCCCGCACGGCTGGTTCCAGGGCCACGACCTGCCGCGCGGATCAGAGGCATTCAAGAAATCCGCTTGGCATTACAATGCTTTGGACGAGTACGAGGTCGATCTGGACAAGCCGCATGGCGGATTCCGGGGGTTCAACGGGTTCTTCCATCGCCAGATCAAGCCGTGCGAGCGGCCGCTGGCCGGTGGCGACGATCCGCGCTGCGTCGTGTCGCCCAATGACGGCACGATCTACAAGGTTGCCCGCGAGGTCGCGCTGGAGACGACGTTCTGGATCAAGAGCCAGCCGTATTCGCTGCACGACATGCTGAACTATGACCCGGTGGCGAAGAGCTTCGCGGGCGGCGATGTGTTGCAGTCCTATTTGCAGGGGTCGGACTTTCACCGCTGGCACGCACCGGTTTCGGGCCGGATCGTGAAGGTCGACGTGGTCGACGCATTGATGTTCTCGAATCTGGCCTCCGAGGGCAACGACATCTCGGGCGTCGGCAGCCAGGGCTACTACACCTCGGTCAACACGCGGGGCCTGTGTTTTATCGAGGCCGACCACAAGCCCCTGGGTCTGGTCTGCGTGATGCCAGTCGGGATCACCGAAATCTCGTCGATCCGGCACACGGTCAAGGTTGGCGATCACGTCAAGAAGGGCGAGCAGCTCGGCGTGTTCTCGTATGGCGGCTCGTCGCTGGCGACGATCTTCCAGCCCGGCGCGATCGAGTATTTCACTGTCTACGTGCCCGACGACCCCAAGACCAAGGGCACGCTGAAGGTGAACGCGCAGATGGCTGTGGCCAGGTGAAGGTCAACCGGATCTCCCTTGTGAACCGCGCAGGATATCGGCCGATAATGCGGATGATTTTGCTGATGAAGACCGTCACGTAATTTTCCATTAACCGGATTTCCGGGCGTTCGAGAGCCTTCCAGAAGGAGTGTGCGCGATGTGCACGACAATGATCCTGACCCCCGGTGCGACCGAGAACGGCACGATGGTCGTGACCCATTCCGGCGATGACGACATGGGCGATCAGCGGGTCATTGCCGTGCCGGCTGCCGAGCATGGTCCCGATGCGATGCGCCCGGTCTTGCCGCGCGGCGAGAACTATCCGCGGATCAACACCCTGGACCGTGGGCCATACTACCATGTGCCGGAGTTCCCGCTGTCCGTGCCGCTTGGCCACATCCCGCAGGTCGCGCACACCTATGCCTATTACGATTGCAACTACGGCGTGATGAACGAGCATTCGCTCTTGATGGGCGAGTGCACCAACGGGGCGCGCCACACGCCGGACGCGGTCGCGGAGGCCGAAGCGGGTCCGGGCCGGCACGTACGGCTGTTCTACTCCGAGGAGTTGAGCAAGGTGGCGCTGGAGCGCTGCACCGGCGCGCGTGAAGCGGTCGAACTGATGGGCGCGCTGATCGACGAATACGGCTTCTACTCGGACGGGGAAACCCTGCTTGTCGCGGACGCGGGCGAGGCCTGGGTGGTGGAGATGTGCGCCCTGCCCTCGGAGGACGATTGGAACCATTCCGCCTGGATCGCCCAGCGTGTGCCGGACGGGCATGTCTTTGCCGCCGCGAACACGTTCCGGATCCGCGAGATCCCGGCGGACCCGGCGACGCGTCCAGACCTGATCTTTCCGAAGGACCTGCGCGAACGGCTGAAGGCGGTGCACTATTGGGATCCCGAGGAAAACCCCGTCTGCGACTGGTATCCGGCGGTCAGCGCGGGCGAGCAGCATCATCCCTACTACTCTCTGCGTCGGGTCTGGCGCATCTTCGACCGGGTGAACCCGGATCTGGGGCTCATCCCTTACGTCGAGGACACCTATTCGACGTATTACCCATTCTCGGTGCCCGTTGCGCGCCCGCTGACCCGGCCCGAGATCTTTGGGCTTTATCGTGATCACTACGAGGGCACGCCGTTCGATCTGACCAAGGGCATCGCTGCAGGGCCGTATGGCGACCCGCACCGGTCCTATGGATCCTATGACGGCGATGGCGGGGTCGGCGGTGGCCCGTTCGATAAGCAGGGCGCGTGGGAGCGTCCGATCAGCGTGCACTATCAGGGCTTTACTCACATCCTGGAGAGCCACGTCGACTGGCCGAAGGAAACCGGTGCCGTCATGTGGTTCGGACCGGACGTAGCCTATACGACCGTGTTCGTGCCGTTCTGGGCAGGTGCTTGCGATCTGCCTATCCCGTTCCAGACCGGCAATCCGCGGCTCTATGACGAGACAATCGCCTTCTGGGTGTTCAACTTCGTCGGCACCTGGGCGCGGCTGAACTGGCAGCGGATGACCGAGGTCGACATCAAGCCGTTGCAGGCCGAGATCGAAGCACAGAGCATCGCTATGGTAGATGCGTTGAACGGCGAGTTCTGCGTCGGCAGCGAGCCTTCGGTCGGCAAAGCCCGCGCGGCTGCAAACGACAATTCAGCGGATGTTCTTCAGCGCTGGTCGGCGCTTGGCAGGATGCTGGTGGCCAAGTATTCTCAGGGCTTCATCAATCCCCCGCCGATGGATCGCTCGGACGTCACAGCGATCGGGTATTCCGCCAAATGGCTCGATGACACGGACTATCGGGACGGGCCAACGCGCTATGGGCTGCCTCTGACACCACGGTAACCGGCGGAGCTCTGACGCACGGCAAACCATCCGGCAGCCGCACGACAATCGTTTCCTAACGGCTTCGTGCGAACACTGCGGCAAAGCGGCGAATGCTCGGAGGGAACAATGGTGCGCAAACTTCTGCTGGGACTGGCATTTTTGTCAGCCAGTGCCCAGGCGATGGAACCTGTCTCGGTCGACGAGGTGCGATTCGCCACTGCCAGCCTGACCGTGGCCACCGCCGAGGGCGAGACCGGCTATACGCCCGCCGAACTGGAAAGCTTCGGCACCTATGCGATCCGGACCGTGACGCCCTGGCGCGAAACGGCGGCAGAGTTCGTTGGCGTGCTGTTGGCCGAGGTTCTGGACGCGCACGGTCTGGCCGAAGCCGCGGCCATCCGGGTCGTGGCGGAGAACGACTATGCGGTGACGATCCCCAGCACCGTCTGGACCGAGCACGACCTTCTGATCGCCACACGCGTCGACGGCAAGGCGCACAACCGCCGGGCCCGCGGTCCGATCCAGTTTATCTTCGACATGAGCAAGGATCCCGGCACCGGCGACGAGGAATTCCAGAGCAACTGGGTCTGGATGGCGGCGCGGATCGAGCCGGTCGAGTAGAGATCGGCTGACCTCGCCTGGTGACGAATGAAGCTTGCTGGAACATACGGCGCGGTCACGATCCTGCTGATCGCTGCGATTGTCGCAGTGTCCTCGCTGGGCGGCTTCCTGGTGCTCTCTCAGTATGACGCGCTGCGCGAAAAAGAAGGCGCCATCACCGAGGTGACCAGAATGCGCAATGGCGTCATCGCCATTGTCGACGTCGTACGTGCGCGGGACGCTTTGCGCGATCTGCGCGATGAAGGCCAGATCGACAGCACGGCCGGAGATGCGCTGACGGAAGCGGCGGACTTCCTGTATGTCCGCGCCGATACCTTGCGCCAGGCGATCGGGACGTCCCTGGATCAGTCGAGCGAACGCGTGGTGCGCAGTCTCGACAACCTTGTGGCAGTGCTCGACGCGGTGCTTGTCGATCCGGCGGTCCTGGACACCGAAACAGAGGCCATCAATGCGACGGTCAGCGAGGCGACCGCTGCGCTGATGAACTATTACGACGAGCAGAAAGAGCGTCACGTCGCGGCGGTCGCCCAGAAGACGCACCTGCTGCAACAACTCGTCGTGACCACGTTGGGGTTGATCCTGCTGTTTGCCTTGATCACGACCGGTACGGCGATCCTCTGGCGCGTGGAGTATGTCGGCCGGATGCGGCGGCAGGAGGCAGAGGAGAAGGCCAATATCCTTGCCTATTATGACTCGCTGACCGGCCTGCCGAACCGCGCGAGCTTCCTCGAGGAAGGTGCGCGCATTCTGGGCGAGGCGGACACGCCCGCTCTGATCCTGCTGGACCTCGACGATTTCAAGATCATCAACGATTCTTACGGCCACAAGTTCGGCGATCTGGTGTTGCGCACGGTCGCCGGGCGGATCAGCCATCACTTTCACGGGCATGGCGGATTTGCGGCGCGCCTTGGCGGAGACGAATTCGCGGCCGTCCTACCGATTGCCAGCGGATCGGACGGTTTGCAGAGCTTTGTCGACGAGCTGATCCTGGAGCTTTCGGCGAATGTCACGGCGAACGGTCTGAAGATCAGCCCGCGGCTATCGGTCGGGGCGGTGATGCCGCACATGCTGACCGGGGCCGAAGCCCCGACGCTGCAAGCTTTGATCCGCGCGGCGGATTATGCGCTTTACGAGGCGAAATCGAACGGACGCTTCCGGGGCCGGATCTACGACGCCAAGATGGCCGCAAGCCTGGCGACACGGCGCGAAATGAAGCTGGAGATGCCGCGCGCGCTGGCGCGAGACGAGTTCTTCATCGAATACCAGCCTCAATTCAACCTCGTCACGGGCCGCCTGCACGGGTTCGAGGCGCTGGCGCGCTGGCGCCGGGGCGGCACGGTGGTGCCACCGGGCGTGTTCATCGAGATCGCCGAGGAAGACGATTTCATCGTGCAACTGGATGCCTGGGTCCTGAAACACGCCATGGCCGAGGCGGTCACCTGGAACCGGGTCGCGCCGCAGCCGATCAAGATCAGCACCAATCTGTCGGCGCGCAACTTCCACAGCCCGGACCTAATCGAACGCATTCAGGACATGCTGCAGACCACGAAGCTCCCGGCGGAGCTTCTGACGCTCGAAATCACCGAGAGCGTGTTGATCGAAGACTGGGTGCAGACGCTCGAGACTCTGTCGGACCTGTCGCGGCTTGGCATCAAGATCGCGCTGGATGACTTCGGCACCGGGTTCTCGAGCCTGTCCTATCTGCGCCGTCTGAGTGTGAACGAGGTCAAGATCGACCGGGCCTTCGTGGTCGACATCGAGACCTCGGACCGGACCCGCATGATGATGGATGCGCTGGTCGATATCGCGCAACGGCTGGGCATGCAGTTGACGATCGAGGGGATCGAAACCGAACCGCAGGCCAAGATCCTGGCCGATCTGGGGGGCGAGGTTGGCCAAGGGTATCTATTTTCATGGCCCGTCACCGCCACCGAGGCGCTGGATCTGTCGGCGAGCGGCAAGCGCGTGGCACTGCACAACGGCACGCATGCGAACGCTGTCCAGGCCGACCCGAACACCTGATAGCCTGCCACGCGGCGGCGTCTATTCGAGCTTGATCTTCTGGAACAGCGGCTTTGTCTTGCCGGCGCGCATCAAGAGCTTGTCGATCGTGCTCGCGTTCGGCTGGTAGATGAATGCCCGGCGCGGATAGAGACGGTCATTCACCCAAAACTCGGACCATCCGTCGGTCGTCTCGATGCATTGCGCGGCGAAGTCGAGATCGCTTTCGACCGATGGGATGACCTGATCCGCCAGATCCAGGCAGCCGGTGATGAAGATATCGACATAGGACTGAACGATCGGCCAGTCCTCGGTCGGCTTTTGGCCCTTGTGACCCGGTTTCAGGGCGTAGATCCAGATCTGCGCGTCTTCGGGAAAGGCCCACCCGTCCAGCAAGTCGATCTGATCCGGGTTGACCGGATAGCGGCAATAGAACGTCTCGCGCGCATCCGTGCCCTTGATGTCCGCGCGGTCCTTGTCCTCGTAGACCGCAGCGTACATCTCTGGCGCATCCTGGGCCAACCCCGCGACACGGCGTTGATCTGTTGTCAGCGGCGCATCGACGCCGAGATAGGTCGTCGAGTAACCAAACGTGTTGCCGCGCGCGTTCCATGCGCGCTGGAACCCGGTCACCTTGACGGGGTGATTGATCCCGGAGTTCGGCGAGGATCTGCGCTTGGACGCTTCCTCCATCAGGCTGCCGTATCCGACGATGAACTGGCGAAGTTCGGTGTTCACCTCGGGGAAACAGTCCTCGGCCATCGACGGCGTGGCAGCCAGTCCGACGAGCGCTGCGGCAAGCAGAAATCGTTTCATGAAATGTTCCTTCACCGGTCGAGAATACTGATCGGTATCGGGTCCGAGAGGCCGCGCAGCGTGACCGATCCGGCATTCTGCAGCGGATAATCGCCTTTCAGACAGGCCATCGTCGCGCCCGAGACTGCGACACGCGATCCGAGATCCTTGTTCAACTCCTCAAGCCGCGCCGCGGTGTTCACCGTGTTCCCGACGACCGTGTAGGTCAGACGCGCACCGTCGCCGACATTTCCCGCCACGACCTCGCCCGTGTCGATGCCGATCCGAGTCGGCAGCTTGATCCCGGCGAATGTCTGGTTTTCGGTGATCTCGTTAATCTCGAGCGCTGTCTGGATCGCCTTGTCGGCGTGATCGGGATCCGCGAGCGGCACATTGAAAAGCGCCATCACCGCGTCGCCCTCGAAATTGTTCACGATGCCCCCGTTCCGCGTGATCGGATCCAGGATCGCCTGGAAGTAGCTGTTCAGCATTTCCAGGACCTGCTCTGGCGGATGGCTTTCGACGATGCGGGTGAAGCCGACCACATCCGTCATGAGCACGGTTGCGAGCGTCCGTGAGGGTTTGAGGTCACCGTCGCTTTCGACGATCTGGTTGACCACGGTGTCGGGCACGAACTTGCCAAGGATGTCGCGAATGAATTCCATGTGCTTGCGGATGGCGTCGTTCAGGCGCTTCTTCGCCAGCGAAGATCCGATCCGCGCCTTGAGCAGAACCGGGTCGAACGGTTTCGGCAGGTAATCCTCGGCACCGTTCTGGATGCATCGGATGGCGTCCGCGACTTCGGCGCTGGCCGAGATCACGATCACCGGGATCTGCTGGAGATCGGCGTCCTCCTGCATCACGCGCAAGACGGCGTGGCCGTCCATCTCGGGCATCACGATGTCGAGCAGGATCAGGTCGAACGCGCCCTGGCGCATCATGTCGAGCGCGACGGCGCCGTTTTCCGCCTGTTCGGCCTCGTGTCCCAGTGCCCTGACCGCCATGGCCAGCTTCAGCCGGTTGGTGGAGTGATCATCAACCACCAGAAACCGTCCTGGCTTCTCGCTGTTTGGCACGAAATTACACCCCGTGATTCTTCTCCCCCGCCCGGCACGCTATACCGTTGCCACACATCATGAAACTGTATCCTTCGCGGGCTCGGCCGAGGCATTGTTCAGCGTATGCTTACGGTCGAGCAGCTTGAGTTCGACCGCCTGCCATTCCGCGACGGCCTGCGCGGCAAGGTCCACGGCTCCGTCCAGATCGCCCGACGATCCCTTGAACTCGAGCCGGGCACACTGATCAGCCAGAACCGAGGCCCCGAAATCGCCTGCGCTCGCCTTGATGGTGTGCGCGGCGATCCGAAGTTGCACCGCATCCCCGGCGGCGCCGTCTTCGAGCCCGGCGAACAACCGGGGTGCCTCGGCCCGGAAGCTCTCGACCAGTTCTCCGAACATGGCCGGGTTCCCACCGATCAGCTCGATCAGGGTTTCGATCGCGCCATCGTCGATGGTTCCGTGCGGGACAAGGCTCGCCGGGGTGGAGTGTTCGTGATCTCTCGCGGTCTCGATGCCCTCGTCTGGCAAGCTTTCGTCTAGCAGACTCTCGTCTCGCAACACATCGTCGGGCAGCGCATCGTGGGTGGCCTGCAACACGGCGATCAGTTTCGGGACATCGATCGGTTTGCGGACGACGTCGACGGCGCCGGCTTCGATGCAGCTGTCAAGATCGCTTTGCAGCACATTGGCGGTCATCATGACGACGCGGGGCCACTCACCCGGTGCCATGCGGCGCATTTCGCGCGTGGCCTCGAGCCCATCCATCTCTGGCATGTGGATGTCCATCAGGACGAGGTCGTAGCTTTTGCGGGCAACCGCCTCGAGCGCCTGGCGACCATTGTCCGCCGTATCGGCGTCATACCCCAACCGCCCGAGCACGAGGAGCGCGAGCTTCTGGTTCGTCGGATGGTCATCGGCCAGCAGAATGCGCAGTGGCGCGCGGCGGGCCATGCCGCTGTCGAACACGGTCGGCTGATGACTGCGCTGGGTGTCCTTGGGTTCGGCGCCTGCCAACACCTCGACAAAGGCATCGTAGAGCAGTGACGGCTTGAACGGCTTCTGGACGAAGGTCGTGAAGCCTTCGGGCCTGCGTTTCGACTGGCCGCGCCGAACCATCGCGATCCGAGGGGTGGGTCCTGCAGCGGAGAGGAGAACCTGCAACTCTGGCGCGTCGGCAGGATACTGATCGGCATCGATCAGCACGGCGTCGAAGTGTTCGCGTGCATGGAAGATCTCGGCCGCGTCTGTCGGGGTTTCGGCGACCTTGTAGGCCATGCCCCAGGCGCGCGCGTACCGGATCAGTTCGGCGCAGTTGGTCGATCCGCCGTCGCACAGGATCATCACCGTCTTGCTGTCCAGATCGAGCCCGCCGATGGCGACGCGCTGGCTCTGATCCTGCATGGCGAGGCGGACGTCGACCGCGAACGTCGCGCCCTTGCCGACTTCGCTTTCCACGCTGATCCCGCCGCCCATCAGTTCGCTGAGGCGTTTGCAGATCGCGAGGCCGAGGCCGGTGCCGCCGTAGCGGCGCCTGGTCGAGGCATCGACCTGCTTGAAGGGTTGGAACAGGCGCCCGATGCGGTCGGCGGGGATGCCGATGCCGGTGTCGTGCACCCGGAACTGGAACACGCCCCGGCCTTCGACCGCGCTGTCGCGGTATGAGACGCGGACGACAACCTCGCCCTGTTCGGTGAACTTGACGGCATTGTTCAAGAGGTTGATCAGGATCTGGCGCAGGCGGGTGATGTCGCCGATTACGGCTTCCGGAACCCCGTCGTCGATCCGGTAGGCGAGATCAAGGTCCTTGCCCGTCGCGACGTGCGCGATCATGTCGAGCGCGCTTTCCACGCAGTCGCGCAGGTCGAACGGGGCTGCTTCCAGTTCCAGTTCGCCCGCCTCGATCTTCGAGAAGTCCAGAATGTCGTCGATGATGGTCAGCAGCGACTGGCCGCTGTCGCGCGCGGTCTGGGCGAAGTCGCGCTGTTCGCGGGTCAGTTCCGTGTCGAGCAGAAGCTCGGACATGCCGATGATCGCATTCATCGGGGTCCGGATCTCATGGCTCATGGTGGCGAGGAATTCGGTCTTGTGGCGGCTGGCGGCTTCGAGCCGGGCATAGAGAGTTTCGAGCTCGCCGCCCATGCGGTTCACGTTTTCGGTCAGTTCGCCAAGCTCGTCGCGGTTGGCGACCTCGAGCGTGCCAGCGAACTCTCCGGCAGCGATCTGGCCCAGGCGTTTGTTGATCCGCCGGACTGGCCGCACCACCGATTGCGCGAGCGCCAGGCCGATGATCAGTGCCACGAACACGCTGCCCAACGCCGTGGCGATGAGCGCCGATTGCGAGATCCCGTACTGCCGGCGCCCGTCGGCGGCCTTCTCCAGCATTGCAGCCTCAGCGCTGGCGATCAGTGAATAGCTCAGGCGTTCGATGCGGTCGACCAGCCGGGCGATGTTGCGGTCGTTGATCCGACGGGCCTGCCCGAGATCCCCGGCGCGAATGGTTCGCAGGACCTGTTTTCCGATCCCGACCAGTTGCGCGTAATCGTCCTTGATCGTCTCGATCTTGCGCGCATCACCGGCCGCCACGAACTCGGCGCGTCCGAAGTCATAGGCGATCTGTCCGATCTGGCGCATGGCGGCATCGAGATCGCGGCGGTTGTTCTCCATGAAGGCATTGGCGACGATCGAGCGGAGGGCGGTCGTATTGCTTTGCAGCGCCTGGTAGGCCGAGACACGGCGCTGGAGGTCGATCAGAGCCTGCGTGCGTTGGTCCGCGGCGCGCAGGACGCCAAGCCCGACCGCGCCGAGCACAAGCAGGAGCGCGACCAATCCAACGAGCAGCACAGTGACTTTCGTTCCGATCGGGGCGCGCACCCGCGCGAAGAGATTGGGGAACGCCCGGAGCACGGCGTCAGAGCAACCGCAGGAATCCACCTGCGAGATTGCGGATGTCCGCGATCAGTTCATCCGGGTCGAAGCGCTCTCCGGCATACTGGACACGCATCACGCCGTCGCGGTCGATGACCGTGGTCAACAGATTGTGCTCGACACTTCCGGAGGCCAGCCGGCGGAAGAACACGCCGTAGTTCGCGGCGACCTGCTCGATCTGGTCCGGTGCGCCGGTGGCGAACGACCAGCTTTCGGGCGCCACGTACATCGAGTCGGCATATCGGTTGAGCAGTTCGGCTGTATCGTTCGCGGGATCGACGGTGACCGAGACGAAGTACACGTCGTCCCCCAGGCCCTGGGTGATCAGGTCGTCCTGCACATTGGCAAGCACCGAGGTCAGTGTCGGACAGTAATCGGGGCACTTGGTGAACATGAAATTGACCAGCACCACCTTGCCGCGCAGATCGGCGAGCCGGGTCGTTCCACCCCCGGCGTTCGGCAGCACGAAGTCCGGGGCCTGTCCCATCCGGGCAAGCCCCGAGCGATCGGCCACCGCGCCGGACAGAAGGGTGATCACCCCGCCCGCCACGAGCAGGCCCGCAAGCACGGACCAGACCCGCAGCTTGCCGAGCGCCTGGATCATGCCTTCATTTCCTTGAGCACCTCGTTCAGGGGTCCCCAATCGGTGCCGTTGGCGATGATCGTCTCTGGCGTCGCGTCGATGATCCCGGCCTCGTTCATGCGCAGGGCATAGAACCGCAGCGTATCCTCGGGGTCGAAGATGTCCCAGGTGTCATACGGCAGATCGGTCAGCGTGCGCATGGCATAGTCGATGGTCGGCGACTGGCCTTCCTCGACCAGCCATTTGGCCGCGACCTCCGGCTGTTCCGAGCACAGTTGGTTGGCCTTCAGGATCGCCCGCAGCGCGCGCTTTGCAGCGACCGGGTTCTCTTGCGCGAAGGTCGAGTTGGCAGCGACCATGCAGCAGAACATGTGCTTCCAGGGATTGTCGGTCGTTGTGTTCAGAACCACGTGCCCGATGCCTTCGTCGTGCAGGATGTAGTTCAGCGGCGGGAAGCTTGCCATCGCGTCGATCTTACCGCCTGCCAGCATCCCGGCCCAGTCGTTCGGGTGCGCGAAGACCCACTCAACGTCGGTGTCCGCCACCCCGATATAGGCGAGGACGGACGACAACAGGAACCGCTCGGGGCTGCCGAGGCCATGCACAGCGATGCGTTTGCCCTGCAGATCCTGCACGGTGGCGACGTTATCGTTGGCAAAGATCTCGACGCAGCCTGCGTGCAGACCGCTGAGAACCTTGATCGGATCACCATTGGCGATCGGTGGCACCCAGTCGACGCCCAGTGCGGCACTCATGTCCGCCGTACCATCGACGAGCGCGTGGGCGTAGGACCCGTCATCGCCGAGCGAGACGTACTGAACGTCGGTGAACCCTTCGAGCTCTAAGAACCGTTGCGCGACGTATTGCGGTGCATAGCAGAGCACCGGGAATTTGCGGTCGCGGATCAGGCGGATGCTTTGCGTTTCGAGTTCACCGTCGGAGGCATCCGTCTGGTAGGCACCGAGGGTCATCAGGCCCGCGCCGCCCGCCGCCGCGCCGAGCGTAAATTCTCGCCGTGACGTCAGCTGCTTCAGAAAAGTCATTGATCCAATCCTTATATCTGTTGCGCACAGGTGCGCGCTGAAAAATCTAACAGCTTTTTGGCAAGTTGAACAAGTATCGAGACGAATTCAACAGAATGCGAATTCAGGAGTCGATCAAGGATTTCAGTCTGTTTGATCAGACCATCCGCGCCGAGAGCGAATTCGCGACAGCCGCTTCAATCCGGGCATCGACGATGCGTCCGGCCAGGTCAGCCGAGCAATCCAGGTGCACCGGTTGGAGATAGGGCGAACGCCCGACCATCTGTCCGGGATTGCGGCCCGGTTTCTCGATCAGGACGGGCAATGTCTTGCCGACCTGTGCGACGTTGAACGCCGCCTGCTGCGTGCTCAGCAGTGCCTGAAGGCGCGCAAGCCGGTCAGCCTTCTCGTCCTCTGGCACCTGGTTGTCGGTCGCGGCCGGCGTCCCGGGACGCGGCGAATACTTGAACGAGTAGGCTTGCGCGTATTCGACCTCGCGCACCAGATCGAGTGTCGCCGCGAAGTCTTCTTCGGTCTCGTCGGGGAACCCTGTGATGAAGTCACCGGACAGGGCGAGGTCCGGGCGCGCTGTGCGAATGCGCTCGATGAGCCGGATATAGCTCTCGGCCGTGTGCTTGCGGTTCATCGCCTTGAGAACGCGGTCCGATCCGGCCTGAACCGGAAGATGAAGGTAGGGCATCAGGGCGGGCACGTCGCCATGGGCTGCGATCAGATCGTCATCCATGTCGTTGGGGTGGGAGGTCGTGTACCGGATGCGCCAGAGGCCGTCGACCTCGGCCAAGGCGCGGATCAGCCGCGCGAGCGACCAGTCACGCCCGTCCGCCCCTTCGCCATGATAGGCGTTCACGTTTTGCCCGAGCAGCGTAATTTCGCGTGCACCGCGCGACACCAGGTCCTTTGCCTCGGCCAACACTTTTGCCACGGGACGCGAGACTTCGGCGCCGCGCGTATAGGGTACGACGCAGAAGGCGCAGAACTTGTCGCAGCCTTCCTGCACCGTCAGGAAAGCCGTAGCCGACCGGCGCGGGCGCGTATCGGCCGGCAGGTGGTCGAACTTATCCTCCTCCGGCATATCGGTGTCCACCGGAGCCGCGCGTCCGGCGACCATGTCCGGCAAGCGGTGATAGGCCTGCGGTCCGACAACCAGGTCGACCATCGGCTGGCGGCGCCGGATCTCGTCGCCCTCGGCTTGAGCGACGCAGCCCGCAACCGCGATCTTCAGATCCGGGTTCGCAGCCTTCAGGGGCTTCATGCGGCCAAGTTCGGAATAGACTTTCTCGGCGGCTTTTTCGCGGATGTGGCAGGTGTTCAAGACGATCAGGTCCGCTTCCTCGGCCGAGGAGACTTCGAGATAATCGTCCGATGCCATGGCCGCAGTCATGCGCTCGCTGTCGTAGACGTTCATCTGACAGCCATAGGTTTTGACAAAGAGCTTCTTTGGCGCGCTCATGGGACCTGCCATAAAAGATTAAGGGCGACGCAACGCCGCCCTTCTAGTCTCATTCCCCCTCACCACACAATGGCTTGCGTGGTGCTTCGTTGTGGTTCAAGCGGCTTTGCGCTTGCGGCCGAGGCCAATTTTCTTCGCAAGTTGCTGGCGTTTTTTGGCGTAGTTGGGTGCCACCATAGGATAGTCGTGCGGCAGGCTCCACTTCGCGCGGTAGTCTTCTGGTGTCATGTCGTAGGCCGTCTTCAGATGGCGCTTCAACATTTTCAGCTTCTTGCCGTCTTCGAGGCAGATGATGAAATCGTCCGTGATCGACCTCTTGATCGGTACGGCCGGCTTCAGTTCGACTTCCGGTTCAGGCGCTGGGATCGAGAGACCCGACAATGTGCCGAATACAGTCTCGATCAAGCCTGGCAGCTCGCCAAGAGGCACCGGATTGTTCGACACATGCGCCGCAACAATCTCGGATGTCAGCTCCAGAAGCTCTCCATGATCCTGTTCGTGCTCGCTCATTTCTTTTATGATCCTTGTTCCGTCGTTTTGATCAGGGGGACTGTTCGCGAATACACATGTATTTGTACACATGGCTCGCCAATGCCAGTACGCACGGGGGCATCGTTGATCTTAGATATATTGCCCTACACTAAATTGCAAATTCTTCGTTACCGAACCATTAATATGGCAAAATTCTGTTCTTAATGTCGGAAAAATCAATCCGCAGTAGATTGATTTGACCAACGACGTACCATACCGGAACAGAACTCGAAGGATCCGGGAACTAATTCCCGTGCAAGCAACCTATCGGGATTGTACGGACGCGGGAATTCCAATCTACTGGCGTACGATCGCGTAAACCCGAAGCGTCTATAATAGCTTTCGTCACCAATTAACAATACCCGATTCCATCCAAGCTCTGAAGCGATTTCCAGTGTCTCGATAATCAGAAGCGCGCCAAGTCCTTCGCCTTGGCGCGTCGGATGTACGGCTATTGGACCCAGCAGCAGTGCGGGATCGCGTTTTTCACCGATTTCTACGGGCCAATAACGGATACAACCGGCGAGTACGTCAAACTCGTCGCGCACAACGGTGTTGAGCTTTGAGATCGGTGCGACGCCCTGGCGCAGTTGGTAAGAGCTCAGCGCCGCCCGCCCCGGCGCAAAGGCCAGATCGAGGAGCCATTCGACCTCGGGTCCGTCATCGGGCGTCTCGTGGAGAAGGCGAAACATCAGGTCAATGGTGTTGCAAGGGCCGAAGGTTGGGGTACATCGGCGGGGAGCCCTATCACGGCGCATCCGCCCGCGCCAGTTCGCCCGAACCCGAGGAGAAACCGATGTTTTACGAGCCGAAGGACGGCCACGGCCTGCCACACGATCCGTTCAAGGCGATCGTCGCCCCGCGTCCGATCGGCTGGGTCTCGACACTGGACACCGATGGCCGGGCCAATCTGGCGCCTTATTCGTTCTTCAACGGCTGCGGCGACCGACCGCCATACGTCATGTTTGCCCAGACCGGTCCCAAGAAACCGGGCGGTTTGCTGGTCAAGGATACCGTGACGAACTGCCGGGAGACCGGTGAATTTGCATGCTCGCTGGTCAGCCTAGCGCTGCGCGATGCGATGAACGCGTCGACCGAGGCCTTCGATGCAGGCGTGGACGAATTCGAGAAGGCCGGATTGGTCAAGGGTGCGGGGCGCGCGATCAAGGCGCCGCACGTCGCCGATGCGCCCGCCGTTCTGGAATGCCGGACGCATCAGGTGGTCGAGCTTCCGGCGTGGAAGGAAGACTGGTTGAACATCGTCGTGATCGGAGAAGTCGTCGGCGTTCATGTCGACGAAGAGCATCTGAAGGACGGGCACCTCGATGTCACCAGCTACAACCCGATCGCCCGGATGGGGTATCTGGACTACACCACGGTCACGGAGCGCTGGGAGATGCCGCGGCCCGAGAGCGAGGCTTGGCAGGCGAAGTTCCGCTGATATGGATGGGTGCGACAGTTCAGGGAGGCGCGGATGACCAAGATTGGCATCATCGGGGGCAGCGGCCTCTACCAGATCGACGGGTTGGAGGACGCGACCTGGCAGACGGTCGATACACCCTGGGGCGCGCCGTCGGATCAGTTGCTGACCGGCCGTTTGCGCGGCGTCGACATGGTGTTTCTGCCGCGGCACGGGCGCGGCCATGTCCACTCGCCGACGACCATCAACTACCGCGCCAACATCGACGCGCTGAAGCGCATCGGCGTGACGGACGTCGTCTCGATCTCGGCGGTCGGTTCGTTCCGCGACGAGATGGAGCCCGGCCATTTCGTTATGGTCGACCAGTTCATCGATCGCACGGTCAACCGCGAGAAAACGTTCTTCGGGTCGGGCTGCGTCGCGCACGTGTCGGTCGCGCATCCGATCTGTATGCGGCTGCACAGCCATCTGGCCCATGCGGCTATGGCGGCCGGGATCTCGTATCATGCGCGCGGCACCTATCTGGCGATGGAGGGGCCTCAGTTCTCCTCATTGGCCGAATCGAAGATGTACCGCGAAAGCTGGGGCTGCGATGTGATCGGCATGACCAACATGCCCGAGGCCAAGCTGGCCCGCGAGGCCGAGCTTTGCTATGCGACGGTCGCCATGGTGACCGATTATGACAGTTGGCATCCCGATCATGGCGAGGTCGACATCACCTCGATCCTGGAGGTCATGCACGGCAATGGCGAGAAGGCCAAGACGCTGATCGAGACCGTGGTGCCGCTGATGGCCGACCGCCCGGACGTCTGCCCCGAGGGCTGCGACCGCGCGCTGGAATACGCCATCATCACGGCGCCGGAGAAACGCGACCCGGATCTGATCGCCAAGCTGGATGCCGTGGCGGGCCGGGTTTTGAACCAAAACGCTCAGTAAAGGGAGAGAGACATGGACATCACGGGCAAAAAGGCCGTCGTCTTCGGCGGAACCTCGGGCATTGGTCTGGCGACCTGCCAGCAACTTGTGGCGAAGGGTGCCGGCGAGGTGATTGCGATCAGCCGCGATCCGTCGAAGGCCGGCGATCCGGGACCGGGCATCAGCCTGGAGCAGTGCGACGTGCGGGATCGCGAAGCCTTGCAGGCGCTGTTCGAGAAGCTCGCGCCGTTCGATATCCTGATCTCGGCGGCGACCGGCGGCGACCGCGCGGTCGGCCCGTTCATGCAGATGGATATGGACGGCTTCAAAGCCTCGTTCGACAAGATGTGGGGCTATGCCCATGTCGTGCGTTACGGGACGCCGCACGTCGCCGAGGGCGGGTGCATCGTGCTGGTCACTGGCACGCCCGCGCGCAAGATCAAACCGGGTCAGATCGCAATCGGCTCGGTTGGCGGCGCCGTCGAGCAGTTCGTGCGCGGCGTGGCGCCCGAGATTGCGCCAATCCGCATCAACTCGGTCGCACCGGGGTTCATCGACACCCCGATGGTCGCACTTCAAGGCAAGGAGCGCGAAGAGCTCTACGCAAAGGTCACGGCCAACCACCTGATCCCGCGCGGCGGCACGTCGGACGAGGTGGCGCATGGCCTGATCTTCGCGGTCGAGAACGACTTCATCACCGGGACGACAATCGACGTGGATGGCGGGTTGCTGCTGTCGTAACGTCATGGAGGGGTGCGGTGCGCCGTGCCCTTCAATTCCCGGCGCCACACCTTACTTGAACGGTAACTCCGGTTCGCGGGAAAGGTGTATTGCATGAACCTGCTGTTTCGGATGCTGCGCCTGCTGGCGACGTTCTGGCTGCGCGCGAAGCTGACATCGCCCAAGGATCTATCTGTGATCCGGTACCGGGTCCTGCCAACCGACATCGACATGAACATCCACATGACGAACGGGCGGTACCTGTCGATCGCAGATCTCGGGCGCATGGATCTGGCGCTTCGCAGCGGGATCGCCAAGCATGTCGCCAAGAACGGTTGGGCGCCGATCGTGACCTACAACGCCGTTCTGTTCCGACGCGAACTGCGGATC
>JBCAXJ010000056.1:0-38583 GCA_038534135.1 Pseudomonadota bacterium | reverse complement strand
CGTCCGCAACCCGCTCAGACCCGCAAGCGCGCGCACGTCGGACACCTGCGTGTTGTCGAGGGATAGCGTCCGCAACCCGCTCAGACCCGCAAGCGCGCGCACGTCGGACACCTGCGTGTTGACAAGGAATAGCCTCTGCAATCCGAGCAACCCTTGCAGAAGGGAGATGTCGGCGATTCGGGTTTTGCCGATGTCGAGACGTTCGAGCTGCGTCAATTCGGCGATTTCCGGGGGCAGAATCGTGAGGGCGGCTAGGACAGGGGTGCCGGAGCGTTTCTCGTCGCCGTGGGGTTGTTCGTCTTCATCGCCGCCGATGTTGAGGTATTTCCAGCCTTCGGCCTTTGCCTGGGCGATGCGGTGTTTGGCTTCGGCATAGGCTGCGGCTTGTTCTGCGGTCGTGGACTGGCGGCGCAGGTTGTCATCATCGTCGACCTCGAATGGATCGTCTTCGCGGTCATTGTCGTCGTCGTCATCGTCGAGCACGCAACCACTCCACCGGTCCCGGGTCAGGGGCGGGGTGACCCTCCGCCCTACGCATGTGGCGGTTTATCATGGATTGTTCCGGATTGGGATGGCCGGGTGCCGTGCGCATTGTGGAGATCCCGGGTCAGGCTGGGGCGGCGCCAAAGGCGGTCTCAGTGACCTATCGCGGGTGGGCGGCGGCGCATGCCGGAAAGCGCGTTGAGTGCCAGGGCGGCGAACAGCATCGCGCCGCCGAGCATCGTCAGGGCTGACGGGATTTCGGACAGGATCAGCGCGACCCAGAGCGGGCCGAGGACAACCTCGGACAGCGTCAAGAGTGCGACCTCGGCGGCCGGGACGGTGCGGGCGCCGATGGTGCAGAGGACGAGGCCGAGACCGACCTGAATGACGCCGAGAATGCCTGCCAGTATCAGGTCGTGGCCGGTGACCGCAAAGCCCTGTCCGGTCACCAGACAGGCAGCCCCGGCGATCAGCGCGGTGAAGACGCCGCCCCACATCACGGCGGGCATCATGTCTGCCCCCTTCCAGTAGCGCAGAACGATGGTGAAGACGGCGAAGGCGAGCGCCGAGCCAAGCGCGAGCACGTTGCCGAGCCACTGCCCGGCCGAGATCCCGTCCCACACCATGATCACGATCCCGACGGTCGCGACCGCCATGGCGGCCCAGGTGCCGGGACGGACGGCCTCGCCCAGGATCACGAGACCCAGGACAGCCGACAGGAACGGTGCTGCGGCGAACAGGAACATCGCGTTGGCGACGGTCGTGGTCTGGATGGCGACGACGGCGCCGGAGAAGGCTCCGACCAAGGCGAGGCCGCCGATCATCCCGCCGATGCCTGCGGCAGCGATGACGGCGAGGGGCCGACCAGCGGAGAGGACCGAGATCACGCAGAACAGGAAGGCCGCAAGGGCGATCGAGCGGTAGAACAGGATCTGCCAGGCGGTCGCTTCCTCCATCAGCCGGATGCCGATGCCCATCAGCGACCAGCAGAGCCCGGCGGCCAGAATCAGCAGAACGCCCCGGCGGTAGCCGGAGGCATCGGAGGCGAGGGCTGCGGGGTCGACGACGCTCATGTCTTGGGCCTTCCTGGGAGGCTCCAGGATCGCCGCCGAGCCGCGCGCTGTCGCGCCAGTTCGCGACATGAGCTCTTGTCGCTGGTGAGATAGCTTTGTCGCAAAACACGCGTTACGTGTGGTCTATGTCCACATCCCCATCCTCTGTTCCTGCCGGAAGCTCGGCGGGCATCGGCTTCATCGTGCTCGCGATGGTGGCGATCTCGATCAACGACATGCTAATCAAGCAGCTCTCGGGCGATTATGCGTTGCATCAGATCGTCTTCATCCGCTCGGCGATCGGCATCGTGTTCTCGCTGATCTTGGTGCAGATGGAGGGTGGCTGGACGATCCTGCGCACGAAGACGCCCGGTTTGCATGCGCTGCGCGGCATCCTGATCGTGACCTCGAACCTGACGTATTTCACGGCACTCGCGGTGATCCCTCTGGCCGATGCGACGGCACTGTTCTTCGTGGCACCGCTGATGATCACGCTGTTGTCGATCCCATTCCTGGGCGAGAAGGTCGGGCCCTGGCGGATCGGGGCGGTGGTCACGGGGTTCGTCGGCGTCGTGATCATGCTTCAACCCTGGAGCGGCGAGGCACGCGATGTTCCGCTGCTGATCCTGCTGCTGCCGCTGGTGGCGGCACTGACCTATGCGTTGAACCAGGTGCTGACGCGGCAGTTGGGGGCCGTGAGCAAGGCGTCGGCGCTGGCGGTGTACATCCAGGGGATGTTCATTTTGGTCTCGGCCGGGTTCTTCGTGGTTGCCGGTGACGGGCGCTTTGCCGAGGGGTTGGAGAGCCCGAGCCTGATCTTTCTGCTGCGCGCCTGGATCTGGCCCGAAGGCGTTGACCGCTGGTTCCTGCTGGGGCTTGGCTTGAACTCGGCGGTGATCGGGTATTGCATCAGTCAGGCCTACCGGCTGAGCGATGCGGCGACCGTGGCACCGTTCGAGTACACCGGCCTGCCCTTGGCGGTGATGTGGGGGTGGCTGATCTGGGGCGAGCTGCCGGGATCATCCGTGACGACCGGGATCGTGCTGATCGTGGGATCGGGCCTGTTCGTCTTCCTGCGCGAGCGTCAGAAGAAGCGCCCTGTCGCCAGCGGGCGGCGCGTGAACCGGCGGTACTGAGACGGAACCTGCGCATTCATCAGCCGGGCGATCTTGAGCATGCTTGATCGCGCCCGCCCCGCCCGACTAGCGTCTGGACCATCAAGCATCGGGGAGAGGCATGGCAGACACAGGCTGGCGGATCGGGATCGACATTGGCGGCACGTTCACGGACGTGGCGCTGGTCGACGAATCCTCGGGCCGGATCGGTGTCGTCAAGGTGCCGACCACGCCGGACGATTTCGGGCGCGGTGTGCTGGAGGGCATTCAGGCAGCGCTGGTGAAGTACGGCATCGGCGCAGACGCGGTTTCGCTGCTATCCCATGCGACGACGGTCGTGACCAACGCGATCCTGGAGAAGAAGGGCGCGCGATGCGCTCTGGTCGCGACGCGCGGGTTCCGCGATGTGCTCGAATTGCGCCGGTCCTCGCGGCCTGACCTCTATGATCTGTTTCAGGATGCTCCGCATGTGCTGATCCCGCGCCGGCACCGGTTCGAGGTCACCGAGCGCGTCGGGGCGGATGCCTCGGTCGTCACCGAATTGGCCGAAGATGAGATCCCCGCCCTGATCGACGCGATCCGCGGCGCGGAGCCAGAGGCGATCGCCGTCTCGCTGCTGTTCAGTTTTCTCAACCCCGACCACGAACGGCGCTTGGGTGTGGCGTTGAGAGCGGCCTTTCCCGACATCCCGGTCTATCTCTCGTCCGAGGTGCTGCCCGAGATCCGTGAGTTCGAGCGGACCTCGACCACCGCGGTCTGCGCCTATGTCGGGCCGATCCTGAGAACCTACCTGGCGCGGTTGTCCGAGGCGACGGGCTCGCTCGGCCTGCCGGACTTGTACGTCATGGGGTCGAATGGCGGCGTGTTCGAAGCGCGTGAAGGCGTGGCCATGCCCGCGATGGCGGTGGAATCCGGCCCGGCGGCAGGCGTTGTCGCGGCGGCGCTGGTCGCCGAGCAGACCGGGCACCGCGATATCCTCAGCTTCGACGTGGGCGGGACGACCGCGAAGGCGAGCCTGATCCGCGATGCGGCCTACGAGACGACACCGGAATACGAGGTCGGCGGCGGTGCCAGCGGCAGCCGCACCATGCTCGGCACGGGACAACCGATCCGCGTGCCGGTGATCGATCTGGCCGAGGTGTCGGCGGGCGGTGGCTCGATTGCCTGGGTTGACCGGGCGGGCGCCTTGCGGGTCGGACCTGGGTCTGCCGGGGCCGTTCCAGGGCCGGTCTGTTATGGGCGCGGTGGGGCGGAGCCCACCGTGACCGACTGCAATCTGGTTCTCGGCTATCTCGATCAGTCCTCGCTTCTGGGGGGCGAGATGGAGATCGATCTGGAGGCAGCGCGCATGGCGATCGCAGAGAAGCTGGCCGAGCCGTTGGGCATTGATGTGCGGACGGCAGCGGCGGGCGTTATCGATGTTGTGAACCACGAGATGGCCGAGGCTCTGCGGATCGTCTCGGTCCAGCGCGGGCACGATCCGCGCGATTTCACCCTGGCAGCGTTTGGCGGCGCGGGTCCCTTGCACGCGGCGGCGCTGGCCGAGGAGTTAGAAATGCGCCACGTCCTGTGCCCGCCGATCCCGGGCGCCTTCTCGGCGCTGGGGCTGGTGACAACGGATCTGCGCCGCGATTATGCCCGGACGTTCTTCGTGCGCACCGATCAGGCGGAAGCCGGCGAACTGGCAGTGGCGTTCGAGGCGCTGGCCATGGAAGGGCGTGCTATGCTGGACCGCGCGGGCGTGCCAGAGGATCGGCAACGCCTGATCCGCACGGTCGATGCCCGCTACGGACGCCAATCCTATGAACTGGTCGTGCCGGTTCCGGAACCTCCGTTCGGGCCGGACGTGATGGACCGGATCGCCGAGGCGTTCCACGCGCGGCACGCACAAACCTATGGTCACGCGCGCCCTGACGAACCCGTGCAACTGGTCAACGTGCGCCTGTCCGCGGTCGGTGAGATCCCGGCGGTCCGGTTGGGACAATCGACTGGCGACGGTGCGGCGGACAAGGGGTCGCGAACGGTTTGGTTCCGGCATCATGGCGAGCACACGGCGACCGTGCTGCAACGGGAGGCGATGGCCGCAGGGCAGACCGTTGCCGGTGCGGCGGTGATCGAGTCGCTGGAGTCCACCATCCTGGTGCCGCCCGGTTGGGGCGCACGGATGGATGGTGACGGATTCGTGCATCTCGACCGGCAGGAGAGCAACGGATGACCAGTTTCTCAGATCAACCAACCCACGCCGCTCGGGTCCCGAGGGCCTGCTTCTCATGGGACTTGCCCGACCGGGGGTGGGCGAACCGGCATCCGAGCTTGCGTGCTTTATGTCTGCCAAACCTCCCGACATTCGAGCTTGGCGCTGGCGGAACCCATATCGCCCTCCCGCCGGACGGTCGGGCGAGGCCCGGGGCCTACGGCCTGTTAACCGGGCCAGGCGCACCTGGTCCTGCTTTCTTCGCGAACAGCATTGGGAGAGAGCCAACTTTCCCTCGTGCGAGGGCGCAACCATGACCACAACACACCCAGACCCTGCCAGCTTCGAGATCCTGAAGAACGCGCTCTACAAGATCGCCGAGGAGATGCGCGTCGTCCTGACCAAGACCGCGTACTCCCCGATCCTGAAATCGGCGGGCGACTTCTCCTGCGGGGTGTTCGACGCGGCAGGCGACATGGTCGCGCAGGGGCCGGATCTGCCGATCCACCTTGGCTCGATGCCTGACGCCGTTCGCACCATTGCCCGGACCTTCGCGGGCGACATCCACGACGGCGACGTGTTCGTGCATAACGACCCGTACGACGGCGGCTCTCACCTGCCGGATGTGAACGTCATTCGCCCGGCGTTTCACGACGGCGCGCTGCTGGGGTTTGCCTGCCTGCGCGCGCATTGGCCGGATATCGGCTCGGCGACGCCCGGCAGCTATGGTGCGGTGACCGAAATCTACGGCGAAGGCCTGCGCCTGCCACCGGTGCGCCTCGCATCGAAGGGCGTGCTGAACCGCGATATCGAGGCGATCATCCTCGCCAACGTTCGCACGCCAGAGGAACGGCGCGGCGACCTCGGCTCGCAACTCGCGGCCACCCTGCGCGCGTGCGAGCGGCTGCAGGCGCTGGCGCGGCGCTACGGTGTTGATGTGCTGACCCGGACCATGGCCGAGGTGATGGACTATTCCGAGCGTCTGATGCGGGCGATGCTGTCGGACCTGCCGGACGGCGAGGGCGCCTATCAGGACTTCCTGGATGGCGACGGGATCGAGGACAAACCGATCTGGATCCGCATGCAGGTGCAGAAGTCGGGCGACCGGGTGCTGGTGACCTTCGACGGCACCGATCCGCAGGTCAAAGGCCCGATCAATGCACCGCTGTCGGTGACGGCCTCGGGCGTTTATTGCGGGCTGAAGACGGCGATCGACCCGAACAGCCTGATCCCGCCGAACTCCGGGTGCTGGCGCGCGATCGAGGTGACAGCGCCCGAGGGCTCGGTCCTGAACTGCCAGTTCCCGGCCCCCGTCGTCTATGCCAATCACGAGATCAGCCACCGGCTGGCCGACATGACCATGGGCGCCCTGAGCGATTTCCTGCCCGATCAGGTCATGGCGTGCTCGCAGGGCACGTCCTGCATTCTGACGCTTGGCGGCGTCGATCCGCGCACCGGGCAGCGCTATGTCAGCTACGAGACCATCAAGGGCGGGTTCGGTGCACGGCCGAACAAGGACGGGATCAACGCGATCTGTGCGGGGATCTCGAACACCATGAACACGCCGATAGAGGTGCTTGAGATGGCGTTCCCGATGCGCTTGCTGGAGTACTCGATCGAACCTGACAGCGGTGGTGCCGGGCGGTACCGCGGCGGAAATGGCTCGCGCCG
Source organism: Pseudomonadota bacterium (assembly GCA_038534135.1). GTDB lineage: Bacteria > Pseudomonadota > Alphaproteobacteria > Rhodobacterales > Rhodobacteraceae > Thermohalobaculum. Next base: position 32,068 of record JBCAXJ010000056.1, on the reverse strand, counting down.
GATCTGGCAGCTTCTTGAAGGGGCCGAGGCCACCGGGTCGCTGTGCGTCGAGCGGATGAAGTCGCCGCCCTTCGGCTTGCAGGGCGGCAAGCCCGGGGTGACTGCGACGGTGACCCTGACAACACCTGACGGTGCCGTGACGAATCTGAACGGCAAGGGGGCGTTCGCCGCGCCCGCAGGCTCGATCGTCAACATGCGCACGACGGGATCGGGCGGAATGGGAGATCCGGCCGAACGCTCGGACGACGCAATCCGTGAAGATCTGGCGGATGGATACGTCACACAGGAAGGGTTGCGGCGGGACTATGGAAGACCATGAGAACTCAGGGCCTAGACCCTGACAGGGAGGACAATCATGCGTGAGAACAAGCTTCGGAAGCTCTGGGCGGCAGGTGACGCGGCGGTGCTGGGCTGGCTGGGTATTCCGAGTTCGGTCAGTGCCGAGAACATGGCGCAGGCCGGGTGGGATGCCCTGAACATCGACATGCAGCACGGGCTGATCGACTATCAGACGGCGGTCGAGATGTTGCAGGCGATCTCGACCACCGACACGATGCCGATGTGCCGTGTGCCGTGGAACGAGCCGGGCATCATCGGCAAGATGCTGGATGCGGGCGTCTACGGCGTCATCTGTCCGATGGTGAACAATCGCGAGCAGGCCGAGGCGCTGGCGCGGGCTTGCCGCTACCCTCCCGACGGCGAGCGCAGCTTCGGTCCGGTTCGGGCGACCTGGTATGGCGGGCCGGATTATTTCGCGAACGCGAACGACAGCATAGTCGTGTTGGCGATGATCGAGACGCGCGAGGCCGTCGCGAATGTCGACGAGATCATGAGCACGCCGGGGATCGACGGCGCCTATATTGGGCCAAGCGATCTGGGCCTGAGCCATGGGTTTGTGCCGAAGCTGGACCGCGAAGAACCTGAACTGCTCGAGCTTATCGGGCAGATCCTGGCCAGTGCGAAGCGGCACGGGAAGGTTGCCGGAATCCACTGCGGGACGCCGGACTACGGGCGCCGGATGATCGCCGACGGGTTCAACCTGGTAACGATTGGCGCCGACAATGCTTTGCTGAACAACGCCGCAAAGGCGGCCGTTGCTGCGGTCAAGGCCGAAGGCGGAAGCGCGGGTGGCGGGTCGGTGTATTGACCCGGCGGCAAGCCTAGTTGCGGTCCCGGGTCAAGCCCGGGACAGTGCGGCACGGAAACTGTCAGGTCGCGATCGACAGGGCAAACGAGGGCTTGCGCATTCGGATCCTCCGAACGCTTCAATCGTCATCTTCATAATCGCGATAGCGTTTCTTGCGATGCTTTCGCTTGCGGTTGCTGGATCTTCGGTCATCGCGGCCAAGGCGAACACCAAGTGCGGCGCCCGAGACGCCTCCGAGCAATGCGCCCAAGAGCGGGTCGCGGCCGATATAGTCGGCAACGACCGCCCCTGCTCCAGCGCCGATCGCGCCGCCTGAGACGCCCTTCTCAACACGCCCCTGCCCGCAGCCTGCGAGCACCAGCGTTACAGATACCACGAGAGCCGTTCCGGTTCGCCGCATCGATCAACCTCCAAAGGTCCACCATGCTCCCCGGTGTTGTAACGCCGCAGGTCAGGTTTCCGTCGGACGCTTGAGGCTATCGGTGGTATCCGCGATGCCGCCGGTAGCGGCGATAGCGGCGCGGCTCTGCACCACCCAGAAACGCGCCGACGGCGGCCCCGACTGCAGCACCCCGGCCTGGACGGCCCACGATCGCTCCCGCCACGGCGCCGAACCCTGCGCCGACAGTGGCACCACTAAGGACGCCGCCCGCGCGATAGGGGGCGCAGGCTGACAGACCCACGATCAGCAATGCCGCGATGGCGATGGTCGCGGGTTTCATTCTAGTCCTTTCTGTTGCTGGACGAGATACGGATGGGACTGGGAAATCCGTCGAAAAACCTTATCGCGGGAAGGTTTAGCTGTAGCTTTCCTTCTCTCGATCAAGACACCACCTGACAGCATGACTTCGATCTAGCGCCTCGGGCATGACTTCATCAGCTTCCAGTCTCAATGTGAAGTTATCGAACACAGCAGGTGCTCCGTCGAAGAAATCTGAAAGTGTCGGCGCCGGGTAATCAGTATCGTCTGCCCTGATCATTAGCCTCGGCAGATATAGCCGATAGTGTCGAGGCTTTGACCAAGCGCAAAACAATTCCAGACCTCTGGAGACACGATCCCGGTGGTCCTCATCAAACCCTATCGAAATGAAGCAGTCGCCCGAATCAAGAGAGATGCTCGCCGTCGCAACGGTTTCATCGTCGAAATGGTTGGGTTTCCCATTCATCGAGCTGAGCATGTCAAAACTCTCTCGTAGCTCAGACATGCTCACAAGCGAAACGTAGGGCTTCAGTTTCCAGAGAGTACGAACAGCATCATCATTCCACACAGACCCCGAGGCGGTTAGATCCACAAACAAGTGATGATGTGCCGGCTCAAGAACGATCCTATTTTCTTTGCCGTAGGTAAATCTGACCCTCTCTCCAAAGAACTCCCAACTCGACAAGTTCAGTGATCTCCCGGTTTAATTGATGACGCAGTAGCTTCTCGACTACCCGGCAGCCGTCATGGTTTCCGGCGGCACTGCGGTCTTCGCCCTCCAGCCCTTGAGCATCCCCTCAATGCTCAGGTCCTCGTCGATCTCAGGCCAGTGGATGCCGTAGACCATTAACTCGATGATACTCCGTTGGTCAGGTGTCGCGCTCTGCAGCCGGGGATACCACCAAAGAGGTGTCGTGATGATCTGACCACTAGCGAGCGTGACGTGCAAATGAGCATCGTCGCACTGCGCCGCGAGCGGTTCCATCGCATCCAGATCAATCTCGACAATGGTCATCCCATGCCTCCATGAATGCGTCACGATTGTCTCGGACAACGCGCAATATGGCGGAAATCTCGTGCTCTGAACACCGTTTGTTGCTTGCGATCCGGACCTCCGCCAACCAGACCTTCAGTTCTTGCCGCCCCTTCGACACATGGACGTGGGGCGGCTCCACCCTGTCATAGCTCTAGAAATGGAACCGCCAGCCTTGCCATCTGAGGAGCGTTGGCGCCCGTTATAGAGGAATATTGTCGTGCTTCTTCCAGGGGTTTTCCAACTGTTTCCCCCGCAGTGCTGCAAAGGACCGCGCCACGCGGCGGCGGGTTGAGTGAGGCATGATGACCTCGTCGATGAACCCGCGTTCAGCGGCGACGAACGGGTTGGCGAAGCGATCCTCGTAATCCGCTGTGTGCTGGGCGATCTTGTCCGCATCCCCCAGATCCGCGCGGTGGATGATCTCGGTCGCACCCTTGGCGCCCATCACGGCGATCTCGGCGGTCGGCCAGGCATAGTTCATGTCGCCGCGCAGGTGCTTGGAGGCCATCACGTCGTAGGCTCCGCCATAGGCCTTGCGGGTGATCACGGTCACCTTGGGCACCGTCGCCTCGCCATACGCGAACAGCAGCTTGGCGCCGTGCTTGATGACGCCGCCGTATTCCTGGGAGGTGCCCGGCAGGAAGCCCGGCACGTCGACGAAGGTCAGGATCGGGATGTTGAAGCAGTCGCAGAAGCGCACGAAGCGGGCGGCCTTGCGTGACGAGTCAATGTCCAGGCACCCGGCCAGCACCATCGGCTGGTTGGCGACAACGCCAACCGGGCGGCCCTCGAGCCGGATGAAGCCCGTCAGGATGTTGCCCGCGAAGTCCCGCTGGATCTCGAAGAAATCGCCCTCGTCGGCGGTCTTCAGGATCAGCTCCTTCATGTCATAGGGCTGGTTCGGGTTGTCCGGGATCAGCGTATCCAACGAAGTGTCGGCGCGTGCTGCATCGTCGAAGAACGGGCGCTCTGGCAGGTCCGCTCGGTTCGAGAGCGGCAGGAAGTCGATCAGGCGGCGGATCTCGGCCAGCGCTTCGACATCGTTCTCGAACGCACCATCGGCGACCGAGGATTTCGAGGTGTGGGTCTTGGCCCCGCCCAGTTCCTCGGCGGTGACGACCTCGTTGGTGACCGTCTTCACGACATCCGGACCGGTCACGAACATATAGGACGAGTCGCGCACCATGAAGATGAAGTCCGTCATGGCGGGCGAGTAGACAGCACCACCTGCGCAGGGGCCCATGACGACCGAGATCTGCGGGACCACGCCAGAGGCGAGGATGTTCTTCTGGAAGACATCGGCATAGCCCGCCAGCGAGGCGACGCCTTCCTGAATACGCGCGCCGCCGGAATCGTTCAGTCCAATGACCGGCGCGCCGACGCGCATGGCCATGTCCATGACCTTGCAGATCTTCTGGGCGTGGGTTTCCGACAGCGAGCCGCCGAGCACGGTGAAGTCCTGGCTGAACACATAGACCTGCCGCCCGTTCACGGTGCCCCAGCCGGTGACGACGCCGTCGCCAGGGTATTTCTGGTTCTCCATGCCGAAATCCGTGCAGCGATGCGCGACGAACATGTCGAATTCCTCGAACGAGCCTTCGTCCAGCAGCAGCTCGATCCGCTCACGCGCGGTCAGCTTACCCTTGGCGTGCTGGCTGTCGATCCGGCGCTGGCCGCCGCCCAGACGGGCCTCGTCGCGGCGGGTTTCGAGTTCGTTGAGAATGTCTTTCATCGCGGCCTCCTGTCGGCGGAGCAGGTGTTTCGCTGGCTATAGGCCAGTCAGGGCTTGCTTGGCAAATACTGCGAACGGGCCGTTGATTTTTGGCTGAATTTTCAGGCAGGCTTTCGGCGACCGGACAGGGAGGCGGCGATGCACGGCGTGTCTTCAACGGCGACGGCGTGGATGCTGTCGACCTCGATTGCGATCGCGGGAGGGGCGGAGATGGAAGCCAAGCTGAAGGCCGCGTTCGCGGCGGGCGCGTTGGAAGGTCTGCACTCGGTGTTGGTCCTGAAGGATGGCGAGATCTTTGCCGAGACCCATTTCGCGGGAGAGGACGAGTCCTGGGGCGTGAGCCACGGCGTACGCCAGCACGGGCCGGATACGCTGCATGATCTGCGCTCGGTGACCAAAAGCCTGGTGAGCCTGATCTACGGGATCGCGCTGGCCGAGGGGAAGGTGCCCCCGGTCGACGCCTCGCTGGTTGCGCAGTTCCCGGAATATCCGGATCTGGCCGCGGATCCCGCGCGCCAGAAGATCACCATCGAGGATGCGCTGACGATGCGCACCGGCCTGAAATGGGACGAGACCAGCGGCTATGTCGACCAGCGCAACAGCGAAGTGGCGATGGAGTATGCGCCGGACCGCTATCGCTTCGCGCTGGAGCAAGAGATCGTCGGCCCACCGGGCGAGATTTGGAATTACACCGGCGGGGCGACGACGCTGATCGAGCGGCTGATCACCAAGGGGACGGGGCAACGCTTGGATCTCTACATGGCCGAGAAGCTGTTCAAGCCACTTGGGATCACCGATTGGGGATGGCTTGGCCGGACGCCAGAGGAACCGGCGGCGGCCTCGGGCCTGCGGTTGAACATCCACGACTTGGCGCGGATCGGACAGATGATCCTGGACGGCGGCATGGCAGGCGGCGTGCAGGTGGTGCCCAAGGAGTGGCTCGCGGTCTCGATGGCGCCGCACACCTCGACCGGAGAGCTGAACTATGGCTACTTCTGGTGGATGCCCCCTGGCGACGACGCGCCGCCCTGGGTCGCGGCCTTCGGAAACGGAGGGCAGCGCATGTCGGTGAACGAGGCGCTGAAGCTGGTCTTTGTCGTCTTTGCCGGGAACTACAATCAGGGAGATGCCTGGAAGATCCCGGCAAAGGTCAGCGTCGAGTTCCTGTCGCCTGCGCTTCAGGCAGAATAATGCATTTCGGGGCGCGTCCGGGACCACTCCAAGTGTATGGTCAAGCGCCTCAGCGGTCCCGGGTCTGCGGCGCAGCATTTCATGCCGCACCGCGCACGGGACAGCGCAGCGCACAGCCGGGGCGTCAGGCGCTGTTCGAACGGCTCAACACATCCCGCAGCACATCCAGGCGCAGCGGCTGGCTCTCGCCCAGCCAGATGACGTGCTCGGTGTGATCGGCGAAGACATCGCCTGTCTCTGCATGCGTGAACACGGTTAGACCATCGCGGTTCAACGCAAGCCATGCGATCACATCTGCGAACTTCTCTGGCGGCACGGTCAATTGGCACGAGCCAATGGGATGTGGGCCGATCGGATCGATATGCATGCGACCCATCTGGACATCGAACCTGTCCCGCACCGCTTCGCAGATCATCCGGGCCTGTGTGACCTGATCGGGCGAGAAATAGACGTGGGCGTGCCAGCCCGTGATGGTTTGCGGATCCTGCATCGCGTGTCCTCCGTCTGGTAATGGTGACCGAAGCGGTCGCGGCCGACAACGGCGTTCTGAAGAAGACAGCTTTGCGCCCTGGAAAACAGCACTCCCCTGATTGCCCGGCCGGACGAATCCCGGCATGAGGGGGCGAGCAGGGAGCAGGCAGATGATCGACGAGTTCTCCATTACGTTCAACGGTCCGGGCGGTGCGACGCTGGACCGTGGCTCGACCACGCGCGAGGATCCGGCCAAGGTGCAGGCGTTGTGGAACGACGCCGGCGCACGGGTAACGCCGTTCTGGCGCGGCAAGCCGCTGTTCCGGCTGGGCGATGCCGGACCCAGGTTGAGCTGGCTGACGGCGGATGCGCCGATCCTGGCCGAGACGACCGAGCCGCCGGTGCTGCTGGGACTGCTGGACGGAAAGGGACGCTTTGCCGTGGACGTCTCCGCCTGGGAAGATCCGAACGCCGATGCCGAGGGAATGCGCCAATGGGTCGACCGGACCGAGAACGTGCACCCATCCCTGCCCGAGGCACACAAGTTCATCGATCTGCGCTCGATCATGGCCGAGCTTGAGCCGGAGGATGCGGCAGATGCAGCCTCGGGCAAGGGGTGTTTCGAATGGCACCGGACGCACCAGTTCTGCGCGCGATGCGGTGAGCGGTCCGAGATGGATCAGGCGGGCTGGCGACGCAAATGCCCTTCCTGTGGCGGGATGCACTTTCCGCGGACAGATCCCGTGGTGATCATGCTGATCCTGCACAAGGACAAGGCTCTGGTCGGACGGCAGGAGGTCTGGCCGCCCACCATGTGGTCGCTGCTGGCCGGGTTCATGGAGCCGGGCGAGACCATCGAAGCCGCCGTGCGCCGCGAGACTCTGGAGGAGGCGGGTCTGCCTGTGGGCCGCGTGCACTATGCCGCGTGCCAGCCGTGGCCGTTCCCGTCCTCGCTGATGATCGCTTGCGTGGCCGAGGCGATGACCGACGCGCTGGAGCCCGACTACGACGAGATTGAAGCGTGCATCTGGGTTGATCGCGCGGAGATGCGCGAGGCGATCGCCGGGCAGCACCCGAAGATTGGCCCGGCCCGCAAGGGTGCGATTGCCCGCAACGTGCTCGAAGCCTGGTCCGAGGGGCATATCCAGGACTTCGACTGAACCCTCACGTCCGAAGGGTCTGGGCCCACCGCCGACGGGGACGGGGTCGGGACGCAGTCGACACCTCACCCGTTCGCAAAGTCGAACGCCTCCTCGGTAAGGGCCGATGCCGACACGTTCTCGATGCGGATCAATCCGAACCCGTAGTCCACCAGTGCCGCGCCACCCAGGTCGGACACCGTCAAATCGCCAAAGGAAAGTCCGAGAGACGAGAACCGGACCAGATCTGTCCCAAGTTCGAAATCCAGGATCCGGTCGATGCCGTCTGCGCCCGGGAAGACGAATGTGTCCGCATCGGCGCCGCCTTCAAGCACATCGTTGTCAGCACCGCCGATCAGCGTGTCCATCCCGTCCAGCCCGATCAAGCGATCGGCTCCGGCCTCTCCCACCAGCGCGTTGGCGCCGCTGTTGCCGACCAGCCAGTTGATGTCCGCATTGCCGGTGACGTCGACATCCGCGTCGCCCGTCGCCCTGACGTCCTCGATGTTGTCGGCAAGTTCCAGGTCGACCGTCGTGTAGACCCGGTCGAAACCATCGCCTGCCGCTTCGATCAGCGTCGTATCTTCCTCGTAGACATAGTAGACGTCGTCGCCCGCGCCGCCCTCGAGCGTTGCCGAACCCGAGAAGGCCGCGAGATAGTCGTTGCCCGCCAAACCCAGGATGCGCGCCGGGCCGAACATCTCGAACAGGATGTCGTCATCCGACGTGCCGACAATCAAGCTTGGGTCTGGCGGCGTGGCCGCGTCGATGAAATCGCTGGCGCTCAACGCGGACGCCGAAATACCGTCGAGGACAAGAAGGCCGCCCGCATGGTAGACCAGAGCACCGCTTGAGCCGTCCAGTATGTTCAGGCTGGCAAACTGATCTCCGACAAGGGTTAGATCGATCTGGTCGACCCCCACTTCGAAGTCGAAGATCTTGTCGACGCCGGTCTGAAGCGTAAGGCGGAAAACATCTGCCCCAGCACCGCCTTCCAGCAGATCGTTTCCGGCGTCGCTTACAAGCGTGTCGTTGCCAGCGCCACCATCGAGCCTGTCCCTGCCCAGACCGCCGGCCAGGACGTTGTCTCCGGAATTGCCGATCAGCCAGTTGTCCTGATCGTTGCCCGTCAGATCGAGGCTGGCTGTTCCAAGCAAAATGGCGGCTTCCACATTCGCGGCCAACGGGTCGAGCGCGACCGTGGTGTAGATCCGGTCAAATCCCTCGCCCACATCCTCGATCACCATGTCATCGACGCTGTCCACGAAGAACGTGTCATCGCCGAGCCCGCCGTCCAGCGTGTCGTTTCCAACGCCCCCCAGCAGCAGATCGTTGCCGCCCCGGCCCGAGAGGCTGTCGCCCGACTGACCGCCCGTCAGTGTGTTGCTCGCGCTTGTGCCCGAGAGCGTGTTGGACGCCGCACTGCCACCGATGATGTTCTCGACGCTGAAGAACACCTCGCCCGCGGCTTCTCCGGTATTGTTCCCCGGCGTTTCCATGTCGATCGTCAGGGCCGCGTTGCCGAAGAACTGAACCGTGTCGACACCATCACCGCCGAAATAGGCATCGGTACCATCGGCACCGATCAGCACGTCGTCGTCGTCGCCACCATACAGAACGTCATCATTCGCTCCGCCGAGCAGCAGGTCTTCGCCTCCCTCGCCCGAGAGCGTATCGTTTCCTGCACCGCCATCGATCGCATCGGGATCGGCACCACCACTCGCGTCGTCGTCACCGCCACCGGCCAGAATGATGTCGATGCCCGTTCCGCCGTCGAAGCTCTCGCCGAAATCGGTGCCGGTGATGAAGTCGCTGCCACCGCCACCGAGATATGAGATCCCGACGCCTGCCGAGATCAGAGCCGTCGAGGACGTCAGGCGGATGGTGTCACTGCCCGTTCCACCGGACAGCGTGATGTCCCCGCTGGTCACGGTGACAGCGATGTCGGACAGCAGGACGAGGTCGTCATCGTCCCCGCCGTCGATCGTGATGGACGCCCCGCTCAGCAGCACCGGTCCGCCGCTGCTGGCCGCGACCGTGTCGTTGCCGCTGCCGCCGCCGATCTCGATCTCTCCACCCGTAACCGTGACACTGCCGCGGGAGATGACGACAAGATCATCGTCCCCGCCACCGTCCGCGTGCAAAGATGCGGTGCCGGAAAGACTTGCGGTCCCGGTCGAAGACACCTCGACGATGTCCTCGCCATCGCCGCCACCGATCGACACGTCTCCAGAACTGATCGACAGCGATCCGCTTGAGCCGGTGACGGTGTCGTTGCCCGCGCCGCCGTCAAGCTCGATGGTCCCACCACTGACGGAGATATCGCTGGTGCTGATCGTCACCGTGTCGTCGTCATCGCCTCCGGTCGCCCGGATGGTCGCCGACGACCCAAGTGCAATCGATGGCAGCACTCCGGTGCCATCGGATACGGACAGTTCGACCACATCCTGACCACGGCCACCATCGATGCTGATCTCACCACTGGTGACCGAGATGATCCCGACACCGGACACCGAATCCTGTCCGGACAGCCAGATCGTGTCGTCGTCATCACCGCCCGCCACGGTGATCGTGCCCGAGACGACATCCAGCGTGTCTTCCGTGCCCAGGATCGTGTCGTTGCCCGCGCCGCCATCGGCCGAGAACGCGCCTCCGCTGATCGACACGCCAGAGCCGGAGATGATCGACATCACGTCATCCCCGCCGTCGCCGAACAGGTTGACCTGCGCCGCACCGGTCACCGAGATGTCGCCCGACACGCCGATCAGGGCATCCTCACCCGCGCCACCGGACAGATTTATCGTCGATGACCCCGAAATCGTGATGTCGCCGAGTGCGAGGGTCAGACTGTCGTCATCAGCGCCGCCGTCCCAATCGACCTGCGCATCGACCACCAACTCGGGAATGGCGCTTCCCAGAATGGAATCGTTCCCGGCCCCGCCGTCGATCTGCACGGACCCGCCCGAGAACGTCGTGCCGCCGGTGATGGAGATCGTATCGCCATCGTCCCCCGCATCGATCGCGAGGGTTGCGTTGCCTGTCATCGAGACGGTCTGGCCACCCAGCGTGATCCGGTCTAGCCCGGCATCCCCGACGACGGAAACAGTGGTATCCAGGATGTCGATCGGACCGGTCAGCGCGATCGTGTCGTTCCCGAGCCCGCCATCGACGGCAACGTCGCCCTGATCGGCGCGCAATGATCCGGTCAACGAAATCGTGTCGTCCTCGGTGCCGCCATCGATGTTCAGGCCGCCGCTTGCCCCTGAGATCGTTGTGTTGCCCGCAATATCGAAGACGTCTTCGCCGCCATCGCCGGACAGGTTGATGACGGCAGCAGAGCCGACAAGGTCTCCATCTATGTCGAAGGTGTCGGCCTCCGCGCCTGCGCTTACGCTGATGAGCGCGCCCGAGGTCGCCGTCAGGGCGCTCGAGGCCGCGACCGCAAGAGTGTCCTGCCCCAAGCCACCCGCGATCGAAACGGTTGCCCCCTGCACCTCGAAGGTGCCGGACGTGGCGAACGTGTCGTCATCCGCCTCGCCCGAGAGCGTGTTTGAGACGCCGCCGGACAGTGGCGACGCGTTCTCGAGCAGGAAGATATCGTCGCCATTGCCGCCGCCGACGCTGTCATCTCCGCCAGTTCCGACAATCAGCAGATCGTCCCCGTCCGCAGCGGCGATGCTGTCGTTGAAGGTCGTCGTGCGGACAACGTCGTTGCCGGTCGTGCCGGTCCGGATCAGACCCGTCAGACCATCGACGATCTCGACATCCACGCGGGCGCTCGCCCCACCGCTGAGGCCGTCATCCGCCAGATAGGTGAAGAACTCGGTCCCGGTCTGGGATGGTGCTGTGTAGGTGAACAGACCGGTCGCGCCGACACTGGCACTGCCCGCACCGGGCGGGGTCTCGAGTGCGAAGGACAGCGGATCGCCCTCGGGATCGACTGCGGTGAACGTGTGCGTTTCGGTGATGCCGACCTGCGTGATGATCAGACTGTCCGTCGTGACCGGCGGCTGATTGGTGCTGAAACTCAATTCGGTCGGGCCGGGAATACCCGGCCACGGATTACCGTCCAGATCGCGGATCGCGCCGGGATCGACGGTGACGTAGACCTGCGTGCCGCCCGGCAGTGATGTCGGCGTGAAGGATGCATCCGCGTTCAGAAAGGTGACGTCCGACGTGACATCAAAGCTTTCCAGAACGACATCGTCGGACAGGCGGTGGATCCGGATGACCCCGGCGCCCGCCTGAACCGGCTCGTCAAAGGTCAGCGTGTACTCGTCACCGACACCGATGCTGACATCACCGTTCTCGGGCGAGCTCGCGATCAGGTTCGGCGGGGTCGATGGGCCAACCTCCAGCGTCACCGTCTGAGAAGACCCAAGCGGCGCGTCCAGGATTACGATGCCATCCAGAAGGAACTGATCCAGCGAAGGGCCGGTCAGCAGGACCAGACCGCCATCAACATTTGTCGATGTCACTGTCAGGTCAAGCTCCAGCAGGATACCGGACGGTCCCTCCTGGATCAGGCGCACCGTATCGCCGAGCAAAAGCTGCGATGGCGCATCCCGGCCGAAAACCGAAAACCCCACGCCGGGCGAAGCGCTCGAACCGACCAAGTCGTCGACAGTGTCGACAACGCCAAACTGAGTGTCCGCCTGGAAATTGCCGAACACCAACTGATCGCCTTCGATCGCGAACTGCGGCTCCGGCGTACCGATGATGCGGACATTGTCGATGGCGATGTCCTCGTCGTCTTCCTGCAGGTTCTCGAACGTGATGCGAAGGTCGAGCAGATTGCCGGTGCCCGCGATAGACGCAGAGTGCTCTTCGAGCACTGAGAGCCCTGCGGTCGCGCCCAGGAACGGACCGTCGCCAACGCCGTCCAGATCCGTATCCACCTGAACCGGGGTGTTTTCCCCGGTCGCGGCGAACTGCAGGAGTTTGACAAGTGGCCCGTCGTCGATCGAGACCTCGACATAGACCAGAGAGTTCGCATCCCAATCAGCCCCGCCATTGCCGCGGTCTGTCTGGTTCTGCTCGGCGAACAGACCCGAGAAACTCAGGTTCGTGAAACCCGAGATGTCGATATCCTCGATCAGGACAGACTGTACATCCAGTCCGGTGCTGTTGCCGTTGGTGTCGTTGGCTGCGAAGAAGAAATCGCCGTCCGCGCCCAGGTAGTTGCCGTGCAGGACTGGCGATATGTCGTCGGACCGTGTGAAGTAGTCGCCCGCGCCGATTGCCGAGACGTCCCCGGTGAACTCCGGGATCGACAAGGTATAGCGCGTACCGTTGCCGTCCGTTTCGAACGATTCCTGAAATATCGTCGCCATGACGTCCCCCGACGCACAACCAGCCGCCACGCGTCCAAGCGTGCGACATCCGTTCCTGTTTGGAATGACCCTATGTCTGACGTGCGCCGATCCGCGCCATGCGGGCCGGGCTTGTGCGTCCCCACGGACCCACCCAAAGTCGTGCAGTCACTCCTCGCTCATACACAACTTACACAAAAGTTGGATTTGAGTCAGATGTCTCTAAAGTTTTTTCGAGTATGGTTAATCGCTTAAGCGCCGGGGTTCAGCACCAGCCTAAATTGCGATCACGCCGGCCAGGATCAATTCGATCAGAACGATCACCCCGGTCAGCGCGGCGAAGTAGGCGACGAACCGCACGTGGTCCTCGCCATCGATCACCACGCGCCTGAGCAGCGTGCCAAAAATGTCGAAGATCGAGACCGTCGCGAGGATGATCAACAGAATCGCAGCGCCCGAGGCATAGTCAAAGCCGCGCAGCGATTCCGACAACGACATGCCGATACCGCCCGCCCCCACAATCCCCAGCACCGTGGCCGAACGGATGTTGGCCTCGAACCGGTAGAGCGAGAACGAGATCCAGAGCGGCAAGACCTGCGGGACCACGCCGTAGACGATCTCTTGCAGGCGCGATGACCCGGTGGCCCGGATACCTTCGACGGGGCGGGGATCGATCGCCTCGACGGCTTCCGAGAACAGTTTCGCCAGCGTGCCCGTGGTGTGGATGGTCAGGGCCATCACGCCTGCCAGCGGGCCCAGCCCGACCGCGGCGACAAAGATCAGCGCGAAGACCAATTCGTTGATCGCACGGAACGCATCCATCAGGCGGCGCACCGGGAAGACGACCCAGGCGGGTGCGAGATTCGTCGAGGACAGAAGCCCGAACGGCACGGCCAGCAGGACCGAGAGGAACGACCCCCAGACCGCCATCTGCACCGATTCCAGCATCAGTTCGAGATAGCTGCGCCAGTAGCGGAAATTGGGCTCGAAGAAATCCTCGAGCAGCAGCGCCATGTTGTCCGACCCGAACAGCACCTGGCCAAAGCGGTGCATGTCGGACGGCACGAAGCTCCAGATCAGCAACCCGACGAATGCGCCCCAGAGAAGCACATCGAACGCCTGCTCCTTCATCGTGCGGCGCGGCACCTCGATGTCATCGAGCGTCGGAGCGGTCGTGGTCATGGTGGATCCGATCGGCGGGGGTGCGGCCTGAAGACAATTTGCCGCTTTTAGTCTTGGACCGTCCCGGGCTTGACCCGGGACCGCCCACACGCTCTCAGCGGTCCCGGGTCTTCGCCCGGGACAGCGCGGTGCAAGTGGCGCTTATTTGCGCGGGCGGGCAGCCGCCGCGGCGCGGATGTCTTCGATCTTGGCGTCGATGGCCGTGATCTTCTCGGCTTTCTCCTCGGCCGAATAGGTCTCGTCACCCTGGATCGACATCTTTTGACGGATCTGGTCCATCTCGTAGAACGGCCAGAGCTGTGCGTTCGAAGACGGGATGAACGGACCCATGTCGATGAGCGCCAGCGCCTCGCGCGCTGCTTTGACTTCGGCGTCCGTGCCGTGGCGGCCATAGCTCATGAAGAAGTGCATCAGCTTGCCCTTCAACTCGTCATTCAGTTCCGGGCGCCAGGCCATCGGGTCCGACGCGATCAGCGGAGAGCGCCAGATTTCCTTCAGCTCAGCGAAGAGTTCCGGCTTGGCGGTCTTCAGGCGCGAGTACATGCCGGTCGACGAGGCGACCGCTGCATCGACCTGCTTGGTCGCGACCGAGATCAGGTTAGTCTCGTGGTTGGCGTTGCGCACGGTCTTGAAGCAGTCCTTAGGGTTCACGCCTTCCTTGGCGAAGACGAAGGTCGACGGAACGAGGAAGCCAGAGGTCGAGTTCGGATCACCGATGCCGAAGTTCAGCGACTTCTCGCACTTCATCACGTCTTCATAGGACAGACCTGAATCCTTGTGCGTGACCATGACCGACCAGTAGCCCTGATCGCCCGTCGACTCGGTCGTCTGAGCAAAGATCTCGGCGCCCGCCCGGTCGACAGCGACCATGGCTGATTTGTTGCCGTACCAGACGACATCGACCTTGTCGAAGCGCATGCCCTCGATCACGCCGGCATAGTCGGCAGCGAAGAACGGCTTGACCGGCATGCCGATCGACGCCTCCATGGCCTCCAGAAACGGACCCCACTTTTCGCGCTGGGCGCTGGAGCTTTCGGTCGAGAGGATGCCGAAGTACAGCTCATCGGGGTTGGTGCGTTCATCGGCCAGTGCTGGGGCGCTCAGGCCCAGGGCCAGCGCCACGGTGGCTGCGGCACGTGCGATCAGGTTCATGGGTGTCTCTCCTGTCGGGTGGGGTTATCGGGTTACGCGGGAACCGGTTCGGGCGCGGGTGCAGGCGCATCCGAGAAGTCGTCGGCATCGGGCAGGATCAGCTCTTCGCTGGCCTCGCCGTAGATCTCTCGCAGGAAGGCGGTGGTGAGCTGGCGCGACGGCCCGTCAAAGACGATGCGCCCGTCCCGCATCGCGACCGTGCGCGGGCAGTAACGGCGCGCGTATTCAACCTGGTGGAGCGACACCAGGATGGTCGCGCCCTCGGTGCGGTTTATCTCGGCCAGGATCTCCATCACGCGCTTTGCAGAGGCCGGATCAAGCGACGCGATCGGCTCGTCCGCCAGCAGAACCTCGGCCTCCTGCACCAGACAGCGGGCAATCGCCGCGCGCTGCTGCTGTCCGCCGGACAACGTGGCGGCGCGCTGACGGGCAGTTGCCTCGATCCCAACCCGGGTCAGCGCACGCATCGCCAGCTTCTTCTCATGCTCGTTGAAGACCATCAGTGTGCCGCGCAGCCGAGGCATCCGGCCGAGCCGCCCGGTCAGGACATTCGTCAGCACGGACAAGCGCGGCACAAGGTTGAACTGCTGGAAGATGACGCCAAGGCGGCGGCGCACCGTCGAGACCTTGTTCGAAAGCCGCCCGCCGGCCTGCACCGACTGTCCAAGCACGCTCAACGCGCCGCCATCGGCACCGCGATTGGCCGTGATCAACCCGCCGATATGCCGGATCAGAGTGGACTTGCCAGAGCCCGACGCACCGATCAGCGCGACCATCTCGCCAGGTTCGATCCTAAGAGACACCTCGATCAACGCCTTGCGGCCATTGCCGAAGGTCTTCGAGACGCTCTTTACGTCGATTGCCGTCATCTGGCCCTCCAAGCGGAGGCCGGATACTCAGCGCCGATGACGCGTGTGTTTAACCGGTGCTACGGTTTTCAGACAGTTTGACCGCACAACTGTGACAGGCGGCATCTCTGGCGTGCTTGCGGGTCGGCCGGTCTCAGACCGGATCGGCCAAGCGCCGCCCTCAGGCCCCGCCGAAGACTGTCGCGTGGAAGAACGCGGCAAGACGGCCGACAGACGGGCCGAGCGTGTCGGCGTCCGCTAGATCCGGAACACGGGCTCTGGTCTGCTCGGCCAGTTCGACAAGCGGGCCCGGGATAGGCCGTTCGGTCACATCGAACGCGCGGAGCGCTATGGGGGCGAGGCTCGCCAGCGTGTGCTCCAGCAACATCCCGGCGCGATCCTGCTTGGACCAGCCGAGGAATACCGGAGAGGCGACATCGTTCGCGCCGAACCCACCCGTCTCGGACCCCGGCAGCAGCGTCGCTGTGGCAAGACCGCGGGCTTCCTCGGCGTAGCCCGCGGCCGCCATGGGAAGGCAGCCCAGATATCCGCGCCCGTCCGGAGGTCCGGAGTAAACCTCGTCCGGGAGAAGCGAGATCGCCGCGTCGAGCATCTTCCCGCACATCCGCTCTGCGATCACCGCCAGGTTGGCATAGGCCGCGGTAATCTGGTCCATCGCCATCGGGGCCTGTGCGTTATGATACCCACCTGTCGAGATTGCGCGGCCATGCGGGTTCCCGGCATCCGGCGGCAGGACGACCGGGTTGTCGGTCACGGCCATCAGCGACTGCGCCGCCACCGCTTCTGCGGTCTCCGTCGCAAGATGCGCCTGCCCCAGAATGCGCGGCAGAATGCGGAAGCTGACAGGTGCCTGATACGGACGGCGCGCGCCGCCATGCCCTGCGTCCAGCAACGCGCGCAAGCGCCCCAGCGCCCAGCCATCGTGCGGATTGTTCCAAAGCGCATCGAGACCGGGATCGAGATGCGTCAGCGGCGCGTTGAACGCCTCGAAGGTCAACGCCAGCACCTGGCACGCCAGCTCCAGCCGGGACCGCGCCGCCAGCGCCGCATCGGTGACCAATCCTGTTGCCGCTGGCGAGCCGTTGATCAGCGACAGTGCGTCCTTCTCGGCGGGCGTCACCTTAGCCAGAACGGGCAGGAACAGGTGCGAGAGCGACAGGATCTCGCCCGCACCGCCCTGCC
Organism: Pseudomonadota bacterium; assembly: GCA_038534135.1. Classification (GTDB taxonomy): domain Bacteria; phylum Pseudomonadota; class Alphaproteobacteria; order Rhodobacterales; family Rhodobacteraceae; genus Thermohalobaculum. The sequence goes on along the minus strand of JBCAXJ010000056.1, from coordinate 14,955 downwards.
CCCGCGCAGGAACTACAGGTTGCTCGGCATCCTCCAGCATGCGCGCGACCGCGACCGCAAGATCCGGCGACACCGCTGCGTGCCCCTCGACGAAGTTCGCCAGGCGCGCGAAGACGATACCGCGCGCCACCCGGTCGGGCAGCGGATCGCCCCAGGACGCGGCAGGCGCCTTCGGCAACCGGGCGGCATGGACCTTGCGCTCTTCGGGCGACAGCCGGATCTTGGCCTGCTGTCCGTAGCCCGACGTCACGCCGTAGATCACGACTTCCGGATTTTCGATCAGGGCCTCGAACCGTGCGCGCGCCGCCCGCATCGCCTCCAGCGCCGTGGGCCCGAGCGATACGCCGCGCCCGTTCCAGGCGACCGCCTTAGCAGCCTCGAGAGTGAAGTCGGCGAGACTGTCGAGCACGATGGTCATGAAGATCTCCGGCGTGGAACTGCCCCAGGACCGTGCCGATTTTGGCCCGTTCCCGCAATCCCGCTCAACCGGCCCCGCCGCGCGCGATCCATGCCGTCGCCTTCTGGCGCAGATCCTTCGCCGCGAAATCCAGAAAGGCACGGATCTTCGCAGCGCGCAGACTGCCCTCGGCATGGATCAGATGGATCGGCGCCAGACGGTCCTCGAAATCCGCGAGCACCTCGATCAGATCTCCCGCCGCAAGAGCATCGGCCACCTGATAGGACATGGCGCGCGTCACGGCCCAACCCTCGCGTGCGGCATCCAACGTCATGTCGATGTTGTTACCCCGCAGCAGGGGTGAGACCGGGACCGAGACGACACTCGTGCCCGCTCGGAACTCCCACGCCTGATCAGATTGCAGGCTCGCCGAGAGAACGATGCGATGCGCCGCCAGATCGGACGGATGCTGTGGCACCCCGTGCGCCTTCAGATATTCGGGCGACGCCACGACCACGCGGCGCAGATCGCCGACACGCACCGCCGTCAGGCTGGAATCCGGTAGATCACCGATCCGCACGGCAACATCTATCCCCTCGTCGATCAGGTCCACGACCCGGTCGAGCAGGATCGCCCGCCCGGTCACGCGCGAATGCCGGTCCAGGAACGCCCGCAGCACCGGTGCGATATAGCGCCGTCCGAAGATCACGGGCGCCGTCACCGTCAACTCGCCTTGGGGGTCCTCATGCGCACCCGCGGCTGACGCTTCCGCCGAGGCCAGGTCTTCCAGAATCCGCCGCGCGTCCGCCAGCAGGCGCTGTCCCGCCTCGGTCAGCGCAATCTGGCGCGTTGTCCGGTTGAACAGCCGGGTGCCGATCCGGTCCTCCAGCCCCGCGACCAGCCGCGTCACGGATGGTGGGGACCGGCCCAGCGCCCGCGCCGCTGCGTTGAAGCCACCGGCTTCGGCGACGGCCACGAAAGTTTCGAGTTCCGAGAAGCGGTCCATTTCATTTTCCGGAATTATCAATGCCGAATTATACCAATTAATCTTTTCTGCGGAAGTGTCATCTTCCTCCCAGCAACATCAACCGGGAGAGAACAGATGGCCCGCAAGTTTCTGGAACTGACCTTCACGCCCTCGGTGCAGCAGCATCAGGAGCGGCTCGGCTCGGCCAAGGCTTATGCCAAGTTGCTGAGCCCCGAAGCCGAAACCGCCGACCGGATCGGCCCCGCTGAGGCCGAATTCATCGAAGGCCGCGATGGCTTCTACCAGGCCTCGGTGTCCGAGACGGGCTGGCCCTATGTCCAGTTCAAGGGCGGCCCGGCGGGCTTCGTCAAGGTGCTGGACGAGAAGACCATCGCCTATGCCGATTTCCGCGGCAACCGCCAGTATATCAGCCTTGGCAACCTGACCGAGGACGACCGCGTCGCGATCATCATGATCGACTACCCGAACCGGCGCCGCATCAAGATCCTGGGCCGCGCCAAACTGGTCGACATCGCCGACGACCCTGATCTGGCCGAGCGCCTGACGCCCGAAGGCTACCGGGCCCGCCCCGAACGCGCCGTGATCATCACGGTCGAGGCTTTCGACTGGAACTGTCCGCAGCACATCCCGCAGCGCCTGACCGTCGAGGAGTTCGAGGACCAGCTTGCTCCGATCCGCGCCGACATGGCCCGGCTGGCCGATGAGAACGCGCAGTTGAAGGCGCGTCTGGCCGAATTCGAGGCCGAAACTGTCTGACCCAAGCGCCCCTCACCTCCAAACCCAACCCGAAAGGAGCAATCCCATGACACGCACATTGAAACTTCTGGCACAGACGTCAGCCCTTGCCCTGACACTCGCGCTCTCGCACGTCACCACGACCCCGGCACTGGCCGAAGACATCGCAGCCGCCCAGGACCACACCCTGGTCAAGTACCGCAGCGAAGTCATCGACGGCGTGAAGGTTGCCTATCGCGAGGCGGGCGACCCGGCGAACCCGACAATCCTGCTGCTGCACGGCTTCCCGACATCCAGCCACATGTTCCGCGACCTGATCCCGATGATCGCCAACGACTGGCACGTGATCGCGCCCGACTATCCGGGGTACGGCGCGTCGGACATGCCGCTGGTCGATGAGTTCGACTACACCTTCGACACCATCGCGGCGATGATGACCGAACTGGTCGACCGCAAGGGCGTGGACACATTCGCCGTCTACCTGATGGATTACGGCGCGCCGGTGGGCTTCCGGATGTTCGAGGCAGACCCTCAGCGGATCTCGGCCTTCGTGATCCAGAACGGCAATGCCTATGAGGAAGGACTGCTCGAATTCTGGGATCCGCTGCGCGCCTATTGGGCCGACCCATCCGAAGAGACCGCGGCACTGTTGCGCGGGTTCCTGGGCATTGAAGGCACGAAGTGGCAGTACCAGACCGGCATGCAGTTCCCCGAACGGGTGAGCGCGGACAACTATGCCCACGTGCAATACGGGCTCGACCGGCCGGGCAATCAGGAGATCCAGTTGGCACTGTTTCTGGATTACGGCACGAACCCCGGGCGCTACCCGACCTGGCAACGGCTCTTCCGCGAGCACCGGCCGCCAGCACTGCTGATGTGGGGCAAGAACGACCCGATCTTCCCGGAAGAAGGCGCGCATCCCTACAAGCGAGACCTGAAGGATCTGGAGTTCCACATCCTCGACACCGGCCACTTCGCGCTGGAGGAATACGGCAAGGCGATCGCCGAGCGGATCATTGCACTGAAGGATCGGCTGTAACTCCGGCGAAAATCCTGATGATGGCGCGGGGCCCCGAGTCCCGCGCTTCTCCGTTTGCCGCTTCTCCGCTAAGGATGTCCCAACAACGGCGGGAGGGAAGCATGGCCCAGACTATCGACGCGAACACTCTTCGACAATGGCTCTACGACGGTGGCGAGCTTGCTCTGCTGGACGTCCGCGAGGTCGGCCAGATGGTCCTGGGCCACATCCTGTTCTCGGCGCCCCTACCCTACAGCCGGTTCGAGATCGACCTGCCCCGGCTGGTGCCGAACCCGTCCGTGCGCGTGGTGCTGTACGACAACGGCGATGGCATCGCCGCAAAGACCGCCGCGCGGGCCGAACGCATGGGGTACAGCCAAGTTTACGGGTTGCAGGGTGGCGTCGCGTCGTGGGAAGCCGCCGGTCATACGCTTTATGAAGGGGTGAACGTACCCTCAAAGGCCTTCGGAGAACTGGTCGAACACGCCGCCGACACACCGCGCCTGCCCGCCGCCGAGATCGCCGAGCGCAGCGCGCAGGGCGCGGACATGGTCATCGTCGACGGCCGCCCGCTGGAAGAGTTCGCCAGGATGAACATCCCCGGCGCCGCATGCTGCCCGAACGGAGAGCTTGCCTTGCGCGTCGGGGAGTTCGCACCGAACCCAGAGACGACGATCATCGTCAATTGCGCCGGGCGCACCCGGTCGATCATCGGGGCGCAGACGCTGATCGATATGGGCGTGCCGAACCCGGTCTACGCCATGGAGAATGGCACGCAAGGCTGGGTTCTTGCAGGGCTCGCGTTGGAGCGCGGGGCCAACGGAACATTGCCGGGCGCCCCGGCCGAACCCGGCGAACAACGCGCCAAGGCATCGGATCTTGCCGCACGCCATGGTGTCGAGACCGTCCCGCCCCAAACCCTTTCCGGATGGCTGACGGACCAGACGCAGACGACCTATCTGCTGGATGTACGCACAGCCGAGGAACGGGAGAACGACCCGGACACCCGCCGTGCCGTTCTGGCCCGCCACGACGTCGGCCACGTGCCGGGCGGGCAACTGGTCCAGGCGACGGACCAGTGGATTGGCGTCCGCAACGCACGGATCGTCGTGCTCGACACCGAGGGCGTCCGCGCGCCCGTGGTTGCCACCTGGCTCCGGCGGCTCGGCCACACGGCATATACTCTGGAAGACGGGATCGACGCACTCGCGGGCGTGCAAGCGAACACAGCACACCTGACGCCCGATCTGCCCACTCTGCCTGGCATCACCGCGCAAGACCTCGCGTCCCGTCTGTCCAAGCTTCGGATGCTGGATCTCAGATCTTCGACCGACTATCGCGCCGGTCACATCGATGGCGCGATCTGGACGACACGCCCTGTCTTGCCTGATGGTTCTGACCCGACAGTGCTCATCGCCGCCTCACCAGAGATTGCGCAACTCGCATCCCTAGATCTGCGCGAACGCGGTTGCACCGAGGTTACGCTGCTCGCGACCGCGTCCGCCCAGTGGGCCGAGGCGGGGTTGACCCTCATCACCACGCCAGACCTCCCGACCGACGCCGAGCGCATCGATTTCCTGTCGTTCACGCATGGACGGCACGCGGGCAACCTGGATGCCTCGCGCCAATACCTCGCCTGGGAGATCGCCCTGGTGGATCAACTCGATGCGGATGAGCGGGCGGTGTTCCGGATCTGACGCCCTCAGGCGGCCTCGATGTTAGATCGTTGAATATGGTCGAGGTTCGCGCCCTCGACCCTTACCAGCCGCGTCGATGCAACCCGCTTTGGCGAGTGGACCACACCGACGCCGTAGAAGTGCGCATCGCCGCGTGTCAGCGTGTAGGTTCGCGCCGGCACGACCTTGGACGCGGCATCGCCCATCCCTGGCTCGGTTATCGTCCAGTCGGTCATCTCGGTCTCGCCGCTCGCCTGACCGTAGATCGCCCAGCTCGATCCGTGGTCGTGCGGCCCGGATTCCGCAGCGCCCACATAGACGTGCCCGCAGATGCAGAACCCAAGATCGGGGTCTTCGAACAGCACCGCGCGCGGGTGCTCGCCCTCGGCCCGGTCCGGCAGGTGCTGCGCGACAAACGCATCGTCGTTCAGCGCCCGGCTGACAATACCGCAAAGCTTGGCCGAGGCCGCTTCCGCCGAACCGCCTGCCAGCACGGCGCGCAGGTCCTCCGCCATCTCCTCCAGCGTGTAGCTCATGAAGCCCTCCCGTTCCGTTGAGCAGACCTTACCGCACAGTCAGAGAACAGGCCAGCGACCACCACCACAGAAACCTGATTGACAGCCATCGCAATTCTTGATGTATGCATCTTGCATACAATAAAGTTGCGACTCATGAAACCGACACCCAAGCTCCAGTGCCTGCACGATCTGCGCCGCCGCATTCTGGCGACCGAGATCGCGCCCGGCACCGATCTGGACGAGACGGCACTCTCCGAGGCATATGGCGTCTCGCGCACCCCGCTGCGCGAGGTGTTCCAAAGGCTTGCTGGCGAAGGCTTTGTCGAGCTGTCAGAAAACCGCGGCGCCAAGGTCGCGTCGATGGACCTCGGCACGCTGCGCACCTTCTTCCAGACAGCGCCCCTGATCTACTCCAGCGTCGCGCGACTGGCGGCAGAGAACCGGACCACGGCGCAACTGGACAGCCTGAAAGACGTCCAGATCAGCTTCGCCGCAGCCGTGGGCGCCAACGATGGTGGCGAGATGGCCCTGCGGAACCATCGCTTCCACGAACTGATTGGCGAAATGGCGGGCAATGCCTATCTGACGGCCAGCCTGAACCGGCTGCTGATCGACCATACCCGGCTGGGCCAGGTGTTCTATCGCCCGGCCTCGGTCGCAGAGTCGCTCGCCGTGCGCCGGGCCTCGGAACAGCACGACGCGATGATCGCAGCACTGGAAGCAGGCGAAAGCGGTGTGATGGTCGAGTTGACGCTGGACCACTGGACCCTGTCACGCGACCGGATGGAACGCTTCGTGCGGCCCGACCCGCTCCCCATCGACGTCATCCAACTCTCGGAGAAGCGCAATGCAGTTTGAGGGCATCATCACGCCCGTGGTGACGCCGCATCACGCGGACCACGCCATCGATCGCGAGAAATTCGCCGAGGTGCTGGAGTTCCTGATCGATGCAGGCATCAACGCGGCGCTGGTCGCCGGCACGACCGGCGAATACTACGCCCAGACGGCAGAGGAGCAGTTCGAGCTGATGAAGCTCGCCCGCGACGTGACGGCGAAGCGCCTGCCGCTGATCGTCGGCACGGGCGCGATCCGGACCGAGGATTCCATTGAATATGCGAAAGCCGCCCGCGAGATCGGCGCAGATGCGATCCTGATCACCACGCCGCCCTACGCTTATCCCACGGGCCGCGAGATCGCCCTGCATGCGCTTGCCATCGACCGCGCGGCCGACCTGCCGGTGTTGCTCTACAACTACCCGGGCCGCATGTCGGTCAACATGGACGAGGACACGCTGGACCGCCTTGGTCGCTCGCCGAACTTCAAGTCCATCAAGGAAAGCTCGGGCGATCCCAACCGCCTGCACATGCTGGCGCGCGACTACCCGCACATCGAACTGTCTTGCGGAATGGACGACCAGGCGTTGGAGTTCTTCGCCTGGGGCGCGACCTCGTGGACCTGTGCTGGCTCGAACTTCGCACCGGAAGCGCACCTGGCGATGTACCGCGCCTGCGCTGTCGAGAAGGATTTCGACAAGGGCCGCGCGATCATGACGGCCATGCTGCCGTTGATGCGCGTGCTCGAGCAGGGCGGCAAATTCGTCCAGTGCATCAAGTACGGCATGACAGGACGCGGCATCGAATGCGGCCCACCAAGGCGACCGCTCATGGGATTGAACCCGGACGAGAAGCGCGACTTCGATCAGGTCGTGCAGGTGATGAACACGACGATCGACGCCATCGAACGCAGCCACAATACGAAGGGGGCAGGCAAATGAGCGCATCCGATCCCGACCTGCTCACCCGAGAAGATTACGCAGCGATCGCATCTTCGCTGGATCTGCCACGCGCGGCGTTCGTCGATGGCAAGTTTCGCAAGGGCAAGGGCGCCAAACTCACCACGTTGAACCCTGCCACCGGCGAGAAGCTGGCCGACATCGCCGCCTGCAACGCGGCGGATGTGAATTTCGCCGTCGGCAAGGCACGAGAAGCCTTCGACAGTGGCGGGTGGGCGAAGTTGCACCCCTCCGAGCGCAAGGACATCCTGCGCGAGCTTGCCAAGCTGATGCACCGCAACCGCCACGAACTGGCGGTGATGGAAAGCCTCGAATCCGGCAAACCCATCGCCGATTGCGAGGGCATCGACGTGCCCGAGGCGATCAACACGATCCGCTGGCACGCCGAGGCCGTGGACAAGATCTACGACCAGACCGCACCCGCCGGGGAAGATGCGGTTGCAATTATCGTGCGCGAACCCATCGGCGTGGTCGGCGCGGTGCTGCCCTGGAACTTTCCGATCCTGATGCTGGCATGGAAGATCGGCCCGGCGCTGGCCGCAGGATGTTCCGTGATCGTCAAACCGGCCGAGCAGACCTCGATGACAGCCCTTCGCGTTGCCGAACTGGCGCACGAGGCAGGCATCCCGCGCGGCGTGCTTCAGGTTCTTCCAGGCGATGGGCCGAGCGTCGGCGAACCGCTGGGCAAGCACCCGGGCGTCGACATGATCAGCTTCACCGGCTCGACCGAAACGGGCCGGCGTTTTCTGCGCTACGCGGCGGAGTCGAACCTCAAGAAAGTCGTGCTGGAATGCGGCGGCAAGAACCCGGCTGTCGTGCTGGAGGACGCCGAGCATCTGGATCTCGTTGCCGAACATGTCGTCAATGCCGCCTTCTGGAACATGGGCGAGAATTGCTCCGCCGCCTCGCGCCTGATCGTCCACAAGGCGGCCAAGGCCGACCTTATGAATCGCATTCTGGCCCGCGTGAAGCTCTGGCGCGTTGGCGATCCGCTGGACCCTGTGACATCGCTGGGCGCGCTGATCGATGCGGACCACCTGAAAAAGGTGAAGTCCTACCTCAAGAAAGGCGCCGTAACCGGAGGCAAGGCCGACGGCCCCTTCGTCCCGCCGACGATCTACGAGGCCAAACCCGGCGACAAGCTGGCCCGCGAGGAGATCTTCGGCCCTGTCCTCACGGTGATCGAGGTTGCCTCGACCGAGGAAGCCATCGCGGTGGCCAACGATACGGACTACGGGCTTACCGCTTCGGTGTTCAGCGCCAACGGTCGGCAGGCGATCCGGGCAGCGCGCGCCATCAAGGCAGGCACCGTGACGGTCAACTGCTATGGCGAGGGCGACATCTCGACCCCGTTCGGCGGCTACAAGCAATCCGGCTTCGGTGGGCGCGACAACGGCGTCCACGCCCATGACCAATACACCGAGTTGAAGACCATATGGGTGGATCTGACGGATCCAGCAGATGGAGAGGGCTTGGACTGATGGGTTTTCGGATCAGCTATCTGGCGACAACCGCCGCACCAGATGCCGTAGCATCGGCTTTTGGGATCGAGTTCGAGCGAAAAGATCGTGAAGCACCCGAAAGAAGAGATTGGATCGGTGTCCTTAAATCTAGCGGCTGGACATTGTTTTGGTCAGAGAATGAAGAGTTCTTCGCGGGAAACCCGAAAGCTGTGGCAACCCTATCGAACAACGCGCCAGTTTACGTTTGCCGTGTCAATGAGACGGTTATGTACTGTTCATCTGAGTTTTGGCGATCGGGCGATCTCGACTGGAAGGTCGAGCACGATGCCGATCAGGATCTCGAGCACCTTGAGGTTCGTGGAACGCCACCGGGTTTTAAGGCTGAACGTGACGCCCGGCTCGCTGAGTTGCGAGCCGACCCAGATCCATGTGACTACATCTTTGAGGTTCCGCTCAACTTGGCAGCGCAAGTGATTAAGTTCCGCCATGAAGATGCGCTCGGGCAGGATGAAGTAGACGAATTCAGGGTCATTCAGAAACCTTCCCTTCCGTCGTTTCTCGGTCGTTTGTTCGGGAGACGTTGATGACCGCCGTCATCGAAGAAAAACGCACCCGCCGGGGCGGACGCGGCTCGCGCCGGGAACTGCGGACCGCGGTGGACACCCACATGCTCCCTGCCCTGAAGCGTCGCCTCCCCCTGACCGAGCCGATGACGCCGGAACAGGTCGAGAAGATCGATGCCGCCTCGATGGACATCCTGGAGAACGTCGGCGTCGTCTTCCGCGATCCCATTGCCGTCGAGGATTGGCGCAAGGCGGGGGCCGACATCCGGGACGGTGACCGCGTCCACCTTGACCGCGGCCTCGTCCGGGACCTGATCGCCACGATCCCCGAGGCCTTCACCTATCACGCGCGAAACCCCGCCAACAACCTGCCATTCGGAAAGGACCACTCGATCTTCGTGCCGATGACGGGTGCGCCTTATCTGCGCGACCTGAACGACGAACGCCGCAATCCGACGCTGGACGACCTCGCGAACTTCCACAAGCTCAGCCACATGCTGCCTGCGCTGCACTCGTCCGCGCACCACATTGTCGAGCCGTACGATCACCCGATCAGTCAGCGCCACCTGAGGATCACATATTCCTCGATGAAGCACTCGGACAAGACGTTCATGGGCATGACCACCAGCCCGAAGAACGCCGAGGACGTGATGGACATGTGCGCGATCCTGTTTGGCGATGACTACCTCGAAACCCACCCTGTCACGACCGGCAACTGCAACGGCAACTCGCCGCTCGTCTGGGACGAGGTCATGCTGGGTGCGATGCGCGCGTTCTGCCGGCGCAACCAGCCGGTGCTGTGCTCGCCATTCGTATTAGGCGGCGCGAACACGCCTGCCTCCACTGCTCCCGCCGTCGCGCAGCTGAACGCCGAAGCTCTGTCTGCGCTGGCCTACACCCAGGTCATCCGCAAGGGCTGCCCGGCGATTTATGGCCACTACCTCAGCACCGTCTCGATGAAGTCCGGTGCCCCGATGGCCGGGACGCCGGAAATCAGTCTCATGAACTTCATGATCGGCCAGATGGCGCGCCATTACGGCGTGCCGTGGCGCACCTCGAACACGCTGGGCGGGGCCAAGACCTTCGACGCGCAGGCAGGCTACGAATCCGCCACGACCCTGATGGCCGTCATGCTGGCCGGAGCCAATTACATATGGCACTCGGCGGGCTGGAACGAGGCCGGGATGCACTGCTCCACCGCCAAGTTCATCGTCGACGCAGAACAATGCGCCATGGCCTACCGCATGGCCGAGGGCGTGCGCTGGGACGACTTCGACGAAGCCCTCAGCGCGGTGGGCGACATCGGCCCCGGCGGCCACTACCTCGGCCACCCGCACACGCAGGCCAACTTCCAGCGGGCGTTCTTCATGCCCGAGATGTTCGACAACAACTCGATCGAGCAATGGGCCGCCGAAGGCTCGATCGAGATCACCGAGCGCGCGCTGAACAAGGCAGAGGCCCTGCTGAACGCCTATGAGGAGCCCAAGCTCGAACCCGCGAAAGACGAAGCCCTCCGCGACTACATCGCCCGGCGCGAACATGAGATCCCGGCGGCAGACGCGCTGAACAACGAGTTCTAAGCGATGACGACCGAGCCGAGCTTCACCTGGTGTGATCTCAGCACCTTCCGGCCACAGGTCACCAAGGCGTTCTACTCCCGCCTGTTCGGTTGGCGGTTCGAGGGTTCAGACGATTACGACTATGCGCTGCTGGGCGAGACACAAATCGCGGCACTGTTCGAGATGCCCGAGACGATGCGACAGATCGGGATGCCGTCCTTCTGGATGTCCTATGTCTCGGTCGGCAACGTGGCGCGAACCGTGGCAAAGGCCCGGGAGCTCGGCGCACGCATCGAACTCGAAGACCCGGCTTACGCACTGATCCGCGACCCGCTCGGCGCCGGATTCACCGTGCACGGCGGGTTGCGCCCACCCGCCCCGTCCGGCCACGGCACGCGTGCGGGACATGCATACCTCTGCTCCGACCTCCTTGCCATCCAACCGTTCTACCAAGCCTTGTTCGGCTGGACGTATCGCAACGTCGGCGGCGACACCTGGCAGATCGCAACCGCAACGGGTGACCCGGTGTGCTTTGCCTACCAGCAACCGGACGAGATCCGGGGCAAGGAACAGTACTGGGCCATCTTGTTCGCCGTGGACGACCTCGACGCCGCCCCGGACACCGCAATCGCGGCGGGCGGAACAGGCTGCCAGCCGGTCGAACTATACGACCGCCCTGCCCGTCTGATCTACGATCCCGACGGCGCCGCATTGTTCCTGGTCTCGCTCCCATGAGCGATCTGGCCGGAGAGATCGCGCTGGTTATGGGCGCGGCCGGGGTGCGCTGCACTGCGGGCGCCCCCGGATGGATCAACACCGCGTTGACCGAGGGTCTCATCGAGAGCCTGGCCGATCCGGCCAAGTTTCGCCGCAAGATCGGCGGCCGCACGGCAAAGCTGAGCCTGCCATGAAGGTGACCAAGCTCCCGCGCGATCCGGGTCCGGCGGCGTGGAGCGCGATCCTGCCCGAACCCCAGCCGCCAACGCCCGTCGATGGCGACATGCAGGCCGACTTCCTGGTGATCGGGGCGGGATTTGCCGGTCTGGCGGCCGCGCGGCGCCTGTCCCTGGGCGCGCCGGAAGCTCGGATCGCCGTGCTGGACGCCGTGCGCGTGGGCGAAGGCCCGGCCGGGCGCAACTCGGGCTTCATGATCGACCTGCCGCATGACCTGGCATCCGACAACTATGGCGGCGCGCTGGACAAGGACCGCGCACAGATCAGCGCAAACCGGGCCGCAATCGATTTCGCGCTGGAGACCGCCGAAGCCCTTGGCCTACCAGAGGAGGCGATCCAGCGCTCCGGCAAGATCAACGCCGCCGCCAGCGCGCGCGGTCTGAAACACAATGCGGATTACGCGCGGCACCTGTCAGCGCTCGATGAGCCCTACAGGATCTATGATGCCGAGACGATGCGAACGATCACGGGCATCGACTATTACCAGGGCGGGCTCTACACGCCGCACGCCGCGATCATCCAGCCCGCGATGTTTGTCCGCGGCCTCGCGGGCGGCCTGCGCTCGAACCGCGTGGACATCTGCGAAAGCTCTCCGGTCACGGCACTCGACGCCGACGGTGCCGGCTGGCGGGCAACCACGCCCGCGGGCTCCGTGACCGCCGGGAAAGTCGTTCTCGCCGTGAACGGCCACGCCGAAAGCTTCGGGCTTTTCCAGGGGCGCCTCGCCCACGTCTTTACCTACGCCTCGATGACGCGGGCCCTGGCAGCGGATGAGGTGACCCGACTGGGGGGACAGCCCGTCTGGTCTGCAACGCCCGCCGATCCGATGGGAACGACGGTGCGCCGTATCTCAGGCATGGGCGGCGACCGGATCGTTGTGCGCAACCGGTTCACCTATCACCCGTCCATGGAGGTTGACCGGACCCGGATCGACGCCGTGGCGCGCGACCATGACAGGGCCTTCGCGGCGCGGTTCCCGATGCTGGCAAACGTCACGATGGAGTACCGCTGGGGCGGGCGGCTCTGCCTCTCGCGCAATGACGCGCCCGCCTTTGGCGAGACCGCCCCCGGCCTGATCGCCGCCTGCTGCCAGAACGGGCTTGGCACGGCGAAGGGCACACTGGCGGGAATGGCCGCCGCTGATCTCGCGCTCGGGCACGACAGCGATGTGCTTGGATTCATGTCCGGCACAGCGAGCCCCGCCCGGCTGCCGCCTGCCCCGCTCGCCTGGCTTGGCGCGACGGCAAAAATTCGTTGGGCAGAGTATACCGCCGGGCGCGAGATGTAGGACGCTGGCGACGGGCAATTGCCGGGCGGATATCCGGTTAATGGAGAATTGCGTGATTTTTGTCCCGTGGTGAATCCTCAGGGAAGTCCCCTGCCAGAACGGCCAAACTTCTGTTGGCGAAAGGACGCGTCCGCGATGCAATATGCGGTGGTCTCCCGCGCAGATAAGGACCGAACATGCCCGATTTCCACATGATCACCGGCGGACCACGCCCCGTCGCACCGTTCAGCCATGCTGTCGAAAGCGATGGCTGGGTGCTGCTGACCGGGCAGATGCCAACGGATCCACAGGCGCCCGACGATCCATTGCCAGAGGGGATCGCGGCGCAGACACACTGTGTCATCGAGAATTTGCGCATCGTTCTCAATGGATTAGGGCTCGATCTTGAGAATGTCTTGCAGTGCCGCTGCTACCTCACCGAGTTCGAACGCGATTATCAGACTTTTAACCAGACCTATCAAAGCTATTTCCCAGAAGACAGGCGCCCGGCGCGCACAACCGTCGGCGTCACGGCATTGGCAGTCGGCGCATTGGTCGAAATCGATTGCGTCGCCAGACGACCGGACAGCGCATGAAAGAGCACAACGATCCTTACAGATTGATACGCTACGTTGGTCTGGGCGCGACCGAGGGCATCATCGCGGGCTGGGTCATCCTGCTGATCATGAAGCACCTCGACATCGCGCAGATCGGCACGTTGATCGCGAACTCGCAGCATGGGGCTCTGGCGTTTTTCATGATGCTGTTCTTCTTTGGCATCACGTTCGGCATGGTCGGGCTTGCCTGGCGCATCATGGTCCTGCTGCCTGACGACGAAGACTGACAGCGATCACGGTTCCGTGTGCGACGGAACCTGCGCACCTCCACGTAACACCTTGCGAAACAACGCAAAAGGAGACGCAGGATGCGTGGGACTATTGTTGTGCTGACACTCGCTGGGCTTTTGGCGGCCTGTGGTACGAACCAGACGGATCGCGCTGTCACCGGCGGCGCACTTGGCGCGGCGGCGGGGGCCCTCGCCGCGGGCGTCGCAGAACGCGACCTGGCGTCCGGCGTCATCGTCGGCGGTGCCATCGGCGCCGCGGCAGGTGCCCTGACCGATGCCGAAGACTTCGATCTGGGCGAGCCTATCTATCGCAGAAACTGAGCGTTCCCAGTTGCTTGAGTAGCGTGTTTAAAGCGTGTATGCGCCAGCGGTATGACCCGCTGGCGCATTGATGATCTCGAAGACGGCCTGCTGTTGCGTGCGCGGAACCACCAACCGGTCTGGGATGTCTCTGTCGATCGCACGCTGTCCGGCGCAATCCCTCGAAAAGCCCTGATCCGCCTCGCCCACCAGATCCGGCAGGATGTATGGCGCGCCTGCCGCACCACGCGCGGCTTCGTGCCCCTCGTTCAGGTCTCGACGGATGATCATCGAACCGTTATGCGCGCAGGCGGAACGTTGAAGACGCGCTCGGGGCATGGCGCCTATCTCGCAGATCGGATTGCTCATGTCCTCGACAGCGCAGAGAACCGCGCGCGCTGGATCGCCCATGCGCGCCGCGCCGGGGATGGAGAGGGCCATGTTCGACAAGATCCTGATCGCGAATCGGGGTGAGATCGCCTGCCGCGTGATCAAGACGGCGCGGCGGATGGGCATTCAGACCGTCGCGGTCTATTCGGACGCCGATCGCAATGCCCTGCATGTCGACATGGCGGACGAGGCGATCCACATCGGCCCGCCCCAAGCCAACCAGTCCTATATCGTGATCGACAAGATCATGGCTGCCGTCAAGGCCAGCGGCGCCCAGGCGGTCCATCCGGGCTATGGGTTCCTGTCCGAGCGCGCCGAGTTTGCCGAAGCGCTCGACGCCGCCGGTGTCTCGTTCATCGGTCCGCCAAAGCGCGCGATCGAGGCGATGGGCGACAAGATTACGTCGAAGAAACTGGCGTCTGAGGCCGGTGTGTCGACCGTGCCGGGATATATGGGCCTGATCGAGGACGCCGACGAGGCCGTCAAGA
>JBCAXJ010000055.1:0-38988 GCA_038534135.1 Pseudomonadota bacterium | reverse complement strand
AGACGCTCATACACGTATCGATGATCAAGCTCATGACACGCCGGATCGCGCGCTACCGTACCTCCCGCACGATCGCGCCTTCCTCATCGACGACACAGATCGCTGTCTCTTCCAGTGAGACGTCAAGTCCGGCATAGTATTTCATGGTCGCTCCTCTCCGATGCTTGTGGCTGTTCAACACAGACCACGTTCCACCATCTTGAAAGGAGCGGCCACAAGGCCCGAGACCCCAATCACCCCATCTGACCCGAAATGAGTTGAGCGATATCAAGGGTTTGTGATTCACCGCCTCCGTCACTAAGATGGAGGACCACATGCCGTGGCACGATACTGCTCTAGTTCCGCATAACCGGGACGAGTTCCGGTATCCAAGCGATTTGACCGACCAGGATTGGGCTTTGGTCGCGGCTGACCAGCAATGGCCCGCCGGACCCACCGGACACGCCATCGCACCCCGCTGTGTTGATCAGCCCGGTCTTGCCGCCCTTGAGACGGGTCGGCGTGACAAACTCGGTGATGCGGCAACGCACACCGAACACTTGATACCGCTGATCGCGATCAGAGCCATCGCGCCCGGCGAAAAGCGGGTGGTCCACATAGAGCGGCAGATCTGCGATGACCTTACCCCGTGATCCCGGCCCAGGGGTTAAAGTACCCTCTGGAACGGGAGACCATGACGGTGAAGTAGACGAGACCGCGGTTCACGTCAGAGTACAAGGAGCAGGCGGTGGCGCGCTTGTCGGAAGACGGGGTGACCTATGCCAGCCTGGCGGGCGAGTTGTGCGTAACTTCTGGTCAACTGAAGGCTTGGCAACGGAAGACTTGGCACCTTGAACGACTGGCCACGGGATCGGCTGCCGCATTGGCTCAGAGTAAGGCCGAGGCTGCGGAGTTGGCGCAACGACGTCGCGATAACAAGCGATTGAAGGAAGAAAATGAGGTCATGAGAAAGGCCTCGGCTTTTTTCGCTCAGTGGGCGGCGAAGACGTGATTGCGCGTCTTGCATTCATCGCTGCGCACGTTGGCCATCCTTCGATCCGGCTGCTCTGCCGCGTCCTTGGCGTCAGCCGGAGCTGGTTTCACAACTGGCAACGCACGGCCCCAGAACGGGCATCACGTGCAGCCAGGCACGTGGCCCTGATTGAGGAGATCAAGTCGATTCGATGAGAGCAAGCGGCGCTTCGGTGCGCCCAGGATCCACGCCGAGTTGCAAGGCCGGGGTCATCGCGTGTCACGCAAGCTCGTCGCCAAGTTTATGAAACAGAACAGTATTTGCCCGCCTAGATGTTTAGTCCCAGAGTGTGATGGTGCATTACTGTGCCGTCACAGGCGGGAGGAACTATGGACCGCAACTTCGAAATCACGGCACACGACACCGTCTGGCTGGCCGATATCCCGCTCGCCATTGTCGCTCGGACCAATGGCGCAACAAGGCTCGCTCCCTCCGGGCGAAGGCTGGCTCTACTTGGCGGCGGTGACGGACTTGGGCACGATGGAGATCGTGGGCTGGTCGATGTCGGAGCGCCTGAAAAGCACCCTCTGCGAAGATGCGCTCAAGATGGCCATCCGCAACCGGCGTCCGCCAAAAGGTCTGATCCATCACAGCGACAGAGGCGCCCAACACGCCTGCGGCGAATATCAAAAGCTGCTCGACTTACATGGCGTCACCACGTCGATAAGCCGGAAGGGCAACTGTCTCGACAACGCGCCCATGGAAAGCGTCTTCGGCGCGCTGAAAACCGAGATGGTCCACCGTGTACAGTTCCGGACCCGGTGCCAAGCCCGCGCGGCGCTCTCCGAGTATATCGAGATTTTCTACAACCGGCAGCGGCGGCATTCGAGCATCGGCTACCGAACGCCCGCACAAGCAAGGATGGACATGACCAGCAAAATGGTCGCTTGATCGAATAAGCCCCCGGTCCGGGATCACGGGGCAAGGTCACAGATAAGTCGAGACGTTCCAAAAGCCGCCGCCGATCAAACCGCGCCTTCGAACTCCAGGCACTCACCTTCGGAACGCGCCTTTCCGGTCAGGGTGCCTTCGCGAGCGCCGATGTGCGCATCAAGGGTCTGAGCCGCAGGCGCGTGATCTGGTGGCGCGTGCGTTCCAGCACTTCGAACCGGATCCCGTGGAAGGCGAAAACCTGGCCCTCGGTCGGGATCGTTTGCGCCTCATGGATCATCAGCCCGGCGACTGTCGTCGCTTCTTCGTCCGGCAGCTCCCAGTCCAGCGCCCGGTTCAGGTCGCGGATCGTCATCGCCCCGGGCATGACGAAGGCGCCATCGGCTTCACGGATCAGACCCTCGGCATCGACGTCGTGCTCGTCGGTGATGTCGCCGACAATCTCCTCGATGATGTCCTCCAGCGTGACCAGTCCCTGCAGGACGCCGTATTCGTCGACGACCAGCGCGAAGTGCGTCTTGCGCCGCAGGAAGGCGCGCAGCAGGTCATCCAGCGGGCGCGTGTCCGGCACGAACCAGGGTTTCATCGCGACGCTCATGAGCTCGAGCGATTTCAATGCCGCTTCGGGATCGCTGGCCTGCCGTACCAGTTTGTACTCGGCCCGCAGCAGATCCTTGGCGTGCAAGACGCCGATGATGTTCTCCGGCTCGCCGCGCCACAGCGGGATGCGCGTGTGCGGGCTTTCCAGACAGAAGGCGAGGATATCCTCGGGCGGTTCATCGGCCGAGATCGACTGGATGTCCGACCGGTGGCGCATGACCTCGGCGACCTCGCGGTCTTTCAGATCCAGCGCCGCCAGCAACCTGTCACGATCGATCTTGTCGACGCTGCCTTCGGAGTGGTGCAGATCGATCGTGCCCTTGATCTGCTCGGCGGGCGCCATGACGTGGGCATCCGGGTCGGTCGATACGCCGAGGATGCCCAAGGCACTGCGCACGATCAGCTGGATCGTCCTCACGATCGGCGCAAGCACGCGGACCAGGACGCGGATGATCGGTGCGACGCGCACGGCGGCCGTCTCGGGATTGGTGATGGCATAGGTCTTCGGCAGAACCTCGGCGAAGATCAGCACCAGCAGGGTCATGACCAGCGTCGCCCACGCAACACCGGACTCGCCGAACAGCATCGTGAAGGCCGCGGTTGCCAGCGACGCCGCCAGAATGTTGACCAGATTGTTGCCGAGCAAAATCGCGCCGATCAGGCGCTCATTGTCATCGGTCAGGTCCAGGGCGGTCTTCGCGCCCTTGGATCCCTGGGCCGCCATCCTGTGCATGCTGGCCCGGTTGACGGCTGTCAGCGCCGTCTCCGAGCCCGAGAAGAAGGCGGAAAGACAGAGCAGCGTCAGAATGATCGCGATGCTCCACCAGATCGAGGGGTCCATATCCGTGCCTGTGTGTGTTCAGAGATGGTGAGGTTATGGGCGCGGTTCCGCCCATTCTCAAGGGTTTAGCGGTGGTCCGGAGAGACACCGGTCACGGCAGGAACTTTTTCAGCACACCTGTCGAGATATCGCCCGCCAGATAGCGCGCATGATCGGCCCGCGGCAGCGCTGGCGCGTCGGGGAGATCGGCGTTCTCCCAACCGCGATCCGCCCAGCGGTCGAACAGCGTCTGATCGAGCGCATTTTCGTCCTCGATCCGTTGGCGCATCGCGGTCGAAAGATCTGCCGCGATCAGTTTGCGGCTCGGCGTGACGTTCTGGGCGGCGACATCGGTCGGGATCGCGAGTTCTTCGCTGATCCGCCCGACCATTTCATCCGCGCGCCGGTAGCCCCCCACGAAATGAAACCGGTGCAGGCGGTCTTCGAGGAGCGAAAGCCTGTCGGCCGAGGACAGACGGTAAAGCGCGGGCACCGCCTGATCGAAGTAGCGCGTCAGCAGGAAGCGGCTGATCGGGTTTCGGCGCTGCGCGGCATACCAACGATCGAACGGAGGCGGCTCGCCGCCCCATCCTTCGTCGAACCGGGTCCAGCGGTAGTTGTAGAAACTCAGCAGATAGCCGACCGGATCCCGCAGCAGGACGGACTCGCGGATCTCGGCCCCAGGAAACAGGGTCTTCATGGCAACGTTCAGCGAGTGGCCCGACGCGACCTGAACATCGGCAAGTCCGGTGGCCGTCAGATCCGGATACCGATTGCCGATGAAATTGCGTAGAATGCTCTCCCAGCGCGGGGCGATCAGGAACCTGTCCCGCAGGTGCGTGCGGAAGTGCGCCTCGACCGTCGTTCCCGCGCATTTCGGGACGTGCAACAGGAAATGAACAATGCGCGGCATGCAGGCGAAACCTCGTCTCGGGGCGGTGCGCGTTCATAATCGGCGATTTGAACAATGACCAGCCCGTGCGGCGATGCGGCATTCTCGGCTTCAGCTGTGCGGCAAGGTCTAGCTGAACGAGATCACCATGAGCGTGATGTCATCGGACTGTTCGGCAGCCCCCGCGAATGTCCTGACATTTCCGACGACGTGGTCGACCAGGGCCGAACTGTCGAGCCCTGGCGGAGCCGTCCCCAACGCCGCCTCCAGCCGCTCCAGGCCATAAAGATCGCGGTCGTCATCCATCGCCTCGGTCACCCCGTCCGTGAAGATGCAAAGCCTGTCACCGGGCGCCAGTGTCACGTGTCCGACCGGGAAATCCATCCCGTCGACCAGCCCCGCCGGTGGACCGGCAAAGGCATCCAGTTGCTGTGGAACCTTGTCGTCGGCGAACAGATAGGGCGCGTCGTGCCCGGCCGAAGAATAACTCAACTCACCCGTGTCCAGGTCCAGGATACCGACCAGCCCGGTCACGAACATCATAGCGGTGTTCTCGCGCGTGATCTCGCTGTTTGCATCAAGCTGGATGCGATCCAGCGCGCTGCCCGTGCGCAGGGCGATGCTTTTCCAAAGTGTCTTGGACAGCAGCATGAACTGCGAGGCATCGGCGCCCTTGCCCGAGACATCGGCCACCAGGAAGAACAGGTGCCGGTCGTCGATCAGCATATGGTCGTAGAAGTCGCCGCCGATCGTGCGCGCCGGGTCCATATAGCAGGCCAGATCGACTTTGCCGTCCTTGCTGAACCTGCGCGGTGGCAGCAGGGCTGTCTGGATCCGCGCGGCGGCGTCGAGTTCCCCTTGCAGGAAGGCCCGATCAGCCCGTTCGCTTTGCAGGGCAATCTCGGATTGCAGGCGCGCCCGGTCGCGCTCGATCAGATTGACGGCAATCACGCCGATGGCGGTGCCCGTCCAGCCAATCGCTGGCGTGGCGATGTCGATCAGCAGACCCATGCGGAACAGGATCAGCGAGACGCCGAAGCTTGCCACGATCCCTGCCGCCGTCGCGATCACCGCGTGAAGCGGGCTTGCCAGCGGCACGAACAGGATGATCGCCAAACCGCCCAGGATCAGTCCGGCCAGCTCCAGGCGCGACATCCAATCGAAGCGGCGCAGGAACGTCCCGTCCCGGATCATCTCGATCATTTGCAGATGCGCTTCCACGCCGAAGATCACTTCGCCCAACGGCGACTGGCGCTCATCGATCCGGCCCAAATCCACCACGGCGACCAAAGCGATCCGACCGTCGATCCGCGTGCCGTCGAAATCCGGTTGCAGGATCTGCCACGCCGGAATGTACCGGTCGAGCTCCGGCACGACGCCCGAAGCCAGGCTGTCCTCGATCGAAACGCTGTTCACCGGCCCGTAATGCAGCCAGAATGATCCGTCGCGTTCGGCCGGGAAGGTCTGCGTCGCGGGATCATCCGCATCACCCAGCGCGATCCGCAGTCCGGCACCCTCTGGCGCGACGCTGGTGAAGAAACCGCCATCAGCGACGCGCAGCGCCTCGGCGCCCAGAAGCAGGATCGGCTTCCCGCAGATGATCTGTACGGCGGGAACCCGGCGCACGATGAAATCATCCGTCGCCTGAAAGTTGATCGCCGCGAGGCCCTGGGCGGCGGTCGTGAAAGCGGCCAGCGGAACATCGGCTTCTGTATAGCCGCTGCCAAGGCGCACACCGTCGCTCAGCGTCACGGCCGGGGCCTTGAAGGCGCAGGTATCGGTTCTGTCCGCACCCGGAAGCCCGGGCTCGCCAAGCAGTGGCATGATCGACGGCGTCGCACCCAGCGCTTCGGCCATCACCGTGTCGGTGTCTCCAAGCCCCTGAAGCGAGTCCGCCAGATCCTCGAGCCCGCGCGCGCGATACCGTTCGGCCTGTTGCACCGGTGACTGCGCGTCCGGATCCAGCAGCAGAATATCCAGCGCCACCGCCGTCGCGCCGTACCGGGCGATCTCTTCCATCAGGAAGGCCAGGTAATTGCGCGGCCATGGCCAGGGCAGGACCTGCTCCATCGAGCTTTGATCGATCGCGATCACGACCGCGGGTGCCTTTGCCGGATCTCCGCGGTCGCGCGGCAGGATCTTCTGCTGCGCATCCCACCACGCATTGCGCCACGAACTTTCCGTATCCAGCCCGCGCGAGATGAAGAACAGCGTCAACGAGGCAAGCAGGATCAGCCCGAGCAGACGGGACGCGGTCAGGGCTTCCACCAGCTGCGCGCGGCCGGGCAGCGTCATCCGAGCGTCAGGACAAGTCCGTCATAGGCACCCGAGACTTCCAGCGGCGCTCTCTCACGGCGCATGATCTCCTCGATCCGGCGGGCCTCGCGGACGATCTGGTCAAGCCGCTCATCGTTGTTCAGCGGCTCGTGGTGGAAGAACACCAGGTGGCGCACGTCGCCCATCAGGGCCAGTTCGACACCGACGACATTCGACGAATGCCCCCAGTCTTCCTTCACCGACGTGGCTTCAGCCAACGAATACTGCGCGTCGAAGATCAGGACATCGGCGCCGCGAATGAAGTCGACATACGGATAGCCATCCGAAATCATCTCGGGCTTGTGCTCGGCGTCCGAGGCATAGACCGTCACCGTGCCCGCGCGCTCGACCCGGAAGCCGAAGGCACGCCCGGCATGGTTCAACTCATGCGCGCGCACCTTGTACCCGTTGATCTCCAGGTCTGTGTCCGGCTCGATGATGTGGAAATTGATCTCCGCACCCAGCACATCGAATGGCACCGGAAACGAGGGCGCACCGTGCTGGCGCCGGAAGCATTCCTCGACATTGTCATGGCAGGAGTAGATGTGGATCACGTTGCCCGGGATGTAGGCGGGCATGAAGAACGGGAAGCCCATGATGTGGTCCCAGTGAAAATGGGACATCAGCACATGATAGGGCTGGGCCGCGACCGGGCCGGTCGTTCGCATCACCTCGGCCGCATACTCCCGTGCGCCAGAGCCGAAATCGATCAGCAGACTGGGTCCCGAGGGTTCGCTGACCTGCACGCACGCGGTGTTGCCGCCATAGATCGTTGGCAGGCTCTCGTTCGCGCCGCTGGCAATGAACGCCCGAACGCTTTCACGATTTGCAATGTCCGCTGGTGTCGCCGCGTTCAGGACCGCCTCGATCTGCGTCTCGATCTGTTCTCGCGACTGAGGCCGAGGGATCGACCCTCGCGTTCCCCAGAACTTGACATCGATAGACATTTAGATGTCAGCCCGAGAAAGCCTCTGCCGCTTCCGCGGAGATTTGTGCCATGGCGTCCTCGGTTGAACTTGAAACGTTCAAAAGCGCGTCGAATTTCGAGATGCGGAAGACTTCGCGAACCACGCCGCCAATCCCGCAGACGACGAGTTTTCCGTCACCTGTCGTCACGGCGCGTTGCGCCAGAAGCAGCGCGCGCAGACCGGCGCTGGTGATAAAATCAAGCTTCCCAAGATCGATCACCATGCCACCGCCGCGCGCGACCTTCTCGGCATGTGCAGTCAAGTCTTTCAGAAAATCGTCCGAATTGGTGTGATCAACGCGCCCGGAGACTGCCACAAGACAGCAATCCGCATACTGTTGGGCCGAGACCTTTAGGGAAGATGGCGCAGGATCTGTGGCGTTCATTAGTCTCGCTCAATCAATAGCTCACTACAGGGTAGCAGAGCAAAAGCCTCGAAAACAGGAAAAAGCGTTTCGTCGCAATGGCCGACATTTCCCCCGTATGTATGCATGATGTCTTGCGCGGTGCCGCGTGCTGGGTCAAGAAAAATGGGAATTCATTCCATCAATCATTGTCAGAGACGCGTTTTTTGCGGTCTTCCGGGCGAAATCGAGGCGACATGCGATCATGAATATGTCCATCGAGACGCTTACGCCCGTGCTGCTGACCTACATGCTGGCCGGGCTGGTCAAGGGCGCGATGGGGTTCGGATTGCCGATCGTCGCGATTGCCCTTTTGCCGATGTTCGTGCCGGTGGACACAGCGCTCGCACTGAATGCGATCGTCGTGATCGCGACCAATGTCAACCAGATCGTGCAAGGCGGCCAGTACCGCGACGGGCTGTCGGTTGCCTGGCCGCTGGTCCTGGGAATGGCCTTGGCAATCCCGCCGACGGCGGTTCTGGCCGCCGGTCTGTCGGCTGACACGCTGCTGCTGATCGTCGGAGTCTCAGTCCTGATCTTCATCGCGATCAGCCTCGTCAATCCGGCGCTGTCGGTTCCGCTGGGTTGGCGCCGTCCGGCGGGGCTGGGGTTCGGTCTGCTTGGCGGCATCGTCGGGGCGCTGACCTCGGCGCCTGCGGCGGCCCTCGCGCCCTACATGATCGCGCTGCACCTGCCGCGGCCCGTCTACATCACGGCGCTGGGCTATCTTTTGACCGGGTTCGGTGTGATCGTCGCACTGTCCTACGCCTCGGTCGACATCCTGCACGTCTCGCATGTTCTGCCTGCACTCGTCAGCGTGCCGATCGCAATCGCTGGCATGTGGATCGGCGACCGCTGGGCGCGCCGTCTTGCCAACGAAACCTTTCGCCGGGCCGTGCTGGCCCTTTTGGCCGTCTTGGCCATCGCATTGATCAGGAGATCGCTGGGATGAGTGTGAAAGACCTGCTTGCCGCCCGGTTCGGAGATGCCCCAAACGTGCCCGAGATCGCGGAACCTCTGGCCGACATGGCCGGGCGCGGGGTCTGCCGGGCCTATGATCCCGACCGTCCGGTCGACCCGGATCTGGTGCGCACGCTTTGCGGCGTCGCGCTGTCAGCACCGTCGAAATCGGACTTGCAGCAGCGCGATATCGTCGTCGTCAGCGATCCGGCGATCCGGGCGGAGCTCGACGCGATCACCGGGTTCGACTGGCAGCCGGGTGCGCCCGTGCTGCTGATCTTCTGCGCCAATCACGAGCGCATGCATGTCTGTCACCGGATGGCGGATATCCCGATGACCAACAATCATCTGGACGGGTTCTTCAATGCCTCGGTCGATGCCGGGATCGTGCTGGCGACGTTTGTGACCGCCGCTGAACGGGTCGGCCTCGGTACCTGTCCGCTCTCGGTCCTGCGCAACCGGGCCGCACAGGTGTCCGAACTTCTCGGACTGCCCGACCGCGTCATTCCCGTCGCGGGCCTCACCGTCGGCTGGCCTGCGCGCCCGCCGCGGATTGCACCGCGCCTGTCGCTTGCAGCGACCGTGCACGAGAACCGGTTCGGTGCCGATATCGAGGCCGGGATCCGCGAATACGACCAGCGCCGGGGCAGCCCGCCGCGCCAGCGCGACCCCGACCGTTTCGGCGAGAAGTCCGGGTATGGCTGGTCCGACGACAAGGCCCGGCAATACGCCGATCCGCAACGTGACGACTGGGGAGAGTTCGTGCGCGCTAAGGGGTTCTGCCTGGACTGACAGCAGATCCGTCACGAAACCGAAATGTTTTCGTCATCGAATCGCAATCTGTTTGACATGAAGCGAGCCGCGCCGCACCCTGCATCAGACAAGATCGCCGGTTAAAGAAGCGACCCTGTCGAGCACCCTGACGACCCGACTGCCTTTTGTGCTTTGACGGTCCGCCGGTGGTCCCGAAACTGCAACGGGAGACCACCTTGAAGAAGATCACAGTTGTTCTTGCGTCGATGCTGGCAGCAGCGTCCATACCGGCCCTGGCCGAAACCTTTCCCGCCGATCTGACCTGTGGCGAACGTCATGTCGTTACCGAAAGGCTCGAGATACGTTTCGGCGAGATCCAGCAAGGCACCGGCATGGTGTCGACGGATCGCGTGCTCGAGCTCTGGCGGTCGAAGGAGGGATCCTGGACGATCCTGATGACCCGGCCCGACGGTCAGACCTGCATCATGGCGGCGGGCGATGCCTGGGACGACAAGGACGCGATCCCCGGCGACCCGACCTGACCGGCGTTTATCCACGTGGATATCGACGTGCAGGATGTTTGCGCACGTTGGTATCCACGTCGCATGTCGATAAAATTCGGGCGCGTCCTGCTGCGCGTCAGAGCCAGCGCACCTTGTCGCTGGAAAGCAGCTCTTCAATCGCGCCGGGCACCTTCTGACCCGCCGCGACCTTGGCGTCCATTTCGGCTTCCAGCCCCTCGATCCGCCGGACCGTGGCGATGACATCGTCGATCAGATCGAACGGCACGACGACCGTGCCTGTCCGGTCCGCGACGATCAGATCTCCGGTCTCGATCCGCACGCCGCCAACGACGACCGGTGTTCCGACCTTGGCGGGGCCTTTCGTGTAGGGCGAATTCGGGGTTATCCCGGCGCAGACGATCGGCAAGCCGACCTCGACCAGACCTTCGTGGTCACGCACCAGACCGTCGGTCACGAAGCCCACCGCGCCGCTGTTGCGGCACATGCCCAGCACGCGGTCTCCGGCAACCGCCGATCCCCGCCATGCGCCCGTGGCGGCCACCATCACATCTCCCGGTTGGATGAGCGAGAGCGACCCCATCAGGCCCAGCAGATCGTCCGGCCCGTTGTCCGAGGTCAGCGCCACACCGCAGAACCGGGTCGGAAGTGCTTGGATATCCAACAGCTTAAGCTCTGGATCCAGCCCGCCCTTGCCGTCCATCGCATCGCACAGGAAGCCCGTTGGCTGGTCTTTCAAAGCCGCGATCTGAGCATCCGTCGGGCGCCGCGCCGGGCGCTGAATCTGCAAAAGGGGCGGTTCTTCCAACATGGCGTCGATCCCTATTTCGTACCGAACAGGCGGTCGCCCGCATCGCCGAGGCCGGGCACGATGTACCCTTTCTCGTTCAGATGACTGTCGAGTGCAGCCGTAAAGACTTGTACATCCGGGTGCGCCTTGCGGAACGTCTCGACACCCTCGGGTGCCGCGACCAGGGCCACGAACCGAATGTCGGTCGCCCCGGCTTTCTTGACCTCGCTGACCGCTGCCGCACCAGACCCCCCGGTGGCGAGCATCGGGTCCACGACAATCGCCACGCGGTCGCCCATGTTTTCGGGCAGCTTGTTGTAATAGGCGACCGGCTGCAGCGTTTTCGGGTCACGATACATGCCGAGATGCCCCACGCGCGCGCCGGGGATCAGGTCCAGCATCCCCTGCAGCAGCCCGTCACCGGCCCGCAGGACCGAGACGAAACAGAGCTTCTTGCCTGCCAGCTTCTTGGTTTTCATCGGTGCGACCGGCGTCTCGATCTCGATATCCTCGAGTTCCAGGTCGCGCAGGACCTCGTAGGCCAGCAGCATCGAGATCTCCCGCAGCAGGGTCCGGAACTTGACCGTCGATGCCTCCTTGTCACGCATCAGGGTCAGTTTATGGACGATCAGCGGGTGATCGATGACTGTCAGGCCGTCCATGACTGTCCTCCTAGCCGTCGGGCGCGACGACCTTTTGGCGGGAGGATCGGGCGATGTCTAGAAGGTATCGGGCTGCCGTGCCGCGCTTGCACCGGCGCGTCCGCCGGTACGGTGCATGATAGGGCGGTCAACGCCGCTTGCAACGACCACTCGGCATGGGCAAACGGCCCGAAGGCAAAGTTGGTTGCCCCGCGCCCATTGCATTGGTGTGGGCAGGTTGAGCGGCCACCAAGCGAGTAAGCACAGGCGCCGGATTGCCCTACCCCGGTCGGGCAGGGCTCTCGGCTTTCCGAACTACGATATCTGGGGCAACAGCGCGTCCATCGAAGCCTTGGCATCGCCGTAGAACATTCGCGTGTTCTCTTTGAAGAACAGCGGGTTCTCGATGCCGGAATACCCGGTGCCGCGCCCGCGCTTGCAGACAAAGACCTGGGCCGATTTCCAGACCTCGAGCACCGGCATCCCGGCGATTGGCGAGCCCGGATCGTCCTGGGCCGACGGGTTGACGATGTCATTGGCGCCGATGACGATCACCGCGTCGGTCTCGGGGAAATCGTCGTTGATCTCCTCCATCTCCAGCACGATGTCATAGGGCACCTTGGCCTCGGCCAGCAGTACGTTCATGTGGCCGGGCAGGCGGCCAGCGACCGGATGGATCGCGAAGCGCACGCTTTTACCCGCCGCACGCAGCTTGCGCGTCAGCTCGGACACCGAGCCTTGCGCCTGCGCCACGGCCATCCCGTAACCGGGGACAATGACCACGCTGTCGGCATCGTTCAGGGTCGAGGCCACCGCATCGGCTGACGCTTCGATCATCTCGCCCTGCGGACCATCGGCCGAGGCTTGCTGTTCTCCGCCCCAGCCGCCCAGGATCACGCTGACAAAGGACCGGTTCATGCCCTTGCACATGATGTAGGACAGGATAGCACCCGAAGATCCAACCAGTGCCCCAGTCACGATCAGCAGATCGTTGCCCAGGGTGAAGCCGATGGCGGACGCCGCCCAGCCCGAATACGAGTTCAGCATCGAGACGACCACCGGCATGTCGGCGCCGCCGATCGCCATGATCAGGTGCCAGCCGATGGCGCCCGCGATGATTGCCACCGCAAGCATGGTCCAGAGGCCCGCGCCATTGACGTACATGATCGTAAGCACGACGCAGAGCGCGAAGGCGCCCAGGTTGATCTGGTGCCGGAACGGCAGGGTCAGTGCGGCCGACGAGATCTTGCCCGCCAGCTTGCCGTACGCGACGATGGACCCGGTGAAGGTGATCGCGCCGATCAGGATGCCCAGCGCCAGTTCCACCTTCAGGATGCTCAGCTCGATGGCCGATTTCTTGGCGATGGTCGCCGCGAAGCCCGCGAGGTCCTTGACCGCATCCGGCCCGGCTTCCTTCGCGGCCATGGCCGCGCTCATCTCCAGATCCGCGTTGATGCCGATGAAGACCGCCGCCAGACCGACGAGGCTGTGGAAGCCCGCAACCAGCTCGGGCATCTGGGTCATCTGCACCTTGTTGGCGACAATGTAGCCGCCGACACCGCCGATCGCGATCATCAGAAGCAACAGCCAATGCGCGCTTACCCCGGGTGCGCCGATGGTCGCGAAGACCGCCAGCGCCATGCCGATGATGCCGTACCAGATGGCGCGCTTCGCCTTTTCCTGGTTCGACAGCCCGCCGAGCGCGAGAATGAAGAGGATTGCCGCCACCACGTAGGCGGCCGTGACCAGTCCGATGCTCATTGTCCCCGTCCCCTAACTCAGCTGCGCTCGAACATGGCGAGCATCCGGCGTGTGACCAGGAAGCCACCGAAGATGTTCACCGATGCCATCAGGATCGACAGCGCCGCGAGCACCACCACGATCCCGGAGCTTGAGCCCACCTGTAACAGCGCGCCGACAATGATGATCGACGAGATCGCGTTGGTGATGGCCATCAATGGCGTGTGGAGCGAATGCGCGACACCCCAGATCACGTAGAAGCCGACAAAGACCGACAGGACGAACACGATGAAGTGCTGCATGAAACTGGCGGGTGCGACCGTGCCGACCAACAGAAGAAGCGCGCCGCCGATCCCCAGCATCCACGCCGTCTGATCGAGCGATTTTTTCAGTTCGGCCTGTTCTCGGGCGGACTTCTCTTCGGGAGTTTCCTCCGGCGCCATCTTCTTCGGCTGAGCTGCAATCGCCTGCACCTTGGGGGGCGGCGGCGGCCAGGTGACCTCGCCCTGGTGGCAGACCAGCGCACCGCGGATGACGTCGTCCTCCATGTCGATGACAGCGTTGCCATCGTTCTCCGGCGTCAGGTCGTCGACCATGTGGCGGATGTTGGTGGAATACAGCGTCGAGGACTGCGTTGCCATCCGGCTGGGGAAGTCGGTGTAGCCGACGATGGTGACACCGTTCGGGCTGACGATCTTCTCGTCCTTCTGGGTCAGTTCGCAGTTGCCGCCGCGCTCGGCGGCGAGGTCTACAATGACCGACCCCGGTTTCATCAGCTCGACCATGTCGGCGGTCCAGAGCACCGGCGCGGGCCGGTTCGGGATCAGCGCCGTGGTGATGACGATATCGATCTCGGGAGCCAACTCGCGGAACTTTGCGAGTTGCTTTTCCCGGAATTCCGGCGACGAAGGTGCCGCATACCCGCCGGTCGCGGCACCGTCCTGGGCGGGCTCATCAAATTCTAGAAAGACGAACTCGGCACCCATGGATTCGATCTGTTCGGCAACTTCCGGGCGGACGTCGAAGGCCAGCGTGATCGCCCCCAGAGAGGTCGACGTCCCGATCGCCGCCAGACCGGCGACACCGGCGCCGACGACCAGAACCTTCGCGGGCGGCACCTTGCCCGCTGCGGTGACCTGCCCGGTGAAGAAGCGGCCGAAATTGTTCCCGGCCTCGATCACCGCGCGATAGCCCGCGATGTTGGCCATGGACGACAGCGCGTCCATCTTCTGGGCGCGGGAGATGCGCGGGACCATGTCCATCGCCAGCACGGACATGTTCTTGCCGTTCAGGCTCGCTAGCATCTCTTCGTTCGCGGCAGGCCATACGAAGGAGATCAGCGTCTTGCCTTCAGGTGCGTTCGCGATCTCGTCAGCCGAGGGTTCGCGCACCTTGGCGATGATGTCCGATTGCGACCAAAGCTCGGCTGCGTTCGGCAGAACTGTCACCCCCGCGTCAGCATAAGCCTCGTCCGAGATCGAGGCGAGCGCGCCCGCGCCACTCTCGACCAGACACTCATAACCCAGCTTCTGCAGCCGCTGGGCGCTGTCGGGGGTCATCGCGACGCGCGCCTCACCCTCGAATGTTTCCTTTGGAGCGCCGATCTTCACCGTCGAGTTCCTCCTCGTCCCGTTTGGCGAAACAAACTGCCACTAGGCGGCAGAGTTTCAAGGCGCGGCGTCGCCGCAGGTTGGTTAAACGATCCTTGCCGCTTCGCGGACCGTCGGCGTCACGGTTTGGGGTGGCCAAGATAAACCAGGCTTGCCAATTGCCAGCCAAGCAGCGCGCCCAGGATTTGCGAGGCCAGGAATGGGATGACATCGGCTGGCTGAATGCCCGAGAACGTCGCTGTCAGCGACCGCGCAATGGTCACGGCTGGATTGGCGAAACTGGTCGAGGCGGTGAACCAGAGCGCGGCCATGATATAAAGCCCGACCATCACCGCGATCAGATGCGGGGCGACGCGCAGCCCGGCGAAGATCACGAACACCAGCCCGGCTGTTGCGACGACCTCGGCTGTCCATTGCCCCGGGCCTGAGCGAACCCGCTCGGACACCTGAAGGACGTCTAGGTCGAACATCAGGTGGGCCAGCCAGACGCCCAGCATCGCGGCGCCGATCTGGACGATGACATAGGCGAAAGCGTCGGCGGCGGGTAGATCGCGGCGAATGGCGAAGACCATCGTCACCGCCGGGTTGAAATGCGCGCCCGAGACCGGCCCGAACAAGGTGATCAGGACGAACAGCATCGCGCCGATGGCAATCGCGTGAGGCAGCAGGGCTGCACCCGGCTGACCGTTGGCCAGGGCATCGCCCATGATGCCGGAGCCAACGATCGTGGCCAGCAGCAGGCAGGTCCCCAGCCCCTCGGCCAGCAGCCGTTGCATCAGCATGGTCAATAGTCCCCGATCTCGAGCATCAGCGCGCGCAATTCGTCCCCTGCCATGTCTTCGACGGGCAGCGCAAGCAGCGCGTTGATCCGCGCGCTGAGCCAGTGATAGGTGTGCTGGAAGGCAAGGTCCGCTTGTCCGGGCGGAGCGCTCGCAGGGTCATCGATGTCCCAGGTCACGCGAACCGGGTCTCCCGGCCAGTCAGGCATCGCCTCGGTGGCGACGGTGGGGCAAAGAACCAGCACGACATCCAGGCTCGGGGCACCCGGAGACGCGAACTCATGCCAGCTCTTCGACCTCAAAGAGTCAGTGGGCACGCCACGCCGCTCGAGCAGGCTTCGGGCCTTTGGATGCACCTGTCCGGCCGGATTGGACCCGGCGGACCAGGCGCGCACGCGACCGTCACCATCGCGATTGAAGATCGCTTCGGCCAGGATGGACCGGCTGGCGTTTCCCCCGCACAGCGTCAGAACGGTGAGCATCGCGGCTTCCCCTCCGAACTGCGATCCCGGTGCTGCGGCGGGAATACGAAAATACGCAGGATTTTAGAAGAATTTTAACGATGCTGGCTTAGGAAGCGCAGTGTCTGCAGACATCTTGCGGTCAGCCCGTTGCGGCTCTCCGCGTTTCTCGGGTCCCTTTGGCAAGGTCCCTTGGACCGGCCGGTCCAGAACCCGAACCTTGCGGTCCACGCACCGCGCATCTCCGAGCCCCGTGCCCCGCGCTTGGAGGGCTCCATCTCCCGAGAAATGCACGAAACCGTCCCCGGAGCATCTCCGGGGGCAGGCGTGTGCTGTTCGATCAATCCTCGAACATCGTTGGCAGGTCCATCGAACTTTTCTTGCCGATATCACCCCAATGATTTGTCAGGAAGGTATCGGCGGACTTGCGGCCCGCATCGCGCAGAAAGTCGAACAGCTCTGGCTCCGGCACGATCTTGGTGGCGACATTGAGCTTGGCCATCGTCTCGTCATCGCGGATCGAATGGATGTAGAGCGCACGCTCGGTCGTCGAGACGAGTTCGCCGGACTTGATCAATTCCATGATCCGGGTGAGTGACCGCAGTTCCCGCAGCAGTGACGAGTTGAACGAGATCTCGTTGATCCGGTTCTGGATGTCGTCGGCCTTGGTCGGCACGTCCGGCCGTTCGATCGGGTTCACGTGGACGATGATCGTGTCCGGCGAGGAACAGCGTCTGAACAGCGGGTAGAGGGCTGGATTGCCCATGAACCCGCCATCCCAATAATGCTGTTTGTTGATCTCGACCGCCTGGAACAGGTTTGGCAGGCACGCCGATGCCAGAACCACGTCCAGCGACATCTCCGAATCCCGGAACACCTTGATCTTGCCGGATCGCACATTGGTCGCCGAGATGAACAGCGACGGCAGGCACTCCTTGCAGACCGTCTTCCAACAGATCAGGTCGTCCAGCAATTCGCGCAGCGGATTGATGTTGAGCGGGTTCCAGTCATAGGGCGAGAAGGCGCGACCCAGCGTGTCACTGGCGAAGTAGACCGGACTGCGGATGGCGGCATCCGCGATCCGTGCGACGTCGTTCGAGAACAGCGCGACCCAATCCGTCAGCGGATTGACAGATCGTTTGGCCTGGGCGCGGATCTCTTCCCAGAACTGATCCAATAGTGCCTTGGCGCCCTTCGTGCCACCGTTCACAAAACCGGTCTTCAGCATCAGGGCGTTCATCGCCCCGGCCGAGGTGCCGGAAATCCCCTCGATATCCAGGCGGTCTTCTTCCAGCAAACGGTCAAGCGCGCCCCATGTGTACGCCCCATGGGCGCCGCCGCCCTGCAGCGCCAGATTGACCGTTTTTCGCTTCAGGTGTTTCGCCATTTTTCCAACAATTCCGTAACCAGAATTCCATCAATCGTCATGCCCGTCAGGTCGGCATCCGAGATCGCCAGACCGCGCAGGTTCGCATCGCGGATCGATCCGCCTTCCAGCGAGATGTCCGAAAGCACGGCCTGAGCGCAGCGGACGCCGGTGAAGCGCGCACCCGTCAGGTCCACGTCCTGCAGCGTCGCACCGATCATCGCGGTGTCGCTGATGCGAACACCCTGCAGACTGACATTCTCGAACTCCGAGCCATCGTGGGCGACATCCTTCAAGATGAGCGGATCGCTCACAACGCCGTCCAACCGCCGTCGACGCTGATCGTCGTGCCGGTGATCTGGGCTGCATCGTCCGAGCACAGGAACGCCGTCGTTCCGGCCAGTTGTTCGACCGTGGCGAACTCCTTCGACGGCTGGCGTGCCAGCAGAACGTCGCGGACCACCGTGTCGCGGTCCATGTTGTATTCGCGCATGGTGTCCGGGATCTGTGACTCGACCAGCGGCGTCAGCACATAGCCCGGGCAGATCGCGTTGCAGGTGATCGGCTCTTCGGCGGTCTCGAGAGCGGTGACCTTCGTGAACCCGACGACGCCGTGCTTCGCGGCCACATAGGCCGACTTGTAGGGTGATGCGGTAAGACCATGCGCCGAGGCGATGTTGACGACACGCCCCCAGCCGTTTTCGCGCATCAGCGGCAACGCCGCTGCTGTCGTGTGAAAAGCCGAGCTGAGATTGATCGCAATGATCGCTTCCCATGTCTTGGCCGGGAACTCGGGGATCGGCGCGACATGCTGAATACCGGCATTGTTGACCACGATACACGTCGTCCCAAACGTCTCGGCAGACTTGGTGACCAGCATCCGGCACGCATCGCCATCCGACATGTCGGCCTGGATGTAGACAGCCTTGCCGCCACCGGCAGCGGTGATCTCCTCGGCCAGCGCGTGATCTTCGGGCCGGTCGGTGAACGAGTTCAGCACGACATTCGCGCCACGCGTCGCGAGACCGCGTGCCACGCCAAGGCCAATCCCGGAATTCGATCCGGTGATGACGGCACATTTTCCGTGCAAGGGCATCTCTGCCATTTTCTTCTCCCCCTGTCCGGGCATAGTCTATTCGGGCGGACCATAAATGTTGCACTGCAAAAAATCGAGACCGCGAGGAGCAGGATGGCTGAAATTTCCGGGAACCGCGTGGATCAGTCGCGCACTGCGACCGCTTTGACCCTGCGCAAAAAAAAGGCGTCTCCCGAAGGAGACGCTTTAGGTGTTGAGGCAGGTTTCATACAGGCAAGAAACCTATCGAGCAGTGGGATGACCATACAAAACGACTCACGTTGGGACAAGTCCGATCTGGCCGCCTGTGCACGTCATTGGTGCTTGACGCGAGTCTGGCACATTTTTGCCATAGTCGTTTTGCTGGGGGCGGAACCGGCGCATTCCGGCGGAAAAGCCCATGGAATAGCGATGAACGGCGCTCCGGCGCTGTCCGAAGGCTTTGCGAATCTGCCCTATGTGAACCCCGACGCGCCGAAGGGCGGTCGCGTGATTTTTGGCGAGGTCGGCGGATTCGATAGCTTGAATCCGTACATTTTGAAGGGAAGTGCTCCCTGGCCGATTCGCGTGCACGTCGTCGAATCGTTGATGGCGCGCAGTTACGATGAGCCATTCACGCTGTACGGCCTGCTCGCCGAAAGCATCGAAGTGCCGGATGATCGAAGCTGGGTCGAGTTTGCACTGCGGCAGGACGCGCGCTTCTCGGACGGCTCGCCCGTCACGGTCGAGGACGTGATCTGGTCGTTCACGACGCTGGGCGAGCAAGGCCACCCGCGCTATCGAAATGCCTGGGTCGGTGTCGACACTGTGCGTCAGACGGGACCGCGCGCGGTCCGATTCGATCTGGTCGGCGGCAATCGCGAGCTGCCGCTGATCCTGGGCCTGCGCCCGATCCTGAAGAAGGCCCAGTTCGAGGGGGTGAGCTTCGCCGATCAAGATCAAGTGACGCTGATCGGGTCGGGGCCTTACATGATCGATCAGGCGGAACCGGCCCGCCACATCACCTTCCGGCGCAATCCAGACTGGTGGGGCGCCGATCTGCCGGTCAATCGCGGGCTGAACAACTTCGACACGGTCCGCTACGAGTATTTCCGCAACGAGGACGCGATGTGGGAGAGCATTCAGGCGGGCGTCATCTCGTTGCATGCCGAACGCAATCCGGTGCGCTGGGCCGATGGCTACGGGTTCCCTGCAATGACGTCCGGCAAGATGCAGCGGGGCGAGATCGTGCATCAGAGGCCGACCGGCATGGACGGCTTCGTCTTCAACACCCGCCGGGCGCTGTTTCAGGATCGCAGGGTCCGCCAAGCCTTGGCGCTGAGCTTCGATTGGGAGTGGATCAATGATCGCCTTTATCGCGGCGCCTATGCGCGGATCCGAAGCTACTTCGGAAACTCGCCTCTCGGTGCGACCGGTGCCGCGTCAGAGGCAGAGCGCAGGTTGCTGAAGCCGTTCGCCGAGAGCCTGCCCGACGGCACGCTCGATGAGATGTGGGAGCCTCCGGTCAGCGATGGCAAAGGACGGAACCGGCGCAACCTGAGAGCCGCGGCCAAACTGCTGGACGAAGCCGGATGGCAAATTGTCGACGGCACGCGGGCTGGCCCTGACGGGCAGCCGATGGCGTTCGAGATCCTCGTCGCGACCAGCCGGGATGAGACGCTCGCCAATCTGTGGCGGGACATGCTGGACCGGCTGGGGGTTGCGGTGTCCGTCCGCCTGGTCGACCGGGCACAATACAGTCAGCGCAGGACGGATTATGACTTCGACATGGTCGTCAACCGCTGGGCGATGTCGCTGAGCCCCGGCACGGAACAGCGGCTCTACTTCGGGTCGGATGGCCGCACCGAACCGGGGACTCGCAACTACATGGGTGTCGCGGATGCAGCCGTTGATGCCGCGATCGAGGCCATTCTGGCCGCGCGCGAACGCGAGGCGTTTGAGAGCGCTGTCCGCGCACTGGACCGGGCGCTGACGTCCGGTGTCTACGTGATCCCCTTCGGCTCGCTGCCCAATGACAGGATCGTTTGGACCGCGGGTCTTTCACGACCCGAAACGGCGTCGCTCTATGGCTGGTGGGGATGGTGGGCCGGTCCGGCCGTCTGGTGGGCCGAACCCTGAGGCCGTGCGCAAGCAACCCTGTAAGACTGTGATTTTTCGCACAAAATAAGGGTTTACAAAGTCTTAAGAGATGTGACGGCTCTCACAGAGAATCACGCCCTTCATCGCCGATATTGTCTCCAGTGACAGGGGGTCACGACATAAGGAGGCACTGAAATGTATGATCTTTTTGAATTCGAAGAAAAAGGCGACGCAGAATTTTTCGACCATGACACTGCGGTCATGATGGCGCTTCAGAAGACAGAGAAGGGCCTGTTCGACTCGGAAGAAGCGAAAGACGAAGATCTCGAAGCGCTCTATGACAACTGATCCGGTGAACTGGATGTGTCAGGCATCGATGGGCGTGGTGCGACGTCGCGCGATCCTTCCCGCGGATCGCGTGACGTCCCACACCCCAACAAAAAACGATCGGCTTCGATCGCACAATCGGGCGTCCAGTAACGGACGTTACAGCCTGCAGTCCCGGAATCGCGTAACCGACCCTTAGAGAGAAACTGCAGAAACACGGAGAGGCGAGATGAGCGATCAGGACGAGAGCGAGTTTTTGAGGTCATTGCAACGGGTGCGCGAGGCGCATTATTCCCGCGATCCGAAGCGCCGAGCCATCGAGTCAGTCGAACGTCAGATGCAGCAGGACCGGACTATATTAAGTCCCGACGGCCTGTCTCCGCGCGACCTGGTAACTTCGTAAGACATAGCAAGGCACCCGAACGACCTGCCGTCGCGGGCTAAGGCTTCCGCGCCACACCATTCGAACTGCGCCCGTTTCCGTTTCCGTTTTTGCGAACCTGCGCACGCCGCGCCGCGGCTTCGCGTTCTTCCTTGGTCGGAGGCGTGACGAGGCCCGCCGAGATCACCAGCTTCGCGGCTTCCTCGACACTCATGTCCAGCAGCACCACGTCTTCGGCCGGTACGAACAGCAGGAATCCGCTGGTCGGGTTCGGGGTCGTCGGCAGGAACACGCTGACCATGCCGTTCTCGCCGACCTTCTGTGCGATCTCGCCCTTCGTGTCGGTTGACACGAAGGCGATCGCCCAGATGTCCCGCCGCGGGTACTCCACCAGACAGGCGCGCTGGAACGAGGCATTGGACTGGTTGAAGATCGTCTCGACGATCTGCTTCAGCGCATTGTAGATCGAGCGCACGATCGGCATGCGATCGACCCAGCTTTCGCCAAGCCGGATCAACTGGCGGCCAAACAGATGCTTCGCGAAATAGCCAACCGCCGTCGTGAAGACCAGGAAGATCAGAACGCCGAAGCCCGGCAGACCAATATCGACCCGCAGCGGTTCGGGAACAAGTGGCACCACTTGCGCATCGACAAAGGTGATGATCGTCCAGGTCAGGTAGATGGTGATGACGATCGGTGCGACGACGATCAGGCCCGTCAGGAAGTTGTTCCTGAGTGCCGCGATCGTGCTGCGCTGCGCCGGGCGCGCAGGTTTCTTCTTTGGTGCCGCCATCCCGTGTCTTACCCACCGATCTCTTACTCAATTGTGCTACGCAACAAATTTGTGCCGCGCAACACGGTAGTGAATACACTCAGACATTCGGTGCCCGCTTGCCGATATCTCGGATCCAAGTGTCTGAGCCGCAAGGTCCACCAGAAAACACCTGGTCGCGTGTAGTTCTGGTGATCGGAACGGTTGCTTTCCGAGGTGCGGATGCGGGATGCAAACGTTCCGGCCAAACAATCCGACCGGAGAACTAGTAACCTCTCTCCCGGTCTACAACGTGCAGCAGCGGCTTTCCGTCCATGTCGCGGGCGATCTGCTCGAGAATCGCGGTGCAGGCGGTTTCGGGGCGGGTGATCGACGCGATGTGCGGCGTGACGGTGACATTCGGGTTCCGCCAAAAGCCGTGGGTCTGTGGCAGCGGCTCCTCGCGGAACACATCAAGTGTGGCGTGCCGGATATGACCGTCGGCCAGGGCCGCCAGCAGGGCGTCGTCGTCGATCAGCGGCCCCCGTCCGGCATTGACGATGCAGGCGCCCTTCGGCATCCGGTTGAGGGCGTCGGCGTTCAGGATGTTCTCGGTTCCGGGCGTCAGCGGCAAGATCACGACCAGAATTTCCGAGACTTCAAGCGTCTTCTCCAACCCGTCCGGCCCGTGCAGGCATTGGACGCCCGGCAGATCCTTGGGCGAGCGCGACCATCCAACGATGTTGAAACCCAAACCATTGAGCAAGGCCGCCGTTGCAGTTCCAAGCTCACCGAGGCCGAGAATGCCAACCGTACGCATCGACGTCAGCGGCGGGGACCATTTTTGCCAGCGCGCCGCGGCACTGTCGGACACGAACCGGTCGATGTCGAGGTGATACCGCATGACGTGGCCGGTGAAGTACTCGGCCATGCCCTGGGTCATCCCCGGCTCGACCATCCGTGTGAAAGGAATATGCGCGGGCCAGTCGATGGTCTTCAGGACCGCTTCGACCCCTGCCCACGTGTTCAGAATCGCGCGCAAACGGGTGAACGACGTGAAATCGGAGATCCCGCTGTCGATGTTGTAGACAAGGTAGTCGACCTCGGCCGGATCGGGATCCTCGGGCAACAGAACCAGATCCAGTTGAGACTCCGGGACCTGACGCTCGAGCACGGCCCGCCATGCAGGCGCGTCTTCCGGTTCCATCGCAAGTTGTATGGTGCGTGTCATCGTGAGCTTTCTGCAAACTGCGTCCAGTCTGGCAGTGTTGTTGACGGAGTGCGGACGTTCATTTGCGACACTGCGGCACGGTTGATGACGCTGTCAAATTTGTGTTGCATTTTCGTCCATGCACACTGCCACGATGTTCGAAAGATGCGCAAACTCGTGAAAGATTGAAGGCTTACGTCGCCTCAGCGCTCATCAAGTTCTTGAAAAACTCTAAATTAAATATTATTTATATCTAATGAAAAATCACTCACAGCATGGAGATTACTTATCATGCAAAGCTGTATGTTGAAGCCTGTCGCCCTCGCCGTGTTGCTCAAATCAATTTTATTTTTAGGAGGGCAAGCTGTGGCAGGATCGGAAGACATACAAAAGAGCAGTATATGTGGTGATCCTCCACCTGTCACAAATGAAACAGTGAAAGGTGAAATCGAAGGAAGAGTCAGTGTCCTGATGCGACTTCTCGGGGACTCTGGTCTCAAGGGAACGATAGATGCCTCCCGCACTGAAATATTTTCTAAATACCAGGATGGTGAGCGAACTGATGCATATTTCCAGTACATGTTCTGCAATCTAATTATGTCCGATCCAAAAACGTCAGGTCGCGAAAAGATTCGGGAAGTTGAAAGAATTTATCAGCATTTTACCGAAACATCAGATTTACACTCCTCAGAGTCGCCCGCCGACCGGTCTGTCAACATCACTGATACGAGATTTCATGATAACTCGGTCGAAGTGAACATTGTACAGCCTGATACCGGTGGCGCGCAGTCTAGCAGTAGTACGACGAATAACGTAATCAACAGTAACGAGATTATTATAGGGGATGACAACAAGATCTCAAAATAGTCGTACTAGCTTCCGTTGCAAGTAAGATCGTTTCTGTTCCCAATAATTACGCATCGGGAATTCGTCACTACGTTGTTGGTGCGGTAAAAATTTTTCACAATCACTGTCTTCTTGATAACTGGTGGTGGCGGAGGTGGCCGACCAGGCACTATCTGGAATTGGTGAATCCCGCTGGAGATCGAGCCTACCCTTCGACAGACATGATCCTGATCGTTCGACGGTCCAGCGCATAGCGACGCTGCATTCACTTCACGGGGTGAGAGTCCAGCAATGTGGCCAAGCTTCAACTTAAGTGTGTTCAAGTTGAGATGCCAAGAGAAGACATCTCGCGTTCCACTCTGTTGTCCTTCGGCGACCTGGTCGAAAGTATACCTTGTTTCACCGCTAATGATGCTGAATACCACATCATCCCGGTTCGTCTTCAGTTCGACGATTTCTGTTGCGAATGCATTTGACCCGCAGATAAGATAAAACCACGTCACGGTGGCAACGCGAGATATCTTGAAAATCACGGGTAACCAGCGCAGAATTTTTCATGCTCACTTAGTTTCGAGAGCGAAGAACGCGCGCACGTTCGCCCCTTCGAGTTTCTCCGGCATTTGTTTCGATTGAAGAAATCGAATTGTAAGTTGCGTTTTCGGAAGTTTGTCGAATCTACGAAAACGAAGTAGCCCGGCTTGGCGGCGACTACAGTGGCGATTTCGAGTGACGGTGGAGGCTTGAGGATGTAGACGCGGTCACTGGCATGGATCGTTAATCCCGGATCACCTGGAACCAGTGCTTTACCGGCAACACAGAAGTATGTTCCCGACTTGTTTGATTCCAGGCGAAGCGCTTCCTCCTCACCGATGCTTGGAAGATTCAGATCACCGATTCCAATTTCATCGGTTGAAATTGTCGGAGTTTTGCACGCCGCCAGACCAGCGACGATTGTGAAGGCCAAGAAAGCTCGCAATCCCATCTTCGACCTACTCAACGACGGCGTTCGCCGCGAGACCGGAAATGACGAGTTCGTTCGTGCAGATGGGAATGATTGGAAAGATCGTAGTGGTGTAGGTCACATCGTAATCCAACAGGACGTTCGCTCCGGTGACCTTACCGAGCGCCTCATCATAAACTTCGTTAAACTGGGTTCGGCTAAAGCTGCAATTGAGTATTCCTGTGAGTTCTTTGCTTGCCGATGTATTTTGAAGCGGTGTGACATCACTTTCCGCATAGACGAAGCGGCTATTGAGTTGTCGATCGCCCACTTTTTGCGAACATGCGCCCACTAAGACGGTTGCGATTAAGACTGCCGGTGCACCTGCCGAAAAAACAAACCGCATCACTGAACCTCTGCTTCCGCTGCTATGCCATCAATCGAATATGTCAGCGTAAAAATCGGCAACACAGCGAGATTCGTTATCGTGATCGTCTCATGATAATT
Source organism: Pseudomonadota bacterium (assembly GCA_038534135.1). Classification (GTDB taxonomy): domain Bacteria; phylum Pseudomonadota; class Alphaproteobacteria; order Rhodobacterales; family Rhodobacteraceae; genus Thermohalobaculum. Next base: position 13,348 of record JBCAXJ010000055.1, on the reverse strand, counting down.
GAGCAGGACGTTGGCGTTTGAAACCTGCCCTAATGCTGCGTCGATCGTGGCCTGCTTCATCTTGCCGGTCGGGATCACGATTCCGCCAAAAGATGCCTCGGTGGTTGATGCCGTTACGTTGCTTATCGGAGTAACGAGACTGCGCGGGTACGTAAAGTTCGATTGAGGTGCGATGCCGAGTGGGTACTCCGTCGTGCATGCGCTTACAAGAAGTGCCGCAGCCGAAACTGCGATTAGGTGAGAGTTCATAACGCTCCTCACATTTTTAACGTTAACAACGGCAACAAAGTTGTGCCAAAGAGATACAACTTTGCAGGACGGGAACAGAATCGTCAACCCCATTTCGTCGCAGGTCAGCAGAAGGTGTTGATACGACCCGAAGCGTGGTCTCCAAGAAGCGAATACTTCTTGCGACCGTTTGATAATGAGATTGCTGGGGATCCCTCGCTGCGGGGAGACAACGACGGCAACTTTCTGAGGTCCCTGTTTCCCTTTGCGTGCGGCAGCCATGCAACATATAAGCGTGCCAAATAACGGCAGGCACGAATCTGCCGGTGGCGAGGCCAAGGCAGGCAACATAGGCAAGGACAGATGTTCGGCGGAGTCTTCAGCGTCTTCTCAAGCGACATGGCGATCGACCTCGGGACCGCCAATACGCTGGTCTATGTCAAGGGTAAGGGCATTGTCCTGAACGAACCCTCGGTGGTCGCCTACCAGACCCGCGAAGGGAAGAAAGAGGTCAAGGCTGTCGGCGAGGACGCCAAGCTGATGCTGGGGCGCACGCCGGGCTCGATCCAGGCGATCCGCCCGATGCGCGACGGGGTCATTGCCGACTTCGAAGTCGCCGAGGAGATGATCAAGTACTTCATCAAGAAGGTGAATGCGAACGCCTTCCTGGCGAAACCGGTGGTTGTGGTCTGCGTGCCGTTTGGAGCAACGGCCGTGGAGGAACGCGCGATCCGCGAATCGGTGCTTTCGGCCGGGGCGCGCAAGGCCATCCTGATACCGGAACCAATCGCCGCGGCCATTGGCGCCGGACTTCCGATAACCGAGCCGACGGGCAGCATGATTGTCGATATCGGCGGCGGCACGACCGAGGTCGCTGTCCTTTCGTTAAGCGATATCGTCTACGCTCGATCCGTGCGCGTGGGTGGAGACAAGATGGACGAGGCAGTCATCTCGCATTTGCGTCGGCAGCATAACCTCCTGATCGGTGAAGCGACGGCGGAGAAGATCAAGAAATCCATCGGCACCGCACGCATCCCGGCGGATGGCATCGGCGAGACGATGCTGATCCGCGGGCGCGACCTGCTGAACGGTGTCCCAAAGGAACAGGAAATCACGCAGGCACAGATCGCCGAGGCTCTGGCCGAGCCGGTTCAACAGATTGTCGAGGCCGTCATGGTGGCGTTGGAGGCAACGCCTCCCGACCTGGCGGCGGACATCGTCGACAACGGCGTGATGCTTGCGGGCGGCGGTGCACATCTGGGCGATCTCGATCTGTCGCTGCGCGAGCAGACGGGCCTGGCGATCAGCGTTGCCGAAGAACCGCTACACTGTGTGGCTCTGGGCACCGGCCGAGCGCTGGAGAACATGGATCGGCTGGGTCACGTCATGAAAGTGAACGCGTAACCCCGGTTGAGAGGGAGGGCGCAAGTGGCGCTTGGCAACTCCTCGGCGGAAAGCTCTCTGATCAGGACGGTACACCGTGTCCTGCTGGGGCTCATGCTGGTCGTCTCGCTGATCCTGTTGATCCTCTGGCGGACTGACAATCCACGCCTCGAGCGGATGCGGATGTCGTTGATCGATGCAGCGGCGCCGTCGATGGCCTGGGCCGGTCGTCCGGTCGAGTTCGTCTGGAACGTCGCGCGCGACTACCAGAACTTTCTCGACGTCTACGAGCAGAACAAATCTCTGCGCCGCGAGATCCAGAGCCTGAAAGCCTGGCGCGAGCAGGCGCGGCTTCTCGAGGAGGAGAACGCCCAGCTTCGCGCGCTGAACAACGTTCGGATCGCCACGCGCACGACCTTCGTGACGGGCGACATCATCGCGGATTCCGGCGGGCCGTTCCTGCAATCCGCGCTGGTCAATGTCGGACGCAGCGACGGGGTCGAGGATGGCTCGGCAGCCGTTGACGGGCACGGTCTGGTCGGCAGGGTCGTTGGACTGGGTGAACGCGCGTCTAGGCTGTTGCTGCTGACGGATTTCTCGTCGCGTGTTCCGGTCGTGATCCAGCCAGGTGCGAGGCGCGCGGTGCTGTCCGGCGATGGTACGGCGGCACCGAAGCTGGAATTCATTGACGGTTCGGACCGCATCACGCCGGGCGATCTGGTCGAAACCTCGGGCGATGGCGGTGTCTTCCCGCCGGACTTGCCAGTGGGTCGGGTGGTCTCGACGCCTTCGGGCACGTGGCGGGCCGCGCTGCTGGCGGATTACGCGCGGCTCGAGTTCGTTCGACTGCTGCGCTACGAACCCGATACGGTGATAGATGTGCCCGGCGGTCTTGTGCGTCCTGGCGATGGCGAAGAGTTCTCGAATGATCCGCTCGATGCCTTGGTCGGGGCGGTCGAATGACGGTGACAGATCGCCTCGATCCCTTGGACACAGGCCGCCTGGCGCGGATGGTCCTGCTGGTCGCGCTTGGTTTCGCGGTCATTTGCATCGAGGCGATGCCGCTTGGATTGCAGGCGACGGCGCGCCCGTCACCCGATCTGCTGCTGTGCCTGGTTGCGTTCTGGTCTTTGCGGCGGCCCGGATCGGCGCCAGCCGTTGTCATCTTTGCCCTGGCCTTGTCGCGGGATTTTCTGACGGATGTCCCGGTTGGAGCGGGTGCGATCACGCTGCTTCTGATCAGTGAACTGCTGAAGCTTCGGCGCCGCGCGCTGGCCCGTTCCAATTTCGCGATGGAATGGATCACCGTGACGCTTGGCGCGACTTTGGCGATTGCATTGCAATGGTTTCTGGTCGTCCTGATGCTGGCGCAGCCGCCCTACCTGATCGACCTCTGGCATCAGGTCATCTACACGATGATGGCCTATCCTTTGATGGCGCTGCTGCTTCGTTATGTCCTCTGTATCTCATGGACCCGGACCGAGACGGTGTGATGGCGTGGTTCTGGGGCAAATCCAAGCGGAGTGCCGATGCCGATGACCACGGGCTGGTTACACGGCGGGGCGTGGTCCTTTTGGGCGTTCAAGCGTTCATCGTCGGCGCGCTGGGCTGGCGCATGCGACAGCTTCAGGTCGTCGAGACCGAGCGGTTCCGGACGCTGGCCGAGGAAAACCGGATCAACATGCGCCTCATCGCGCCTGCGCGAGCACAATTGTTCGACCGCAATGGCGATCCGCTGGCCATCAACACACGCAATTACCGCGTCGTCATGGTGCGTGAGCAGGCCGGTGATGCCGAGGAGATGCTCGACCGCCTGAACCGGTTGATTGACATCCCCGAGCACCAGCGCCGCCGTGTCATCAAGGAAATCAAGGGCAAGTCCGCCTTCGTGCCGATCGGCGTGGCAGAGCATCTGAGCTGGGAAGACTTCGCCGAGATCAACGCGAATGCGCCAGCGCTTCCCGGCATTCATCCCGAGGTCGGCCTGTCGCGGCACTATCCGAACGGGCCCGAGACCGCGCATGTCGTGGGTTATGTCGGGCGTGTCACGCAGCGAGATCTCGATCGGATAACATCCTCGGGCCGGGAGCCGGAACCGATCCTTCAGATCCCGGAGTTCCAGATTGGCAAGACCGGTGCGGAGAGAGCGCTTGAGTACGATTTGCGCGGGCACGCGGGCAACCGCCGGATTGAGGTGAACTCGGTCGGGCGGGTGATCCGTGAGCTTGATCGCACAGAAGGCGCGGGTGGCGAGGATCTGCACCTGACGCTGGATCTGGAGCTACAGAAGTATTGCCACGAGCGTCTTGGCGATGAAAGCGCTGCTGTCGTGCTGATGGACGTGCGCAACGGCGACCTGCTCGCGATGGCGTCAAACCCGACCTACGATCCAAACCCGTTCGTGCTCGGGATCTCGTCGGCGGCCTATAAGGCACTGCTCGACGACGATCACCGCCCACTGCACAACAAATGGGCGTCGGGCATGTATCCTCCGGGTTCGACCTTCAAAATGGTGGTCGCGCTGGCGGCGCTGGAAGACGGGGTGATCGGGCCATCGGAGACCGTCTATTGCCCGGGCCACCTGCAACTGGGCAAACGCAAGTTCCACTGCTGGCGTCGCGGTGGGCACGGATGGGTGGATCTGCGCGAGTCGATCGAGCAATCCTGCGATGTCTACTACTACGAAGTCGCTCGCCGCGTTGGGATCGAGAAGATTGCCGAAATGTCCCGGCGCCTTGGTCTCGGGGTCGATCTCGATATCCCGGTGGCGGCCCTGCGATCTGGATTGATTCCGACCAAGGATTGGAAGCGCAGGCGCCATGAAACAGACTGGCTTGTCGGCGACACGCTGAACTCTGGGATCGGTCAGGGCTATGTGCTTGCCACACCCATTCAGCTCGCCGTTATGACAGCGCGCCTGGCATCGGGCCGGATGGTTGAGCCGCGGTTGATCCGCGCGCGCGCTGGAACGCCTGTGCTGGTCGAAACTCCGCCCGAACTTGGTGTCAATCCACGTCATCTCGAGCGGTTGCGCCGGGCCATGTTCGACGTGGTGAACTCGGCGCGCGGGACGGCCCGGTCGTCCCGGATCAAGGAAGATGACTTCCGCATGGCCGGCAAGACCGGCACGAGCCAGGTGCGCAACATCTCGAAAGCCGAGCGTGCGCGGGGCGTCATTCGGAACGAGGATTTGCCCTGGCATCGTCGCGACCACGCGCTGTTCGTCGGATATGCACCGGCCGACTCTCCGCGCTATGCGGTGTCGGTTGTGGTCGAACACGGCGGCGGCGGGTCCAAGGCCGCGGCACCGATCGCGCGGGACATTCTGATGAAGGTGCGCGAGCATTACGGCGGCACGCGCCAGACGCCGCTGGAACAGGGGCAAGGTCAGCCCGGTTCACCGGCGAGCCGGACATGAGCAGTCTCTCCGCCCGCCCGGCGGTGGGCCTGACGCTCACTAAGAAGATCCTGCGGCTTAACTGGGCGCTGATCCTCTTGCTGGCCGCGATCTCGTGCGCGGGCTTTCTGATGCTGTATTCCGTGGCAGGGGGCTCCATGGAGCCTTGGGCCGGGCGGCAGATCGTCCGGTTCGGCGTTGGCATCGTGATCATGCTGATCGTGGCGCTGATCGACATCAAGATCTGGCGCTGGTTCTCACCGCTCGCTTATCTGGGGGCGATGGCGATGCTGGTGGCGGTGGAATTTGTTGGCACCACGGGCATGGGCGCGCAGCGCTGGCTCAACCTCGGGCCGATCCAGCTGCAACCATCGGAACTGATGAAGATCGGCGTGGTGATGGCACTGGCGCGGTACTATGCGGTGCTGGAACGCGACCGGGTCAGTCATCCGCTCTGGATGCTACCGCCGCTGGCGATGATCATCCTGCCCATGCTGCTGGTTCTGAAACAGCCGGATCTTGGTACGGCGCTTCTGATCGGGATGTCAGGTGCGGTGGTGATGTTTCTGGCGGGCGTGAGCTGGTGGTACTGGGGTACCCTGATCGTGGTGGGCGTGAGCTCGATCTGGACCGTCCTGGAATCGCGCGGGACGTCCTGGCAGATCCTGAACAATTATCAGTATACCCGCATCGATACCTTTCTTGATCCCGAACGAGATCCACTCGGTGCCGGGTATCACATCACTCAGTCCAAGATCGCGCTGGGCGCGGGAGGAATTTCTGGCCGAGGCTACATGCAGGGCACTCAGAGCCGTTTGGATTTCCTGCCCGAGAAACACACGGACTTCATCTTCACCTCGCTCAGCGAGGAATTCGGGTTCGTCGGATCGCTCTCTCTGCTCGCACTCTACGGTCTGATCCTGATGTTTTGTTTCGTCTCGATGGCGATCAATCGCGACCGGTTTTCAGCACTTCTGATCGGCGGGCTGGCAGCGACGTTCTTCTTTTTCTGGGCCGTCAACATGGCCATGGTCATGGGTCTGATCCCGGTCGTCGGCGTCCCGTTGCCGTTGGTCAGCTATGGTGGGTCAGCGATGTTGGTGCTGCTGCTCAGCTTTGGTCTGATCCAGAGCGCGCATGTCCACCGGCCGAAGGTTCTATAGCAAGGCGCACCGCACACCGGTCAGGCAGGGCTTCGGCTCAGGCGCTCGGCGCGTCTTGCGAGTTTATCGGCAAGGCTCATGCCGATGCCCGGTCGGCTCCACGGACATTCGGCGATACAGATCGCGCAGCCTTGGGTCTGGTTGAAGAACGGCAGGCAGCGGTCGAAGTCCACGTACCACTTCTCGGCGCCCCGAACGGTCTTCTTGTCTGGGAACAGGGCTTCGGGCGGGCACGCATCCTCGCAGATCCGGCAGGACTGGCAGAAGTTGTCGATGCCGAATTCGCGTTGGGGCGTCACGGCAAAGGGCGCATCTGTCAGCACCGCGGACAATCGGAATGACGCGCCGAACTCCGGGTTGATGATCGAGCCATGCTTGCCGAGTTCGCCGAAGCCACACGCGATCGCCGGTGGGATCATCGCGACCTTGGAGGTCATCGGGCCGGTCAGCGGTTCGGCGTCCCAACCCTGCAGACGCAGCCAGCCCGCAATGGCTTTCGAGGCGGCAGCGGCACGGCCGTACTGGTACATGACCTCGGCACCTGCGGCACTGTCCGGGGCTTTTGCGATCTCGGCATAATCATGTTGCACGCCGACCATGATGATCCGGTTCTGTGCCACATGCTCGTCGGCGAAAACCCAGTCCGGGTCCATCTCGGCGACGCCCGTCATCTCACAGGCACCGTCGTCGACGAAGCGAGACAGCTCCGAGGTCCAGTTCTCTGGCGATCGCTTGGCGGGGGACCCGGTCACATCGGGCAGAGGCGCTTCCAGAATCTCCTTGCGCCAGGCTCGCACCTCGGCAAATCGCGGATTGCCGGGGTCTTGCGTGTAGAACCAGAGTTGCAGGTTGCCGTGTGGAATGTCCGGCGGGTTCGGTGCCCAATACACGACATCCGGGCGACGAAACGCGGGCTCGCCAAGGCCGTTGACGGCATTTCCGGAAATCTCGGGCCACAATGCCGTTTGCTCGGGATCGGGCGTGAACGGACGGTAAGGGTTCGCCTTTGGCATGGGGCCGTTCCTCCTCTTGGTGTGAAGGATAACCTCGGCGCGCCGATGCGCCAATCCGTGGCGTTACACGCGGACGATCATGCCATCGGCCAGTGACTGTCGGCACGCTTTCCAGGCGGGGAGCGCCCCGGCCAGGAACCCCGCCCCGATGACCGCCCCGAGCAAGCTCAGATCACGGGGAGAGGGCGCTTCGATCGGCAGGAACAAGCCATACTCCGCCACGATCCACGGTTGCGCGATCGTGAGCCCCGCATAAAGCAGCGCCAGCCCAAGGATCGCGCCGACCATCGTCAAAAGCGCTGCTTCAGCGACCAGCAGGCCAAATATGTGCAAGGGCCGCGCCCCGACCGAGCGTAGAATTGCCATCTCGCGCCGCCGTTCACCCAGACCAGCCAGCAGCATGATGAGCATCCCCAGCAAGCCTGACGCGACAACGAAGATCGAGATTGCGGATAACGCAGCTTCAGCGGTGCCCATCAGATCCCACATCTCCTGCAATGCGACGCCCGGCAGGATGGCGAGGAGCGGTTCGCGCCGGTCTTCGTTGATCTGGCGTTGCAGCCCGAAGGTGGCAAAGCGCGACTTCAGACCGATCAGGATCGCAGTCACCGACTTCGGCGTCAGGTTCATCTGCCGGGCTTCTTCGGCGCTGACCGTCAGGCCGGGAATGCGCGTGCCGCCCTGCCAGTCGACGTGGATCGCCTCCATCCCCTCCAGGCTGATGTGAATTGTGCGGTCCAACGGGGTGCCGGTTGGCTTCAGAATACCCACAACGCGGAAAGGCTTGTCGTCGTGCTTCTGGAAACCCTCGGCCCCCAGGCCATGGGTGATGACCACCGGATCATCCATCGAATAGTCCAAAGCCTTCGCGACTTCGGCGCCCAAGACCGCGTCATACAGATCCTCGAATGGCTTGCCATCGGCAAAGGCGAGGTTCTGGCGGCGGCCATAGCGGTAGTGGTCGAAATAGGCCGCCGTCGTCCCAAGAACGCGGTAGCCCCGGTGGGAATCTCCGAGCGAGAGTGGCAGTGCCCAGGCAACGTCCGGGTGTCGTGTGATCCGGCGATAGCTCGCCCAGGAAATGTTGTTGGTCGCGTTGCCGATACGAAAGACCGAGTAAAGCAGCAGTTGCGTCGCGCCAGAGCGTGCGCCGACGATCAGGTCGGTTCCCGCGATGGTGTTTGCAAAGCTCGATTTCGCACCGGTGCGGACCTTTTCCACGCCGAGGAGCAACAGGACCGAAACCGCGATGGCGAGCACGGTCAGGATCGCAGTCAGACGCCGGTTCCACAAGCTTTTCAACGCGAGCGTCAGGATTGCCATGGGATCAGGCAGCGTGCTTTTGCATCGGGGCTGCGCGGTTGATTGACGCCAGGTCAACGGTGCGGTCGAATATGTCTGTCAGACCGGTGTCGTGCGACACGAAGATGACGGTCGCGCCGGTCCGCTTCGTCTCGTCGAACAGAAGCTTCAGAAACGCCTCGCGCGCATCTGCGTCAATCGATGAGGTCGGTTCGTCGGCGACGATCAGGTCCGGGCTGCCAACCAGAGCACGGGCCGCGGCCACGCGCTGCTGCTGCCCGACACTCAGCGTCGCGACCGGCCGTCCGGCGAGTTCGGCAGGATCGAGCTGCATATGGGTGAGCAGTCGCTGTGCTTCCTGGTCCAGTGACCGGTTGGCGGACGCTTTTTCGCGCCGCTGGGCTGAGAACCGGCACGGCAACGTGACGTTCTCGATCAGGCCCAGATATGGCACCAGATTGAACTGCTGGAAGATGAAGCCGATGCGTTCGGCCCGGAAGCGATCGCGTGCGGCGGGGGAGAGTTCGGTGATCTCGGTGTCGCCGATGCGTATCCGTCCGGTTTGCGGCGTTGCAACGCCCCCAATCACGTTTAACAGCGTGGTCTTACCGCTACCCGACGGGCCGCGCAGAAAGATACGAGCGCCCGCTTCGACAGCAAAGGCATCAATATCGAGGACGAGCGGCCCGGTCCGGGTCCAGCGAAAGCGCAGGTCACTCAGTTCCACGCCCGCCATGTCCATCCCGTGCCGCTCCGGTTCTGCCTGATCAGAACTCTATGCGAGTGCTGTCAGGCGTCAACTCGGCGGCAGCCTGACCGGTGGGCGTCAAGGCTGCGGCATCGAGTTCCTGAGCTGCCGGGAAAGTCTTGAAGTAGGTCGTCTCGATCGCCGTCACTGCCGAGATGTCCTTGCACTCGAAGTGGTAGTGAACACGAAACTCGGCGTGATCCGGGCCAAGATCACGGCCACCGTGCGCGTGATCGTCATCCTTGTGCCCGTGGTCGTCATGGTCTTTGTCGCCATGCGCGTGATCGTCGTCCTTCTGCGCATGATCATCGTGCTTTTCGGCATGATCGTCATGATCCTTGTCACCGTGTTCCGCGTGATCATGCTCGCCGACGTGCACCGAACCGCCATCGATCAGTGCAGAGTAAATTCCGATCATCTCGGACTCGCACCCTGCCGCCGCGGGCAGCGGGAACAAATCTGCCGCGCCTTTCAGCTTTTCGATCGCCGCATCGACCGCTGCGTGGTCGGCGTCCGTGCTGGGAGCGTGTTCGAAGCCGACGATATCCGCGCCGGGCGAGGTGAGTTCGATCTGCAATTCATCGCCGTCGATTGCGATCTTCAGGTCGCCATGACCGTGTTCATGGGCTGCGTGCTGAGCGAGGGCGGGTGCCGCGAACATCGTGGATGCAAGCAACAGAGAGAGGGTGGATATGCGCATAGGAAGCCTCCGTGATACGTTATGTTATCGTATATCATTTCACGGTTATGCTTCAAGCGGATGACGTCGCCCGGCACCGCTATTCGTACGGTTCGATCGTCACAGCCTGCAGGGCATATCCTGTGGGGATATCGGCTGTTCCGTCAACGTAGGTGAGCGATCTGCTGGCGCGCTCGACGCGGATGGCTCCGGTGATCCAGACCGGGTCGTACAGGCTGGTGATCTCGTACTCCTGCCGCAGCTTGACGAAGACCATCTGGTTCGGCGGCGGTGGCGGCGTGTGAATGCAGGCGCCAACGTAGGGCACCAGGAGGAACTCCGAGACGCCGTCTTCGCTCAGTTCCAGCGGCAGCGCGTAGCCCGGCAGACGGACGACTTCGCCCTCCAGACCCTCGTTCACCTCGAGATTTCGGCGATCGATCTCGGCCTGGAGCTCATTCAACTCCTCCTCGAGCGCATCGATATCGACGCCGAGCGTCTCGACGCGCAAGGCCGCTTCCTGTGCCAATCGCATGTCTTCGCCGTCGTCCGGAATCAGTCCAAGCTCCAGATCTGCCTTTGTGCGGAACACGATGGCGAGGTCCTCTCGCGCTTCGATCGGCAAGTCCATGAACGGGTTCACCAGAGGCTCGCCTTCCGGCAGCAAGTCGTCCCAGGTGATCTGTAGAGGCGAATCCGCCACGGCAACAGCCATCGAGAGCAACAAGATCAGGGCGGCACCGAGGCTGCGCAGCATGTGTCTGATTCCCTAGATGCAGCGGATACAATGCTTAACGTACGGTGTTCTGGCCGCCATTCAACTGGATGCAACCGTGCTCGCGAAATTGTGGCCAGTGTGAATTCGAGTTCGACCTCCTCAAAAACTGCGATGTTTGTGGATCATTAACGAAAGCAGCCGAAGACTGCGCCCAACACTGCTTGCCGTGAGGGTCCGTTCCTGAACCTGTGCGAGAATTGCGCAGGCGGCGGTTCCCTCTGCCAGAATGGGAGCGTTGCCGTGCATTCAAGCCAGTCCGCAACTTCCGAGCCATGCGACTCCGGTCTTTACGAGGCATTCTTCGGTCTTGACCGGCGTCCGTTTCAATCGGCCCCCGATCCCGAGTTTTTGTACTTCACTCCGGCACATGAAGCAGCATTGACGATGCTGCGGTTCGGCTTGATGGCAGATGCACCGATAACGGTGCTCACAGGCGGGGTCGGTACAGGAAAGACCACACTTCTCAGGCGCTTGTTGCGTGAGATTCCCGGGGACCGCCGGGTCGCGATGATCGCGAACATTGGCGGAGACAGCGGGGACATCCTGCGGTGGGCTTTGATGGCGCTTGGCCACGAGTGCACCCCCAATGCCGCTCCGGACGAGCTTTTCCGCCAGTTCCGTGACCTGACCTTGGAGACTTGTGCAAACGGTCAGCGGACGGTCTTGATCTTTGACGAGGCGCAGAACCTCGACGCACGTGCGCTCGAAGAGCTGCGCATGCTCTCGAACTTGAACGCCGACAACGCGCCGATTCTGCAGATCGTGTTGGCAGGGCAGTCTCAACTTCGGGACCTGCTCGACGACCCGGGGATGTCGCAGTTCTCGCAACGGATCGCGGCGGACGCGGATCTCGCCGCACTTTCGCTGGAAGAAACTGCAGGCTACACCCATCATCGCCTCGCAGTCGCTGGTGCGACACAGGACATCTTCCTGCCCGCCGCTGTGGCCCTTGTACATCAAGCGACCGCAGGCGTTCCGCGCCTTATAAATCTGCTCTGCGATTTGACCCTGCTGCATGCCTTTGCAGACGCGTTGCCCGAGGTCTCGGAGGCCACGGTGCAGGCGGTGCTGAGCAACGCGCGCCGGCGCGGAACCTTCCGCTTGCTTCACCAATCCACCGCGTCCCCGGCACTGGTTGCAACGCCGGTTACGGCCTGAGGAGGTGAGCGTGAACGATCCAGATCAGATTCAGACCTTGGACACGGACCTGCTGCGGCGCTTGGTATCGGGGGTTCGCCGCCGGTTGTGGCTGGTTGCGGGTGTCACGGTGACCGGCGCCGGGGTCAGCCTGGCGATTGCATCGACCTTGCCGCCGGTTTTCGAATCGAGCGCCAAGGTACTTGTCGAGAGTCAGCAGATCCCGAACGAGCTTGCTCGATCGACTGTCACCGCAAGTGCTGCCGAGCGGCTCACGATCATCGAACAACGTCTCATGACCCGCGAAAACCTGCTTGATATCGCGCGTCGTGTCGATCTCTTCGACGAAGACTCGGAGCTTAGCCCGACGGATAGGGTCGAACACCTGCGCGAGAAAACGCAGATCGAGAGCATATCGTTCAACGCGAACCCGAGATACCGCGGTCCATCGCTTGTGTCTGCTTTCACGATTTCATACCGCGCGAGCGATCCTCAGACCGCCGCGCGCGTTGCGAATGAGTTCGTGACGATGGTGATCGCCCAGAACATTACGGCGCGCTCGGAGCGCGCGAGCGAGACCCATGCGTTCTTCCGCTCTGAAGTCGAACGGCTCGCGGCCGATCTGCGCGTTGCCGAGGCGGAAATCGCGGCTTTCAAGTCAAGCAACCGCAATTTGCTGCCTGGAACGCAGAAGCTGCGTCTCGCCGAACTCGCTCGGCTGCGGCATCGTATGGAACGTCGGGAACGCCTGATCGCGCGTTTGGAAAGCGGCACTGCCGATGATCTGGCAGGCACAGGGGACGTTGAAGTGCAACCGGCAGCCCTTGTCCCTCTCGATGCGTCTGACGGTACATCGCAGCTTGCGTTGCTGAGATCACAGCAGGAAGTGCTGAAGCAAAAAATCGTGTCGCTGCGCGCGGCAACGGATCAGGCGACGGTCGTGGAAATGGATCTCGGCGCCCTGCAACGCCGGTTGGACTACCTGCAGGACGAGTATCGCGGCGCCGTGCGCAAACAGGCCGAAGCGGCGACTGGTGAAAAGCTTGAGTTCAGTCGCCGGGCAGAGCGGTTTGAAGTGATCGAACAGGCCGCAGTCCCGGAGAGCACGATTGAACCTCGGCGCATGGCGATCTCGATGGCTGGTGTCGCTGGGAGCCTTGGTCTCGCGCTTGTCTGGGCGTTCATTCTCGAGCTGAAGTCTCGCGCGGTCCGCACGGCGCGCGACATGGAGCGGCTGCTGGCTGCGCGACCGATTGCCGTCATACCGTACATTCCAGCGCGGGCTGACCGGGTCAACAGACTAAGCCGCCGGATATCGGGCTTGATTGTTATCGCGGTGGTGGCGGTGTCGGTCGCTGTGTTTGCTCCGATCGACCGCCTGAGCTTCCTTCCAACGGACGCCGCCCGACAGGTGGCGCAGCAGGTCGCCGAGCGTTTGGCCGGGCTGCCGTCGTTGAGTGAATTCACGCCATGGGGTGGTCATGAGTGATCGATTGAACACGGCAATCGCCGAAGCCTGG
>JBCAXJ010000054.1:0-39265 GCA_038534135.1 Pseudomonadota bacterium | reverse complement strand
GGTACGCGCGCGTGACTGGGGCACTGGTCGAAAACAACGTACGCTTGGATGCCGTCACCCCTATGTCCGACGACATCCACTTGGCGCTGCACGGCCCGGATGGCCCGGAATCTCTGACCACACGTCGCGTTGTTCTGGCCACGGGGCGTGAGGGACAGGCCAGCCCGCGGGTGCCGCCTCCGCTGGACCGTTTCATCGGAGCTGAAGTCCGCCATTCGTCTGACGATATCGACTTTGCCGCCCTGCGTGGCAAAGAGGTCGTCGTGATCGGCTTGGCGGCATCTGCGTGCGACAATGCCGCCACGGCGCTCGAGGCTGGGGCGGCTCGCGTCACACTGATCGGTCGCGCAAACGCGATGCCACGGCTGAACAAGATGAAGCAGACGGTCTATCCAGGCTTCACCCACGGGTTCGTCGCCTTGCCCGATGCGGACAAGCTGGCCCTGCTGGACCATGTCATGCAGCACCGGATCGCGCCGCCACGCGCGTCCGTTCTCAGGATCTCGCGGGATCCGAATGTGTCGCTGGTCCTGGGCGTAGAGGTCACCCGCGCCACACGCGGCACCGCCGGGCTGAATTTGACCACCAGCAAAGGCATCATCCGGGCCGACATGGTGATCCTGGGCACCGGCTTTGCTATTGATCTGGACGCACCGGCCGAGCTGTCGGCTGTGGCGGGCGACATTCTGCGTTGGGGAGATCGGGTGCCCGAGGCGACGGGTGAATGGGCGGCATTCCCATACCTGGGGACTGGCTTCGAATTGCAGGGCAACGACGAGACGGACCTGAGCCGGATCCATTGCTTCACCCACACCGCGCAACTCAGCCTGGGGAACCTGGCGAACGACATTCCCGCCGTATCTGAAGGCGCTGACCGTCTGGCTCGTGCCATCGCGGCGTCGTTGTTTGTCGAGGACAGAGCTTATCACAAACAGCGCCTGATGGACTATGCCGAGCCTGAACTGATGGGCGACGAATGGCCTGGACTTACGGACTGGAATCCGCCCTCGGGATAGGCCCATCATAGTTCGGCCCGATCATCCGCAGCATCGTAGTGCACGCCTCGGTGGAACATCTTGCCCGACCGGGGCATTGCCGCGCGACGGGCCTTCGTGGCGGCCTGATCCACTGCACCGCCATCCAGTTCTACCCCGTAGAGTTCCCTCGCAGCGTCCTCCGACACGAACCCATCCAGCACGTCGGCGAGAACATCCTCTGCTGGTCGGTCCATCGGGTGCCCCCAGCCGCCACCGCCCGGCGTGATGATACGGACGAGATCGCCTTTCTTCAGTTGGTTGCCGTCGGACATGGTCGCGATATCCCATTCGTCCGGGCCCGGGTTTACCACGACACGGCCGGGCTGACCTGACAATCCGCCGTTCACGCCAAAGGCTGGCTGGCGGCAATTGTCGAGACGGATACCCAGCGTCGCCTCGTCCGACATCACCCGCACGTCCCGAACGATGCCGCAGCCACCGCGGTACCGGCCTGCACCCCCGGAATCCAGATGGATGCCGAAGGCCAAGATCTCGACGCCGAACTCCATTTCGGCGAATTCGATTGGGTAATTCTCCTGCGCCACATAGTAGACTGCGTCGATCCCGTCGGCGAAGGTGCGCGCGCCAAAGCCTACCGACAGGCCCTCGATGCACAAAGGCTCCGTTCCGTCCTCATTTCTCCCCCTCAGATAGTACAGCACATAGACGCAGGGTGCGGCAGAAGCCCTGCCGCCCGTCGCCTGCGCCAACGCCCCGAACAGTGCCGAGGTGACGCGGATCATAGTGTGGGATCGTAGCCCCAGCGGGGCGGGAAACCGGGGTGCGACCAGCGATCCGGGCCGGGTGAGCACCCTGTCCACCGCCCGCTCAAACCCACCGTTCATGCCGATGCCAGGGTCGTCCATGGTCATCCACAGACCCAGCATGAATTTCGGCACGCTATCATCCATCAGGAAGTTGATGGGGCCTTTCGCCTGCCTGTCCGAGGCCGAGAAATCCAACGCCACCGCGTCCCCTTGCTTGCGTATCACCGCGTCGACGAAGAAGGACCGATCCGTCACTGCATCCGAGTCTATCCGGTCGCGGAAGGCATACTCACCGTCCGGGATGCGATCCTCGATCTGGGTGCGCAGCGCGGCCTCGGTCTCTTGGATCATTGTCTCGAAACTGGCCTCGACAGCGTCAACGCCATGGCGGACGACGGTTTCTTCCAGGCGTTGTGCGCCCAGGCGGCAGGCGGCCATGATGGCTTTCAAATCGCCCTTCAGCATCTCGGGAAAGCGAGAGTTGCGGGTGAAGATGCGAACGACCTCTTCGTTCTCGACGCCCTCACGCATCACGCGAACGGGCGGGATCATGATGCCTTCGTGAAAGACGCTGGTGGCATGTGGGCTGATGGAACCCGGCACCGATCCGCCGATGTCCCAAAGATGCCCCCATGCTTCGGCGAACGCGATCAGGCGGCCCTGATGAAAGACCGGCATGATGAACACCATGTCCGGCAGATGGCTCACCGCACCGCCGGTGCCGTAACAGTCATTGTACCAGTAGAGATCGCCGGGGCGCATAGTCGCTGCAGGATACTCCGCCAACACCGCGTCCACGAGGTTCCCGGCGAGGGTTAACGCGGTGGACACGACCAGTTCCCCCTGCGGATTCAGGAAGGCGGTGAAGTAATCCTTCTTTTCCCGAATGAACGGCGACATGGCAGTCCGGGCAATCAGCGCTTCCATCTCGGCCCGAGCGGCATTCAGGGCGCCCTTGATCAGCTCCTGCGTGAAACGGTCCGGAGAAGATTTCGCTGTCTTGGCGGTCATGGCGCGCCCTCGGTGATCAGCATGTTGCCCAGCCGATCGGTTGTGGCGTGCTGACCCGGCAGGATGACACTGGTGCAGTCCAACTGGTCCACGATCGCCGGTCCGTCGATGACATGGCCCGCCAACAGCGCTTCGCGGCGAAAGACAGGGACGGGCGCAAGCTGCGCACTAAGCGCGGCCGGGCGCGTTCCGACAGGCTCGGGTGTTCGGGACGGGGCCGAAGCGATCTCCGGCAAGGTGATGCGCCCGGTTTGGCCGGTCGCCTCGACGCGCAGGTTGACAATCTCCACCGGGGCGGCGGCGTCCGAGAACGTGTAGAGTTCCTGGTGTAACGCGTGGAACCGGTCGACCAGCGCTGCCAGAGCCGCGTCGCTCACCGGTCCATCCCTTAATTGCACGGTCAGTTCCACCCCTTGCTTCTCGTACCGCATATCGGCCGCGCGCTGGAACATGCGCCGCTCCGATGGAATGCCATCCGCATCCAGTCGTGCATCCGCGCGCGCCTGAAGGTCAGCAAGATATTGCTCGGTCATATCGGCGTCGAACATACCGGCCCTTTGCAGATGCGTGACGGCGAAGTCATAGCGCAGGTCGGTCGTCAGCAATCCCATGGCACACAGGATGCCGGGATAACGCGGCACCAACAGGCGACCCGCACCGAGGTTGCGCATCAGCCCCGCACCATGCACCGGTCCAGCCCCGCCAAAGGCGGCCAGGGTGAAATTGCGCGGGTCCAAGCCGCGCTCGACCGACATGACCTTAAGCGCACCGGTCATGTTGCTATCGACCAGATCTACGATGCCCTGTGCCGCGGTCAGCAGATCGATGCCCAACGGTTCGGCAACGCCCTGTTGCACTGCGCGGGCGGCGGCGGCGGGGTCAAGGGCGATCTGGCCATCCAACAGGTGCGGTGGGATCCGGCCGAGCACCAGATTGGCGTCCGATACCGTAGGCTGCGTGGCACCGCGACCATAGCAGGCGGGCCCGGGGTCAGCGCCCGCGCTTTCAGGGCCAACGCGAATAGCCCCCTGATCGGTGACCGTGGCGATCGACCCGCCGCCCGCCCCGATTGTATGGATGTCGATGATCGGCAGCGCCAAAGGGTGGTCCCCGAGCCGGCCCTGGGTCGTGCGAGCAGGCTCTCCACCACGGATCAGTGCCACGTCGGCCGATGTGCCTCCCATATCAACAGTCAGGACATCGGCGATCCCAGCTTCCGCCGTCAGATATGCTGCTCCGCGCGCACCAGCGGCAGGTCCCGATAGAGCCAGATGAACTGCCCCGCGCGCAGCTTCGTCCGGTGGGCAAGTCCCGCCATTCGACTTCATGATGAACAGTGGCGCGCCGATACCGCGCCGGTCCAACCCCTCGGCCAATTGACCGATATAGCGCCCGACGACCGGCTGGACCGAGGCATTCAGCGTCGTCGCGACGGCCCGTTCGTACTCGCGAAACACCGGCAAAACGTCGACCGAAAGAGCGATCTCCACCCCCGGCAAAGCGGCGCGCAGGATTTCGCCGACCCGGCGTTCATGGGCGGGGTTGGCATAGGAATGCAGCAGCACGACCGCGACGGCGTCCAACTCTGCGGATCGGATGGCCTCCGCCACGTCCGCGACAGCGCTCTCGTCCAGGGGACGCACTTCGGATCCGTCCAGGCGCACACGGCCAGGTACCTCGAAAATGTGGCGTGCCTGCACCGGACGCTTCGGTTTGACCCAATTGAAGAGGTTCGCTGCGCGCGGGATCTCGGCCCGGCCGATCTCCAGCACGTGTCGAAACCCTGCCGTGGTAACCAATCCAGTTTTGGCGCCCTTGCCTTCCAGGATCGCGTTGGTCGCGACGGTGGACCCGTGCAGAACCGTGGCGATGTCGGAGACCGGCACCTCGGCTTCGACCAGCATTTTGTCGACCCCGCCGAAGAACCCTTCGGCTGGGGCAGTGGGCACGGACGGCGATTTGGTCACCCAGAGCGCTCCGCCCGACCGGTCCGCCAGGATCACATCGGTAAAGGTCCCGCCCACGTCCAGGGCGATGGCATAGCGGTTCATGGTCCCCCCATCACCGGCAACGTTTGTCCGGTGATCCAGTCCGCATGCTCAGACGCGAGGAACAGTGCTGCATTGGCAATGTCGCGCGGCGTGCCGAGACGGCGCATCGCAATGCTATCGACCACTGCCGCCTGACCGTCCGGCCCTAGGCTTTCCCATTGCGGCACGTAGTCGGGCGAGGTTTGCGGCATGTAACCAGGTGCAATCGCGTTCACTGTGATCCCGTATTGTCCGAGTTCCGAGGCCAGTTGCCGAACCAGTCCGATCTGCGCCGTCTTGGCGGTGCCATAGGAATGAATGCCCGTGCGCGACACGCGCAGCCCGGCGCCGGAGGAGATCACGATGATCCGCCCGTTACCCGCCGCTTTCATGCCCGGTGTCACCGCGCGGGCAAGGTTGAAGGCACCATCCACATTCACCGCCTGGATCGTGCGCCAATCAGTGTCGGTGACATCCTCGAGCGGCACCGGTTTCCGCCCGACGATCCCGCCCGCCGCATGGATCGCGATGTCCACTGGACCGGCGGTGGACAGCACCGCGGCGATCGAATTGGGATCTGTCACGTCCATGACATGAGGCACGGCGCTTGGTACTGCCTGCACCTCCGGGTCGATGTCCGTTGCGATCACCTCGGCGCCCTGGCTAGCGAACGCCGCGGCGATCCCTCGGCCAATGCCGCGCACCGCTCCAGTAACAAGGACGCGCTTACCGGGAAACGTGATCTGCACGTCTACTCTGCCGCGACCTGAAGCTGGGGGAACTCTGCCTTCAGCGCCTCGAAGATGCGCCGGACCGCATGGCCGTCGCCGTCCCGGTCGCCCGGGTCCATGGCGTCGATGGCGGCAAAAATCCGGTGCTTGGCATAGAACCGCCAGTGGACGGGCAAACTGGCCAGGCAGTCCGTCAGCGTGGTGTAGTTCTCATCGGTCCAAACCTGCTCGAACGCCGTGCGCTCGGGACCCAATTCGTAGAATTCGCCAATCTTCTCATCCGCACGCGCCGCGCGCTCAGCCTCGGTCCCGGCGACGTCAATAGCCCCGTCAGCGATTACGACGCCATAAGCTGCGCGGGCATGGTCTTCAGTCACCCAGCCCCGGCGCCAGTCCAGCAGCACGGCCTCGGGATCGCGCTGCAATGGGTCGCCCCAGCCGCCAGCACCACCACAGGTCACGTGCAGCACGTCGCCCGGCCCCATCGTCAGAATATCAGTGTTGCGCAAATCGTGCTCGCGATTGGTGCCCGGGTTCAGAATGAACTTCGACGGACCGCCTGCGCGTCCACCCGCGATGCCCCAGCCGGTGAACCGCGTCCGGTCGCGGTTGCGCGCTGTGACCTTGGAATTGGGCGAGAATGTCTGAAAGACCATCTCGGTCCCCAGCCCGCCCCGGTGTTGACCCGGACCGGCTGAATTTTGTGCCAATCCATAGCGTAGGACCTTGATGCCGGCCTCGACCTCATTGACCTCGACGGGTGTGTTCTTGAGGAACCCCGAGTTGCCGCCGGAGCCGTCCATTCCGTCGGTCTCGGCCCGTCCGCCGGCGCCGCCGGTCATCGGGTTGATCGCCGCCATGATCCGTCGTCCCGTCTTGTTGTCGATGGTGTTGACGTTCATGATCGGACCGCCGGAGCCCGGAGAGCCCGCCAGGCGGTCCGGTACCGCCGCCGCGAACGCACCCAGGATCAGCCCTTGCAACCGCGTGCAGGACAGCGTGCGCATACCAACGGCGGCAGGAAAGACCGGGTTGACGATGGTGCCCGAAGGCAGGATTGCCCGGCACACCCGCGAGATTCCGGAGTTCAGGAATAGGCCTGGGTCCAGCGAATAAAGCACGTAGGTCAACGCCACCATCAGCAACGTGTGCCGCTCATCCCCGCCCGTGGGCATGTTCAGCGAACTCTCAAGCTGCGGGTCCGACCCGGTGAAATCGAATATCAGGCTATCCCCATCGATGATCAGTGTCAGCATCAGCCGGCAGGGCCAACCGTCGGGCGCATCTTCGTCCATAAAATCGGCAAAGGGATAGCGCCCGTCCGGCATCGTGCGTACGATCGCCCGGGCCTGCGCCTCGGAATAATCCAGCAGATCCGCCACGCCCTCGCGGAAGGTGTCGATCCCGAAGCGGTCGATCATCTCCAGCACTTTGCGCTCGCCTGTATTACAGGCCGCGATCTGAGCCTTCAGATCGCCCCAGTTCTGTTCAGGGGCCCGGACGTTAGCCAGGAATACGTCCAGAATCTGCTGGTTAATCTCACCCTCCATCAGGATCTTGTTGGGTGGAATGCGGACACCTTCCTGATGGACCTCGGACAGGGTCCGCGACAGCGAGGCAGGCACAGCACCGCCCACATCGGTGTTGTGGATATGCCCAACCGAGAACGCGACGATCTCGTCGCCATAGAAGATCGGTTTCCAGATATGCATGTCCGGTGAGTGCGTGCAGACGAACCCGGAATAGGGGTCGTTGGTCATGCAAATGTCGCCCGGGCGGTAGTCATCGATCAGCCGGATCGCGCCGCCATAGTTCAAGTTCACGAACCAGGTCGCGCCCAGTTCGGTCGGGGTTGCGAAGGTCTCGCCCGCGGGGTTGGTCAGGCCGGTTGTAAAATCCTCGGTCTCCTTGACGAAGGTGGAGTGGGCCGTTCGGTAAAGCGTAAAGGCCATGCTCTCGGCTGCCGCACGGGTGTGGTTCTTCAGGATCTCAAGCGTGACCTTGTCGATGGGCATTGCTCAGGCCTCCGCTGCGATCAGAAGATTGCCCCAGCCGTCGACGCGAACGGACAGCCCCGGGGGTACAATGGTTGTGCAGTCATCCTGCGTGACGATGGCCGGGCCGCGGAAGTGATGGCCCGGGGTCAAAGCGGCGCGAGTGTAAACTCCCGCGGCATGGTGTTCGCCATCCAGGAAGACCGGAGTCTCGGCAACTGGGGTGGCCACAGTTTCGGTGACGGCGCCTTCGGTCAGGTCCGGCTTCGGAGCGCTCCCGCTGACAACCAGCCGCAGATTGACGACCATGACCTCGGCTTTCGGATCGGCGTGGTCATAGACACGGGCGTGTTCACGGTGGAACGCATCGGCGATGGGGGCAATCCGACCAGCGGCGATGTCGGCGCGGTCGATGATTGTCTCGATCTCGTAGGACTGACCGCGGTAGCGCATGTCAGCCGACCAGATCAGTCTTGCTTCTCCGGCGAAGCTTTGTTCGTCGCGCAACCAGGTCAGAGCACGCTGTTCCAGCGCAGCCGCTTCGCCGTCCAGCAAGCTCAGACCGGTGGCATCCAGATCCACAAAGGCCGTGCGGATGAAATCGTTCCGAATATCTGCAATCAGCCCGCCATAGGCAGACAGCACGCCCGGCGTGGGTGGCACGATCACCTGCGCCATGCCCAGTTCGCGGGCCAGAAGGCACGCCGTCATTGGCCCCGCGCCACCGAAGGCCAGCAAGGAGAACGCGCGCGGGTCGGCGCCGTGGCGGCTCATCAGTTTGGAGATCTCCAGGTACATGCCAGAGATTGAAACCCGGACAATGCCCTCGGCGGTTTCATCCACGCCCAGGCCCACTGCGTCAGCCACCGAGGCAATGGCGGTCTCAGCGGCTGCCCGGTCCAGAGAAACAGCACCGTATCCCAACTCGCCCGCGCCCAGCAAGCCGAGAACAGCAAAGGCATCTGTGATCGTCGGCCGGTGTCCTCCGCGCCCGTAACAGGCCGGGCCGGGCGTCGATCCCGCACTCTCCGGGCCGACCTTCAGCACGCCGAAATCGTCGACCCAGGCGATTGATCCGCCGCCCTCCCCGATCGAGGTCACCGAGACCGTCGGCACGTAGATTGGGAACTCGCCCACCATCTCGCCGACGCCAAAGGCAGGCTGTCCGCTGCGGATCACTGCCACATCGGCGGACGTGCCACCGACATCGAAACTGAGCACGTCTGATGCGCCAACCCGTGCCGCAACATCCGCCGCGCCGATCACACCCGAGGCGGTGCCTGACAGCAGCATGGCAATCGGATCGGTCTTGCCCAACTCCGCCGCCATCACTCCACCGTTCGATTTCGTGATCATGGCGTCGGCGGGTACGCCCGCTTTGCGCAATGCCTCTTGCAACGATCCAATGTACTCCGCGACTCGCCTCTGCACGTATCCAGCGACGGTCGAGGTGACGGTGCGTTCGTACTCCCGGATCACCGGCCAGACATCGGAAGACAGCGTCACCGTCATATCGGGACCGATCGACAGGATGGCATCACGCACGGCGCGTTCGTTGGCTGCGTTGGCATATGCATGCAACAAGGCAACGACGATCGTATCGGCCCCGTCGGCGCGCGCGCGTGCTGCTGCAACCGCGACCTCGTCCGCGTCGACGCCCTTCTCGACCGTTCCGTCCTTCAGCACACGTTCATCGATACCGTATACTCGTTCGCGCGGAGCCAGTGGTGCCGAGCGGGTTGAGAACAGGTCGTACGGGTCCGGCACCTTCAAACGCGCCACCTCGAGAACATCCTCGAAGTTCCGCGTGGTGAAAAGGGCAAGCTGCGCGCCCCGCCGCTGGATCACCGTGTTTACGCCCACGGTCGTTCCGTGGGTGAAATAGCTGATCGAGTCCGCCGCATGCCCATAGCGCGTGCCCAGTTCGGCGATGCCGGTCATCACTTCGGTTCCTGGCGTTGCGGGCGTCGACAGCGTTTTCAGGGTGCTGAGCTGTCCCGTCGCCTCGTCGTACAGACAGAAATCCGTGAAGGTGCCGCCGATATCCACCGAAACCCGGACGCTCATTTCGTGTCCCCCATGCGTGCCGAGCGCGGCTAAACTGTCGCCAAGACACCAGTCTGCATCAGGTTCGCGATGCTGACCCTACGTTAAGGTTAATGATTGACGCAGTGCACAACCGCCGTCAACATCAACGCGAACTTGCGGGATTTGGGGGTCGATGGCCGAGCTGGAACACAGGGTCGCAATCGTAACTGGCGGTGCTCGTGGGATTGGCCGCGGTTGCGCACATGCCCTGGCAAAGCGCGGTCTGGCAATTGCCCTGGTCGATGTTCTTGTCCCTGAAATGGAACGCACAAAGGCCGAGATTGACGAGATCGGTGTGCCCTGCACCATCCACGAAGCGGACGTATCCGACCACGCCCAGGCAAGGGAGATCGCGGCGGATGTCAACGCTGCGTGGGGCCGGATCGATGTGCTGGTGAACAATGCGGGCCGCTCCGCACCTGTCGGTATTCTTGAGATCACCGAAGACCAGTGGGACGCCGCCATCGACGTCAACCTGAAGAGCTGCTTCAACTATATCCAGGCCACCGCGCCCACAATGGTGGCGCGCCAATACGGGCGCATCGTTTCGATGTCCTCCCTGAACGCCCATTCCGGCGGGGTCACGGCGGCGGTGAGCCGGTTCGCGTATGCCGCAGCCAAGGCCGGGATCATCGGGATGACCCGCGCGCTGGCCAAGGAACTGGGTCCGCACATCGCGATCAACTGCGTTTGCCCCGGTCTGATCAAAACGGAACTGACCGCCAAGAACCCGGTCATTGCGGAACGCGAGCCTGAGTTGATCAAAGGGATCGCGCTGAACCGAACCGGATCGCCCGCCGATGTGGCCGAACTGGTGGCATTCCTGACCACGACCGAGCCGTTCTACGTGACCGGTCAGGACATCACGATCGATGGTTTCCAATGGAACCGTTGAGCGAGCGGACCCGGGGCGAACCCGGGCCATGGGAGGTGGCGGCGCAAGCCGCGAGAGCGAAAACACAGGGAGACTGCACATGAGACTGTTCGATTATGCACCCGGATTGGGGCGGCTGGCCGCTGCCGCAGTGATCGCCGCCGGGGCCATGGCGACGCCTGCCGCCGCTGGCGGCAAGTTCGTCTTCGCCAATGCGTCCGCTTATGACACCCTTGACCCGCATGCGATCTTCGACGTGGGCCGTGTCGCCAGCCGCATCAACCTCTATGATGGGCTGATGCGTTGGCAGGACAACCCACCCAAGCTCGAGCCTTGGCTCGCGGAGAAAGTCGAAATCTCGGATGACGGTCTAATCTACACCTTCACCCTCCGCGACGCGGCGTTTCACGATGGCTCACCGGTCGAGGCGTCCGACGTCGTCTATTCGATCGATCGCATCCTGGAGATGAAGAAGGGCGCCTTTTCTTTGTTCTCAGGCGTAATCGAGCCGGGCAGCACGAAGGCCCCTGACGCCAAGACAGTCGTCTTCACACTGACCAAGCCATCAGCGATCTTCCTCGCCACCGTGCCCGAAATCCACGTGGTCAACGCTGAACTTGTCCAGGCCAACGAAAAGGACGGTGATCTGGGTGCCGAGTGGCTATCGAAGAACGCGGCTGGCTCGGGGTCGTTCAAGTTGAAACGCTATGACCCGGCCATCGGTTGGCAAGCCGAGCGGTTCGAAGACCATTTCTACGGATGGGACATGGTCGAAGATCCGCTGGACGAGATCGAGTTTCGCACGGTTATCGAGATCAACTCTCGCGTTCTCGGCCTGATGAACGGTGATTTCCAAGGCACCGACGGCTACTTGCCGCAGGATCAGGTGAAGCGCCTGGCCGCATCGGACGAAATCGACGTGATGGAACAGGAATCCATGCGGATCTTCTACTCGATCATCCACCACGGCCGGTTCCCGATGAACGACATCAACTTCCGCAAGGCTCTGAGCTACGCATTCGATTATGACGGGTTCAACAACAACATCCTGTCGGGGTCTGTCGCGCGCAACCCGGTGCCGCTGCCCAACAACATGTGGGGCTCGCCCCAGGACGTGACCGGCTACTCAATGAACCTGGAAAAGGCGAAGGAATACCTCGCCAAGGTCGACGGAGAGATCCCGGAAATCACGCTGGGTGCGCTGGCTGGTTACGGTCAGACCGAACAGGCCGCCGCACTGCTGCAGAACGGTCTGAACAAGCTCGGCGTCAAGACCAAGATCGTCGCCGAACCCTGGGCCGTGGCGTCCGGCAAGATGCGTGACGAACAGCAGATGTACGACCTTTTGTTCCTTTGGAAGTCGACCTACTATGCCGATCCCAACAACTGGCTGGGCGAGATGTACGCCTGTGAGCAGATCGGGGCACGCAACAACTCGTGGTACTGCAACGAGGAGGTCGACAAGCTGCTTTCCGAGGCGCGAACCTCGACCGACCAAGAGTTGCGCAAGGCGAACTATGAAAAGGCCAACAAATTGCTGATGGAGGACGCTGCAGGCATCTTCGTCTACAACACCAAGTGGTTTGGCCCGTTCAGCAACAAGGCCAAAGGCATCCGCTTCAGCCCGATCGGCAACGGCCAGGAAATGCGCTGGGTGTCGATGGACTGAACCGTCAACCGGGTGCGGCCCTTCGGGGCCGCGCATTCGGAGCGGGGCCGACATGCGCGCGCTTGTCCTTCTGGTAAACCGCATGATGTGGTTCGTGCCGACGCTCCTGGGGCTGTTGGTGATCACCTTCACCATCAGCCACATCATCCCGGCAGACCCCATCGCCTTCATCGCGGGCGACAACGCAACGGCTGAGCAGATCGCGGCGCTCAAGGCAAAGTTTGGTGTCGACCAGCCCGTTCACATTCAGCTCTGGAATTACATCATTGGCGTTGCACAAGGCGACTTCGGGGTCAGCCTGTATACTCAGCGCCCGATCGTCGACGACCTCAGCGCGCGTCTGCCTGCAACGCTGGAGCTGGCCTTTGTGGCAATTCTGCTGTCGGCGGTCATCGGTATTCCGCTGGGTGTGCTCGCCGCGGTCAACCGCAATTCGTGGATCGACCATGTGCTGCGGGTCTTCACCGTCTCGGGGCTCGCCATTGCCGCCTTCTGGCTGGCGATCCTGTTCCAGTTGCTGTTCGCGATGGAGCTGGGTTGGACGCCCTTGCAGGGCCGCGTTGACGGCTGGGGACCGGACGTAATCACGGGCTTCTTTCTTATCGACAGCGCCGTTGCAGGCGACTGGGACATCTTCTGGGACGTGGTCGCACACATGGTTCTGCCCGCCGTGACGCTGGGCTTCCCGGCCATGGCGACGGTCATGCGCTTCACTCGAGCGGGCGTGCTCGACGCGATAAATTCGAACTATGTCGACTACCAGCAGGCGATGGGCGTGCCCCGTCGCGTGGTGATCTGGCGCTTTGTCCTACGCAACGCTTTGATCGGCACGGTCACGCAACTGGGCCTGATCTTTGGCAACCTCATCGCCAATGCCGTAGTGGTCGAGGCCGTCTTCGATTGGCCTGGCCTTGGCCTCTACGCCGTGAACTCAATTCTGCAGTCCGACTACAACGCCATCATGGGCTTTACGCTTGTCATGGGCACGGTGTTCATCGTGGCCAACCTGCTGGTCGATATCACGCACGGTCTGATCGACCCGCGCGAGGCTCGCTGATGGAGAACGTCCGATTCCTGCTGCGCAAGCTGGCCGCCGACCGCACAGCAGCGCTGGGCGCGTTCATTATCATGGCCCTGATCGTCGTAGCCATCGCAGCGCCGGTTCTGTCCACCCATCCCGAGGACGTCAGCGAGTTCAACCCACCGGAACGCCTGCAGGGTCCCTCGCTGGACCATTTCTTCGGCACCGACCGCATGGGATCCGACGTCTATTCCCGCCTCCTGTTCGGCGCTCGCATCACCATCGCCATCGCCGTGATTGCCATCGGCGTGTCCGTCTTGATCGGCGTGCCCGTCGGCCTGATCGCGGGCTACTATCGCAATTGGATTTCCGATGCGCTGATGCGGGTGTCGGACATCTTCCTCGCGGTCCCGCAGATCGTGCTGGCCATCGCCATCGCGCAGACCCTTGGACCGTCGATCGAGAACGTCATCCTCGCGCTCTCTGCCACCTATTGGCCGTTCTGGGCGCGATTGGTCTATGCCGAGACGCGCTCGGCCCTGAACGAAACCTATGTCGAAGCTTCCATCGCGCTGGGCGCCTCGCCCTGGCGGGTCATGCTTCTGCACGTGCTGCCGAACATCTCGTCCTCTCTGATCGTGCGCACGACCATCGGCATGGGCGGCACGATCCTGACGGCCGCGGCACTAGGCTTCCTTGGCCTCGGCCCGCCCGCACCCAGCCCCGAATGGGGTCGCACAATCGCCGAAAGCCGCGAGTTCCTGCCGGAAGCCTGGTGGTACGCCACCGCCCCTGGCCTAGCCATCTTCCTGGTTGTGATGGGCTTTAACCTGCTGGGCGACGGCCTGCGCGATATCCTCGACCCTCGCACCCGCAGGTCGACCGATGGATGATCTGTTGAAAGTCACGGATCTGGAGGTCGGCTTCAAGACCGATGGCGGTCTGGCCCGCGTTCTGGACCATGTGAACTTACGTATCGGACGGGGAGAAATCGTTGGCTTGGTGGGCGAATCCGGGTGTGGAAAGACCACGCTGGCCCGGTCGATCCTGGGCGTGCTGCCGGCCAATTCGGCGGTGATTTCCTCCGGGAGCATCGACTTCGACGGCCAGAACTTGCTGGCCGAGGACCCGAAGGATCTGGCCACCGACGTACGCGGCCGCCAGATCACTTTCGTCCCGCAAGACCCGTTTTCCAGCTTCAACCCGGTCTTCACCATTGGTGCCCAGATCGACGAACTCATGAAGTGGAAATCTCCCGACGCGCCCTACGGTGGGGCCCCGCGCTGGTACCCCCGGTCCCGTCGCCGTGCCGATCGGGATCGTGTGATGGATCTGCTGAAAACGGTTCAGTTGCCGGACGCGGAGGGCATCCTGAAGAAGTTTCCGCACGAGGTTTCTGGCGGCCAACGCCAACGCCTGATGATCGCCATGGCCTTGCTTCCCGATCCGCAGCTGATCATCGCCGACGAGCCAACCACCGCGCTGGACGCCACCATTCAAGCGCAGATCCTGAAGCTCCTGAAACGGCTGGCGACAGAGCGCAACGTATCGGTTCTTTTTACCACCCACGATCTGGGCACGGCCTACGAAATCTGCGACCGCATCACGGTGATGTACGCAGGTCAGGAAGTGGAAAGCGCCCCGTCCGACGAGTTCTTCGCAGCGCCGCGTCACCCCTATACCACGCGCTTGTTGCAATCACTGCCCAGCCGGGAACGCGGGATCCAGGGCATACCGGGCCAGATCCCCGGCCTGATCGACCCGCCTCAAGGCTGCCGCTTTCATCCGCGCTGCGATCATGCCATGGACGCCTGCCGCGCCACACGTCCCGACACCACCGAGGCAGGCCCGGCCCATTCTCTGCGTTGCTTCTTCCCGGTTGCAATGGCCCAGGAGACATCCGCTTGAGAGCGCCCGACACCGACCTTCTGGTGCTGCAGGATCTGCGCAAGTACTTCCCGATTCTGAACGCCTGGAAGCGTCGCACAGGCTGGCTGAAGGCTCTGGATGACGTATCGCTGACCGTCCGCAAAGGCGAGATCCTGGGCGTTGTCGGCGAAAGCGGCTGTGGAAAATCCACCCTCGGCAAGACGGTGATGGGAATCCACCGACCTTCGGCCGGTCGGATCGTGTTCGAAGGCAACGACATCACCGACCTGAAACCGCACCAGTCGCGTGAGTTGCGCCGCGATCTGCAGTATACCTACCAGGACCCTGGCGCCTCTCTCGATCCGCGTTGGAAGATCGGCAAGTCGCTCGACGAGCCGCTGGTGATCCACACGGATCTGGACCGCACGGCCCGGCAGCAGCGCGTGCGAGACATCCTTGCCGCCGTAAACTTGCCGGAAAGCCATCTCGACCTCTATCCGCACGAGATTTCCGGCGGTCAGCAACGCAGGGTTGGACTGGCGCGCATTCTAACCCTGCAGCCCAGCCTTGTAGTACTGGACGAGCCGACGTCTGGGCTTGATGTCTCGGTGCAGGCAACGATTTTGAACCTGTTCCTTGACCTGCAGAAACAGTTCGATCTGACCTATGTGTTCATCTCCCACGATCTCAGCGTTGTGCGGATGATCTGCGACCGGGTTGCGGTCATGTATCTCGGCAAGGTCGTCGAATTGGGTTCGACGGATCAGGTCTTCGACACACCGCGCCACCCCTATACGCAGTCGCTTTTGGCCGCGATCCCACAGATCGGCAAACAGCGCATCACGGAAACCTTTTGGTTGGAGGGCGAGCCGCCGGATCCCGGGAACCTGCCCTCGGGATGCCGGTTCCGGACCCGCTGTCCGCGCGCCGTCGAGGCCTGCGCCGCTGATATACCGCCTCTGGTGGAGCACCCTAGCGGACACGCCGACGCGTGCCTTTTTTCGGAGTGAGACCTGTTCTGATCACGGGTGCTGCAGCCGGAATCGGATTGGCGACTGCGCGATTGCTTCTGGCTGACGGAGTTTCCGTCATCGGGGTCGATCGCGATCCGCTTCCCGATCTGGGTAGCGGATTTCTCGGCATCCAAGCTGACCTGGCTGACCCTGCTCAGATCACCGAAACGATAGAGCAGGCAATCGACGCCAAACCGGATCTGGACGGCCTGGTTAATTGCGCCGGGATCTATCCGGTCACGCCGATGCTGGAACTGGACCTTGCGGAGTGGGACGCGGTGCTGGCCATCAACCTCCGCGCGCCTTTTCTGGTGACCCAGGCCGTGGCCCGGAATTGGCGGACCGCGGGAACCGGTTGCAGGGTCGTCAACGTCGCCTCCACCGCCGCAGTCCTGGCCAGGCCGGGTGTTGCGCATTATGCGGCGTCCAAGGCGGGCCTGGTGCAACTGACCAAGGTGATGGCGGTCGAGTTGGCACCCTTGGGCATCCAGGTAAATGCAGTTGCTCCGGGATTGATCGCGACCGCCAAGGTTTTGGCCCATGCTGAAGGCACTGGGGCTGCGGAGCACAGCGCAAAACTGGCTCGCATTCCCAGCCAACGGGAAGGCACGCCCGAGGAAGTCGCCCGGGCCATCCGCTGGCTCTTGTCAGATGATGCGTCCTACGCGACCGGCGCCGTTCTGACGCTGGATGGCGGCTTCACCTTGGGCATTCCAGCGTACGGACCGGCAATTCCCGATCGCTGATCAAGCTGCGGAGTCTGCTTAGCAGCCAAGTGTTCGTCAGAGGTCAGCCATGCACTCGCGGTACAGATGTCCGACGGGTGTAAGCCCGGCGCAAAGCAGTTGGACCACGCCCGTCGGCGTGCCTCACATCCCCGCCTGTTCGCGGCAATAGCGGGCGATATCCGCGTGCGTGGCAAACCAGACACCGGCATGGCTGCGCATGTATCGGATCAACTCCTCCAGCACCCGAATGCGTGAGCGGTGGCCGATGAAGTGCGGGTGCATGGTGAGCAGGAACAGGCCGTTCTCCGCATAGGCGCCGTCGAACTCCCACTTGAAAACCTCCAACACGCCCGAAGGCGGTGTGTAAGGACGCAGTCCCGTGAACCGGTCCATTGCCCAGTACGGTGCGTCGTCGCGGATCCACTCCACAGGTAGTTCGACAACGCCAGAAGGCTGATTTTCTTCAAGAATTTCATAGGGCTCATCGTCCGCCATAAGAGACGAGTCATAGATCAGCCCCATCTCGCGCGTGATCGTCAGGGTATGGGCTGAAAAATCCCAGGACGGTGTGCGGATGCCGACAGGACGCACTCCGCAGATCTCCTCCAGTTTGTCGGCGGCGCGCATCTGCAGGTCGCGCTCGTTCTCTGGCGGCAGGGCCGAGTTCAACTCGTGGATCCAGGAATGAATACCAACCTCATGCCCGCCATCGATCACCGCGCGTTGTTCGTCGGGGTGCAGCATGGCGACCACCGCAGGGACGAAGAATGTCGCGGGAGCATCGTATTTCTTGAGCAGTTTCAGAATCTTCGGAACGCCGACCCGCGCCCCATACTCGCAGGCCGACAGTCGGCCGGGCGAGCTGTGTCCCCAACGCAGGACCTGGGTTTCGTGGTCGGAGTCGAAGGATAGCGCGACCGCACAACGCGCACCGCCGGGCCATGCGGCCGGCTTCACGGATCGTCCGGCACGGATCTTCTCGACGATCGGGCGCCAGGTTTCTTCAGGCCAGGTCCAGGTGTCGGGCTGATCCGGCAATGCATTCGCGGCTTTGGACATGCTTGTCTCCTCTCGGCAATACGGAGCACGCTAGCACCGCGCTGGGGCGGTCGCCATCGCGAAGCCGATGAGATAGCGTCGCCGAATGCGTGCCGCCCTGATGCCCTTGACCATCGTGATGTTGCCCCAGGTGGCGCTGTCCGCCGTTCAGATGGGCCTGCCTGTGCTCGCACCCGCGCTGGTGGCGGATCTCGGGTTGGCGCCCGAGATGATCGGTCCGATCGGTGGTTGCATCGGCCTCGGCTCTGTTTGGATGTTCGCGGCCAACCACTCTGTCACACCGGTCTTGGGCCCGGTTCGTGCGCTGGGATTGGCGGGTCTGTTGGCAGTCATCGGCGTCATGTTTGCAGTCTCCGGCTGGCTGCCCGGCGTCCTCCTTGGCGCTGTATTCATTGGTTTTGCTTATGCCGTGACCGCTCCGGCAGGCAGTCAGATCCTCTCAGATCATGTGCCAAGGGCTTTTTGGGGAACGGTTTTCTCGATCCGACAGGCTGGCGTTCCTCTGGGAGGAGCGATTGCGGGCGTGCTGGGTGCGGGCGTGGCCGTGGCCCACGGATGGCAGGCCGGCCTTCTTTGTCTGGCGCTGTTACCGGGGTTTTGCATCGCTCTTCCATACCTCGTGCCGCAGTCGTTCGTCGGTGGTCAGAGCACGGACACCTTCCGTCTGAGCGGACTGTTCCAACCATCGATCCTGGCCCGGCCCTTCGGAACGCTCCGCGCTTTGCCGCAATTGAACGCTCTGGTTCTGGCCAGTCTGGGCTTTGCCTGCGTTCAGGGCAGCGTATTCGCCTTTTTCACAACATACATGATCGATGGTCTAGGTTTGGGATTGGCCTGGGCCGGAACCCTGTTCGCGGTGATGCAGATCGCAAGTTTCACGGGCCGCATCGGGGCTGGGTTCGTTGCAGACCACATCGGCAGTTTGCGCAAGGTCCTGCTGGGCATGAGCCTTGCTGCAGCGGCGGCCTGCCTGATCTTGTCTTTGCTTCAACCCGGCCTATCGATCCCGGTCTTGATTGGCGTCGCAATCTTCGCCGGTGCAACCGCTGCGACATG
The DNA here is from genome assembly GCA_038534135.1 of Pseudomonadota bacterium. Taxonomy (GTDB): domain Bacteria; phylum Pseudomonadota; class Alphaproteobacteria; order Rhodobacterales; family Rhodobacteraceae; genus Thermohalobaculum. The sequence continues at coordinate 20,318 of JBCAXJ010000054.1, read as the reverse complement.
GAATGGATTGTTCCTGGCCGAGATCGCGCGATGCGTGCCGCAAGACCAGGTCAGCACGGCAACCGCAGGCGTCACGTTCTTCACCTTTGTCGCCTATATGCTGACGCCGCCCGTCTTCGCGTTGGTCGTCTATCTGTTCGGCTATCAGATCGGCTATTGCATGAGCGCCTGCGCCGCGCTGTTCAGCTTTGTCTGTTTGCGCCGCGTGTCCGTGGTGAGGATCACTTAGCGCTCGGCACGTTCAACCTGTCTGACGTCGGCGTGGCCATCTGCAGCAATGGCGAACGGCGGAGGTTCATCAGCGCATACTGAAACCGGCCTGAGCTGTCTTTTGCTCACAGAGAACGGCACACATCGTGGTCACAACGGTGAAAGCACCTGCTCGGCGGTGAGCGTGACCGAGTGCATCAAAGGTAATCCTCCGGGCGCCTTTGATTTTGCTTTGAATATGGAATGAGGGCGGATGATGATCGGCTTCGTCTTAACCTTAATTCAAGTGTTTCAGCTGTTACGAGCGTTATTTCAGAAGTATTTCCATGAGAATCCAACAATTGAAACAATCCCGCGGGTGAGCTGAAAAATATTGGATACACCGTGTGTCTATCCCTGATGTCAGCGGCGCAATGCACCGCCCAACAGACTGACGCAGGAACAATGGAGACCGTGATGAACGCGATCGCTGAAATAAACACCGCAAACGCTGCGGACACGCCCCCGAACTTCGAGGCAATCAAGGTCAAGCAGCAGGCTGCCTGGGGATCTGGAGACTATGCTGTTGTTGGTTCGACCCTGAACATCGTTGGCGAGATGTTGGCCGAGGCAGCGGACATCAACCCGGACGAAACTGTTCTGGACGTGGCGGCCGGAAACGGTAACGCGACCCTTGCCGCGGCGCGCAGATCGGCGTGCGTGACATCGACAGACTATGTCGAAAGCCTGTTGGAAAAGGCGCGTGCAAGGACGCAGGCCGAGCAGATGGATGTGAACTTCCAGCAGGCAGATGTCGAGCGTCTACCATTCGCAGACAACAGCTTCGACGCGGTCATTTCGACATTTGGGTGCATGTTCGCACCGGACCAGCACCGCACGGCCCAGGAAATGATCCGAGTGGTGAAATCGGGCGGGCGCGTTGCCATGGCCAACTGGACGCCGGACAGTTTCATTGGCGAGTTGTTCAAGGTCATCGGTCGGCATGTGCCGCCGCCCAAGGGCGTGCAGTCGCCGGGTTTGTGGGGCGACCGGGCGCATCTGGAGCACCTGTTCGGAGCCGAGGCAAGCTGTGTCAGCATCACACGCCGGGTCTATAACTTTAGGTACCGCTCAGTCGCAGAATGGCTCGAGGTGTTCCGGACATTTTACGGCCCGACACACAAGGCATTCCTGGCGTTGGATTCTGATGGACAGCGTTCAATGGCGCAGGAGATGTCGAACGTCGCAGAGCGTTTCAACGTGCGCACCGACGGTCGGATGGTCGTGCCTGGTGACTATGCCGAGGTCGTCGTCACAAAAAGGCTCGGTTAGGTCGAATTATGCGGCGCGGGCCATATGGCCCGTGCCCACACTGCGACCTGGCCTAGCTGCGTTCGCCGAATATGTATCCGATGCCGCGCACGGTTCGAATGACCTCGGGTTTCTGCGCATTCGGTTCGATCTTACGCCGCAGCCGCGAGATCCGGATATCAATCGAACGGTCGAATGGATCCCAGTCGCGATCATGCGCCTGATCCAGAAGTTGGTCGCGGTTCAACACGCGCCCTCGGTTCTGCGCAAAGACGCGCAGCAGGCTGAACTCCATCGCTGTGATGGGAATTTCATCCCCATCGGCCCCAAACAGCAGGGCGGATTCGAGATCCAGCGTGCAGGGGCCGAACTGAATCTTTCCCTCGATCTTCTCCACTTCGGGTTCATTCGGAGCGGATGTGCTCCGGCGAAGCACGGTCTTCAGGCGGGCTTCAAGCTCCCTCAGATCGACCGGCTTGCCCAGATAATCGTCTGCTCCCATTTCCAGGCCAAGGATCCGGTCAACGACCTCCGCGGTCGCCGTCAGCATGATGACCGGGACAGTGTTTTCTGCACGCAAAGACCGCAGAGCACTCAGCCCATCCTCGCCCGGCATATTGATGTCCAGCAGAATGGCGTCGATCGACTTCTCGCCCAGGGCCAGCCGCAGCTCGACGGCGTCGGCCACCGTCGACACCATGAAGCCCCGGCGCATCAGATATTCACCCACCATGTCCCGCACGTCTTCTTCGTCATCACAGACGAGAATGTGCGGTTGTTCTTGTGGACTCATGTTGCGGGCTCCCTAGTCCCTGTTGGTTATCGCATCGACCATTTTACGCAAGTCCGCCGGGACAACGGGCTTCTCGAGATAAGGTCGCCCGGACTTGTGAAGGAAGCTCTCAGCACCGGGGCTCATCGTGTCACCCGTGATGAAGCACATCTTTTCAACGGCGTTTGGCCAACGGTCCTTCAACAGCACAAGAAAGTCACGCCCCGTCAGGCCCGGCATGCTCACGTCAGAGAGGATCAGGTCGAATGTGTCTGGTTCACTGTCCAGTGCGGCCTCGGCCGAATGAACGACGCGAACCGAGTGTCCGTCCTTTTCGAGCACCTGCGCGATCAATTCTGCCACGTCTTCCTCGTCATCGATGACAAGCACCTTCCCTTTGCTTTGCTCAGGTTGAGTAAGTGTCTTGACGACGGTATCCGATTGTTGAGCCGCTTCAAGGCGGATCGAGAAATGCGCGCCGCCGCCTTCTGCTTCGTGAACCGCGATCTGACCATTGTGCGTGTCGATCACGCGGTGACAAAAGGCCAACCCGATTCCTGTGCCTTCGCCAATTGTCTTCGTCGTGAAAAACGGCTCGAAGATCCGCGCGCGGACTTTCTCGGGGATACCCGGACCGTTGTCGATCACATCCATTACCACGTGCCGATGGTCTCGCGAGAGACGCGTCGAGATGGTCACCAAGCCCTCGGCCTCCATGCCTTGCATCGCGTGCTCGGCATTCACGATGAGGTTCGCGAGCACCTGTGCCAGTTGGTCCGCGTCACCGATCACCGGCGGCAAAGTCGGGTCGAGATCCAGGACGATGTTCCCGCCGACACTGCGCAGACTGTATCCTGCCACGTCGACCGCCGTCTGAACGACGGAATTGATCGAGGTCTGTTCCAGCTTTGTCGGCCGCTGACGTGCCATCGCGAGGAACGTTTTGACGATCCGGGAACACCGCTCAGCCGCCGCCGAGATCTTACCCACCCGTTTGCGCAATGCGGGATCGTCAATCTCCTCGTCCATCATCAAGGCGTGACCGACAACCACAGAGAGCGGGTTGTTTAGCTCGTGCGCGACACCGGCGAGCAGTTCTCCCAAGGCAGAGAGTTTTTCGGATTGGTGGAGCATTTCTTGCTGGCGCGAAAGTTCGCGCTCCATTGCGATCCGGTCCGAAAGATCGAACGTACAGGTCACGAAGTAGGCTTCGTCCTGAAACTCGACGGTGCGCCCCGACATGAGGGCTGGGAACGTCTCACCCGACTCGCGAACCATCGAGACCTGCATCTCGTCGACACTGCCACTCTGCTGGATTCGGTGCAGGAATTTCGCACGCTGATCTTGATCGGCCCAGAACGCCTCCGGTGATCGTCGCTCCCCAAACAGGGCAATGTCTTCCGAGTTTCGATAGGTGTTCTGTGCTGTCTTCGCGTCACTCATGACCAAGGCAACCGGACATGCGCTGAGGACGCGTGCAGGCAACGCATAAGACTCGCGTTCCCGCGCTTCGGCGAGCTTGCGTTCGGTGATATCCGCTCTGGTGATGACGAAGCCGTTCTCGGAGGTCGGGTTGCGGCTGACCGAGTACCAGCGTCCGTTCTTGCCTTTGAACTCAAACTGGAAACTGACATTTCCATTAGCCCGCGAACCGGATCGCCGGACAATCTCGGCTTCATCGGTGTCCAACACATGGCTGGCGATCGCCGTCTCCAGAATTTCCTGGTACGTCACGCCCTCTCGAATGACGTGCGCGATCGGCTCATTCAGGTCCTCGTAGCGCTTGTTCCAGATGACCAGTCGGTCGTGAGAATCGTAGAGTGCAAATCCATGGTCCACGGACTCAATCGCATCTCGCAGGCGGTCGTTCAGTCGCAGCAATTCGGATGCCGCGCGCTTTTGCTCGGTGATGTCGAGCCGCGTTATCACGAAGCCACCTTCGGTGGTCGGATTGCGGGCCATCGAGAACCAACGCCCATCGTGATGCTCAAATTCAGTGCGTCCGGGCGTTCTGAAATCACGCGTCTCCAGCGAGCGGCGCATTGCGTGTGCAGTCGCGTCAGGGGCTGACTTCGAGTTGATGACAGCGCGCAGCAACTCGGAATGCGAGACCCCGACATAGAACATTTCCGAGACCTGAGGGTTTAGGTCCGCGTATTTGTCGTTCCACAGCACCAATCGGTCATCCGCATCGTAAAGCGCAAAGCTTTCATCGATGGAATCGATGGCATCCCGCATCCGGTCATTTGCGATCTGCTGTGCCAAGATGGCGTGTTTCTGGTCGGTGACGTCCAGCCAGGTAATGACGAAGCCGCCATCCCGGGTGGGGCGACGGATCGAGTTGATCCAGGTTCCGTCCGTCATCTTGAACTCGAAGGCGCGATGACGGTCGCTCTCGCCGCGGGCGTGTTCGGCCTCGTAGTCGGCGAGCCAGTCTTCGGCGCCCACGAAGTGTTGGTGGTCAACCGCCGCCTGAAGCAGGTCGCGCGTGTGCGTGCCTGGCTTGATCTTGTGCGCGTAGGGCTCGTTCATCTCGCGGAAGCGCTGGTTCGACATCACCACACGCTCGTCCGCATCGTAGAGGATGAAACCTTCGCTCAGAGCTTCGATCGCATCGTTCAGCCGAACGCCGGCGTCCTTGATCCGCCGCTCTGCCGCGCGCTGTTCGGTCAGGTCAGTAACCGAGGAGACCATGACCTCCTCACCGCGATAATCGATCAGACGCGCGGAAAAAAGCGCCGGGAAAAGCGATCCGTCATGCCGTCGAGCGCGCCCCTGAAAATCGTCCACTGTCCCACTAGCCAGAAGCTCCGTCAGGAAATCGGCCCGCTCCAACGGATCTGCGAATTGCTCGCGCGCTGAGCCGATCGGCCCGAACAGCGCCCCGCAGGAGGGCGACTGATAGATGATCTCCCCATCCCCGATCTGGGACATGCACAGGTTCGCCGGGCTTGCCTGTAGGATGGTGGACAGCATCTGTTCCGACGACTTCGCGGAGCGCTCGGCCTTGCGCTGTGCGGTGATGTCCATCTCCGAGACGATGAAACCGCCCTGCGATGTCGCTCGGATCGAAACTGTGGTCGTCTGCCCATCAACCCGCTCGAGCTCGTACGTACCATCCGCGTCGGCAATCTCCAGGATCTGCTCGATCCACGTGCCTTCGCGTCCCAAGGCCTGCCGGACCAATCGGCGACGGGTCATCTCGCGCAGCAAGGTCTCGAAGTAGACACCGGGACTGATGAACTCGCGGACAGGTGCATTCAGTTCGGAAAACCGATCATTGCAGACAACCAAACGGCTGTCTTCGTCAAACACGGCGCATCCCTGGTCGAGCCCATTCAACGCGTCGGCGAGTATCCGCCTTGGCTGTGGTTGCTGGGCCATCGCCGGATCTGGAGCGCGCCCGGTGTTGGTCGCGACAACGGATAGCTCGGATGCCGCATCGACGAAGGATGAGATCGTCCATGCATCACCTGCTGACGAGATCGCGCTGACGATGCCGCCATCTGATTTCAGACGTTCCGCGAAGCTTTCCGCCTCATCGGGACCGGTGCCGTCGCCGTTCAAAGATGCAAATGACGACAGATAGCCTGATAATCCATCGACACCGTCCGCCAGGAAACCCTCTGACCCCGTTACCCGTCGCCCCGACGCGTCAAACCGCGCATGATGAACACTCGGTTCCATGCATTGAGCTTCCTGTTTCATTCTTGCCTGCGTACCGCGCCATTGTTTCAGTCGATTTTCCCGGAAGGTGCGTGATGTTTCAATTGTTTCAGCAGTGGGGCGGAATCACGGCATGATTTCTGAGATTCTTCCGAAAATTCAGTCGCCTAGAGAACTTCAGACCGATCCCGGGCGAACGCTACAATTGTTACATTCCGGAACCTGTGCAGTCTTTGGACAATCGTGCAGTCTGCGATCTCACCGAACTTCGTGGCCGTTGTTCGGTTGCGTCCACGCCATGGTTTTTGCAATGTCGCGCTACAGGGGGTGACGCACATGTCCCAAACACTTTACGACAAGTACGGTGGTTTCGCCTCGGTCAGCAGGATCGTCATGGAGTTCTATGACCGCATTCTCGACTCTGAAAGCGTCGGCGACTACTTCGAAAACGCCGATATGAAACGGCTGATCGATCATCAAACGAAGTTCATTGCCTACTTGCTGGGCGGCCCGGCGGATTACACCGGGGACCGGCTTGAACAGCTGCATGCGCATCTGAAGATCAAGGGCGCCGATTTTGACGAGATGAAAGAGATCCTGGAAGGCACCCTAAGTGATCATGGCGTCGAGGAAGCGGATTGTGCTGCTGTGATGGCCGAGGTCGAAGCGCGCCGTGGATTGATCGTCAATCCCGGATGAGCATCGAGGCGATCAACGAACAACTGCTTCGTGCGATCGGCGCAGGCGTTGCTCTTGTAGATCCGGGCTCGCTCGAGATTCGGTTTCACAATGAAACGTTCTCTGAGTGGTTCGACGAAGTGAAAACTGGCGCGCGCCTGTCGGACCTGCTGGAGGATCTTGATCTGGCGACACTGCGCCAAGCGATCGAGGAAAATGGCCGCTACGACAGTGAAGCGACGCTGCGGCGCAAGCGGCGACGGATTGTCGTCGCGCTGAGTTTCACGCGGACGGAACTGGGCCTCATCCTGCTGGAAGGTCAGAACATCACGCGCATCCGCGAGCTTGAGACGATGATCGAGACCTACTCGGCCATGGTCGAACGGAACACGCGCGAGATCGAGCGCGAAAAGGAGCGTGTTGAGAAACTTCTGCTCAGCATCATGCCGCGCAATGTCTACGAGGAGTACAAGGCCTTTGGGGTGGTCACGCCGCAGAGCTACGATCCGGTCACCGTGCTTTCGATCGAGTTGGTAGATTTCGACGTGAAGGCGCGTGATCTGTCCGCGTCCGTTCTGGTCTCGGAGATCAACGATATCTTCGCATCCTTCGATCGGATCGGAGAGCAATTCAATTGCGAGCGGATCAAGACCGTAGGCGACGCTTACGTTGCTGTCTGTGGCCTGCCCGAACCGATTGACAATCACGCAGCATCGGCCGTCGGTGCCGCGGTCCGGTTCATTCGGTATCTCTCGCGCCGTGCCGAGTCGCACGACATGTCCTGGCAGTGCCGGGTCGGTCTGGCGTCAGGTCCAGTTATCGGCTCGGTCGTCGGCGTTCAGCGGTATGTTTACGACGTGTTTGGACCTGCAGTGAACATTGCCCGGAGCCTGAGGTCGCTCGCCGATCCGATGCAAATCGTCGGGGGAAATCTGGAGCTTGATCAGATCGGCGACGAAGTCACCATTCTTGAAGAGGCGCCATCTTTCCACGATGGCGCCGTGCCGGTCCGTACGTGCAGACTGGTCTCTACCTGAGGCAACTTAGAAATCAGCGCATTGTCCGTTCTTCTGCCCGAAGCAGCGGCCGACCAGTTCGGATCTGCTGAGCCCAATGTCCTCCAGCGCGGAAAGATCCATTTGCTCCAGTTCCCGGAGCGCACGCCTTTGCCTGGGTGCCTCGAGCAATCGTTGAACGAGGTGATGACACCAGTGGATGGCTTTCATCAGATGTGCAGCAACCATTGTTCTCTCTCCAGCTAGAACGTGATTGCTGCACACTATGAACGGCCTGTTTCTGGCCTTTGTCCGTGGCGACTCAACGGGGTTTCTATTGTTTCAGACGCTGGAGCAGCCCCGGAGGTCAATGCGATCGAGGCTCTCGCAAAGACGTATCCCTGCTGGACTGGTCTGAAACCGGGAGAGAATATGTGCTTTCGACCCCTCTCCCGAAGGCAACCGCTTGATCTGATTCAAAGCTGCACGGGCAGTCGCGAAATCACCACGGTTCGACAATGCGGCCGCGCGCAGTACGTATGATGCGGCGAGCTCACTTGTTGCCGCGAGCACCGGCCTTACACGGTTCAGCGCCTCGTCATCGCGCCCAGCCAGCAACAACGCGAAGGACGCACCAAGCGTTGCCAGTTTACCCAGTGAATGAAAGCTTCCCATGCGGGCGAAGTCGTTGAAGCAGCGCAGGGCCCGCCCGGTGGTCCCCAGCCAGACAGAGGCCCAGCCCGAGAAGACCAGAACATCCGGATCGAGTGGAGCCCGCTGCAGCGCCAGTTCGATGGCGCTATCGAGTATCCCTGCGGCTGGTTGCGCTGTGAAGTCAGTCATCGCCGTTGCAAGAGCGATCAAAGCCTGATCTTCACCAGAGTTCTGTGCCGATGCAAACACCTGTCTGTATGAATTGTGCGGGACCGGTATCCCGGCGACATCTGCGCCCAGTAGAAAACGCAGGACATCCCGAGGCCTCACGGACCCAAGCCATTGGCCCTCCACCAGCACAGCAAGCCGCTGCACAGCCTCGGTCATTGCCGCGTTTGAGAACTCCGAGAACTCAATCGCCGAGCGTAGAATGCAATCATTCGGATCTTCCGGTTCGATGTCACCGGACAGGCGCGCAGCTTCGGCGTCGATTATCGCACCGAAAAGAGACGCCGCCACGTCGCTTGCGACCTGGTCCTGCGACGTAGCCGTATCCTGTGATGAAGGCTCGATGGTCCGCTTCCAAATCGTCTCGTGCGATGGGTCAGTTAAAGTCAGATGCAGGCGCATCTGCTCGTTCCGGCCACGCACCTCGAGCGAAACGCCATAATCGTGGGGATCCTGTGCCCCAGCGATCCGGGGCGCGACCAGGTCGGACGTTTGCAGTAGCCTGAGAAGATCTGCGTTGACATCGACGGCCAGCCCGTATGCTTTGTCGCCCCGCGCCATGCGAGAAGGCTGAACCAGCACCAAGGAGATAATGCCGGTTTCACAAGCTATGGACTCCGGCGCCGAATTGGCAGTAGTCGCACTCGCGTCACTCAGCCAGACCTGAACCGGTCGAACAACGTTCCGTAAGTGATGGACGCCAGCATTGGTGAAACGCTGCGCTGTCTTCGCATCAAGCGTATCGAACACGGACTGGCTAAGCGCCACGCCACCGACGGGCGCAACAGTTTGCAGACGCGCCGCCACGTTAACGCCGTCGCCAAAGACGTCGTGGTCCTGTTCGATCACATCGCCAAGTGTCAGACCGATCCTGAGACTTAGAAGCGCGTCCTCAGATAGTGCGTCCTGAATGCTCAACGCACAGATCGTGGCGTCCAGAGCGCTTTGAAAGACGATCAGCCATCCATCGCCCATGTCTTTGACGATTGAACCGTTGTGTTGATCGGCCAGCGGTCGCAGCACATCCTGCTTGAAAGCGAACAACGCGCGCAGCGTCCCGTCCTGATCTGTCCCGATCAGACGCGTGTATCCAGCGATGTCGGCGGCAAGTACCGCTGCAAGTCGCCGCCGCACTGTTCGTTCCTCCAGCCTCTGCAACGCGGGTCACCATATGGCGTTGCTGCAGTGGATGCATCCGGGGAAAAACAACTGAAACAATAAACCTCGCGTTGCGTGACACTTCTAAAACAATGCAGCCACAGACTCCGCCCTCACATTAAAACCGTCACGTGTGATCCGCTTACGATCGCGGCGCGGTCACTGTTTGCTGCGTGGCGGAGATTTACAAACCCGAGCCGAACAGGTTCACTGGTTTTTGGATCGATGCAGTTTGACGCTCGATCCAGATGAGGCGGCGCGACATGACACGGACCTACCAAGGGATCGAAATCCCGGAGAACGACGAAGAACGGGTTGAAGCGGTGGTGTCCTACAACATCCTCGAGACGCCGCGCGAAGCCGCGTACGACGACATCACCGAGATTGCCGCCCGGGTCACGGGATGCCCGGTATCCTACATCTCGATCTTCGACGGAACACGGTCTTGGTTGAAGTCGTCTTATGGACTACCGGCCGACCGTCCGCCGCGCCCGCGCGAGCTCAGTATGTGTGCGCCGACGATCTGCCAGACCGAGATGCTGGTTATCCCGGACCTCGCCCAGAATTCGAGGTATCGCAATCTGCCCGCGGTCACGAACCCGCCGCACGCGAAATTCTATTGCGGCGTGCCGTTGATCAATCGTGATGGTTTTGCCTTGGGGACATTGTGCGTCTGGAGCCCGGAGAGCATCGAATTTGACGACGGCCGCCGTGATGCGATGGCGCGGCTGGCCCGGCTGACCTTGAACATGCTCGAGGAGCGCCGCGACCTGATTGCGGCACAGGAGCAGATGGCGCAGATCAACGGTGAACTGCAGCGCGGCAAGGACGCGCTGGAGCGCGCTGAGAGCATTGCCTACAAGCTGCTGCCCGCATCATTCGCGGCCAGACTGCTGGTCGGGGCGGATATCCAGCCGAAGCTCTACAACAACACGATGATCATCTGTTTCGGGTTCGAGCCTGCAGAGGACGATGCCGAAAGTGACCTGTTGAAACAGGCCGAGACACTCGGGGCTTATGTGGAACTACTCGATCGCATTGTCTCAGACGCCAGCCTTGGACGGATCGGCCTCGCCTCTGAAGTCTACTTCGCATCGGTTGGGATGCCGCGCGAGACCGACGACCCGGGTGCTGAGGCTGACAAGTTGATCGAGAACATCAGCGCAGGCCTGGCGGATTTGAATGCAGACCGTGCCGCCCGTGGAGAACCGTGCTGGAGGATCAGGTATGGCAAGGCGGTAGGGCCCGTCGCAGCAACGACCGTCGGCAACAATCGCATCAATTTCTGCGCTTGGGGTGGAGTTGCGCGCGCCGCGCATGCTCAGCTTACACCGGGTATCTTGATCTAGACTGACGAGGTCATGTCAGTGGGCCGCCGCTTGGACCAAGAGTGAGCGAGCGACTCCAGTGAGGCTCTCATACTTTAGACTGCCGCGCCGCTCGCCAGTACGACGCCGCTCTGTGACGAAGCCTTTCGGTTCCCACTCTCAGTCAACCGTTTCCGTGTTCTCGTCCTGGTCTTCGAGCTTGCGGCGCATCTGAAATCCGATCCGCGCAGGCTCTTCGTTCAGTTTTGGCGCGGCCTTCAGCATCACATTCAATTGGCTGACATGCTGAACCAACTGGGTTTTAGCCCCTGCCGGGTCGACACCGTAGAACGTGATCATATCCGGCGCGAAGAAGCCCATGCCCTGGATGTTCAGCATCCCGGCATCTGATCCAGCGAACCCCATCCCGACCTCGTGATCGGAATCGAGCGTTTCCTCGAACTTCTGGATGTAGAGCACCAAGCGTTCGTAAGCCCACTGCGCGGGTGATTTCTGCTCTGGCGTTTTCTGGGCGACGGGGACCGGCAAAGGCTGGTTTTCCGCGGACTCGGTGTCCGCGCAATCGGTCCGAAAGACGCCCGCATCTGGCAGCACCGGTTTGGTGCGCAGCTTGCCTGAGATCTCGAATTCGGTCATGCCTCGGTCAAGGCGTACATCCAGACGCCCTCCTCTAAGGTTCTGGAAACACGTCCACTCTGATGCAGGTGGTTCATGTGTGCAACCGCCTCCGCCAGGGCAAGGCCATATTGCGACCCGGTAATCTCGCGTTTGAACACCGGAACAAAGACGCCCGCCGCGCTGTGGGGCCCGTCTTCGAGCGCCTTAAGAATGCGGCGCAAAGCGCTTTCGTGGTTCTCGATCAAGGCATCGAGACGAAAATCGGCCCCATGGAACGGCAGTTTATGCCCGGGCAGCACCAACGCGTCAGAGCCGTTCGAAATGGATTTCAGACGGCGGCAGCTTTCCATCCATTCGCCCAGTGGGTTCGCGTCAGGCTCCATCGACCAGACACCGATATTCGTCGAGATACCGGGAATGATCTGATCGCCCGCGAGGATGACGTCTTCGTTCCAGAGCGTGACGTGATCCGCGGCATGGCCATGCCCGAAATGGACTTCCCAGTCGCGACCGCCGATGCGCAGGGTCTCGCCTTCACGGATCTGCCGAAAGCGTGCTGGGAGCGGGTGCACCGCGTCGCCCAGGTTCCAGGGCTTGTCCACGGCATAGCGCGCAACTTCATCTTCTGGTGCGCCGGATTCCCGGCGGAAGGCGATCTGGCTCTCGGACGGAACATCTTGCCGGTCCAGCAGCATCATCCGCGCCATCACGTAAGCGAGCCTTGAGCACCAGAGCTCGGCACCCCGTTCGCAGAACCAGCCGGCCAGCCCGATGTGGTCTGGATGATGATGGGTCAGGATCACCCGGGCAACGGGCTTGCCTGCGAGCGGCCCGGCCAGCAGATCATCCCACAGCGCGCGGACCTTCGAGGTGCTCATGCCTGTGTCGACCAGCGTCCAGCTATCGCCTTCGTCCAACAGGTAACAATTCACATGATTCAGTCGCATGGGCAGCGGAGAGCGAACCCACCAGATGCCCTCGGCAACCTCGCGGACTTCTGCGTGGTCTGGCGGTTCCTCCCAGGGAAAACGCATCTGGGCGGCACCAGTGCCAGCGGATCTGTCCAAGGCCATCAGGGCTCTTCTCCTCAGCGTTCGGCCGCTGACCGGCCCAGGTGCTTAGCTCTGGTCGGGTACGCCGCCCAGGTTAACGATATCGTACTTGTCGTTCAGTGCGTCCATCTTCGCCTGATCCTCGAAGTCCGTGTCGGTCATCTGACCGAGCTCGACGAGAAACTGGTCGAAGCCGGACGGCTGATAGATCATCAGCATCCGTGCGCCATCCGTCCCCGCGCGCACCTTGCAGGCATGCGGTACGCTGGGGGGTACGTGTAGACATGTGCCTGGTACCGCAGTCATCCAGTCGCCATCGACGTAGAACTCGATCTCGCCTTCCAGGATATAAAACGTCTCGGCATGGTAGCGGTGCATGTGAAGGCCCAACGCGAAGTGTGCCTTCAGATTATCCTCCATCAGGGTGTACTGCCCACCTGTGTCGGCCGCCGAAACCTTGACGAAGGTGTGGTCCGCCGACCAGTCATAGTTCGTGCCGCTGCCCGGAGGAACCAGACTGTATCGCTTGGTCACTGGAGGGTCCCGCCGTCAGGCCGTCAGTTTCTCGGCGGGCAATGCGTAGAGCGGCGCTGCACCCTGCGTTGCTGCTGCAAGCTCAGCCCGTGCCTTGGGCAGGATCTGGTGAACGAAGAACCGAGCCAGCGCGGTGCGCTCTTCGGATCCTTCAACGGAGGCACCCTTGAGCAGATAGTGTGCTCCGAGCACCAGGCCCCAGCCACGCAGATAGGGTACACAGCCCGCCGCGCGATCATTGAAATCAGGTGCCTCCAGCATCCACTCCGTCGCCTCGCCAAGGGCGGTTGCGGCACCGGCAAGTGCTGCACCCATGTCGCCACCAGCTGCAGCAGTGTCAGCGATCTCGGCGAGCAGAGCACGCGCCGCAGCACCGCCATCAGACAGCTTGCGCCCGACCAGATCCATTGCTTGGATGCCGTTGGTGCCTTCGTAGATCGCGGTCACGCGCACATCGCGCAGGAACTGCGCAGCACCCGTCTCCTCGACAAAACCCATTCCACCGTGGACCTGCACGCCCATCTGCGCCACGTCGATCCCGGTGTCGGTCGAGAACGCCTTGGCGATTGGCGTCAGGAACGCACCGCGCGCCTTGTGCGCGCCGTCCGGATCGTCTGCATGCGCCATGTCCAACGAGAAAGCACAGTCATAGCAGATGCCCCGCGCTGCCATGGTCATCGTCCGCATGGTCATCAGCATGCGCCGCACGTCGGCATGGCCAACAATCGTGTCCGAACCATCAGCCGTGCGGCCCTGCTTGCGATCCATCGCGAAGGCCATCGCCTTCTGGGTTGCGGCCTCGGCAGCACCCAGACCTTCGACGCCGACTCCCAGCCGCGCGTTGTTCATCATCGTGAACATCGCTGCCATGCCACCGCTTTCTGGTCCGACCATCCAGCCGGTTGCGCCGTCATACTCCATCACCGCAGTGGGCGAGCCATGCAGGCCGAGCTTGTGCTCCAAGGACACCGGGCGCAGCGAATTCGCGACGCCGGGCTCGCCGTTCTCGTCGGGGATGTACTTCGGGACGATGAACAGGCTGATGCCCTTGGTGCCCGGCTTGCCATCTGGCAGACGGGCCAAAACCAGGTGGCAGATGTTCTTATTCAGATCGTGATCGCCCCAGGAGATATAGATCTTTTGCCCGGTGATTGCATAGGTACCATCGCCATGCGGCTCGGCCTTGGTGGTCAGAGCCCCGACATCCGAACCGGCCTGCGGTTCGGTCAGGTTCATCGTCCCGTTCCACTCGCCGCTGATCAGTTTCGGCAGGTACGTAGATTTGATCTCGTCCGATGCATGCGCCTCCAATGCCTCGATCTGTCCTTGCGTCATCAGCGGGTTGAGCGAGAGCGACAGACAGGCCGAAGCCATCAGTTCGTTGATGTAAGTCGTGAAACTGATCGGCAGACCCATGCCGCCATAGTCTTCGGAGGCTGAAATACCCATCCACCCACCCTCGGCGATGGCATTGTATGCCTCGTGATAACCCGGCGAACAGCGCACCACGCCGTTCTCCAGGCGCGCTGGATGCAGGTCGCCGCTGCGGTTCACCGGGACCATGGCCCCCTCGGCCATCTTCGCGGCTTCGGTGATGATCGCGGCGCGGGTGTCATCCGTTGCCTCGGCGAAACGTTCGGTCTCGGACAGGCGGCCCTGGCCGATCACCCTCTCGGCGGTGAATATCATTTCGTCTACGGGCACACGATAGGTCATGGCTGTCTCCGTTTACGTTCTGGTGCGGGTCTTGCGCTCAGGATGACCAACAGGGTAAGGCGCCGCGACGGAAGCGCAAGTCGTCTTGCCGCTGCGCTATCGCCGCAACGCACCGGAAGCAAGCTTGACGCTGCGCAAATCACATGAGGATCGCGGAGCCTTTGTCCATGCGCACCACGGAACGTCTGCAGCCAGATCGCTCCGGGATTGACCGGGTAGCGGAGCTGTTGCTGAGCGGCGAACTGGTCGCCTTCCCGACAGAGACTGTCTATGGTCTGGGCGGAGATGCAACCAATGGACAGGCGGTTGCGGGTATTTATCAGGCCAAGGGCCGTCCCAGCTTCAACCCGTTGATTGCGCATGTGGCCGATGTGCAGCAGGCCATGGACCTGATTGCGTTGCCGCAAACCGGATTGAAACTGGCTGAAGCATTCTGGCCTGGGCCTTTGACTCTGGTGGCGCCAAAGAAGCCCAAATCCGAGATATCCGGCTTGGTCACCGCCGGATTGGAGACGCTCGCGGTGCGCGTTCCGTCAGCAGATCTGGCTGGGGCGTTGCTCCGGGCGGTTGGGCGACCCGTTGCGGCACCCTCAGCCAATCTGTCCGGACGGATCAGTCCTACGCGCGCGGAGCACGTTCTGGACGGATTGGACGGACGGATCGCCGCCGTGCTGGATGGCGGGAGCTGCGGCGTCGGCCTCGAATCTACGATCTTGGGCTTCGCGGGTGAAGACGTGAACGTTTTGCGTCCTGGCGGTCTTGCGATCGAACAGATCGAAGCAGCGATTGGACGGCCCGTCACATCTCACGACCAAGGCCGCGTCACGGCGCCTGGTCAACTGGCCAGCCATTATGCGCCGCGCGCGCCGTTGCGCCTGAACGCACAGAATGCCCAACCGGGTGAGGTCTTTCTGAGTTTCGGAGAGGGCACGACCGGAGCTATGTCGCTTTCGCCAGAAGGCGAACTGACCGAGGCGGCGGCGAACCTGTTCGACCATCTGCATCGCCTCGATGATATCGCGCAAGGCCGAACGATTGCAGTCGGACCAATACCGGAGCGTGGTCTCGGCCTCGCGATCAACGACCGTCTCAGACGGGCGGCCGCACCGAGATCTTAGCGCCCTCCGCTTGGGCGCGTCTTGGGAAGGCTTGCGCGGACAGCCGCTTCGGCTGACGCAACGCATTTCGAGTAGGCCGCACCATCACCGCCGTGCGCCGCGCTACACCGCGCTTGGATCGATTGTCCGCACGCCGCAAGTGCGACTGCTAGGAGAACAGTTCCTGTCATTGCACGCATTGGTAGCCCCTCCGATCTGTTCGGACTGCATATGGTTTCGAAATGGCGGAGCGCGATTGGCGATCACACAATTGCGAACTTGGCCAACGTGCCCCGGTGCGCAGTCTCGAAGCGGCTCGACAGCATTTGTTGCAGCGCTATGGTGCGCGCAATGGCACAGGATCTGAACGCACCGACCGAAGCTGACCTCGAGCAACTTGCCGGACTGGCGGGCGCTGCCCAACGCGGTAGCGATGCCGAGCCGTACTTGATCGATCCGCGCGGTCTGACACCGGGTACAGCAGCGCTCGTGGTGCGCCCGGACACACCGGAGAAAGTCGCAGCGATTGTGCGATACTGTTCCGACAACCAGATCGGGGTCGTGCCTCACGGCGGTGGGACTGGGCTTGTTGGAGGGCAAACGATGCCCGAGGGTTCGGCGCCGATTGTGCTGTCACTTGACCGGATGAACCGGATCCGCTCGGTCTCGGTCGAGGAAGGTGCAATCATCGCCGAGGCTGGCGTAACTCTGGCCGAGGTCCAGAACGCGGCAGATAACGTAGGGCGGCTTTTCCCGCTCTCGCTGGCCTCGGAAGGGTCTTGCCGGATCGGTGGAAACCTCGCCACAAATGCCGGGGGCACCCAGGTGCTGCGCTATGGCAACGCACGCGATCTCTGCCTCGGGTTGGAGGCTGTTCTTCCATCGGGAGAGATCCTGCAGGGCTTGAAGACCTTGCGTAAGGACAACACCGGCTATGACCTGCGCCACCTGCTGATCGGCGCCGAGGGCTCCTTGGGCATCATTACGGCCGCTGCCTTGAAGCTGTTTCCGCGCCCGGCGGCCACGGTCACAGCGATGCTTGCGATCCCGGAACATGCCGCTGCCATCGGGTTGCTAAGGCTGTTGCAGGATCATCTGGGCGATCAGGTGACAGGGTTCGAGCTAATCCATGGGACCGGGGTCGGCTTCGTGAAGCGCTTCTTCCCGGAAACCGTTGATCCTCTCGATCCGGCGCCGGAATGGCGCGTTCTGGCCGAAGTAACCGGCCCCGATCAGGATATGCTGAACGACAAAATCGAGACGGCACTGAGTGAAGCTTTTGAACGCGAACTGGCAACGGACGGAGTGCTGGCGTCTTCCGAAGCGCAGCACCAGAACATGTGGTGGATTCGCGAAACGATCCCCGAATGCAACCGCAAGGTCGGCGCGGTCTCGTCGCACGACATCTCTGTCCCGATCGCGCAGATCCCGGATTTCATCGACGATGGGATCACCAAGTTGGCCGCCGTAGACCAGACGCTGCGACTGAACTGTTTCGGCCACATCGGCGACGGCAACCTGCACTACAATGTGTTCCCACCGGATGGCCGCGCGGCAGCAGATTTTGCCAACCGCCGGACCGAGGTAAAGCAGGCGATCCACGACCTCGTACACGCGCATGGCGGATCCATCAGCGCCGAACACGGCATCGGCCGCCACAAGCGCGAGGATCTCGAGAAGTATGGCGACCCGACCAAGCTCGCAGCGATGCGAGCGATCAAGCAGGCGCTCGATCCGCACGGCATCATGAATCCGGGTGCGGTGATCCGGTAGCGGAACGTCGTTCGAAAAGCGCGACCCTGCTCAGGAATCGAAGATGGTCACCCGCGCCTTCTCGGCATCCTCCGGGGACTGGCTTGCCAAGTACTTCCTCAATTGCCGGTCATGACGGCTCATCGCCGAGCGCTTCGCGGTCTCGGTGAACGGTCGCCAGCGCGGCTCGGCGCCTTCGATCCTGTCGCCCATGATGGTCACGCGCTCAATCACGCGCTCGCCGACGAAATCGTTCACGACGTAGTGCTGCGTGAAGCGATTGTCCCACATCCCGATCGCGCCCGCTCGCCACTGATACCGCACAGTGAACGCTGGTTGTTTCACCCAGTTGGTCAGATAATCCAGGATGGTCGCGCTCTCCAAAGCGTTCATCTCGACGATCCTGCGGGTAAAATGCTCGTTGACGTAGAGCGCCTTGCGCCCGGTCTGGGCATCAATGCGGACGAGCGGATGAATGGTCATGCGATCAGCGCGATTGTGCGGCAGCGCATCGTGCAATGCGGACAACCCGTCGCAAAGCTCCTGCATCGGCGGCGAAAGCCCCTCATAGGCCGCGAACAGATTGCACCACATCGTGTCGCCGCCGACCTCGGGGCACACTTTCATGTTCAGGATCGACATCAGCGCCGGTTCGGGCAGGAATGTCAGGTCGGTGTGCCATTCATCGGCAACGCCGCCTTCGCTGGCCGCGAGGCGAAACAGTTCTGGATGATCCTCGGGCGTGCGATCCTTCAGGTTCGGATGGCCTTCCAGATGTCCGAAGTTGCGCCCGAACGCGACGTGGGCGTCTGCGCTGAGATGCTGATCCGGGAAGAACAGCACTTTGTGTTCGTCCAGCAAGGATTTGATCTCGCCGATGTCTTCGGTCTTTGCGTCCGCCAGATCGACGCCGGTAACCTCCGCCCCCAACGCCGCCGAAAGGCGCTTTATGCCCCAGTTCTTTCCCGTCATGGACGCGTCCTCCCGTAACCCGCTTTCTTATGGCGGCGTCTTTGTCCAGCCTGCCGCTGGAACCGAAAAGCGTCAATGTCAGGGGGTGATGTCTGCTGCAGCCATCGACATTTGGGTCAGGCCGGGCCTGCGTAGGACCGATCGTTTTGCAGCGACGGTATCTTTGCCCGGGCTGCTCTGACTTCCGCCAGGTCCAGCTCGACCATGGTCACGCCGGGCTCCGTTCCACCATCTGCGATGACTTCGCCCCATGGGTTCACCGCAAGAGAGTGCCCCCAGGTTTCGCGCACGCGACCTCGCGTCGCCGCATGGGTCCCGGTCTGTGCGGCAGCCAGCACGAAGCATCCGGTCTCGATGGCGCGTGCCCGCAGCAACACTTCCCAATGTGCGCGCCCGGTCGGTACGGTGAAGGCAGATGGAACGGTCAGGATTTCGGCGCCAGCTTGTGCCAGCGTCCGGTAAAGGGACGGGAACCGCATATCATAGCAGATCGTCAAACCAACCTTGGCAAACGGTGTCTCGGTGAGCGCCGATCGTTCACCCGGCCGGTACCCTTTCGACTCGCGATAGCTTTCCTCGCCGCCCAGTTCGACATCGAACATGTGGATTTTGTCGTAGGACGCTGCGATCGCCCCATCCGGACCGATCAGAAACTGACGATTTACGAAACGCCTGTCCGGATCACCCGATTTCAGGGCCAGCGATCCGAGCGACAGCCAGATCCCCAACTCAGCGGAGACGTCACGCAGTCGCGCCAGCGTTCGGTCGTCATCTTCGAGCGACAGCACGTCGTTCTGCCGGGTCCGGCTGGCCGAGACGATGTTGGTAACCTCGGGCGTCAGAACGAAGTCCGCGCCATCAGCAGCGGCCTGCCGGACAAGCTCCTCGGTCACCGGCAGGTTCGCCACCGGATCATCGGACGCGGATATCTGGATCAGTGCCGCGCGCATCGGCATCACGCCGCCAGAAGCGCATCCAGCTTGCCCGCACGCTCCAACGCATGCAGGTCGTCCGACCCGCCAACATGCTCACTGCCGACGAAGATCTGCGGCACGGTCCGTCCGCCATTCGCACGCTCAATCATCTGTGCCTTCGCAGCAGAATTGCTCATCACATCGATCTCGGTGAATTCAACACCCTTCGACTGCAACAGTCGCTTCGCCATCGCGCAGTAGCCGCAGATCGGCGTCGTGTAGATCTCAACTTGCTTCATCGGTCTCGTCCTCCATCGCCGGCGGCATATAGTCGGAACCATCGCGGATCACCAGAGCGAGCACAATAACGTCAACCCGGATTGCACCCATGTCCAGACAAGTTCGCGCCAGGGCGTTCAGTGTCGCGCCGGTTGTCATGACATCGTCGATCAGAATGATCCTCTGACCTTGCAACCGGGCCGCTGATCGCCCCGGCCGAAAAGCATTTGCGACATTCGCAATCCGCCCGTCCCGGTTGCGGCCATCCTGGCTGCCGGTTTTTTGATGTCGCACCACGGCTTCGGGCACGTGACGCAACAGTGGCGATCGCGCAGCCAAAGCCCGCGCCAGTTCAGCGGCTTGGTTCGACCGTCGTTTCAGTCGGCGCGTCCAATGCAGCGGTAC
>JBCAXJ010000053.1:0-39767 GCA_038534135.1 Pseudomonadota bacterium | reverse complement strand
GCCCAGTTCCTGCTCGACCCGGATCAGATCGCGCGACATCAGTTCACCGTCGATCGCAGCACAAAGCTCTGGCGCGAAGACCGACACCCGGCCATCGAGATAACCCTGTATCAGCAGTGCAAGCTCGACGGCGGCGTCAGACTGACCAACCGGACCGGACAAGACCTCGCGCCCATAAGTGGCGTTCAACAGATACAGATCCGGCATCACGTCCTGCAGCGGCTGCAGACCCGCGTATTCCGGAATCGCCGGGCTCGCCGACGCATAAAGTGCGAGATGCCGCCGATCACCAAACCCAAGGCCGCCGGCGGCAGCAAGGGTCCACGGGCCGATCGAACCAAGGCTTTTGAGAGCTGCAATAATGCGTCCGGTGAGTTGGTCATCCAGCACAAGCGCCGGATTGCGCACGACAATGACTGTCGCGACCTGTTCGCAGGCTTGTCTGAGAGCAGCTGCGATGCCGGTGCCTGCCGGGTACCGATGGATGTCTCGCACTTGCTCGAGAAAATCGCTTTCCAGGTCACCGTTGATCGGCAGAGAGTCCCGCTGGATCAGGAACCTCACGTCCTCCAATCCAGGCTGATCGAGCGAAAGGTCGAAGAAACGGGGCATGCCTGCGCTCATCCATAATTACTCGGGTGCGCGTGCTCGATCGTGGCGATGACCAGCCTGCGCTGACGCCGCGACAATCGGTGCATGATGGTTGCCGAACCGTTAAATAACGGTCCAATCGTCCGGATTTTTGCAAAATTTGTATCGACAACTCCGGAGTGATCGCCAGCCGCCAGGTTCGGTGCCGTTGCGTGTTGGTCGGAACCTCCCGCTGAACCAGCACGTTGACCCCGTCGACCCGTGGGACTACCTCAGGGGTAACTGGTAGCGATCAACCAAGCCCATCGAAACCATGCCAGAGACGACATCAACGCTGAACGATCTCAACGACCGCAGCCGGAACATCTTCGGGCGGCTCGTGCAGACTTATCTTGATACAGGCGAGCCTGTCGGATCGCGCACGCTCTCGAAGATGCAGGATCTGAACCTGTCGGCGGCATCCATTCGCAACGTCATGCAGGATCTCGAGCAACTGGGGTTGCTCAACAGCCCGCACGTCTCCGCCGGGCGCATCCCGACACAGATGGGTCTCAGGCTTTTCGTCGATGGCGTGCTGGAGATTGGCGATATCTCGGTGGAAGAAAGATCCAAGATCGAGCAATCGGTCGCGGTCGATGCCGACATGACCGAGGCTCTGGACCAGGCAGGCGCCATGTTGTCCGGCCTCAGCAGTTGCGCGTCGCTTGTCTTCGCCCCGAAAACCAATACTGCACTCAGGCATATCGAGTTCATCTCGCTGTCGCAGGACTCAGCACTGGCGGTGCTCGTGTTGGAAGATGGGTCTGTCGAGAATCGCGTCTTCGACCCGCCCATCGGTCTGACCCCGTCGGCAATGCGCGAGGCGGCGAATTTCCTGAACGCACATCTGCGCGGCCGGACACTCAACGAGGCCGCCGCTGCGGTGACGCGCGAGATCGAGGCACGGCGCAGCGAGGTCAGCAAACTTGCCGCTGGCCTTGTCGAGAAAGGCATCGCGCTCTGGTCGGACGGCGATGACACCGGGGCCGAACGCCTGATTGTCCGTGGACGCTCCAACCTGATCGATCAGGGTCAGGACGAGGCTGATCTCGAGCGTATCCGCATGCTGTTCGATGATCTTGAACGCAAGCGCGACCTTGCCCAATTACTGGGTCTGGCCGAAGAGGGCGAGGGTGTCTCTGTCTTCATCGGCTCGGAAAACAAGCTATTCTCGATGTCCGGCTCGTCTCTTGTCATTTCGCCCTATCGCGATACAAGCCGCCGGATCATCGGAGCAATCGGCGTGATTGGTCCAACCCGGCTGAATTATGGTCGGATCGTACCGATTGTTGACTACACGGCCCGTATGATCGGGCAGATGGTCTCGGACCGAAACGGCAAGAACGAGTGAGGCGAACATGTCGCAAAGTAAGGCACGGGTCGAACCAGAAGTGGCAATGCCGGGCGATGGCGCTCCGATCGATGGATCGAACGCGGCTGCGGAAGGTGCCAAGGTCGAGTTGTCTGACCTGAGCGTCGAGGACCTGGTACCCGGACTTGACGAGGAAATCGCCCGTGCTGAGGCCGAGGACACGAATTCCGTTTCCGAGCAGATTGCAGCACTTGAAGCCGAGCGGGACGACTACAAGGACAAGTGGACCCGAGCACTGGCTGAGGCCGAGAACATCCGGCGCCGTGCTTTGCGCGACAAGACCGATGCCGAGAAGTATGGCGGAACCAAGCTCGCCCGCGACGTGCTCGTCGTCTACGACAACCTCGAGCGGGCTCTGAATGCGGCGGATGACGAGCTTCGCGAGAAAGCGAGTGCATTTATCGAAGGGATCGAACTGACCCAGCGCGAGCTGATCAACGCCTTCGAAAAACACAAAATCCAGAAATTCACGCCCGAGATCGGTGAAAAGTTCAACCCGAACCGTCACCAAGCCATGTTCCAGGCACCTATTCCCGGTGCGGAACCCGATACAGTCATCGAGCGGATGCAGGACGGGTTCGTGATCGCAGACCGGCTTTTGCGCGCGGCTCTCGTCGGGATTGCCACGGCGGCGCCAGCAGAACCTGCACCCGAAGGCCGCGATCCGGACGATTTCGACGACTGATCGGGTAGTGTAAGGTACCTCGCCGAGCGGCTCAGCCTTGCGCGAGAGGATGCTTTTCCAGCACCAGTGACTTCAGGCGTTCGTCGAGAACGTGCGTGTAGATCTCGGTTGTCGAGATATCTGCATGTCCGAGCAGTGTCTGAATCACTCTCAGATCCGCACCATTCTCCAAGAGATGGGACGCGAAGGCATGCCGCACGACGTGAGGCGAAAGGCCAACCGGGTCCAAACCCGCGCGTGCAGCGAGGTCTTTCAGAGCGCCATAGAATGCGATCCGGGTCAGATGGCCCGCTTTGCCGCGCGATGGAAAAAGGTACGGCGATGCCTTCGCACCCTTATAAAGATGCGTCGTTTCGGCGGCATCGCGCTCATGCAACCAGTCGACCAATGCGACACGCGCCGCATCCGACAGCGGAACCATCCGCTCGCGCCCGCCTTTGCCACGCACCAGAATCAGCGCCGGATTGCCACGTACAGCCGCCACGGGCAGCGAGACCAGCTCACTCACCCGCAGCCCCGTGGCATAGAGCATCTGAATAAGACAGTGCAGGCGCAACGCCCGCTGGTGCTTCGGCGCCTCCCGCTTGGCACGTCCCAACAGCAGATCGATCTCTTCCGTGCTCAAAGTCTTCGGCAAGGTCCGCGCAGGCCTCGGTCCGCGCAGGCCCGCACCGGGATCATCCGTGCGGAAGCCCTCGGAAAAGGCAAACTTGTAGAATTGGCGCAGGCTCGACAGCCGCCGGGCACGCGTGGTCGCCGTCAGGCCCTGATCGTCCAGATGGCTCAGATACGTCTCGATCCGCTCTCGTCCGGCATCAGCAAGTGTCTCGTCACCCTGCGCGGACAACCAGTCACGAAAATCGGTCAGATCACGGGTATAGGCGAGAACCGTATTGCGCGCTGCACCGCGCTCGGCCTGCAAAGCATCCAGAAAAGTGTCGATCCAATCGATTGACAGATCGGACGACGCCACGCTCACTCCGCCCCGGGCGCAGGCAGCTCAACGACCACGTCACGCGTCGGCGGCGGCAGATCCGCCAGCATCGCATAAGCCGCAAGCGCCAATGCCCCTAGCACGGCGATCCGAAAAAGATATTTCAACGCACGGCCCATGCGCCCCCGTCTCCTGCTCGTAGTTCTCTTTCCTCGTGCGGCTGGCTGGTCTAAAAGCCCTCCGCCGGGGAGGTGGCCTGAACGCGACGTGATTGCAAGGGGCAGACTACCCAGCCTTTCGGTTGAGCGCAATCGGGCGCCACCACGATCGCGGGAGTCGTGATGCCAGAGACGATGCAACGGACTGCGCCGCCGACGCTTCAGCGGCCCGTTGCGTTGGTCGGACTGATGGGCTGCGGCAAGAGCTCGGTGGGGCAAAGACTTGCCAAAGCACTGTCGGCGTCGTTCGTCGATGCGGATGACGAGATCAAGGCGGCGGCGGACCTGACGATTCCCGAAATCTTCGAGTCGTATGGAGAAGCCGAGTTCCGCGCGCTGGAACGCCGTGTGATCGCGCGGCTGATGACCGGAGATCCGCAGGTCATTGCAACCGGTGGCGGCGCGTTCATGGACCAGAGCACCCGAGCCTTGGTCTCCGAAGCCGCCGTCAGCGTATGGCTGAAAGCGGATCTGGACGTGCTGGTCGCGCGCACATCGGGCCGGACCCACAGACCGTTGTTGAACAAGGGCAATCCGCGCGAAGTCCTCGCCGGCCTGATCGATCAGCGCTATCCGGTGTACGGGCTTGCCGATGTGACCGTCGAAAGCGTCGGCGGCCAAAGCCACGAAGCCATGGCGGCCCGTATCATCCGCGCGCTCGAGGAAGACGGTCGCGCCTTCGCGCCCGAGGTCGCCTGATGCCCGATGTGCACGTCGACCTTGGCGACCGCAGCTATGCGATCCGCATCGAAGGTGGTCTGCTGAACCAGGCTGGCGCCGAGATCGCACCCCTGTTGCCCCGCCCATTCGCCGCGATCGTCACCGAACGCACGGTGGCTGATCTGCATCTGAACGCGCTCCAAGGCGGGCTCTCGACCGCTGGTATCGAAAGTGCTGCGATCATCCTCGAGCCCGGCGAAGCCACCAAGAACATGACCGAACTCACCCGCGTGGTCGAGGATCTGCTCGCCCTGAAGATCGAACGGGACGACCTGATCATTGCCTTTGGCGGCGGCGTGATCGGAGATCTCGCCGGGTTTGCAGCGTCCATCCTGCGGCGCGGCATCGACTTCATCCAGATCCCCACGACGCTGTTGGCGCAGGTCGACAGTTCGGTCGGCGGCAAGACCGGCGTGAACTCTCCGCACGGCAAGAACCTGATCGGCGCGTTCCACCAACCACGCCTCGTATTGGCCGACGTCGATGTCCTGGAGACATTGGATAAGCGCGACTTCCTCGCAGGTTACGGCGAAGTTGCGAAATACGGGCTGCTTGGTGACGAGGCGTTCTGGGACTGGCTGGAACTCAACGGTCCCGGCATGGCGTCCGGCGACACGGCACTGCGCGCCGAGGCTGTCCGCTGGTCCTGCCAGATGAAGGCAGACATCGTCGCCCGCGACGAGAAAGAGCGTGGCGACCGGGCGCTGCTGAACCTCGGCCACACGTTCGGCCATGCACTGGAAGCCGCCACCGGCTACTCCGACCGCCTGCTGCACGGCGAAGGCGTGGCCATCGGCTGCGCCCTCGCCTTCGAGGTCTCGTCACGCTTGGGCCTGTGCGCTCAGGAAGCTCCCAGCCGTGTTCGCGCGCATCTCGAGACGATGGGCATGAAGAAAGATCTGGCGGACATTCCCGGAGAGTTGCCCGGTGCCGAGGGTCTGATCGACCTGATGTATCAGGACAAAAAGGTCCGCCAGGGCCGACTCACCTTCATCCTCGCCCGCGCAATCGGGGACGCATTCGTCACCCGTGACGCCGATCTCGACATGGTCCGTACCGTTCTGGAACAGGGTCTGGCCGCGCATCGCGGTTAAACCTGTCTAAATTTCAGAAGCCGTGTCCGGATGCGGGAGGCGGGGTTGCGACCCCGACGCGACACGGTCACGTTGCATTTCATGAAAACTTTAATCGTTTTGTCGGCAGTTATCGCCGCCCTGGCCACAGCCCCCTTCGCGACCCCAGCGTCGGCCGCTGTGCTTCCCAAGTCCGAAACCCGCGAAGCCGAAAGCGCTTCGGTCATTGCCATGCGCGCTCTGATCACCCGCTGCCTGCCCAGCGTGATGAGCGACAAGGCCGCTCCGACGGCCGGTCTCGCCAAAGCCTCGAACGACATGACGCGGCAGGTTCTGGGCAACCGCGACGGCTCGGTCTGGATGGACCTTCAGTCGCAGGTCATGATGGTCGACTTTCATGACCAGCCATCCTGCCGCGTGATTGCCCTGACGATCGACCCGGCCGTCCTGGCCGATCTCGTGATGAAAGTCTTTGCCGAGGCTTCGACACCCTTCAAGCGCCAACAATTTCGACTGGATGAAGGCGGCGCTTTCGAGGCCGTCTATACGTCCGGGGCCGCCGAGAAGAGCGTGACTGTGCGCATCGAGGCGACGAACACCGGCAACGGTCGCCGCTTCGCGACGCTCAGTGTCGAACGCGGTCCGGCAACGCCGTAAGTCAGTCTGGCACGAAAGCCTAACCGACGCGGGGGGAGCGCGGGCCAGGTCCGGGACGTTCGGGGGAACAGATGTCCAGGGCCTGGTCCGCAAACACTGCGATTTGCGCTCCCGCTTCCCTCCAAAGCCTGAAAACCATACGTGCCTGTCAGGTCGCTACCGGGTGCGGCTCGGCTTACCATTCATTAGGGTCCGGCGCGCATACTCCTGCCTGAACACGACGCGACCGCCATGAACCTCGGTTCAGCGGTGTCATTTGTTTAGCCGTCCATGTTCGGGCGGAGAGGGGTATGATGATGTCAGCGTCCTCTGGTGGCGCCAGGATAGTCACTGGGCCTTCCGAGATTGACTTTGACCGGGATGATCTGCTGTCCGGGCTCGACGCCTCGTCGACACATGCAGCCCAACCGATCCCCGGGTTGTCCTTCGGGCAGACCTATGCGCTGCAGCTCGACTTTCCACCCATCGATGAACTGTCGGACACGGTCCAGGTTCTGTGGCGCGGGCAGGAGATCGCGCGCATCCCACCGGAAGATCAGGGCGGTGAGCCGATCGTCGTCCAACTCGACAATGCGGCTGGGGACGCCAGCGATGTCCTGGAGTTGCTCGGGCCAAACCTGTCCGAGATCAATTCGGCGACGGTCTCGCCAGGACCCATTGGTTCAGTCGATCTCATGGACGACGCTGTCTCCGCACTTGCGACCACGCCAACAGATGCGGTCCCTCTGACCGATGGACCCGATGTCGCGAACGACGGCGCCGACGGTGACCAATCCATCAGTCTTGGCGGCATGGAAGGTGCCTCTGAGCTTGCCGGCGACAGCGTCGCCGGGTCCGAAGGCGGCGGCCAGCTCTTTGGTTCGTCGGGACCTGACGGGGCTCGCGGCAGCAGCGGAAATGATCAGCTTTCCGGAGATGGCAACGCCGAAATCCGCGGTGGCAACGGTGCCGCCGACCACGTGAACGCACGCGCGGGAGATGACATTATGGATGGATCGAACGGACGAAATCGGATCGAGGGTCAGCACGGCCCGGATCAGCAGAAGGAAGCAGGCAGCAGCGATGCGCCGTTCAGCAGTACGGATGTCGCTGCGAAAGACGGCGGCAGCGGCGGCGGCGTCTCTCAGGGCGGGTTCTCCGCAGATGCGATTTTTGGCGATCTCGGCACAGACCACATCGCCCAGGGAGCGGCCTCTGACACGCTGATCGGCGGCGAAGGCGACGACCATATCTGGGACAGTGACCTCACAACCAACGGCGAGCTCGACGCATTCGTCAAGCAAACCGGCACCGGAACCGACTATATTCACGACTTCCAAGTGTCGGCTGACGTCGTCGATCTGTCCGCCTACAACATCAGCTACGATGATCTGCAGGCCGCGATGAAGGACGTCGGTTGGGCCACGCAGATCGAACTGACCGGTTTCTCGGGCCAGGTCGACGACCGGATCTATCTCAAGAACGTTGAACCCGACCAACTGGACGAAACCAACTTTGCACTGTGACCCCCGCAACCCGGCGGGTGGCTCAGCAACCCTCTGTCCCACGCGAGATTGATCCACTGGAATGACCGAACACGTCAGATCAGATCAAGGCCGCCTGCTCGCCTCGCTGCGCCCGGTCATCTTCCCGGCGTTCTTCTTCTCTTGCCTGATCAATCTGCTCGTCGGTACTGGCCCGCTGTTCATGCTCCAGGTGATCGATCGGGTGCTCCCGAGCGGCAGTGTTCCGACCCTGCTGGCCCTCACGCTGATCGCCGGCGGTGCGCTTGCGGTAATGGCCCTGCTCGATGCGTTCAGGGCGGTTCTGATGGCACGCGCCGCTGCCTGGTGGGAACTGGACACGACACGACGGATCTTGCCTGAAACCATCAGTGGCAAGCTCTCCGCCAGCGAAGCCTCGGGCCATATTTCGACAGTAAGCAGCTTCCTCGGTGGATCTGCGCTTCAGGCTCTGTTTGATGCGCCTTGGGCGTTGGTCTTCCTGCTCATCGTTATGATGCTGCACCCCTACCTCGCTCTGCTCGGTCTCGGCATCGGTGTCATCCTGCTTCTGATTGCTGTTTCCGGGCACTGGTTTGGCCGGGATCCTCAAGAACGCTTCGCCAAGGCGAGGGCTCAATCCTTGGGGCTCATCGGGCATCTGGACCGCAACGCCAACCTCGTATCGACGATGGGCTTGTCGGGGAATCTGCTGACAACGCAATCCGCGCTCTTCCGAAACACGAAAGCGCTGCATCTGGGTGTTATCGAGCCCGAGCAACAACGCCGCGCCGCCGCCAAGTTCATCCGGGCACTCAGCCAGATCCTCGTCCTCGGAACGGGTGCGTGGCTGGTTCTGGACGGTCAACTCTCGGGCGGCGCAATGATCGCAGCCTCGATCTTGATGTCACGCGCACTCGGACCGATCGAGCAAATCACCGGAAGCCTCTCGACCCTGATGGAGGCGCGTTCCGCACTCGACACATTGAACCAGCAAGACAAAACCTCTGGTGCACATTCGGAGAATCCGGAAATTGCAGATCTAAGAGCAGATCTGAGTTGCGAGAATCTTACCGTCATCGCGGGCCCGGGTGAGGCGCCACGCCTGCATCAGATCTCCTTTCGGGTAGATCCCGGGACTTGCCTCGCCATTATGGGGCCGTCGGGATCCGGCAAGTCGACCCTGGCCTCTATGATTGTGGGCGCCGCCGCACCGTCGACGGGTTCGATCCGCCTCGGCGGATTTGACGTGCGCAATCTGCCAAGCCGACAGCGCGCGCGCTCGATCGGTTTCCTGCCTCAATCGCCAACGCTCTTCCCGGGTACGATCTCCGACAACATTGCACGCTTCCAACCGGACGCTGACCCGGGCGAGGTCATTCGCGCCGCCATGGCCGCGGGTGTTCACGGCCTGATATCCCGGCTGCCCGATGGCTACGAAACCCGCATCGGTTTCGAAAACGGCCCGGTTTCCGGAGGTGCCCGTCAACGCATCGCGCTCGCGCGTGCCTTGTTCGATAAACCCTGTGTTCTCGTGCTCGATGAACCGAATGCAGCGCTCGACAAGGAAGGCGAGCGCGCGCTGATCTCGACCATTGCCCGGTTGAAAACCGAAGGCGTTACAATCGTCATGGTCGCGCATCGCGCCGGTGTCCTCAGCATGGTCGATCGGATTCTGCTGCTCGATTCAGGGCGGGTGCGCGACAGCGGCCCAAAGGGCGAAGTGATCGCACGCATGAATGCGCGGATGATGCAGATCGACCTCTCGCGCGAACCCTCTGAACTTCCACGCCTCGAGGATTGGATCGGCAGCCATTTCAAGCGCGACACCGATGGCGATGCCCGCTCAAATGCGGCTCTGGTAGCCACCGAAATGTTCAACATCAGTCTGAACACCCCGCCCAATACGGACGAAAGATCACCGATCCGCTTCACGCTGAAGCATACGCCGGGGATTTGCGCGATCTCTCTGCACGATACGTGTGAGCCGATTGCGTCAGCGCGTGTCGATCGCCTGAGCCGTATCGCAAATGATGAGATGATCCTCGCACCTGCTCTTGAAGGATCCGACCTCGCGCTGCTCATGGTCATGCAACTCTCCGAGAGCTTCGAACAGCGCACCGCCGAATACGGCCGAGTCCTGAAGGCCGAAATTTCGACGCCGGTCAATGACAATGACGGCGAGGCTGCGACCGCAGCGGGCGACCGGTTGATGAACTGAAGGGTGGATCCATGCGCGCGACGAACCTGGATACATTGACGTCAGCGACCCGTGGCCCGTTGCGCTTCGGATTGGTCATCGCATTCGGCTTCCTCATCTTGGCCGTCGTATCAGGCACCCAGATCGACTTGCCAAGATCTTTCTCCGTGACCGGGACCGTGCGCAGTGAAACGCCCGCGCAGATCGTGCGTGCTCCTCTCGGTGGAACGATTACGCAGATCGACGTGCATGCAGGTGACACGGTCGAAGCAGGGCAGCGTCTCTTCCAGCTGGATGCGTCTGACATCCAAAGAAAACTTCAAAACCTCCGGCGGGATCGTTTGGCGCTCTCGATGGAGAGTGCTCGCCTGAACGCACAACTTTCGGGCGCGATGAAGATTGATCACTCAAACAATGCCTCAAGCGACGCGGAGCGACGGATCGCCAGCGAGCTTCTTGCGCTCGAGCAGGCTCAACTGGATGCCCACCGCGAAGCTCAGACGCGCGAGCGCGCGTACATCCAAAACCGCATCGACGCACTCCTAAGAACGCGCGAACAAACCACGCGGCGTTTGGGCTTCGAAGAACGGCAGGTTGCCCAATCAGCCAACATCGTCGCGTCTTACGCGCAGCGTCCGAATGCCGTTGCAGCCGATGAGACCGAACTCAAAAAGCTCAGACAGGTCCATCTCGCGCTGCAAGCTGGCATTGCCGGCACTCAAACGGACCTCTCTCGTCTCAACCTCGACTTGGCGACCGCGAGAAACGAACTCGACAGGTTAGAGAGAAGCGGTGCGATCGCAGCGACCCGGCGGATAGCCGAATTGAGCCGACTGATCCAAGCGCGTTCCGATGAGATCAGCGCCATGGAAAGCAGTCTTGCGGCGACTGCAGTCAAGAGCCCGGTTGCAGGGACAGTCGCAAACATGAACAACATCGACATGGGCGCCGCGGTTTCCTCGTTCCAACCGGTCATGGAGATTATCCCGTCAATTGCCCGGCATCGGATCGAAGTCCAGATCCCGGCTGGATCTATCCACAAGATAAGGTTCGACATGCCTGCGTTGGTCTCCTTCGGGTCCACGCATAATCCGTTGAACGCGGATGCCAAAGCGCACGTGACTTACATTGCGCAAGAGGCGTCGCCTGGATCGAACGGCAGCCCGAACCACTTCATCGCGCATCTGAGCATCCGGGCATCTGAGTCCGCCGCGCCCGGATCCGACTTCGGAAACGCTGACATGATCGCGCCCGGTACGCCTGTATACGTGCGAATTCTGGGCGAGCCGCGAACCTTGTTCGAATACATTTCGCAGCCGGTCCGCCGCGCTTTTAAAGGTGCTTTCTCAGCGTCATAAGCGTGGCGTCAGTTCCGACACTCACTCAGCCAACACCCTAGAAGTCCAGTGTCCAGTCCTGCCCATGAGTCTGCAATGTGGCTCCGGTCAAAGCCCGCTCCGTTAAGCCCGACAACACGACAATCCCATCCGACGGACCGTGGAAGATAACCACCCCGTTTGAGGTTTCAATCGCACGCAAGACCGCGCCAAACGGTACGTCGCCGAAGTCAAGGCGATCCATTCCAACTTGGAAATCCAGGACATTGTCGGTCCCATCTCGGTCCGAGAAGGAGAACACGTCCAAGCCGTCGCCGCCTTGCAAAACATCGGCTCCAGCGCCGCCTTCCAGAAAATCATCGCCGCCAAACCCGATAAGCCGGTCTGACCCTGCGCCTCCGCTCAGCTGGTCGGATCCGATCCCGCCAATAATCCAGTTGTTCAGATCGTTTCCGTTGATCTCGAGGCCCGAACTCCCCCTGGATATCGCCGCCTCGACGAACGCATCCAAATCGTAGTCAACCGAGGTGTAGACCCGGTCGTATCCTTCACCCTCGACTTCGAGGATGACGTCTTGCAGATCGTCAACAAAGTACCGGTCGTCTCCGGCACCGCCTTGCAGAATGTCCCCGCCTGCCCCGCCATCTAGCCAATCCGAACCCTGCAAACCGACCAATCGATCCTGACCTGCTCTGCCGAGAAGAAAGTTCTCGCCCGAATTGCCGATCAACCAGTTGTCGTCCGGATTTCCTATCAGCCGCAAATCCTCGGTTCCCTGCGCCGTGAGCACCTCTGTGTTGTCCGGCACTGTGTAGTCGACCAACGTGTAGACGAGGTCGTGCCCGTGATTGCTGCGTTCGACGACCCGATCGCCCGTATGATCCACGTAGTATCGATCGCCGCCCTCACCGCCGGACATCCTGTCGGCGCCAAGACCGCCGATCAGAACATCGTCCCCTGTGCCACCGAACAGCTCATCTCCGCCGGACGCAGTTCCCCGCATCACGTCCGCACCTGGCGTTCCAACGCGGATCTGTTCGCTTGCCAAACCCGAGAGGTCTTCTCCAATCGCCGAGATACCCGGAAGCCGCAATGTCCAATCGGTCGCCGCATCGCCGTCGAAATCGAACCGCAACTCCGACGACCCCGGCGCTGTGGCCACGGCCTTCACACCACTCATCGCGGCAACCTCGGCCAGATCGTAAGAACTGCCGATCAGAGCTGCACGACCATTTGCGAAGACCGGCAACACGTTCTCGGGATCTGCTGCATCATCAAAGAAACCGGTCGCGAACCCGCCGGAAAAGCTGATCGACGTTCCAGTCGCAAAGTCCAGATCCGTGATCGTGTCCGTATCCCCGGCCTCAAGGTCCGAACGACGAAACACAATCGTATCCGCACCGCCGCCGGTCGTCAGGATGTCCGATCCGGTCCCGCCGCGCAGCAAATCCTTTGCGCTGCTGCCGTCGATCAGGTCATCTCCGCCAAGACCGTCAAGCGTTACACTGTTTTGCGGCGCAACGAGCACATCGTCGCCATCTGTTCCGGTGCCTGGCGGCGCACTTTCGACACCGGCGTCCAGTACCTCCAGAATCCATGGTGCAATCGACGCGGGCTCGACGCCACCGGTCACAATCGCTTCGTTCACCGACGGAACGAGATCCGCGGGAGAGGCGATGGCGCGATCTCGGAGCGCCGGGAAGACCGTACCGAAATACGAACTCTCGGATGGGTCGGAGGAAAGGGTTGTGTTCCCCTCGGCCACGATGCCCAGTTCATCATGCAAGTCATGATCGATCTGATAGCTGCGAAACGCGTCACCGCTCGCCACGAGATTGTCACGAATGCTGACGTCGCGCGGCAAAGCACCCTTGGAAAAGTCATAACTGCCATCCGGTCTGAGAGCCGCCGATGTCCGGACATGGATCGCTGGAACTCCATCGGTGATCTCCGGGTGCGACGGATCTCTCGGCGCCGGCAGCAAGGTGTTTCCGTTGATCTCGACGTCGCGTGCATCGCCCACAAATATCCCGTTCGGGTGGGCAATGTTGACGACGTTGTCGGTGATGCGCAGGCCGCTTACATGCGCCGGGCTTCCGTCAGAGTGCAAGTGTCCGCTGCGCCCGAAAATCCCCTGAACCCAGGTGCCTTCGCCCTGCAACAACACATTGTCGCGGATCGTCATGTCGTGGATGCCGGGACCGTCTTCGGTCGTCCACCATTGGATGAAGTCGCCGTGGTCAGCGAACGCGATGTTCTCGTAATTGTGCAACGGGCGGAACGAATGCATCAAATTCGTCGCGATCTCGACCGACTGAGAGTCAACGATGTTAATGCCATCACTGCGCATGTCGTGAAGGTGATTGTCCGTCACGCTGACCCGCACAGTGTCGTCCAGGATGATCCCCTTGCGCAGCGCCGTGAACACGTTTCCTTCAATTGTAAGATCTTCGGAGTTTGTCATGCGCAGGCCACGCGCAAATGGCTGGCCTTCGATCAACCCCTTCGCCTTCTCCGACGTATCGATTGGCGCACCGGCGGGCAGGCCTTCACCCGGCCCCGGTATGTGACCTTTGAAGGTGTTGTTTACGATCGCGACGTCAGACGCATTCTGAATGTAGAGCAGATCCAGGATGTCGAGCGTGGCGCCCGTTGGTTCGAACTTTACGCCAGACAAAGTGACACCGCTGACATTCGACAATCTCACGGCATCGACGAAAACGGCGGGATTGCCGGAGTCCTGGCTCGTGATCACGACATCGGACGTGAACGCTTGGTTCTTCAGATGAACGCGGTCATACACGCCGGGCGCAAGCTCGATCCGGTCACCGCCTTGAGCCGACCCAAAGGCGACTGAGAGTTCGTCACTATTTGTAACGGTCCAGATCATCGCACTCCCCTTCAGTGAGCAAGGCGAGGGGGCGTCCCGGATCAGCGCGCGAACAAAACCCTCCGGCCTGATCGCGCCCCGTCTCCGCAATCATAAGGGAAGACACTTTCACAGAGACATTAAGGTTCCATGGCACCGGGCGAGCGTGCGCGCGTCGCCAGCAATCCGGAACGCGATGCGGGTCGCGGCGGCTGTGGACGTCCCATGAAACGCTCACCAGCCAAACGATCTTCCAGGAGCCAAGCGCCGGATCCCAGCAGGAACATCAGCAGGACAAACGTCGCATTCCAGAAGTGAACGGTCATGCCCGCAATGAAAAATCCGATCAGGCAGATAATCAGGCCAGTCCGGCAAGCGTTGGCATAGGCCGACAGCGCCGTGCGCCATGCGATCGCCGCGATCACGAAGATCAGCGAGAGCAAAAACCCCAATCCCGCCGGAACTCCGTGCGACATCGCTCTCTGGATCCAGAACATGTCGATGCTGTCGGTCATGAACCACAGGCGTTCCCAGTCTTCGTATCCAAGACCGAACCACGGGTTGGCGGCAATGTTGGCCCAGCCCCATTCCCAGATCAGCAGCCTGTTATAGGCGGTCGCGGGATCGAACGCCGCCAGCGAAATGAAGACTTCGGGCGGAGAGCGCGTCGAGATCAAGTCAACCGAGACGTAACCAATCACAAGAAGGAATGCCAGCGCGTGCCAGCGCAACCGCCAACCGCGAAAGAACCGGTCCCAGGCCATCAAACCGGTCTGCGCCCCGATCGCCGCAAGCGGCCCGGACGAGAGCGACAGAGATGCTGTGACAAAGACCAGCCCGGCACGCAGCCACCGCCCCACAGGTTTGAGCGCGTAGACCCCCAAAGCCAGTGCAGCGCCGCAGACGACACCGAACAGAATCGGATGCTCGAATGGCCCCTGCACGCGGTCCAGACCCAATCGCGGGGGTTTCGCCACATCAGGATACGTGACGGCGAGAAGATCGAATGCCCCCAGCCAGAGATTGCGCGCCGTCAATGCCTCGATGATCGCGAACGGCAGCATGCACAGCACCGCGCCAACCAGGACCCGAACCATCGCATGGAACTGGCGCGGCGTGCGAATGAACTGGCGTGCCAACAGGTACGGTGTCAGCGTTTCAATCAGCACCATTCCAGCCGCTTCCACGCCGTCCAGGCCGTGCACAACCACAAACGACAAGGCGCACCACGACGCGGTAAAGACCACCGAGATATCCGCCGCGCTGGCTCGTCCCAAACGGCCACTGACCAGAGCAGCCAAGCATGGCAGGAACATGCAAATCAGGATGACCCTGTAGGGCGAGAGGCGAAGTCCGGCCACATCGATCACCAGCGGCAACGCAAGCGATATCAGGAACACCGGAACGATCATCGATCCGGCCCGGCCCGCAGTGATCGAACGCGCATTGGGTGAAGCGAACCCCGCACCCAACCTCTGCGCCGGAGGGATCGGAACGATTGGAACACCTGACGGGATCATGCACCGCGCTCCGCGATCCGCCCGGACGTCTGGGGAACGACCGAGTCCGTGATCGCTTCAAGCGCCGCTACGGAAATTTCTGACGCGGGCCGCAAAAGATCCGGCGCGAGGCTCATCAACTCCGGCAGCGTCAGATCCCACCAGCGGGTCGTTTCAAGGCGCTCAATCGTGGCCGCGTCGTGGCGGCGGCGGATCTCGCGGGCAGGCACGCCGCCCACCACCGAATAGGGGGCAACATCTCGGGTCACCACGGCACCCGCTGCAAGCACCGCGCCGTTCCCGATCGCTCGGCACCCGGACAGGATCGTCACACGATCTCCGATCCAGACATCGTGACCAATGCTCAACGGATTGTCTCGATCCAGGGGAATCGTGTCTCGCCGCACCAGGCCAAGCGCGCTGTTATAAAACAGCGGAGATTGGCTCAAACGCTCGATCGGATGATCGCGGCGGCGGACGATCAGATCCATCCCGACGGAACAGTAGTTCCCAACGACCGTGCCGGGCGGCAGCAGACCGGGCCGCAGCACGTCGCCGTAGCTGTATCGACCGACAACGACCCCGTGATGACGCCTCAGAAGGTCACGCAGCGTTTGCGAAAACAGCGCACCACCTTCCAACCTGGGACAAAGCCGCGTGATAAGACCGCGAAGCCTGCGCAGCCGGTAACCCGCACGCAACAACGGCGCAAGCCGGGACCGTCCACGCAACTCGGCCGAGCGTGCGCGCGTCTTGTAATCAGACTGCCACATGAATGCCGTGGGGAAGATGGGATCAGAGCTCCCCGGCGCTCTCGCGTGCAAGGTCTCAGCCACGGCTCAGCTCCCGCCCGGGCGACCAGATCACATGCGGATACCGGCGTGCAAACAGGACAACCGCCGTGGCAAGCGCCAGGATTTCAGCAGCAAGTGCGGCGCTGACAACAGCCATCAGATCGCCGCCGAGCGCGACGGCCCCGGCGGCCGCGGGAAGTGCGGCCAGACGGACGAGGTTCGCCAGAAGCGGTTCCTTGGTCCGGCCATCGGCAATCGAGAGGATCGCAGGACCGGCACGGACGATCCGAAGCCCCTGGATGACCGCGAGCCAAGGCAGGACAGTGGCGGCCTCGGCATAGCGCGG
Source organism: Pseudomonadota bacterium (assembly GCA_038534135.1). Classification (GTDB taxonomy): domain Bacteria; phylum Pseudomonadota; class Alphaproteobacteria; order Rhodobacterales; family Rhodobacteraceae; genus Thermohalobaculum. The sequence goes on along the minus strand of JBCAXJ010000053.1, from coordinate 22,952 downwards.
GCCGAACAACCACATCGATAGCGTCGGTCCGAATGCCCCCATGACGATAGCGAACGCGGCACCGCCGACCAGCGACAGCCCAATGACCTGACGCACGCTGGACGCAAACGCCGCCGACCGCGCGCGTGCCCGCGCAACTTTCGGAAGCAACAAGGATTGCAAGGTGTTGGCATAAATGGTTGCAGGAACGAGTGTCAGCGTGAACGCAACTGTGAACCAACCCAACACCTCGACCCCGAAGGCGCCGCCAACAAGCAACTGGTCGCCCTGTAACGTCGCAAACATCACCAGCCCGTTCAGAAGCAACGGCCATCCAAAGCGCAAGGCATCGCCAAGAACGTCGGTATCGATCGCCACAGACCAAGCGCGCCGAGCGATGAGATGACTGACACCGGTCTGGACCGCCTGTTGCAGGATGATCGCGGCCAGCATGGCGTGGTGGTCACCCGTCCAGACCGCAAGTGCGACCCCCGTCGCCAGGGACGCGATCTGCGAACTCAGCGTTGTCGAAATCAAAGGCAGGAACGCCATTTGCCGCTGCGCGCGCTGGATGTCGAGATGCATCAGGCCGCGGAGCAGTGGCACCACAGCGAGCAGTTGATAACTCCCGCTCAGGTGAGGCACCCCCATCATCCGCGCATAACCCGCTGCAAACAGCAAGATCAGGACCGCACCGATCAGCCCGCGAGCCGCCTGCACCGCATGCAGCGTCGCAACACCCCGGCGCCGGACACCCGCCGACGAGCGGATCGCATACCGGTCGATCGACAGGTTGGTTCCCGCCTCGATGAGCGACACGGCAATCGCAAGTGTCCCGGCGATGCCGAATTCCTCGACACTCACCATGCGCGCGATCAGGATATTGCGGCCGAGGATGATCAACGCCCCCGCTGCATTCGCGGCACCAAGGGCAAGACCGTCCCGCGCGCGCCCGCCTGCGCGCCGCATGACAGTCACCGACGCCCCAAAAGCACGCGGCTCCCCGTGCCGAGGAAATTGCGCAGCAGTGTGAAGGGCGATGCCTCGCGTGCGGCACGGAGCAGCTTGAAGCCCCGGTATCTTGGGCTTGGCTGCGCCGTGATCCAGAGCGCGGCCAAGCGCGCAAGCAGATTGCGCATCCGCTTCGTCTGACCGGGTTGCATCGCGGTGATCTGGTCAAGCCTGACGCGATCGGTCTTCATCAGGTCCGCCGCGATCACAGCCTTCACCAATGCCTCGCCGCGCTGTGTGCGCGCAAGGATCAGGCTTTGTCCGTCCGCCTCATCGAAGACCGGATATCCCGAGGCATCGCCATGCCAGGCATCGCCGCAGACAATATCGGCAAAGGTACCGGAGCCGTCCGGGCAGATCTTACATCGGAACTGGACATGCTTGCTGAGGATGTCGCCCCAGCTCTCGCGGTATCCCATGCGGCGTTGCGATCCATCCCGCAGCGTCGCCGTCGCCGATCCGGGCCATCCGTCGCCGCGATAGCGGAACGTGTTGACGTCCTCCTCGGCAACCCCCATCCGGCTCAGGATCTCCGCCGCGCCCTTTCGGCTGGGCACGCCCGCGCAGAAGAACGAAAGCATATAGGGAACCTGTGCATCGATCCGCGCATCGCGCCGAGCCATTGCGCGCAGGGCCGCGACGTCGCAAGGCTTCCCGACAAAGGCAAACCGTTGCCCGCTCCGAAGATGTTCCTCGATCACGGCCAGAGGCGATGACGGCGCATAGCGCGAGCCCGCGGATGTGGCGATCGCGGCGCGAGACCGGCTTGCAACCGTTCGATTGCCGCTCGGGTCGTCCGGATCGGCACCTGTATGCAGGATGTAGTCGACCTTCCCGCTCTCGACCAGATGAACCAGCACGGCCGACAAAGCGCCGCCCGACGCTGCCCGAAACCGCAATTCGGCGCCCGCCGCGTGCCCGGACCAGGCTGACCTGACGCGACCCCAAAGTGGATCCGACGTGCGATCAGTCTCTGTCCGCATGCCAAGACCAGGGCAGATCCGGGCAATGTGCCTGTCTTCCTGTCGCGTCAGCTTTTCCGTAGCGACTGGCCGGTTAAAACCGTCCTCGGTGCGCGCGATGCTGATCTTGTCGCTCACGGCGGCGCAGGCACCGCAGCCGGTACACAATCGGCCCCGTCGGACCCGGTCCAGCGTTGCCGAGCCATCCATCGTCACAGCGGTTTCAGGGCGCCAGCCAGACATGCACGCACACGTTCGGCATAGATGTCGAGCCGGCGCAGGCCCTCGGCGCGTGCCGTGGTCAGATCCGCGCGCAACGACGCGCGGTTGATCACGGCTTCCTTCAAACGCTCCAGGATCTCGTCGGTCGAATCGGTCCTGCAATCAGCCCAGTGCGGATACCCGAGCGTCCCGAACAACCCGGCAAACTTCTTGCTGTAAGCCAGCGGAAGAACCGGCACCCCGGCGGAGAACGCCGCGATGCACGCATGCATCCGCGCTCCTGTGAAGAAATCCATATCGGAGATATACGCCTTGGCTTCCGACGGTCCGCTGAAGGTCGGTGCGATGATGCATCCCGGATACTCGCGGGCCAGTTCACGCGCCGCGCTCCGGTCATCCTCGACCGGCTGCTGATCGGACTGCACATGGCTGATGAGATGAACCTCGTAGCCGGGCAGGCCATGGAAGTGCCCGACGATACGCCGCATGGTCTGCGCATAGTCATCGGCCAAACCGAACATGTTACCGCCGGTGTATCCGCCATTGAACAACAGCCCCGACACATTGATCCCGATCCGGAACGCGCGCCGCTCATCCGAGCTTTCGTCGCTCCGCTCATACGGCAGTCGCAACGCGACATCGGTCGCTTCGGTCAGCTCTCCGGTAAAGCCCATCTCCCGCGCGAATCGCGCTGATTGCGCGTCGCGCACCGCCACCATGCGCGCCCGCTGCATCAGATTGCGCGCCAGAATCCGCAACCACGACCGCTGGAAGGGCCCGATCGTCTGTGGGCTGAACACCAGCGAGCGTCCGGACAGCAGCACGATGTTCTGTGCGACCAGCATCTTGACGATCCGGGCCGGACCATAGATGTCGGCAAAGCTGTCGCCCGCACCGATGTCAAAGACAATGTCGCAACGCCGTGCCTGCGCCCAAAGCCCGCGCGGCCTGGCGAAATCCCGCAAACGAAGTGCGACGATCTCGATGTCATCCGCCAGCCCATAGGGCGCACCGGGATCATCCCAGCACAGCACAACAAACCGGGGTTTCAGGTCCAGGGCCGCTGCCGCTTCCCGCAACATGCCGATATGTGCAACACTGAGAGCACCGACACCGAGGTTGTCGGAATTCATCGAGTGCCAGAGCAGTCCGATTGTGATTGCGCGCGTTTGCACCTGCCGCTCCCTTCTGGATCAGCGAAAGACAACGTCGCCGTCGTCCTGGGCGCATTAGGCGTATGTCGTCGTAAAGACTCGGTTAATCGGCATGGAGGATTTCTGAAGCATCCGATCCAGACGCAGAAGGCCGGGCGGCACATGGACACTCTCTCACCCGACACGCCGAAGACCGGTTTTGGCGTGATCATCGTGCTTCACCGATCAGGCGATGTGATCGATGCATGCCTGAGCAGTCTGATATCGGAAGGCAGCGCCATCGCGCGAATCGTCCTCGTTGACAACGGCTGCCCCGAAGGCTCGGCGGATATCGCCATCAGGACGGCACAACGCCTCGGTGTCCGCGTCAGCACGGCAACACCGCACTGCGTACCCGATCGGCATCAGACCGGCGTGACGATCATCCGATCACGCGAAAACCTGGGCTTCGCAGGTGGCGTGAACCTGGGTTTGAGGGTGCTCTCGCCGGATCCCACCGTTGCGTTCTTCTGGATCCTCAATCCCGATTGCACCGTTCCGGATGACATGGCGAATCGCTTGCTTGCGGACGCACATGCCAAGGCGCCGGAGGGATTCGCCCTGATGGGCATGCGGATCCTCTACCAGGACGCTCCAACGGCGATCCAATCCGATGGCGGCCGGTGGTGCCGCTGGACCGGCCGGTGCCGCAGCCTCAACCAAGGCGCCCAGCCGGAAGGAACTGCTCTACCTGACCCCGACTGCCTGGATTTCATATCCGGGGCCAGTATGGTCGCGACGCGGAGGTTCATCGACCAAGCCGGACCAATGCCCGACGACTATTTTCTCTACTACGAGGAAGTTGATTGGGCAGCCCGGCGCGGACGCCTGCCACTGACGTGGAGCGCACGAACCCATGTGGCGCACCATGGCGGAACGGCCATTGGAAGTGGCGCGATCGATCGCGCGCCGTCGCCGCTTTCGCTCTACTTCAACACGCGCAACAGGTTGCGCTTTGTTCGGCGCCACAGGTGGCCTGCGCTGCCGGTAGCATACGCTTTTGGGATCGCCAAGATTATCCAGTCGCTGCTTCGACGGCAGTACCCGCAGGCGGTCGCCGCTTTCCGGGGACTGCACGGATTGAAACCCTCACACGCCGTCGCCATCCGAATCGCGGAACAGGATCACGAAAGAGCATTCGGCCGCCCCGCGACCCCGACACCCCTTACGGCGACGCAGCAAGAGCCTGCCTGACACGCTCCACCGGCGAGGCATCCCGCCCTTCGCTCAGACGAAGCGCTGCCTCCAGGTGCGTGCGTCCGGATTGAACCTCCCCAGCCGCCACCAACGCAACACCAGCATGATAGCGAACCCAGGGGTCTTCCGGCAGGCCTGCCGCCGCCTCTTTCAAGGCGCGCACGGCCTCCTCGAGGTCCCCGGTCAAGAACGCCGTCCACCCGTAAGTGTCCAGGAAGGCGGGCGCTTCGGCATCGCGGAAACGCTGCGACAGCGCATGCGCGCGCGAAACCGCCTCGAGATCATGCGCGTGGTGCTCGGCAAGCATCGCGGCAAGGTTGTTCGCCGCCAGATCCAGGTCCGGGCGGTCTTCCAGCAAACGCTCGAACTCCACGATCGCCCGCGCGGGGTCTTGCGACCGCAAGGCCAGATCCGCACGCAAAAGCCGGAACTCCGGCGATCCGCCGGTCCGCACAAGGCCGTTCTCCGCCGTGTCCACCGCGTCGCGCAACCGGCCATCTTCCGCGAACAATCGCGCGCGCGCCAGGAGGAGTGCCGGATCCTGCCCATGCCACCGCAGCGCATCCTCCAGAAGCATCGCGGCGATGCGCGGTTTCTCCTCCCGGTTCAGGAACTCCACATACTCGACGACAACCGCAGGAGCATGCCCGCTGGCCCGTACCGCACGCGCGTAGTGATCTCCTGCCAATGACGGCACGTCAGAGCGATCCTGCAGCCGTGCCGCGAGAACATGCAGCGCGGGGTCCGACGGCATCTCCTCCAGCGCGGCTCGGAGGTCGAACCCAGCCTTCGCGGTCTCCCCAGACGCGAGATAGGCGCGCGCACGCAAACTCAATGCTTCGGCATGCCCCGGATCTTTGTCGATCACCTGAGAGGTCAGCTCGATCGTTGTCGGGTAATCGCCGCCTTGCGCGGTCATCTCTGCAAGCAGAAGCCGAGCGGCAGCCCGCACGCCGCGATCGCCTGTCGAGATCAGTCCAAGCAAGCTCTCCTCCGCGACATCGCCGCGCCCGGTCGACTGGTCAAACTGTGCGAGCATCACGTCCAGATCGCCCGGCGCGCCCGCTTTGGAGATCCGGGCCTGCAACTCCAGTCGCGCCGCATCGACCCCATGCGCCTGTGCCAGGAAGCGCACCAGCGTCCCCAGAGTTCCGCGATCTTCCGGTTCAAGCTCTGCCAGCGCCCGAAGCCCGCGCTCGACAGCCTCCGTGTCACTGCGTGCCGTCTGCCACTCGACAATCAACCGGCGGACATCCGCATCGCCCGCGAACCGGTCCTCCATCACATCGAGATGCCTGCCCAAGGCCGCATCGCGCCCCAGGCCCCGCAGCAGACGGGCGGCCGTCATGTGAAGCGACAGCGATCCGGGCGACTGCGCAAGGATCGGCTCGATCAACGCCAGCGCCTCTTCTCGGGCCCCGGCCTGCTCCTGCTCCAGCGCGAGGATCAGCACGGCGTCTGGATTGTCCGGATCGATCTTCAGCGCCGCGTTTGCATCCGCGACCGCAGCTGGCGCATCGCCGTTCTGCAGGAAAGCGCCCGCGCGCGCCAGCAAGGCACCGGGCGATCCCGGGTCAGCCGCGACGGCCTGCCCCGCATGCTTTAGCGCCTGTTCGGGATCCCCGGCCAGCAACATCGCATGGGCGAGCCGGACCTGCGCCAGCACATGGGTCGGGTCGACCTCGACCAGCGCCCTCAGATTGGCAACAGCCCCGGTGAGATCACCCGATGCCTCGAGGATCATCGCCAGTTCGAACCGTGCGGCGTGCAGGCTCTCGTTCAACCGCAGCGCATTGCGAAACTCCAGCGCAGCCTTTTCCGGCGCCCCATCCGCCAACAACTCACGCCCGTTCTCATAGTGCCGGTCCGCGCGGACGGACGGCTCTTCACAACCCGCAAGCAGCAGGACACAGGCAAGAACAACGGCAACGGCTTTGCACGACATGGGGCGAGACCTTCTGGGCTGCGTCCACAAGGTCGTCGCGCACCTGTCTTTAGATTGTCTGAATCCGTGCGGCCCCGTCACCCGACGCTGGACATCTCCCGCGCAAGAACAGCATCGCGCCGCGGGATCGGTTCAATCGCCCCCAGGCCCGAGACGGTCCCGGCCGCAACGATCGCGGCACGCCCCGCCGCCAGCCAGGGATCGCCGGTCTCGCGCCACCAGGCCAGGAACGCACCGGTAAAGCTGTCACCCGCACCCGTCGAATCGACTGGATCGGCCCGGGCGGGCGCGATCTCGCCGATCTGTCCATCAACGCAAAGCAGGGCACCTTCGGCCCCTCGTGTCACGACAACAATGCGCGGCCCAAGTGCCGCGACATGGGCGCAGATTTCGGATGGGTCGGACAAGGCGAACAGATCTTCGGCATCTTCGATGCTGGTCACCAGCACCGTCGCGCGCCGTGCTGCGCGTTCGGTCTGGCTCCGCGCGGTTGCAAGATCCCAGAGCTTCAGCCTCAAATTGGTGTCATAGCTCACATCGCCGCCGGAGGCCCGCACCAGATCCATCGCGGCGAGCGCCGCTTCGCGCAAATGCTCCGACACGGCAAGGGTGATCCCCGTGACATGCAGAACCGAGGCCGAGGCAAGGTAGTCGCGCGGCAGGTCTGCCTCGGAAAACCGGCTGGCCGCCGAGCCCACGCGAAAATAGGTGAAGTGCCGCTCTGCCGGATCGGGATCGATGATGTAGAGCCCCGTCGGCGCATTCGAACTGCGCACCACCGCCGAGGCATCGACGCCCTCGTCGGCCCAAAGCTGGACAATCCGATCGCCGAACCGGTCCTGCCCCAGGGCCGTCACGTATCCCACGGACGCCCCCTGGCGCGCGGCTGCGATCGCCGCATTCGAGGTATCTCCGCCGACGCCCAGCCGATAGGTCAGGCTCTCTGCTCCGCCCTCGCGGCAGAACTCGGCCATCGGTTCCCCCAGGCAGACGATGTCGGGCGATGCAGTCACGCCAGGGCGGCCACGGCTGCCTTCACGGCTCGTGCGGCATCGCGAATGGTCGCGTCGTCGCCGGACTTCAAAGCAGCGTCGCTCACTAGGTTTCCGCCCATGCCGAGGCACACGGCACCCGCCGCGATGTAAGGTGCTATGTCAGGCGGATTGATCCCCCCTGTCGGCATGATCTCGACAGTCGGATAGACCGATTTCAAGGCCTTCACAAACCCGGGCCCGCCAAGCTGGCTGGCAGGGAAGACCTTCACGAAATCCGCCCCGACCTCGTGCGCGCGCAACGCCTCGGTCGGAGTCGCAGCCCCCAGCGCCACCGGCGTTCCATGCTCCCGCCCGACCTCGACCAGTCCGGCAACAAAGGCCGGAGAGACGACAAAGGACGCCCCAGCCTCGATCGCATCGCGCCCCTGGGCAGCTGTCAGCACAGTACCAACGCCGACGGTCACGTCCGGGTTCTCGGCCAGATCCTTGATGATCGACATCGCACCGGGCGTGGTCAGCGTCATCTCGAAGATGTCGAAACCTTCCTCAGACAGCAGGGAAACGGCCCGCCGCGCGGCGTCCTCGGTCGATGTTCGCACAACCGGGACGACCACGGCCGCGCGCAGACGATTGGATATTCCGGTCATACCGCCCTCTTTCGCGCTCACAGCGACGCTTGGAACGCGCTGTCCCAGGCTTGACCCGGGACCGCCTGTACACCCTCTGAGCGGTCCCGGGTCAAGCCCGGGACAGTCCGGAGCCCGGGGTCGCCCTATTGCGCGACAGGCGGCAGCCCCGTGACAACGCCGATCTGTTGCACGTCGGGATCGTAGGCCTTGCGTGCGAAGACCGTCCGGACATCGTCCTCGAAGCTCTCCAGCGGGTCCATCGGATAGCCGGGGTCGAAGCTCGACTGGTCCCAGCGTTCACAGAAATCGACACAGGACTGGTAGTAGGGGCTGTCCTTGTATTTCTCGCGCAGCTCCCGATCCCAGCCATAGTGATGGGCATAGTAGTACATCTGGAAGACACCGTGATGCTCGACCACCCAGACGACCTCGTCGCGCATGAACGGGCGCATGATCTCGGCGGCGAACTTGTCGTGGTTCTGCGGTGCCAACCCATCGCCGATATCGTGCAACAGCGTCGCCACGACCCAATCGATATCCGCTCCGTCGCGCCGCGCACGCGTCGCAGATTGCAGCCCGTGCTCAAGCCGCGAAATCTTGTAACCGGTGATCGTGTCGTCAGCCTGGCTGCGCAGTTCGCGGATCAGCCGGTCCGCCGTGCCCGAGACATAGATCTTCTCACGCTCGGCCAGCATCTCGTAATCCTCGCGCGTGCCATCGGCCATCGCGGTGAACGATACGGTCTCCAGGGTCTCAGACATGGGCGGCCTCCCGATCCTGCTTGTACAGCTCAGCATTGTCGTCCAGCCCATCAGCCAGCGTGGCGGACTGCGCGGACAACACCTCCTCATACAGCGCCAGCTTGGCCGGCGTAAAGCTGCCCGGCGGCGGCACGACATGACATCGGCTGCCGACCCGGTCGACCCCCCGCATCAGCATCGCGAAATCCGTGCCCTTACCGGTCGCAGGCGTGTCCGGCCGGATATAGCGGATCACCAGCCCGATGCGCCGGTCGCCGGACGTGTTCGGGCCCGAGGCATGGAACAACCGTCCGTGATGCAGCGACATCTGCCCGGGCTGCAGGGCCGCCACGATCGCATCCTCCTCATCGACCTCGACCGCGATCTCCTGCCCGCGGCTCAGCAGGTTGTCATCGGCAAACGTATCGGTGTGCGGCACCAGGCTTTCGGTGTGCGAGCCCGGCACGAACCGCATGCAACCCGACTCCGCTGTGGCGGGCGACAGAGCCACCCACGCCGTCACCTCGTGATCCGAGCCATCCATGCCCCAATAGGTCAGATCCTGATGCCAGGACACGATCTGGCGCGAGTGTGCCTCCTTGATGAAGTACTCGCAGCTCCACATCAGGATATCCGGTCCCAGGATGCTCTCGACCTTGTCGAGCACGCGCGTGTCGCGCGCGATCCTGAGCGGCACATCGGTCGCCAGATAGCTCGAGATCCGAAGGTACTCTCCCACCCGGCGCGGCAGGGAGCCATCATGGTCGCGCTCCAGCGCTTCCATCGCGGCCCGGCTCTCCGCGACCTCCCCGGGCGTCAGGATGTCGAGGGGACAGAGATAGCCGTCCTCGTGATAGCGGGCTATCTGGGCGTCTGTCAGGTGCGAGGGCATGGCGAGCCTCCGGTGGTTGCGATCTGGTCGATGTTCCACGGATCCGATCCGGCGTTTCGCCAACGCCAGCGACATCGATGTCGGTTCTGAACAACCTGGCGGAAATCGCGCCGAGCGTCTGGCCGCACTACTGCCAGCCGAAGAACCCGCAGAAAGCGTTGTAGATCGGCGCACTGTCTGCCTGGATCACCGCCCAGTCATCCATAGTCGCAACGGTGTGCGTCTTGGCGCCCGTGCGGGACGTGTAGGACACATTCGCGACATTGCCATACATGTCACACGTCACATGCCCATGCGGTAGCACCGTCCGAAACTGCGTCGTCGCGGCTTCCACAAAGAAATACTCCTTGTTGAGCGCGCCGACATCGGTCCCGTCATAGCACACCCCCACAACGGGCGGAGGCGGCGTCGCAGGTTTCGGTTTCTCTTTGGAAGGCGGAGCGGGAACAAAATTCGCCGCCTCGGCATTCATGCCTTTTTTCTCTTCTGCCATTGGGCGTTCCTTTCAAAAATCTTGTTTCGATATCGAACTGGAAATCAAAGATTGCGTAATGCGTGCAGGTTACGCCCGGGCGCGTCGGATGACAATGACCGCGCGCCTGCTGCGTCAGGGCATCAGATCGGCGGTCTGCACGATGTCGACGCCAGCCGCGCGCATCTCGTCCATCGCGGCGGCGCGCGAGCCGTCCATGTCGATCGCCCGGCAGGCATCCTCGACCACCCGCACGCGGAAGCCCAGCTTGGCCGCGTCCAGCGCCGAATACTTGACGCAGAAATCCAGCGCCAGCCCGGCCAGCGTCACCGCCTCGATCCCGCGTTCGCGCAGATACCCGGCCAGCCCCGTGACCGTCGCATGATCGTTCTCGAAGAAACCCGAGTAGCTGTCGATCTCGGGCCGGTACCCCTTGCGGATCACCATCTCGGCCCGCGTGGTCTCCAGACCGGGATGCATCTCGGCGCCCACGGTCCCCTGCACGCAATGCACTGGCCACAAGACCTGCGGCCCGTACGGCATCTCGATCATCGAGAACGGCTCGGCCCCGACGTGGTTCGGAGCAAAGCTCTGATGATCCGCCGGATGCCAGTCCTGAGTCAGCACCACGGCATCGAACTTGGGCTGCATCGCGTTGATCAACGGCACCACGTGATCCCCCTCCGGAACCGCCAATGCTCCGTCTGGGCAAAAATCGTTCTGAACGTCGATGATGATCAGTGCCTCAGACATCACGTCCTCCTCGTTCGAGCCGCGACCTTGTCTTACACGCCGCCAAATCCGGTTAATGGAAAATTACATGAAAATAATCACGGGCCAAATCATCGTGCAAACGGTGCCAGGTCCTCTCAAAGGTCCTCGTCCAAAATGCCAGAGATCGCCGTGCAGATCCTCGCGAACGCTTCCCGACCGCGCCGCGTCGTATGTCGTGCGCGTAAGTGAGCATGTGGAAGCTCCGGTTCGACCACGCACTCCGCATTGACGCCCGCATCACGCAGCCTGGCCACGAACTCCGGCCCGTCATCGCGCAGCGGGTCATGCTCGGCGGCCGAGACGAAACACGGCGGCGCGCCGGAAAAACTCTGCGATAACAAAGGACTAAAGGTCGGGTCATCCTGGGGCACCGTCCCGCCACCCCGAATGACGCCATAGCTCAGCACGTCCCGGGTGGTCAGCAGCGGAGCCTCCGCTCGTTCGGAATAGCTCGGCAAACTCAAGGCGTTACCACCCAGCCCCGGATAGATCAGCACCTGTCCCAACACGCCTGTCGGCTGGCTCAACGCCACGGCGGCTGCGAGGTTTCCACCCGCCGAATCTCCACATAATATCAATGGCTTGTCATTGAACACCCGCACAGCGGCGATCGCATCGTCAAAGGCCGCAGGGTGCGGATGCTCCGGACACAGCCGGTAATCGATCGAGACGACCTCGACCGCGCAAACCGCTGCGATCTCGGCACAAACGTCATCGTGACTCTCGAGCCCGCCAACCACGAAGCCCCCTCCGTGGAAGTACAGAACCCGCCCCGGCCGGGCCCCAACAGGGGTGTATTGACGATACCGTAAGGCCCCGCCCGGCCCGTCGAACTGTCCGTCCCGCGCGGCCACGCCTTCGGGGCGTTGAACCCGGAACGCTGCACACATCCCATCATAGATCTGCCGCTGCCGCTCGATTGAAAAGTCAACTGTCTCAAGGGGATAATAGCTGTCGGTCTTCTCGATGAAAGCCAGCACTTCCGGATCTGTGATGACGCTCGACATGCACCCTCTCTCTCGGCAATGGTGCACCATACACCCCTGTCAGGAGGCCGCCATGGGTTTCACCACCGAGGAAACGCTCTGGATCGCGATGCCCGACGGCACCCGCCTCGCGGCAACCCTGTGGCGGCCCGACGGCGATGGCCCGTTCCCGACGGTCTTGGAATTTCTGCCGTATCGCCGCCGCGACGGCACGGCGATCCGGGACGACTCGACATATCCCCACTTCGCCGAAGCCGGAGTCGCGGGACTGCGGGTCGACAGCCGGGGCAATGGCGACAGCGAGGGTCTGTTTGACGACGAGTACTCACCACAGGAACTGCAGGACTGCGTCGATACGATCGCATGGATCGCACAACAGAACTGGTCCAACGGTGCGGTCGGTATGATGGGCATTTCCTGGGGCGGTTTCAATGGCTTACAGGTCGCCGCACTGCGCCCTCCGGCTCTGAAAGGAGTGATCTCCATCGCCTCGACAGCGGACCGCTACAACGACGACATCCACTACAAGGGCGGCTGCTTGCTCAGCGCGAATGTCTATTGGGCGGGCACGATGCTCTCCTATGCGTCCCGCCCACCGGACCCCGAGGTCGTAGGCAATCGATGGGCCGAGCTTTGGCGCCGACGCCTGCAGAACATGCCCATGTTGCTGGAAACCTGGCTGAAACATCAGCGCCGCGACGCCTACTGGAAGCACGGCTCGATTTGCGAGGATTGGGGCGCGATCCAGTGCCCGGTCTGGGTGATCGCGGGCTGGGCCGACGGCTACCGCAACTGCCCGGCGACACTCGCGGAGAACCTTGAAGCACCCGTCAAGGCGATGACCGGCCCGTGGATCCACAAGTATCCGCACTTTGCCTGGCCGAAGCCGCGCGCGGACTTCATCGGCATGGCCAACGACTGGTGGCACCATTGGTTGTCCAGAGAAGATCGTGGAGTCGCGGACTGGCCAGATTACGCCGCCTACCGGGTCGAGAGCGCGCGCCCCGCGCTGGTTCGCGATCACGACCCGGGCCAATGGATTGACGTCGGCGGAGACGCACGCACAATCAAACTGAAGCTGGGCGACGCCGGTAGCCTTGGCGCAACCCTCTGCTGCAAAACAGATTTTTCGTCACCGCTCGCACTCGGTACCACATCGGGTGAGTATTTTACGGTCGTACCCGATGCCGAGTTACCGACCGATCAGCGAACCGATGATGCACTGTCCGCATGTTGGGATCTCGACCCGCTCGAGCATCCGATGGACGTCGTTGGCCGCCCGACGCTGGTCGCACAGGTTTCCTCGGATCAGCCGCAGGGACATCTGATCGCGCGGTTGTGCGACGTACACCCGGACGGAACCTCGACGCTCATCGCGCGCGGGATGCTCAATCTCTGCCATCGCAGGGGCAGTGAGACGCCCGAAGCGATGACCCCCGGACACGCGGAGGCGATTACCCTGCGCCTGGACGAAACAGCCTACCGGCTGGCGAAAGGTCACAAACTCAGACTCGCGCTCTCGACCAGCTATTGGCCGATGATCATTCCGCCACCAGCGAAGGCGACACTGACCCTCTCGGACGCTGAGTTCGTCCTGCCGATGTGTCCCGATGCGCCGGAGGTTGACATCGCGACGCCTGCCGACCCGGATCCGCTGCCGGGCTACCCCAAGATCACGCCGTCCTCTCGCAAGCGATCGGTCGAGCAGGATCTGACCCACGGTACGACGCGCTATACCATCCACGAGGATACCGGGCTGACCGAACATCCCCGCAACGGCATCCAGTTTCGCGATACCCGGGACGAGGCATGGGAGGTGAAGCAGGACGATCCGAATTCGGTCACCGGGACTCTCACGTTCATCTCAGAGCGGCGGCGCGGCGCCTGGTCGACGAAGACAGAAGCGCGTGTGAGTTTTCGGGCCCGGGAGAGCAGTTTCGATGTGACCGCCAGCCTCGAGGCCTGGGACGGCGAGGAACCGTTCGAACGGCGTGACTGGGCGTTTTCGATCCCGCGCGATCATATGTAGATCGCCAATGCACAGCACCTCGGCGCAAGACAAGTGCTTGACGACGCCACGGACCGCTCCACTCTGACCCTCAGAGGAAGGAGATCAACCGTGCGACTATTCTCGATTCTGACGATCATTGCGTTGGCCTTGCAGATCAACTTTGCGAAGGCCGGAGAACCGGACGACTCGATCCAGGCCGTTATCGCGGACCAGATCTCGGCGTTCCAGAAGAATGACCTCGACCGCGCGTTCTCGCACGCATCGCCCGGCATCCAGCGGATCTTCCAGACACCGCGCCGGTTCGGAGAGATGGTCGAAAGCGGCTATCCCATGGTCTGGCGACCGGCGCGTTACGAATGGCTGAAGATCGTCAACACCGATTCCGGACCGGTCCAGGTGGTGCTGTTCGAAGACAGCCGTGGACGTCTGCACGAAGCCGGATATCTGATGGAGTTGATTGACGGTGTTTGGCGGATCAACGGCGTCAAACTGCGCCCATCCGAAGGTTACGGCGCCTGACCCGGTCAGAATCGCCGCCAAACGCCGAAGTTGACCGAGAACCCGTCATCCGGGTTGTGGGCGTCCCAGGTGATGCCAAGCTGAAGTGTCACCGGGCGCTGGATCCCTTCAGGCTTCTTGTCGTTCGAGCCAAGCCACGGATTTAAGGTCCACGCGATCGAGGGCGACAGATCAAAGGTCTCGTCACCGTCTTCGCCGAATGGCCGCACCCAACGGGCGTAGAACAGGGCCATCAGGCTATCCGTCGGGTGCACGCCGCCGCTGCCGAAGAACTGAAGCTCGTCCTCGGTGTTCTCACCGCGCGTCCGGTATTCCGCGCCCACCGAGACAAAGGCGTCGGTCCAGGACAGCTGCCACCCCCGGCCATACTGCAGGTTGAGGTAGGCTTCGCTGACCGAATCCGGCCTGTTATCGCCCAGCCCTTCTCCCAACCAACGCTCGGCCGGAAAGCTCGCACCAATCTCGACCGAGGCGACGTCGCCGTCTTCGCCGGTCCAGACCCGATGACGCACATGGCCACCGATGCGCAATTCCGTATCCTCGACATCGGCTGCCGAAAACCCCGCGAAGATCACCAAGCCCAAGGTCGTGTCGGCGGTCGCCCCATACTCCGCGAACACGCTGACTTCGCTGCGCGTGGTTTCCGTATCCGGCTGGAACACGGCGCTTGGACGCGCGGCCTTGCGCGTATTCGTGATGATGAGTTGTGCTTCGCCCTCGGGCATGGGCCAGGCGCCCGCGAACGGGAAACCCGGCGCGAGACCAAGCGTCAGCACGATCAGCAGTCGCAACACCAAGGACGGGTCTCCGTATCCGGACCCGTTCAATGTCGCTTAAGCATGGTTAACTCGAGGTTACACCGCGAATTGTGCGATCCGGTGTCCTTGACCAACACTCGCTGGCGGCTGGTCCAACGGAATCAATGCGCGCCCAATTTGCCTTTGCGAACAGAAAGATTGAGCGGCAGCGAGTAACCCGCGGTCGCGTCATTGCCGCGCAGCGCAATCACTCTGAGCTTGTTCCATTTCCGCGGCTCCAGGCCCAGCGCCTTGGCAACATCATCCGACGCGCGCGGAATGCCGCTGCGGCGGCGCACCGACGAGATCACCGAGGAGTTCGGACCCGAGACCAGGACAAAGTCTGATTTCAGGCGATTGGGCAGCGAGATCCAGAAGCCCTCCCCCTCGGTCCCGCCCCAATAGATGTTCTCGAAGCGCGAATACGTCGCCTCGTCGAGCGCCAGGCCGCGAACGGCCAAGACGTCACGGAACGGTTGGGCGCCAGACGCCGCGCCAAGCACAGTGCCCGTTGCGGCAGGTGTTTCCGAAGCGACGGCGCGCCGCCCGGCAAGCCCCGAAGGCGCTCCGGCAACCCGGTAGCGGCCAAACAGTTCCGGGTGCAGCCGAACAGACAAGGCTGTGGTGCGACGCGCTGGTGTCGTGGCACGCACGGACGTCCCGGTCGGCGGCAGAGGCTGCGTCAGGTCTTGCCCGGACCCCTGTCGCGGCGCCGCATCGCTCACCACCTGCGGATTCGGCAATGCGGGCCGCGAATTGCTGGCAAGTCGCACATCCGTCGATGCGCTCCCACGTCCCGTGGCGAGCCGGTCGATCGGGTTCGTCAGGGCCGGGGCGTCCTCGGCGCGAATCCAACCCGACCGCGACAGGTCTGATGCGGTGATCACCTGATCGCGCGGCGTCAGGACCGCAGCAATGGTCGGCGCGCTGCTGCGAGCCGGTTGCGCAGTCGACTGCTGCACAGTGCTGCCTTGCGAAACAGGCTGATCGGAATCGCCCCCCGCAAGCCCCAGGAAAGACGCGACACTGCTGAACCACCGGCCCAGCAGCGAAGGAGCCGGGCGCTCCGGACGCGCTGCCACTGCCACCGGCTTCAACGGTTCGGTCGGCACGGGTTGGCGCGCCGGAGCAACGCGTGCGATCGGGTCGGGCTGATCAGTCACCAGATTGTCAGTGTCGGAATAGGTGAGCGCACCCGTGCCCCGAAGTGCCGGCAAGGAAATCTGAAGCGCCCGGGCTGTCACGGGCCAGTTTACAGCGGCCAGATTGGCACCATCAAGGCGTTGCCGAGCCTTCCGAACGGGATCGGCACTGACCTCCCTAGTTCCAGGTTTGCGCGCAGGGACCGGAATCCCAGCAACGATCATATCTTCAGCCTCAGCAGATGACGTCGTGGATAGGGTCGCCGGGGCCAGCGCCAGCGCAGTCTCAACCTGCGGCTCAATTGCCTGAGTCGAGCCATTGGACACTGGGGCGATCTTCGCAGCGGCTCTGGCAATCCGGGTCTCGGGCGCGGCGGAAGGCGCACCGGCGCAACCGCTGCCGCCACATTTCAGCCCCTCCATCCAGGCCAACGCAGCGTGACGAACGGCTTCGGACCCCTTGCCCGCATCAATCGCCGGGCTGCGCGCCAGCAGTGCGCCGGTCGCGGAATCGGTGATCCTGACGGCCACCATCTTGTCCGCACCATCGACCGGTTCGACCTTCATGCGCACGGGTTGCTCGCCGAAGAAGTAAACCTCGTTCGCCTGCCGCAAGCCCGATCGAATCGCGGGGATCAGGTCTTGCGCGTTCGACCCGACACCGACCTGCACGCGTTCGACGGACCAAAGCTGCCCCGGGTAGTCAGCCGCAGCCGAAAACGGGTTTCCTGCAACAACCGCCGCGCAGAGCAACGGCGCAGTCCCAAGTGCGAACGGTTTGAGTCTTCGCATGGCGTGCCGCCCCCCTCGACTGATACGTCAAATCTTGTTCGAGAATCGGTCCGAATGCCCGTCTCCTCGGAATCCCCGCAACTTTGCAGGGAACTTTGCAAAATGGCAACCGGTTGGAACCTCAATCGGTTCCGCGTCGATCCGGGCGGTGACTGGCCTCATAGACCTCGAGCAACCGGGCCTCATCGACTCCGGTATAGACTTGGGTCGTGCTCAACGAGGCATGGCCCAGCAACTCCTGGATCGAGCGGAGATCTCCGCCCGCCTGCAGAAGATGCGTCGCGAAACTGTGGCGCAGCGCGTGCGGGGTCGCGGTTTCGGGAAGACCCAACGCCTGTCGCGCCGTGCGCATCGCCTTCTGGAGCACGCTCTGACTCAGACGGCCACCCCGTGCCCCCAGGAACAGCGCCTGTCCGTGTGCCTCCGGAAACGGGCACTTCTTCAGGTAAGCGTCGATGGCGGTGCGCGTGACGGGCAAGACCGGCACATCGCGCTCCTTGCCGCCTTTGCCAGTGACGCGGATGGCCTCGCCCAAAGGTGCGATCGCACGGTCCAGGCCCAGAGCCTCGGAGATTCGCAGGCCAGAGCCCCAGATCAGCGTCAGCGCCGCCGTATCACGCGCCGCGATCCAGGGTTCCGTGTGGAAGCCCGTCGCCTGCACGACCCGTGCGGCATCTGGCACGCTGAGCGGGCGCGGCAGGCGCTGCGCCACCTTCGGCGAGCGCACCGCATGGATCGCCGGGCAAGCAACCCCGTGAGCGTGATCAAGCCAATCATAGAACGAGCGCACGGCGGACAGTTCCCGCGCCAACGACCGGCCCGACAGTCCCGTCCGCCTGCGCGACGCCATCCAGGCCCGCAAATCCGCGACCGAGATCTCCCCCAGCGCGCTTTGCCCGACTGGTCCGCCAAGGTGCTCTCCGAGAAATCCCAGATACCCCGCAATGTCGCGCCGATAAGCCTCGACCGTCTTGGCCGAACGACCCCGCACCGAAGCAAGCTGATCGAGAAACCGGGTGAGCAGATCCATCGCCCCGGCAGAGGGGAGTGTCGCACTCATGTGCTGCGGTACCGCATTCTCAAAAATACCCCACATTGTGGCTGCGGTCGAAGTCTTTCGAGTTACGATTGTCGCTGGTGAGTTCCAGCAAGCCGGTGAACTTCTCCGATTTCAAACGCCGAAAGACGTCGACGGACATGCCGAAGCCAAAGAGATCGGGCCCGGATGTCCAGAATGGAAGCGTCGCGATGAACTCGCGGACAGGTTCGTTGAACTTCAGCTCCCAGGCGAGTTGTTCATTCGCGAAGGTTAGCCCGGGCTCGAATGGTGTCTCATACAGATTGCCATGTGCGTCGACTTGCTTCCTCGCTGTAAAGTTCAGTTGGCGCCGCGGCTTCCAGTAGAACCGCGCCTCGGGCAGTGGGTCGGTGTCTCCATCCACATAGACGTTCAGCGGGAAGAAGTAGTTGTTGTCAGGATCAAGCTCTTCAATCACGGCCCGAACCGCCGCGTTGACGATCAGCCCAAGATGCACCGCAAAGATGTCTGGAAACCAGTGCGCCCGCTCCGGGTTGATCACGATGTCAGATAGGTGAGGCGCAATCGCCTCTGGCGGGAACGTGTAGTAGGTCATGACCCAACGCTTGGGATCTGCTGCGACCGTAAGTTTCTGCCGGTATGGGCTGTTAACACCCCAGCCTGGCCTTAGAACCGAGAGAGAGCGCACGTCGTCGTGCACATATCGTCTAAAGACAGCGCGATCAAGACTAGGCTTCGTAAAAACGTAGAACTTTGCGTCCACGTTTCGCATTTTGGACGACGGTACTTCCTTGCGGAAAGAATAACCGTCTTTAATGAAAACGTGCTCGGAACCGGTCATCCGATCTCCAGCGCCCTACCCCTCGGGATCGGCCAACCTCTGCGTCAACAAGCGTTCGATCACGCCGGATAGGAAGGTCAGCAGATCGGTCCCGTGCGTCGGGTCGAACTTCTTCGGATCGGACGAGCCGAACGCCAGCATCGACGGCGCACCCGCGATGTCCAGCAGCATCAAAGCCTCGGACTGCACCGGGTTGGCCTCGCCGAAGATCAGCTCGGACTCCGCTCCGGCTTCGCGCAGGATCACGCGCCCGGACTGCGTGCCGTCCAGCGCCGCGTACCCGTCGACCATGCCCTCCGGCATTGTCACGACCCGCCCTTGCAGGTCATCGCCGAACCCGTCAGCGGGGCCGGTCTCGGCCACATCGGCCTCCAGGCACAGACGCGCCTCCTCGAGCCCCAGCATGGCCGGAACATCCATCGTCAACCGCTTCAGGAACGCGGGCAGTTCCGACGGTTCCAGCAGTGCCAGCACCGCGCGGTGCACCTGGTTCGTCCCGGCAACGTTCTCATAGGCCGCCGCGATGATCGAGCGTTGCTGCGTCATCAGCTTGTCCAGCCGGGTCTCCAGCCGCTCGACCAGCCGGTCGCGCAGGTCGACCACATGCCGCTCGCCATTCTTCTCGCCGACAAGGCGCTGCATCACCTGATCGTCGTCCAGCACCAACGCGGGATCGGCAATGATCAGCGAGCGGATCAGATCGCGGTCGTCCGAGGACAACGAGACAGTGTCCATCCCCGCTCAGCCCTTCAGGATCGTCTGACCGGTCTTGGCCCAGTCGTCCAGAAAGGCCTTCAGTCCGGCATCGGTCAGCGGGTGGCTGGCCAGTTTCTTGAGCACGCCGGGCGGGACGGTGACGACATCGGCGCCAACCTTCGCGCAGTCCGAGACGTGATTCACCGTGCGGATCGACGCCGCAAGGATTTGCGTCTGGAAGTCGTAGTTGTCATAGATCTGCCGGATGTCCGCGATCAGTTCCATACCGTCCAGGCCAATATCGTCGAGGCGCCCGATGAATGGCGAGATGAAGGTCGCGCCCGCCTTGGCCGCCAGCAGCGCCTGGTTGGCCGAGAAACAGAGCGTGACGTTGACCATGTTACCCTCGCCAGTCAGCGTCTTGCAGGCCTTAAGTCCGTCCCAGGTCAGGGGCACCTTCACGGCGATGTTCGGGGCGATCTTGGCCAGTTCCCGGCCCTCGGCGATCATCGCATCGGCTTGCGTCGCCGTGACCTCGGCACTGACCGGACCGTCGACCGCCGCACAGATCTCGCGCGTCACTTCCAGGATATCGCGCCCGGATTTCATGATCAGCGACGGGTTGGTCGTAACCCCGTCCACCATGCCCGTGGCGGCGAGATCCGTGATCTCGTCGATTTCCGCCGTGTCGACAAAGAATTTCATGGCCCGTCTCCCCAGGCAAAGGCGCGTGATTTGCGCGGACACTACCCGAGGCTCTGCACCGGTGCCAGCCCAATGAGCGACCTTTTCGGCGGCGTTCCCTCGGTCGCGGTCTTGCTGCCGATGCCGCTGGAGGGACCGCTGGATTATGCCGTGCCGGAGGGGTTGGACCTGGCACCGGGAGATTTCGTGCTGGTCGAGGTCGGCGCGAAACGCATCGTCGGCGTGGTCTGGGGGCCGGGCGAGGGACAGGTCGAGGCAGCCCGGCTGAAACCGGTCGCGACCCGGCTGGACGTGCCGCCGATGCGGGCCGAGATGCGGCGCTTCCTCGACCGGGCGTCGGCCTACACGATGACCCCGCCCGGAATGATGTTGCGCCTGGCGACACGCGTGCCGGAACTGGGCGAGCCGCCGAAATCTCGCGTGGTGTTGAGGCGCGGCGGCGATGCGCCCGCCCGCATGACCGAAGCACGGCAGCGTGTGCTCGACATCCTCGAGGAAGCCGGGATCGGTTTGAGTGGCTCGGAACTGGCGCGCGAAGCCGGGGTGTCCTCTGCGGTGGTCAAGGGGCTCGCGGATCAGGGCACGCTCAAGCGGGTCGAGATCGCAGCGGACGGACCTTACCCACCGCTGCAACGCCTCGCCCCGGGCACCCATCTGTCCGACGATCAGCGCGCGGCGGGCGACACCTTGCGGGCCGCAGTCACAGAGGACGGGTACTCGGCCACGCTGCTCTATGGCGTCACCGGCTCGGGCAAGACCGAGGTCTACCTGGAAGCCGCCGCCGCCTGCGTGGCAGAGGGGCGTCAGGCCCTGGTCCTGTTGCCGGAGGTCGCACTGACGCCGGGCTTCCTCGACCGGGTCGAGGCCCGCTTCGGCGTGCGCCCCGCCGAATGGCATCACGGCGTCACGGGGGCCGAGCGTCGCCGCTGTTGGCAGGCGGCGGCAAAGGGCACCGGGCAGCTCTTTGTCGGCGCGCGGTCGGCACTGTTCCTGCCCTACCGGAATCTCGGTCTGATCGTCATCGATGAGGAACACGAGGGCAGCTACAAGCAGGAGGAACAGGTCCTGTACCACGCCCGGGATATGGCCATCCTGCGCGCCTCGATCGAAGGGGCGACGGCAGTGCTGGCTTCGGCCACACCGTCGCTCGAGACCTGGGCCAATGCGGAGGCCGGAAAATACAACCGCATCGACCTGCCGGAGCGGTTCGGCGCAGCGGTCCTGCCGGATATCAAGCTGATCTCGATGCGCGAGCACAATCCCGGCCGCGACCGCTGGATCACAGATCCGGTGGTTCAGGCTGCGCGGTCGCGCATGGCTCAGGGCGAGCAGGTGATGCTGTTCCTGAACCGCCGGGGGTATGCGCCGCTCACGCTCTGCCGCAACTGCGGGTTCCAGTTCGGTTGCCCCCACTGTGACG
The DNA here is from genome assembly GCA_038534135.1 of Pseudomonadota bacterium. Classification (GTDB taxonomy): domain Bacteria; phylum Pseudomonadota; class Alphaproteobacteria; order Rhodobacterales; family Rhodobacteraceae; genus Thermohalobaculum. The sequence continues at coordinate 993 of JBCAXJ010000053.1, read as the reverse complement.
CGTGGATGGTGACGCACCGCTTCCGGGGCGAATTGCTCTGCCACCAATGCGGCCATGTCGAGAAGGTCCCGCGTGCCTGCCCGGAATGCGGCCGGGACGACCGGCTCTCGATCTGCGGCCCGGGGGTCGAGCGGCTGGCCGAAGAGGCGGCGTCACTGTTCCCGGACGCGCGGATCGAGGTGCTGTCCTCGGACCTCGTCACCTCGACCGCGCAACTCAAGCAACGCATTCTCAACGTCGCAGAGGGCGGGGCCGATATCATCATCGGCACCCAGATGATCGCCAAGGGCCACAACTTCCCGAAGCTGACGCTCGTCGGCGTGATCGATGCCGATATGGGTCTGCAAGGTGGCGATCTGCGTGCCGCCGAGAAGACGTTCCAGATCCTGCATCAGGTCGCGGGGCGGGCCGGGCGCGCTGACCGCAAGGGAACGGCGATGATCCAGACGGTGCAGCCCGAGCATGGCGTGCTCCGCGCGATCATGTCGGGCGATGCCGAGGCGTTCTGGCGTCAAGAGGCTTATCTTCGCAACGATGCTGGCGTCCCGCCTTATGGCCGGATGGCCGGGATCATCGTCTCCGGCACAGACGATGCGCAGGTCTGGTCGGTGGCGAACGATCTGGGCCGCGCTTCAGGCCCGCTGATGTCGGCGGGCGTGGATATCTTCGGCCCCGCCCCGGCCCCGTTCGCTCGCCTGCGCGGAAAGTCCAGGGTGCGTCTTCTGGCCAAGGCCCCCAAGGGCATTGCAATCCAACCGCTGCTGAAACGCTGGCGCGACAGTGTGAAATGCCCCTCTGCCGTGCGCGTGGTGATCGACATCGACCCGCAGAGTTTCTTCTGACCCGGCGCACTGACCGCAAGATCCGGGTGGAGGACTGATCCCTCACGCGGCATCGTCATGCCAAAGCAACGAAGGAGATCCATGATGAGCAAGGTCATCGCCAACGCCATGTCGACCGAGCAGGCAACCGCCTATCGCAACGGTGCACTCG
>JBCAXJ010000052.1:0-39870 GCA_038534135.1 Pseudomonadota bacterium | reverse complement strand
CCTTGTGGCGCGCGGGGCAAGCATGTCGCGTCAGACCAGGTGGATGGGCCATCGCCGCCCTTGTGGCGCGGACACCCCGAAAGCGCATCATCTGAGTGATGGTCCCGGACGGCAACCACGAGACCATCGCGTCGGCTGCCGCGGACTGCTAGACCGCGCGCTCCCCGCAAACGGAAACCGCATGTCAGCCCTGCTCAAGAAATCGGTCGATGGTCTCTACGCCCGGCCCTATCACCTGCTGACGCTCGCGGCGGTCTTCTGGGCTTGCAACGCAATTGCCGGACAGCTCGCGCGCGGTGAGATCACGGCGATGCAGCACGTCGCCCTGCGTTGGACATTCGGCGCCTCGATCATGTGGGCCATCTACGGGCGCGACGTGATCCGCCTCTGGCACGCCGCCCGCCCGCGCATGTGGCGGATCACCATCATGAGCATTGCGGGTTTCTCGGGCTTCAACCTGCTCTTCTATCTCGCATCCTTCAAAACCAGCGGCGTGAATGTCGGCATTCTTCAGGGCTCGGTCCCGGTCTTCGTCATCCTGTTCGGGCTGTTGCTGCACCGGACCTGGATCACGCCGCTGCAAACACTTGGCGTCACCGCCACACTGCTCGGTGTCGCGGTCGTGGCGACCCAGGGCACGCCCTGGCTGGTGCTCGAGATCGGGTTCAACGACGGGGATCTGATTATGCTTGCCGCCTGTGCGAGCTATGGCTTCTACGCCATTCTGCTCAAGAACCGGCCCGACCTGCCGGGTGCGATCCTGTTCACGCTGATGTCCGTCATTGCCCTGTTGACGTCGATCCCGCTTGCATTCGCCGAGGCTGTGTTCGCCGACGACGGCTATGCCGCGCCGTCCATGTACGGGATCATCCTCACACTGTTTGTCGCGATTTTCCCCGGCATCCTGGCGCAACAATTCTTCCTGCGCGGCGTCGACCTGATCGGACCGCAAAGGGCCGGGATCTTCACGAACCTCGTGCCGGTCTTCGCCTCGGCACTCGCTGTCCTGATCCTCGGCCAGGTGTTTGCGTCCTATCACGCGCTGGCGCTTGGTCTGGTCCTGGGCGGGATCTGGCTCGCACAACGGTCGGCCACTGCCAAACCGTAGCCGCGCAGGTCACTTTTTCCCGACACACGCGCCCGGCTCAACGATCGCGTCCTGCGGGACCAGATCCCAGGTCATTCCGTCATTGCGGTAGATCCGCTGACCCTTCCAAGGGTAATCGCCGACATCATGTGCGAGACGCTGTCCGACAACGATGCAGCGCAGAACCTCGGTCCCGGTGTTGATGATCGAATGCGCGAGCCCGCCCGCGCGGTATCCCAGGAAATCGCCTGCCTCGATCGCCAGTTCTTCGTCACCATGGCGCGCCGTGGCAGACCCCGAGAGCACATACAGACACTCGTCCTCGAAATGGTGCATGTGATGTTCCGTGGTCTCGCGCCCGGGTGCGACGTCGATGATGTGAAAGCCAAGGCCGGTCAGCCCGGTCAGATCGCCAAGCGACTTGTTTGTCCGAACAGCGTTGGCGTTCAAGAAATGGGTCTTCGCCACGCCTTCCATGGCGTCGATTTCCGAACGCTTGATCAAAATCCTGTCTTCGGACATGGCCATATCCTCACTGTTTCGTCGGTACCGGTGACCACTCTCGCACGGCCTCGGGCATGTGCACAGCGCCATCGCGCAGCACTGTGAACCGGTCGCGCATGGCGAAGGTTGATTCGGATCGCCACGCGCTCTACGCAGGACCTAAAGCGCAACCGTCGAAGAGTACTTTCAAGATGCCGAGCAGCGATCCGACACTTCTCGTCTCGACAGACTGGCTGGCCGAACGGCTGACGGCTCCGGACATCCGCATCCTGGATGGGTCGATGTATCTGCCGACCGACGGCCGAAATGGCCGCGAACTCTATGATCAGGCGCACATCCCCGGCGCACGCTTCTTCGACATCGACGACATCTCGGACGATCACTCGCCGTTGCCGCACATGTTGCCGCCGGTCGAGAAATTCGTCTCGCGCATTCGCAAGATGGGGATCGGAGACGGACACCGCGTGGTGGTCTATGACCAGCAAGGCGTCTATTCGGCCGCGCGCATCTGGTGGATGTTCCGCCTGTTCGGGCACGAGGATGTCGCGGTCCTGGATGGTGGACTGCCGAAATGGACAGCCGAGGGGCGCCCGGTCGACGACATCGATCCGGACCCGCGCGAACGGCACTTCACCGCCCGGCGCAATGCATCGATGGTGCGCGATGTGACCCAGATGGCCCGCGCCGTGAAACTGGGCGACGAGCAGATCGTCGATGCCCGCTCTCCGGGCCGGTTCAGCGGCGAAGAGATCGAGCCGCGCAAAGGTCTGAGGTCCGGGCACATTCCAGGTTCGACGAATGTCCACTTTCGCGAGCTGTTGAACGACGATCAGACGATGAAGTCGCCCGAGGAGACCCGAGCGATCTTCGAGGCCGCCGGTGTCGATTTGACAAAACCTGTTGCGACAACCTGTGGCTCGGGCGTCACGGCCTGCATCCTGACGCTCGCGCTGCACCGTCTTGGGCATACCCGCAACGCGGTCTACGATGGCAGTTGGGTCGAGTGGGGCGCCTATGACGACCTGGACGTCGAGACCGGCTGAACGCATGAAGACCGCCGAGCAGCCAGGAGACGAGATCGAATACGTCGTCACCTTCCTGGAAATATCCCACCGCCCTTCGGCTCCGCTGCCACCGCGTCCGATGAATGCCCAGACAGCACTTATGCGAGCCGAAGACCCGCCGGCCGAGTATTTTCTTTATCTCTATGGAACCGTCGGTGCTCCGTACGAATGGACCGACTGGTTCGACAGATCCCGCGAAGAACTTGAAGAATTTGTCGGAAATCCATCGGTTCTGTTGTACACATTGATGCTGGATGGGTGGCCGGGAGGCTTCTTCATGCTCGATCAGTCCCAAACCGGGATCTGTGATCTGGCCTATTTCGGGCTGGTTCCACAGGCGGTCGGACGGCGGCTGGGGCACTGGTTCCTGGCAACGGCGGTCGACACGGGCTGGGCGCTGTCGGGCACGGAACGCATGACGGTGAACACCAATACGCTCGACCATCCAAGGGCGATCGGGCTTTATCAGCGCGTCGGCTTCGAACCGGTCCGGCGCGAAACCCACAGGCGCACGCTGACGCAGGCGCGACCGAGGGAATAGAACGAACGAAGCAGAAGGCGGCCACCGGATAAAACGAGCAGGACAAACCGGACCATGGGCGTGCAAGGGCGAAAACTGACGATCAGGATGCCGGACAATCCGCGGCTCCGATCGGCCGAGGTGGGCGGGATCCACCTGGACCCTGGCGCGCGCGTGCAGGCGGGGAACCCTGTGATGACTCTCGTCCATCGTCGGCGCGATCATCTGGTTCGCGCCCCGCGTTCGGGCCGGATCCTTCCCCTGATCGCCACCGGTGACCGGGTCACTGCGGGAGATCCGCTTTACATCCTCCACATTGACGAGACGGCGCTGGAAGAGCAGAACCGCGCAGATCACAAGGCGCTGATCGCGGTCGAGAAGGAAAAGTGGACCTCTGGTGTCCTCGCCGACGCGATAGCACCGGTGCAACGCGGCAGGAGCCCAGAGCCAGACCGGGTCTCGACGTTTGTGACAAACTGGGGAAAGCCCGTTCTTGCCCTGGCGCTTTATGTGCTCGCGTGCTTCGCGCTTCTTCCCATCCTGAGCTTCTTCGGCCAAAGCGCATCGACGACCACTCTGATCGCCATGGCCGTGGGCTGCGCCGCGTTTGGTGCTCTGATCTACTATCTCTATGCGCCGGAGGCCGGGGTATGGCCGCGCCGAAGCGTGCGCATGGTCGCGGCGAGCTGGATCGGCATCTCTGCCATCGCTTTGTTCTATCAGCCGCAGGACCCCAGCGATCTGGAGTTCGACGCATCGGCAAGCCAGATTGCGGGATTGTTCGACTGGTCCGAGACACCGCTTCTGCAGACACCGCAAGCCACGCCCGAGCCACAATCCGTCGTCCTGGCAGGCGTTGCCGTTGGACCGATCGAGGCGCAACCCGTTCCCAACCTCAACGCGCCCATCAGCGTTCTGGCGTCAGTCGAGGATACCGTCGTCCCGCATGGGATCACGGTCCGGGCCTGGGGGCGGGCCAACCCGGTCATGTCCTCGGGAGATGCGTTGGACAGCCCCCAGGAGGGCACCACGCCGCGTCCATCCCCACCGCTGAGCGCGGCAGTGCAGTCATTGGGTTTGGCGCTGGGGCCGCCCATCGCGCCCGCTCTTTCGGACGCGCTCCGGGTCAGACCGTCCGAGGTTGTCCGCGCCGATTTCTCACTGGCTGGTGCGGCGACGCAGATTCCCGCCGCGCCCCTGTCGCCACCAGAAGACCGCGCGGCAAGGGCTGACATCGACGGTCGCAGCGCGCCTGCGGGTCCGCGTCCGACCAGCCCGGGGGTGCTTGCATCGGCGGATATCGCGACACCTCTGGACCCGCCGGCACCCGGCAGCTTCACCGTCGCTTCTGCAGCGACCATGTCGGACACGCCAATCGCCCTGATCCGGGATGAGCGCGCGCCCTCTCCGGCAGTGCTTGCGACCCGTCACGGGCTGCCGGGAATTCTTCCGGGCGACCCAGGCCTCGCGCGGACGGAACCTGCCCGCCCGGCCGAACACCTCAGCCCTGCGCTGAACCTTTACTCTGCGCTCCTCGCATCAGATATGACGTGGATCGAGGATCGATCATCCAGCACTCTGGCACCTGATGCGGCGCACACTGCGATCCTGGGCGCCGACCCAAGCGCGGTCCGTGCCATGCGTTTCGTCAGCACGACGACCCCCGCGTCAGAGCCCGACGGCACGCGGCCCACCGGCCCGTCCGGCCCAACGATGCTGGCAGAGACGATCCCGATTCTGAGGGGCACGCAAAAGTTCCTGGGACCACGAGACCGGCCCGATTGGAGCGTCGCGTCCGCGTCAAACCGCACGCGCAATTCCGGGGCACCCGACCATATTTCGGAAAGCCGAAGCCCTGGGCTGATCCTGGTCGCCTCGCTGAGAGCGGGTGAAGATGTCTGGATGCGCGACCAGAGCGACCTGCTGGGGCAGCCGCTTCCCGCCCCTCGGATCACGGGCGGTCCCGAAGACTCCGATCCGATCCAGCTTGCAGCGCTGGGAGAAGACGTGATCGCCGCGACACCGGGCCTACAGCGCGCGGACGTCGCATTTACGCGGGAAGTGAGCTTCGGGATGACCGCACTGCCGGTGATCGACGGACAGCCCCGAGGCCCGTCAGAGCCACCAGTCGACCTGCCGCGACTGGGGACGGACCTGGGCAATCAGCAAGCATTCAGCGCCAACCCCTTCACACTCGCCGCCATCGCCGATCCAGAGCCGCGCCCCAAGCCTCTGATCCACGAGCCGGAACCGCGAATCGTCGCTGAGGTCGAACGGGATCTGCTTTATCTCTACTTCGACGACCCCCGCATAGAATCGCATCCGCGCATGGGCGATCCGTGGCTGGGGATCGTGTCGGACGACCTGGCCGGGGCCGTACGCTCGACCGAAGTGATCGCCGTGCACGAGATCCTGCAAGTGCAGAACTGGTGCGGTGCCGCGAATGACCCGAATGGCCGGAAGCGCGCGGCCTTGGGCACTGACTACACGACCGCCTGGCTGAACGACCGGATCCGGCTTCTGCGCGTGCGGATGCGCGTGGCCGAGGATCGTGTCGCGCTGCTCGAGCGCGAAGTGCCGCTGTTCAACGGCACGCCTGCGGGCTTCTTCCACAACCGTGCGCCGTTGCTGGGTGGTCTTCCCGACGAGCCCTTGATGAAGCGCGGTCGTGACTATCTGCGCAGCCTGTCGGCCGGGCTGTTCGATCCGAACGCCCCGGATCAGGTCGGGGGCGGGCAGTATTTCGATTCGGCCATCGCGCTCTCGGTCGTGTTGCGCGGGGCCGGGTGCGATCAGGCCCAGATGAACGAAGGTGCGGGACCCTCGAACGATATCGGACGCACCCTGGCGGAGCGCCTGGGCGGATAACCGGGCCCACGGGTCCACGAGATCCAGTATTTTTTCGCTGTGGACCGTTCATTTCATCCACATATTGGTGTGGATAACTTTACGTTCCCTGTTCGTTCTACCACTGCTAGAATTGATGGACCCGTCAACCACAAAATGTAGCGATATCGAGTCAAAAAACCGTTGACCGGAATCCAAACTGTCATAATGTTGGTCGTGCTTCGGATGGAACGCACAAGATGTAGTGCCTCCGGCAGCATCTAGGGGGATCCGGCTTCCGGATCGAGAACACAGACATGAAAGACCCTCCGGTCGCCAGTGGCGGCTGGAACGGTGGACGAAAGTCCACCGCGGGGAGAGGGAGTCGCCGGTGAAAGCCGGCCGTATAGGGACAAGACGAATGAAGATCGACCGCAAGTTTACCAAGGCCGGCAAATCTCCGTACGCCGAGATTCCGTTCCGCAAGGCAACGTCCGAGATCAAGAACCCGGACGGGTCGGTGATCTTCTCGTTGAAGGATTTCGACGTGCCGCAGGCGTGGTCGCAGGTCGCCTCGGACGTGCTCGCTCAGAAGTACTTCCGGAAAGCCGGGGTCCCTGCCCGCTTGAAGAAGATCAAGGAAAAGGGCGTGCCCGCGTTCCTGTGGCGCTCGGTGCCGGACGAGCAGGCCCTGGCCGATTTGCCCGAGGATGACCGCATCGGCGGCGAGACCTCGGCCCAGCAGGTCTTCGACCGGCTCGCCGGTACCTGGGCCTACTGGGGTTGGAAGGGCGGATACTTCAGCACCGAAGCCGACGCCCAGGCCTATTTCGACGAAATGCGCTTCATGCTGGCCCGCCAGATGTCCGCGCCGAACTCCCCCCAGTGGTTCAACACCGGTCTGCACTGGGCTTACGGGATCGATGGCCCCAGCCAGGGCCATTTCTATGTCGACTACAAGACCGGCAAGCTGACCAAGTCCAAGACAGCCTACGAACACCCACAGCCGCACGCCTGCTTCATCCAGTCCGTCGCCGACGATCTGGTGAACGAGGGCGGCATCATGGATCTCTGGACCCGTGAAGCGCGGCTGTTCAAATACGGCTCGGGCACCGGCACGAACTTCTCCTCCCTGCGTGCCGAGAACGAGTCGTTAGGCGGCGGCGGCCGATCCTCAGGCCTAATGTCGTTCCTGAAGATCGGGGATCGAGCCGCCGGCGCCATCAAGTCCGGAGGGACAACGCGCCGTGCCGCCAAGATGGTGATCTGCGACATGGATCACCCGGATATCGAGACCTTCATCAACTGGAAGGTTCGCGAGGAGCAGAAGGTTGCCGCCCTGGTCGCGGGCTCGAAAGCGCACGAGGCAAAGCTGAACGCGATCTTCGCGGCGATCAGCGCTTGGGATGGGCTGGAGGCCGATGCCACGGACCCGAAGAAGAACGCGCAGCTCAAGGCCGCGATCAAAGACGCCCGCAAGGCGATGATCCCGGAGACCTATGTCAGCCGGGTTCTGCAATACGCAGCACAGGGCTTTGCGTCGATCGAGTTTCCGGTGCTGGACACCGACTGGGACAGCGAGGCCTACCTGACCGTTTCGGGCCAGAACTCGAACAACTCGGTACGCGTGACCGATGCCTTCCTGAAGGCCGTGCAGGATGATGCCGACTGGGAACTGATCCGCCGCACCGACGGCAAGATCGCCAAGACCGTGAAGGCCCGCGATCTCTGGGAGCAGATCGGCCACGCTGCCTGGGCCTGCGCCGATCCGGGCATGCAGTACCACGACACGATCAACGACTGGCACACCTGCCCCGAGAGCGGCCAGATCCGTGCCTCGAACCCGTGTTCCGAGTACATGTTCCTGGACGATACGGCCTGCAACCTGGCGTCGCTGAACCTGCTGCAGTTCCTGCATGACGGCGTCTTCGACATCGAAGGCTACGAGCACGCAACGCGGTTGTGGACGGTTACGCTGGAAGTGTCGGTTCTGATGGCGCAGTTCCCGTCGAAGGAAATTGCCGAGCGCAGCTACCGCTATCGCACTCTGGGGCTGGGCTATGCCAACATCGGCGGCCTGCTGATGACGCAGGGCCATTCCTATGACTCGGTCGAGGGCCGCGCGATCTGTGGCGCGCTGACCGCGATCCTGACGGGCGTGAGCTATGCGACCTCGGCCGAGATGGCTTCGGAACTGGGTGCCTTCCCGGGATACGCGCCGAACCGCGAGCACATGCTGCGGGTGATGCGCAACCACCGCCGGGCGGCCCATTCCGAGACCAAAGGTTACGAAGCGCTGGCCACGAACCCGGTCACGCTGGATGCCGCAAGCTGCCCGGACCAGCGGATGGTCGAGCATGCCCGCATGGCCTGGGACGCAGCACTCGAGCTGGGCGAGAAGCACGGCTACCGCAACGCGCAGGCCTCGGTCATTGCCCCGACCGGCACGATCGGTCTGGTGATGGACTGCGACACGACGGGGATCGAGCCGGATTTCGCCCTGGTCAAGTTCAAGAAGTTGGCAGGCGGCGGCTACTTCAAGATCATCAACCGCGCGGTGCCTGCCGCGCTGGCGACGCTGGGCTATGACGATGACACCGCACAGGGCATCATCGACTACGCGGTGGGCCACGGCACGCTGGCTGGAGCCCCCGGTGTCACCGAGGACAAGCTGAAGCTTCTGGGCTTTGGCCCGGACGAGTTCAAGGCGATCGAGGCAGCACTCGGCAGCGCCTTCGACATTCGCTTTGTGTTCAACCAGTGGACGCTGGGGCTCGACTTCTGCACCCAGACGCTGGGCCTGACCGAGGACCAGATGGCGTTGCCGGGCTTCGATCTGCTCTTGACCATTGGCTTCTCAAGCGCCGAGATCGAGGCCGCCAACACCCATGTTTGCGGGACGATGACGCTGGAAGGCGCGCCGGGCTTGAAGGACGAACACCTGCCCGTCTTCGATTGTGCCAACCCGTGCGGCAAACTCGGCAAGCGCTATCTCTCGGTCAACAGCCACATCGACATGATGGCCGCGGCGCAGCCGTTCATCTCGGGCGCGATCTCAAAGACCATCAACATGCCGAACGAGGCGACGATCGAGGATTGCTCGGAAGCCTACCTGCGGTCCTGGCGCATGGGCATCAAGGCGAACGCGCTGTACCGCGACGGCTCGAAGCTCAGCCAGCCGCTGTCGGCAGCACTGATCGACGAGACCGACGACGACGATGCCGAAGACCTAACCGAGGCGCCCCCGGCGGCGGCCGCGACCATCGTGGCCGAGCGGATCGTCGAGAAGATCATTATCAAGGAGGTGCGGGGCCAACGCGAAAAACTGCCCGATCGCCGCCGCGGCTATACCCAGAAGGCCGTTGTCGGCGGGCACAAGGTCTATCTGCACACGGGCGAGTTCAACGATGGCGCGCTGGGCGAAATCTTTATCGACATGCACAAGGAAGGCGCCGCTTTCCGGGCAATGATGAACAACTTCGCGATCGCCGTGTCGATGGGCCTGCAATTCGGTGTGCCGCTGGAGAAGTTTGTCGAGGCCTTTACGTTCACGCGGTTTGAACCGGCGGGGATCGTGACCGGCAACGACAACATCAAGAACGCCACATCGGTGCTCGACTACATCTTTCGTGAGCTGGCGGTCAGCTATCTGGACCGGACGGATCTGGCCCATGTCGAGCCGGAAGGTCCACGTTTCGACGAGATCGGTGGCGGCATCGCCGAGGGCGACGTGAACGTCAGCGAACCCCGCGAAGAGGTCAGCAACGACGCCTTCGCCCTGGTCAAGAAGCTTGCGTCGACCGGCTACAACCGGGGCCGCGCGCCCAAGGAATTCAAGGAGTTCACCGTCCTCCACGGCGGTCAGATGCAGGCCCAGCCGCAGATGGTCGCGGGCGCTCAACCCGCCATGGCGGCCGCTGCGGCACCGGCCGTTGCCCCCTCTGTCGCCCCGGCCGTCACAGCCCAGGTGGCCGCTGCCGGGGCCGTCGCTGCCGAACGCCGGGCCGAGGCCCGGATGAAGGGCTACGAGGGCGATGCCTGCGGCGAATGCGGGAACTTTACGCTGGTCCGGAACGGTACCTGCATGAAGTGCGACACCTGCGGTGCCACGAGCGGGTGCAGCTGAGAAAACACGGCCCGGAGCAGCGCAAAGCGCAGTGGGCCAAGCCAACGACGAGGGACGGCCCCGCCGCAACGACGGCGGGGCAGCCTCGAAGCAGAGATCAGGCCGCAGGCGAAACCTCGGGCAGTAAAGGTCCCTAAGAGAAGCCTGATAACAAGGACCTCAGGGGGCGGCTTTAGGGCCGCCCCTTTTTTCTGGCGAGTGTCAGAGCAGGCGGTGCGCAGGTACCGCCCGACAGTGAACAAGCCGGATGATTTCTGCCGTGACTTTCTTCCCGTAATTGTCCGTTAACCGGATATGTGCGGCGAAATTTCGAGGCAAGCGCGGTCGGATCGGAGGCGTCCGGCGCGCGTGATTTGGCGCAAACGGGCGGAGAACGGCGTCGGGCGCGTGTGCCGGGGCGAGTCTTATATAAGACTCGGAGGCCAGTGCCTGGGGCTCGGTGAATACCCATCCGACATGGGCGTCCGGGTCGATGCGGTGTGCTGGAGAAGACGGCGGGTGATACCCGCCCTACCCGGGCGTCGGGGTCGGTGCGGTGTGGTTGAGAAGATCGCGGGTGGTACCCGCCCTACCCGGGTGTCGGGATCGGCGCGGTGTGGTTGAGAAGATCGCGGGTGATACCCGCCCTACGCGGGCGCTCAGATCAGTGTGTCGACTGCCCGCGCACCCGGCACGGTTCGCATGGCGTCAGCCGTCTTTCAGACCCATCTGCCAGGGACGCGGGAAGGTGCCCAGAACTTTGCCGATCGCAGCCTCGTCGACGCCGGGCGTCTTCGGCACGACGGTGGCGACCAGACCGCGGGTCTTGTCCTCCTGCACCTCGATCTCGGAGTCGATCCCGGCCTCCTTCAGTGCGGCACCATAGACGCGGCGGATCGCGGACTTGCGCAGGTCGGGTTTGAAGACCTTGCCGACGGCGGTCTTGGGCAGCTCGTCCAGCACTTCGACATGCTTCGGGACCGCCGCGCGTTCCGAGATGTGTTCGGCGGCATACTCGGTCAGCGCTTCGTTCGAGGTCGACGCGCCGTCGATCAGCTCGACATAGGCGCACGGGATCTCGCCCGCATGGGCATCGGGTTGGCCGATGGCACCGACAAAGGCGACGTCCGGGTGCCCGGCCAGGGCCTCTTCGATCACGGCGGGGTCGATGTTGTGCCCGCCGCGGATGATCAGATCCTTGGCCCGTCCGGTGATCCAGAGGTAGCCGTCCGGATCGATCCGGCCGAGGTCGCCGGTCCTGAGGTAGCGTTCGTTGCCCGCGAACAGGCCGACATTGCGATCCGCCTCGCGGTAGCCCGGCATGACGCCGGGGTTCAGCACGCAGATCTCGCCGATCTCGTCGGTGCCGCATTCCTTGGTGATCCCGCCGTTCTCGTCGCAGTGCAGGATCTTGACGTCGGTGTAGGGGAACGGCAGGCCAACCGAGCCGATCTTCTTTTCGCCGTGCGGCGGGTTGACCGAGACGACGCAGGTCGCCTCGGTCATGCCATAGCCTTCCAGGATCATCACGCCGGTGGCCTGTTCGAACTGCTTGAAGAGCTCGACCGGCAGCGGCGCCGAGCCGCAGAACGCGTATTGTACGGTCGACATGTCGGCGTTGACCGGGCGCTGCATCAGGGCCGAGGCCGCCGTCGGCACGGTGACCATGAACGTGACCTTCCAGCGCTCGCAGAGCTTCCAGAAGTTGTCCATCACGCCGTCGCCGCGATAGCCTTGCGGGGTCGGCATCACGATGTGCGCACCGGAGAACAGGCAGGCCATGAACATCGGATAGGCCGCCATGACGTGGAACATCGGGAGCGGGCAGAGCATCACCGAGTTCTCGTCGATCAGCGAGAGGCACGGCCCCAGGCCGTTATAGAGCATCCCGCGCTGCTTATGCTGGGCGATCTTGGGCATCCCGGTGGTGCCGCCGGTGTGGAAATAGGCCGAGATCTTCTCGGCCCCGCCCTCTTCCTCAAAGGCCAGCTTGGTGCCGTCCTCGGCCGCCACCGCGTCATTGAAGTTCAGGACCTTCACCGACGGCGCATGGCTGAGCTTTGGCCGGAGCAGCGGCACCAGCCAGGATAGCGGCGGCGACAGGTAGCGTTTGAGGTCAACCTCGAGCACCGTCTTCACGGACGGCGCCAATGCGGCCGCGCGGTGGGCTTTCTGCGCGACATCGGTCTTGGGCATCGAGGCCAGCGTCACCAGCACCTTCGCGCCGGTTTCGGCCAGGATATGGCCGATCTGTTCCGGCTCGAGCAACGGGTTGATCGGATTGACGATGCCTGCCGTCGCACCGGCGGCCAGCGAGATCGCGGCCTCGTTGCAGTTGGGCAGCATGTAGGCGATCGTGTCTTCCGGCCCGACGCCCAGTCTGCGGAACAGGTTGGCGGCCTGGGTCACCTTCCGGTGGAGTGCGGCCCAGTTCAGCGTCTCGGCCGGATCCTTAGGGCCGGATTTGATCTGGAAGCTGATCGCCGGACGCTGCGGCACGCGGGCCGCGGTCGCCGAGAGCGCCTGGTAGATCGTCTGGTAGGTCAGGCGGTCGTCAAAGGGGACCTCCTCGACCAAGGTCTTGTCCGCCAGCGTTCCGAAGCTGAAATGCTCGCCCATGGCACCCTCCCGTGCGCGTGTTCCGCGTCGTGTCTAGGAGCAACCTAGACGAACGGGCGCCGGGAACAAGATGGACCCTGCCTCATCGTGGCGAATCCGGGTGTTTTGGCGGGCTTTGCGGCGTGAGCTGGGGCTGGATCGGCTGTCCGGCACCGGGTGCCGTGATCATGCCACCCGTGCCTCCGGCGGGGTGAGGTAGGTCCGGTCGAGCGGGAAGCGCCACATCAGTGCGACGGCCGCCAGTTTCAGCACGATGGGAGCACCGGCATAGAGCAGTGTCAGGGTCCAGAGCGCGGCGGGATCGTTGGGTGTTGCGGTCACGAACCCCGCGATGTCGAGCGCGATCAGCGCGGTGCCAGAGGCGACGGCAAGCGAGGCCTTGGTCGCCACCTGCCAGACGGCGAAGAACGCGCCCGCGCGGGCCGCGCCGGTTTGGCGCGTGTCGAGGTCGACGACATCGGCCTGAATGGCCGGTGGCAGGGCAAGGTCGGCGCCGAAGGCGAGCCCTGTCAGGACCGAGACCACGCCAAAGGCCAGGATGTCGCCTTCCTGCAGGAACAGCACGCAGGCGAACACCGCGCAGGCCCAGAGCATGGCGATGCACCAGGCGCGGTGTTTCGACAATCGCTTGGCCATCCACAGCCAGAACGGAATGCCAAGCACCGCGGACGCGAAGTAGAGGATGAACATGATGCCGAAGGTTTCGGTATCCATGCCGAGGCGATCCTGCGTGTAGAACACGAACAGCGTCACGGGCAGACCGTTCGCGAGGCCATTCAGGACCCACGCGCCGAGCAGCCAGAGGAACGGGCGGTTGGCCCGCATCGTCGCCAGCCCTTCGGCAATGCCGAGCCGGCGTGGCGCCTGGGCCGGAAGCCTGTCGGGGACGCGGATCACGGTGACAAGCACGCCAAGCGGCAGGGCGATGGCGATCATCCAGGCAACGGCGTTGAGGCCCGCGGCCGGGTCGTCGGTCTCTCCGCCATCGCTGGCACCCACATAGACGATCGTCACGGCCACCGTGCCGATCAGCACTACGGTCTCGCGCCAGCCGGTGACGCGGCTGCGGCTGTCGTAGTCGGGCGCGATCTCGGCCCCCCAGGCGGCATAGGGGGTCTGTGCCATGGTCCAGCCGAGCGTCACGACGGTGAGCCAGAGCGCCGCGTGGGCAAGCCCTGCGCCTTCGGGCGGGACGAAGAGCTGCCAGGCGGCGAAGCAGATCACCGGGACCGAGAGGATCAGCCAGGTTCGGCGGCGCCCCCAGTGTGCCGGTGTGCGGTCGCTGAGCCAGCCCATGGCCGGGTCGCTGACGGCGTCGAACAGCCGGATGGTGATCAGCACGATCCCGAGTGCGGCCAGATCGACGCCGCGTTGGCCGACATAGAACGGCGTCAGGTAGGTGTAGAGCGGCAGGTAGAGTGCCGCCAGCGCGAAGGCGGGCAGCGCATAGGCGGCCAGGAGTGAGACAGGGAGCAAGACAGCAGGCTTCATGGCCGGGGAGGTGGCGCGCACGGCGCGGGCTTCAACCCACCCGATCGTGAGGCGATCAGGCGGCGGCGAGAATCCCGAAGACGCGGTCGATCTGGTCCGGCGTGTTGTAGACGTGCGACGAGATCCGCAGGAAGCCGCCGTCATGCGTGGCCGGGTCGCGCATCGGCTCGCAGTCGCGCTGGGGCGCTTTCACGACGACCTCGGCCTCTGTCAGGTGTTTCATCGCCGGTCCGAGACTGTCGGGCGCCAGGCGCAGGGTGACGATGCCGCTGCCAAGGGGTTCGGACCCGGCAAGCGCGATGCCCGCGTTTGCCGCCGCCGTGCGGACGTGATCGGCGCGCGCGGTGATTGCCGTCTGGATGCCCTGCGGGTCGGCGAGGTAGCGGTCGAGCGCCACGCCCATGCCGAGGCGTTGCGGCGCGAAGCTGCCCATCGCCTCGAACCGGCGCGCGTCCGGGCGGTCCTGGAACGTCTGGCCGTCCCAGATCGCACCGCCATAGTCGGCGACCAGAGACGGCGTAATCCGGTCGAGCCAGCGGCGCCGGACATAGAGGATCCCGGTCCCGCGCGGTCCGCGCAGCCATTTGCGCACCGGGGCCGCGAGGATGTCGGCGTTCAGGTCCTGGACGGAGACCGGCACCTGACCCAGTGCCTGGGCGGCATCGACCACGAAGGCGCAGCTTTCCGGCCGTGCAAGCTGGCCGATCTGGTCCAGCGGATAGCGCTCTCCGGTCAGGGAACAGACCAGCGGCGCGCAGATCGCGGCGAGATCATCGTCGATCACTTGCGCGAGCTTCTCGACACTGACCCGCCCGGCCTGGTCCAGCGGCATCGTCTCGATACGCGCGCCGCGCCGTTGCAGCAGGGCGATGTTCGAGGCCCATTCGCCCGGCGCCACCAGCACGCGCCGTCCCTCGAGCGGCAGCGACAGGACAGCCGCGTTCCAGCCCGAGGTCGTCCAAGGCGGCAGCGCAATCTCGTCCTCGTGCGCCTCGATCAGGCGGGCAGCCTTGGCGCGCACGGATGTCATCTCGTCCGCTGCCTCGGTCTCGGCCTGGATCGGGCCGATCTCGTCCTCGCGTTGCAGATGCCGGATCATGCGGGCCCGCACGGCGGGGTCCGGCAGGCCGTGGCCGGCGGCGTTCAGATAGATCATGGGTGGCTCCGGGTGGCGTTTGCCCCGGCAGTCTACGGATCGATCAGGATCTCGTCCATCACGGTGCCTGAATCGGGGCCCGCATCGGGGCCCGAGCGGATCACGAAGACCTCGCCCGAGCTGACACCGCGCCCGGTCAGCACCGTGATGTTGACCTGGTGCGTGACCAGCATGACCGTCTCGTCCGGCGGGAGTGCTGCCAGGAACGCCCGGAGCGCATCGGTCTGATCGTCCGCCGTCGACCGGTCCTCGAAGAACGAGTTCAGCATCGGCGCGTCCTCGACCGGGCCGACATCGAGCAGCGCGGCTGTCTCGCGGCACCGGCACCACTGGCTGGTGAGAACTCGGTCGATTTGGACGCCCGAGGCCCGGATGGCGGCGCCGATCGCGCGGGCCTGTGCCCGGCCCCGCGCATCGAGATTGCGCTGGGTCGCGCAATCACCCAGCCGGAATGCACCGGGGTCGCCCGTCCCGGGTGCGAGCGCGTGGCGCATGATGGCGACGGTCGACGGCGCGGCGAGGATTTCGAGGCGGCTGCTCACGGTTTCGTCGGCCCGGACACCCGAGATCGGCACCAGAGGGAGCACCAATGCCGCGAGAATTGAGAGGCGGATCAGAATGTGTTTCATGGTCAGCGCGCCTTGGACCTGTGCGCCAGACAGGTGGCGCGGCGCACGCCGCTGTCAATCGGTTTGGAGGCGCGATCCGAACCCTCTCGATGGTCTGATCATCGCTTCGGACTGGGTGGAGTGCTCCGGTCAAGAGTGTTCGGAGTTGTCGTCTCTGTTGGTCCCTGGCTCAGAAGATCGCCTTGATCGTGCTGATCCTGAGCCTGCCCGCGATCGGGCAGTTCAAGCTCGACGCCCCCGCCGATGTCGGGCCGCGTTCGGATACGCCCGTTCGCACCGGTCTGTCGCGGGCCGCCTGACGGGCGGCTTGCTTCGCGGGCGGATTACTTGGTTAGGCGGCTTACTTGGCAGGCGGCGGGTTGCCCGGGATCGCCAGACCGCTGAGGTTCGGATGCGACCGCGCATATTGCTGTGGGAAGTTCGCGCGTTCGTCGCCCAGCGTGATCGCCGCGTGCCAGGCCCAGTGCGGATTGACCGTGATGCCGCGCGCAAGTGCGACCATATCGGCCTGACCTGAATGCAGGATATGCTCGGCCTGCAGCGGCTCGGTGATCTTGCCGACCGTCATCACCGTCATCTCCGGCACCTCGGCTTTGATCGCGGCGGCGAACTTGGTCTGGTAGCCGGGTCCAACCTGGATCTCTTGCAGGGGCGAGTTGCCGCCCGAGGACACATCGACGAAGTCGCAGCCGCGCGCGGCGAGCTGCTTGGTGTACTCGATCGCCTCGGGCACGTCCCAGCCGGACCCCTCGACCCAATCGGTTGCCGAGAACCGGACGCCGAGCGGCTTGCCTGCAGGCCAGACGGCGCGGACCGCATCGAAGATCTCGAGCGGGAAGCGCATCCGGTTCTCGAGCGAGCCGCCATACTGGTCGTCGCGCTGGTTCGAGATCGGCGAGAGGAACTGGTGCAGCAGGTAGCCATGCGCCGAGTGCAGCTCGATCACGTCGAAGTCCAATCGCACGCAGCGCTCGGCCGCCGAGACGAAGGCATCGCGCACGCGCTGGAGCGCGTTGTCGCCGAACGCCTCGGGCGTATGCCAGCCATCCGCGTAGGGCAGCGCCGAGGGGCCGTAGGTCTGCCAAGCACGATCGTCCTTCAGGGGCACGCCCTTGTTCCACGGCACATCGGTCGACGCCTTGCGCCCGGCATGGGCCAGCTGCATCCCGATCTTCGCGGCACCGTAATCGCGGAAGAACTGGATGATCGGCTTGAAGGCCTCTTCATGCGCATCGGACCAGAGCCCGGTGCAGCCTGGCGTGATGCGGCCCTCGGGCTCGACCCCCGTTGCCTCGACAAACACAAGGCCCGGACCGCCGAGTGCGAACTGGCCGAGATGCACGAGATGCCAGTTGCCGGGTAGGCCGTCCTGAGCTGTGTACTGGCACATCGGCGCCACGGTGATCCGGTTCGGGATCTCGAGATCGCGCAGCTTGATCGGGTCGAACAGGCGTGTCTTGGGCATGGATGTCCTCGCGGGCGAAGAATGGGCGGCGGCCCATCCGTGTGTCAGGAAAAGGCGGTGGAGCCGTCGGGCGTCGGCATTTGATAGGTATTCAGCGTCAGGGAGACCAGAGCGTAGTAGCCGCAGAGGCCGATGACATCGACCAGCCCGTCCTCGCCCAGATGCTGCTTGGCGGTTGCGAATTCCGCGTCGCTGAGACGGTGGCGCTGATTCAGGGCGATTGCCGTGCGGTAGACGATCTGCTGTCTCGGGTCGGTGAATTCGGGGTCCGCACCGGTCCGGACCGCGTCCAGAATGGCATCCGAGACGCCCGCGTCGCGCGCGAAGCCGGCATGGGCCCACCACTCGAATTCGGATTTGTAATGCGCGCCGGTCACGCAGATTGCGATCTCGGCCAGATCCTTCGACAGCGTGGTCTTGAAGCGGCAGTATTCGCCCAGGGTCTGGGCGCGCTCGGCGAAATCGGGATTGACCAGCCAGGCCGCGAAGGGGCCGCGCAGATCGCCCCGTGGTCCGGATACGATCAGATCGTGCACCCGCTGCTGCTCGGGTGACATGTCCTCGTAGGGCGGTGTTGAAAGCCGGCTCACTGTGCTCACCGGGTCTTCGACCAGTCCGGTTTGCGTTTCTCGAGGAAGGCCGAAAGCCCTTCTTCCGCCTCGCGTCCGCCGATGGCCTCGGCGATCCCGTCGGCTTCGGCGTCGAGTTGCTGTTTCAGCGTGTTCAGGCGCGCGGCGTCGATCAACTTCTTGCCGTTGGCGAGCGCCTGCGAGGGCATGCCCGCGATCTGCTCGGCCCAGGACATCGCCTCTTCCAGGGCCTGGTTCGGCTCGGTCAGCCGGTTCACGAGCCCGACCTGATAGAGCCGCTCGAGCGGGATCCGATCGCCGGTGAACACCATCTCGGACATCAACTGGCGGGGAACGGCTGTGCCGATGAACGCGGTCGAGCCGCCGTCCGGGGTCAGGCCGATCTTGATATAGGCGACCGAGGCATAGGCATCGCGGGCGCCCACGATCAGGTCGCAGGCGGCCATGATCGAGGCCCCTGCCCCAGCGGCACCGCCATCGACCGCGGCGATGATCGGCTTGGGCGAGGCGCGCATTGCCAGGATCATGTCGTGGAGCTTGTCGACGCCTTTGCGCCGGGTCGGCAGGTCGGACTCGCGCCGTGCCTTGATCGAGTTGATGTTGCCGCCCGAGCAGAAAAATCGCTCGGCGCCCGTCAGCACGACCGCGCCGACATCGGCATCGCCCGAAGCCTGTTCCATCGCCTCGCGAAAGCCGTCATAGAAATCGGCGCTGAGAGAGTTGCGCGTCTTTGGGTCGTTGTTGACGACCTTCAGCACGCGGCCATGCCGCTCGATCAGGACCCGGTCGTCCGCCATCTGAACCCTCCCGCAAACTGGTTCGCAAGAGGTACGCGATCGGGCGCCCGGCGCAAGGGCCGGACGCGCAGTATCGTGAGGGTGATCCGATGCCGCCCGGCGGAGCGGCGCGGCGCCTAGCGGATGCGCAGCCGTGCCTCGACCCGGCGGTTGATGGCCGCGAACGGATCGTCGACGCGCGGCTTCGATTCGCCGAACCCGCTCGCGCTCAGCCGCGACCGTGGGACGCCGAGTTCCTCGAGATAGGCCACGACCGACGCGGCGCGCCGGTTCGAGAGATCGAGGTTGTAGATGTCGCCGCCGCGAGCATCGGTATGGCCGTCGATGTTGAAGCGGGCGTCGCGCAGAGCGCTGCCGGTGAGCGCCTTGGCAAACTCGCCGAGGTTCTGCTTGGCCGTCTCGCTGAGCCGGTCCGAGCCCAACTCGAACGTGATGAGCATGTCGAAACCACCGGGATCAACCGCTGCGGCGGCGGTGTCCTTGTTGTTGCAGGCGCTGGCCGTGCCGATGCAGACCGCGCGGGTCTGGTTCTTCGGCAGGCAGGGCTGGCCCGCTTCGCATTCCAGGCCCGGCTCAAAAAATTTCTCGATATCCTGGGCAGAGTAAGCTGCTTGCGCATTCGCGGTCAGCGGAAGCGCTGAGAGAGCAACAACGGCGACAAATGTCTTAAACATGATTGCATCCTTTTGAGATCAAACGGTATTAGATATCATATTGGTATTTAGAGCCAGGAATGCAAGAGCGAAATCCCGCCTGAGAGCGGTTTCAGCGAAATGTGATTGCGCGCGGCGACCATGCGCACGGCCACGCCGCAGCAAAACGGAAACGGGCGCCGACATTGCCGGCGCCCGTTGCAATTCGGAATATCGTCCGATGCGGTCTTACTGGACCCGCACCGTTGCCTCGACCCGGCGGTTGATCGCCGCGAACGGATCGCTGTCGCGCGGAGCCGTCTCGCCGTGACCGCGGGCTTCGAGCCGGGCGCGTTCGACCCCGGCAGCTTCCAGGAAGCTGACGACCGATGCGGCGCGGCGTTGCGACAGCGTCATGTTATAGCTGTCAGACCCGCTGGCGTCGGTGTGGCCATCGACGTTGAAGTTGATGTGCTTCAGGCTGTCGCGCGTCATCGCCTTGGCGAATTCGCGCAGGTTCTGTTCGGCCTGCTTGCTGAGCCGGTCCGAGCCAAGCTCGAACGTGATCAGCAGATCGAATCCACCGGCGTCCTGACGGACGGACGGCTGCTGCTTGCCGCATTTCGATGCGGACCCGATGCAGACGCCGCGGCTCTTTTTCTTCGGCAGGCAGATGCTGCCCGCCGGGCAATCCTGGGCGGCGGCTTCTTCCTGCGGTGCGACAAAGTGCTTTTCGATATCGGTCGCGGAATACTGCGCCTGTGCCATCGCAAGCGTGGGCAGCGCAACGACCAGCGCACACGTCGTGAGTACCTTCTTGATCATCTCAATCCCCTTTCGCAAACTTCAAGCAGTCTCGGTTCAGATCGTGAGCCCCATCCACTGGGCTTGACGTCGATCTTACACAAATCATTCTGCGAAACTGTAACATACATCACTAACAATGTCAGAAAGAGATTTTTTCTACTGAGATTGCACGAGCTTCGCCGCTCGATCTGACATCGCGGAATTCATCCGGCGCCCGGAGGCGCCGAATCACCCGTGGTTCAGCGCACCCGCACGGTGGCTTCGACGCGCCGGTTGATCGCGGCGAACGGATCGTCCGCGCGCGGGGTCGTCTCGCCGAAACCTTGTGCTTTCAGGCGATTGCGGTCAACACCCAAGTTCTCGAGGAACTTGACGACCGAGGCCGCGCGGCGCTGCGACAGCGACATGTTGAATTCGTCCGCGCCGCTGGCATCGGTGTGTCCATCGACGTTGAACACCGCGCTGCTGAGGGCTTCGCCATTCAGGGCGCGCGCGAATTCCGACAGGTTCTCCTGCGCCTGAGGGCTGAGGCGGTCAGACCCCAGTTCGAACGTGATCAGCAGATCGAAGGCGGACGGTGCCTGGGCAGCCGTTGCAACCTCTTCGCGGCCGCATTTCGAGGCGGTGCCGACGCACACGCCGCGCGATTTCGACTTTGGCAGGCAAACCTGGCCTTCGGCGCACTCAAACGCCGCGTTCGCGGGCATGGTGAAGTGTTTCTCGATTTCCTGGGCCGAGTACTCGGGGCCAGCAAAGGCAAGGGCGGGGGCGGTCAGCACGACCGCGACGGCCGGAGCAATCATCTTGAGCATCGTGGTCTCCATCGTTTTCCAAAAATCAGAGCGTCTTGTTTTGATAAATGTCAATTTGGCAGTTAATGCATAAAAAATCAACCCCTGGACTCAATCTTTTTTCCGATTTCGATGAAACGCTCGAGATGATGGTCTACGTCGCCGAAAAGGTGATCGATCATGATCACGCGTTTCGCGAAGTGCGGCAACGGCCATTCCCAGGTCATCGCGACGCCGCCATGCATCTGGATCGATTCCTCGGCGATCAGGCGCCCGGCCCGGCCGACGAGGTTCTTAGCCGCCGAGACGTTCAGCTCGCGCGTGTCGCGGTCGGCCTCGAACGTGTTCGCGGCGAGCATGACGGCGGAGCGTGCCTGTTCCAGTTCCAGCAGCATGTCGACCACGCGGTGTTGCAGCACTTGGTTGGCGCCGATCGCCTTGCCGAACTGCTTGCGCTCTTTCAGGTAATCGACGGTCATGTCCTTGGCGACGTCCATTGCCCCCAGCGCCTCGGCCGAGACGGCAAGCACGCCGGCAGCGAGCGCCTTTTCGATCAGCGGCCAATCCGCGCCCGGCGTGCCGAGGGGATCGGCCGGGGCGTTCGAGAACGAGACCTCGGCGACATGCGGGCCGTCGATGCTTTCGTGATCGTCAACGCTGACGCCAGCCGCGGTCCGGTCGACGAGGAACAGGCCAAGGCCGTCTTCGTCGACGGCATCGCCCGACACGCGGGCGGTCACGACCAGATGGTCCGCCGTCGCCCCGTTGATGACAACCGCCTTGCGGCCCGACAGCGACCAGCCGCCGTCGTCGCGCGCCGTCACCTCGACATGGCTTGGGGTATAGTAGGCTTCCGGTTCGACATGCGCGAAGGCCAGTTGGACCTGACCTTCCATCGCCGCTTCGATCAGTTCGGTGCGTCCTGCATCAGCCAGCACTGTCGCGGCGAGCAAGGTCGGCAGGAAGGGTTCCACCACGATACCACGGCCAAGCGCTTCGAACACCAGTGCTATGTCCTCGCCCGTGCCACCGAAGCCGCCAGCCTCTGCCGGGATCAGGGCGCCTGCCAGCCCAAGCTCGCAGAACGATGCCCACATCTCGCGGTCATAGCCCGCTTCGGATTTCGTCGCGGCGTGGCGTTTTTCGATCGGATACTGCTCGCGGATGAACCGCTCGGCGGTGTCCTTCAGCATCTGGCGTTCTTCGGACAGTTCGAAGTCCATCAGGAGTGTCCCCAGTCTCGTTTGTTTTTTGAACCACCCTTCGGGCGGCGGTTACACCGGCTCCGGGAGGGTGGGTGGGGGAGGCGGTGGAACCGCCGCCCGAAGGGTGGTCCGGGCTGATGCGCCCGCACCGGGATCAGAAGCCGAGCACGTGCTTGGCGACGATGTTGCGCTGGATCTCGTTCGAACCGCCATAGATCGAGGTCTTGCGGTTGTTGAAGTACCGCCGGGCCGCGCGCAGGGCGAATTCCGGCCCGGGTGCTTCGCCATTCCAGCCTTCGTCAAAGGCCTCGGGCAGATCGGGCGTCGCGTACGGGCCGCAGACCCGGCGCATGATGTCATTGCCTTCCTGCAGGATCTGGGTGCCCTTGATCTTCAGGAGCGAGCTTTCCGCGCCCGGCGCCTTGCCCGCACCGGCGGCAGCGACGATGCGGTTGTTGAAGACCTCGAGCGCCTTGAGATCGATCTCGAGCGCGCCGAGCTTGGCCGCGAAGGCCGGGTCGTCGAGCAGCGGGCGACCGTTCTTCTTGACGGCCGCGGCCGCCGATTTGATCCCGGCCACCTGGTTCTTCGAGTTGCCGACATTGGCGATGCCGGTGCGCTCGAAGGTCAGGAGGTATTTGGCCAGCGTCCAGCCCTTGTTTTCCTCGCCGACGATGTTCTCCAGCGGCACGCGGACATCGGTCAGGAAAACCTCGTTGACCTCGTGCTCGCCTTCCAGCGTGTAGATCGGACGGACCTCGACCCCCGGCAGGTCCATCGGGACCAGGATGAAGCTGATCCCTTCCTGCGGTTTGCGCGCCTCAGGGTCGGTCCGGCAAAGGCAGAAGATGTGGTCCGCGAAGTGCGCGAAGGTCGTCCAGGTCTTCTGACCGTTGATCACCCACGCATCGCCGTCCTTGACGGCCTTGGTCTTGAGCGAGGCGAGATCCGATCCCGCACCCGGTTCCGAGTAACCCTGGCACCAGAAATCGTCATCGTTCAGGATGCGCGGCAGGTAGTGGTCTTTCTGCTCCTGGCTGCCATACTTGATCAGCACCGGCCCGAGCATGTTGAGCCCGAAGGGCGAGACCCGGGGTGCACCGGCGCGCACGATTTCTTCGTCGAAGATGCTTTTCTGCGCGGCCGACCAGCCGGTCCCGCCGTGCTCGACCGGCCACATCTGTGCCAGCCAGCCTTTCGAGCGCAGCATGGCGTGCCATTCCAGATAGTCTTCGCGGGTCAGGCGTTTGCCCTGCTTGACCTTCTCTGACAGCGCCGGGCGAAGTTCATTCGCCAGCCACTGCCTGACCTCTGTCTGAAATGCGCGTTCGTCTTCCGAATAGCTCAGGTCCATGACCGCCTCCCTATAGCGCGTCTGCGGTGCCCCAGATTGTCGTCACCTGCGAGGATAGCACCCCGCCATTTCCATGTGCCAGACTTACCGTTGCGTCAGGTATCTGCAAGCCCGGTGCGGCGCCGCGACACTGGCGAATCGCCTCGATCAGCACGAACAGGCCGTACATGCCGGGGTGAACGCACGAGAGCCCGCCGCCATTGGTGTTAACGGGCAGTCCGCCGCCCGGCGCGATATGGCCGCCGGCGACGAAGTCCTTGCCCTCGCCCTTCTTGCAGAAGCCGAGATCCTCGAGGAACAGGATCGTGTTGATGGTGAACGCATCGTAGAGCTGCACCGTGTTCATGTCGCGCGGCCCCAGGCCCGCCATGGCAAACGCACGCTGTCCTGCCTGCACGGCGCATGTCGTCGTGAGATCCGGCATTTCCGAGATCATACGGTGATCGTGCGCCATTCCGGCGCCGAGCAGGTAGACCGGTTTGGCGTGGTCCGCGGCCCGGTCCGCCCGGACCATGACGAGCGCGCCGCCGCCATCGGTCACCAGGCAGCAATCGAGCTTTCCGAGCGGGTCCGAGATCATCCGCGCGCCCAACACGTCGTCGACGGTGATCGGATCGCGGGTGAAGGCTTCGGGGTTGTGACCGGCCCAGCCGCGCGCCGCCACGGCGACCTCGGCCAGGTGTTCGCGGGTCGCGCCAAACTCGTGCATGTAGCGCGCCGCCGCCAGCGCATAGGCGTTGATCGGCAGGCGGACATCGTATTGCGCCTCAAAAGGCACGGGCTCGGACGCCGATCGGAAGCCGCCCTGGGTGCGCTGGTTCGAGCCGTAGGCGATCAGCGCGACGTCGATCAGTCCGGCATCGAGGTGCACGGCCGCATCCAGGACATGGGACATGAACGAGGAGCCGCCGATGTTCGAGCCCGAGGAGTATTTCGGCACGATGCCAAGATGCTCGGCCAGCGACATGGATGGCATGGCATGGACAGCGGTCGCGGCCCAGACGCCATCGACATCGGCGATCGTCAGCCCGGCATCGGCCAGTGCGAGGCGCGCGTTCTGACCCATGATCTCGAGCGAGCTCCATCCCGGTTGCTCGCCGCAGCCCCAGGCCGCCGCACCGATGCAGGCAGTCTTGCCGCGCAGATGTGCCATGTCCGATGCCATCACGCGGCCTCCCACACGACGGCGGGCTCGCCGTTCAGATCTTCGATCTTCGCGCGCACTTTCAGGCCGATCGAGACGTCCTCGGGTGTCATGCCGACAACGCGGGACAGCATCCGCACACCTTCGTCCAGATCGATCAGGCAGACATTGAACGTGCCGCCCTTTTCGGGTGAGCGGCGGTTCACGGTGGTCGAATAGACCGTGCCGGTCCCCTTGGCCTCGACCCATTCCAGGTCGTCTTCGCCGGTGCCCGGAATGAAGGGGCGCGGATAGAACACGAAAGCCCCGGTCGACGCCGAGCGCAGGATCATGAACTTGCCGTCGGCGAGGTGTTGCTTGAACTGCGCTTCCGGTCCCATCGGTCCTCCCACACACGCGGTTTATCCGCCAGATTTTGTTGGAGGCCCATGCATGAGACTGCGGCGCAGCCGCGTCCAGTCCCGGGGCGTGAAAATCACGGACGCGGTAAAACCCGGCGGGGGCCGCGCCCGTCCGGTCCCGGCGCTACCAGATCTGCTTGGTCTGACCGCCCCAGTTGCCGTAGAACGACCATGCGTTGTTCTTGTCCTTCACGCCGAACACAGCACCGAAACCGGCGTTTGCGCGGATCAGATATTGCTCGGGCGTCACGACCTCGATCTTCGCGCCGGACAGCTGGTCGTCATCGATCAGGGCCGCACCCAGGTTGCCGTAGAACTGATCGTAGGCAATCGACTGGTCCGAGGCGACCTGCTTGTTGATGTCGGTCACCAATTCCGGCTTGAACTTGACGCCCTGCTCTTCCAGTTCCTTCATCCGTTCGGCCACCCGATCGCCGCCCTTCATCGCGATAGTGTCCAACCGGTCGGACTTCATGTTGGCATGGGCAACGATCGGGGCGTTCGCCGTGCCACCAAAGAACACTCCGCAGCCATTGATCGTATAGGTGAAGAAGTAATCGTGATCCCCACCGAGGGCACCGATGTAGACTTTGCCCTCGCCCCACGGCAGCCAATAGCAATTCTTGGTGCCGGCGGTCTTGACGGTGATCTTCTGCGTCTTGCCTTGCAGCCCACCGATTTCGGCGACGGCGGTCGTGACGGCGTTGGTGTAGCACTTGATCTTGTCGGTATACGTCTTCGACTTGGTCGGGGTGATGACGGTCGAGTCGATCGACATCTCGACATCGCCGGTGGTCGCCCCGTTCGGACCGGTGATCTGAAGATCGCTGCGGATGCGCGTCGGTTTGGTCTTGAAGTCAGAAAGTCTCATGCCTTCGCTCCTGAAATGCTGTTTGATGCGTCAATCGCGGCGCTCGAACGGCGGCAGGGCACAGAAACAATCACTTCAATGAATCGCACAAGCCGGGACGGACGCGCGCGGGGTCAGCATGCGGGTTTCAGTGCGGATTCGCAAAGGGAAAGGGAAAGCGAAAGGGTGATCCCTTCAGACCTGACCCGCCTCCTGGCCGTGGCATTGCGATGGCACCCGGAGCTGGCGCGATCAGGGCGATCTTGACGCCTTAACGAGCCGCACCTGCGCACCTTTGCGGCGGCGCATGATGCACTTTGCCCCGGGGCGACGCAGTGCCAAGGTGGCTTTCAAGGGTGGACGTCGTCCAGGCCAGGCATCCGGATTTCACGGCGTCGCGCGTTTCCGCAACGGTGAGCATCGGACGAGCGGGGCGGTAGGCACCGTCCGTTGACCGCAGCGCGCGGACCAGGATTGGCCTGATCTCGTCGCATTGGTCGGCAGACAGGCTTCGCAGCGCTTGCGGTCCCGGAAAGAAGCTTTCGGTCGGCGCGCCTTCGGCGAAGAGGACGGCGTGACGCTCTAACAGCAGGTGATAGTAGATGATGTGACGGCACGCCCGCATGCGCCGGATGCCGTCCAGTCCGGTCAGACCTTTGGCTGGCGCGAGCATCCCCCGGTCACCGTCCGGTATCAGCATGCGATGCTGCGGCGAGACGACCAGATCACGGTCAGGGAGCCCCGCCCCCAAAGCGCCCTTGGCAATCAGGATCGGCTTGTGCCGGTGGTCATCGCGCGTCCAGTGATGCTCGGTCCTGCGGATCCATTGGATCGGCTGTGCGCCCAGATCCGCCGTCACAACCAGATCGCCGACGCGGAGTTGCTCCACGGGAGTTGTTCCCCCGGGCGTTTGCAGTCTGGTACCGGCGCCGAAGCAAATGACCGTGCCGTAAGCAACCGTGCTGGTGCCAGCGCCGCCGACATTGTCGGCAGGGTCGCCGTCCAGGCCGCTGTCGATCGTGAAGACCTCGCCCGGCGTGGGCGCATCCCCGAATTCATAGGCGACGCCGACATTGTCCGCCCCGATGCGGACGATGTATACCTTCGTGCCGGAGGCATCGGAGAGCGAAAACTCGTTCTGTACGACCGACCCTGCCGGATAGGTCGTGCCGTTTATCGTGATCGGCGCCGTGAGGGTCTGCGATCCGCCGGTTTCGACATAGGCGTCTTCGAAATTGCCGTCATCGTCAGCGATCTCGATCGCGGTTGGGCTGCCACCTGAAAAGGTGAAGGTCTCGCCAATCCAGGACTGGTTGCCGGAATCGAAGACCGGGCTGACGGGATCGTTCGGATGCGTCGCCGTCTGGCGTTCGGAGGCCGACAGGCTGGAGGTATACAAGGACCAGCCGTAAATCTGCATCGACGGCATGTCTACACCACGGTTGCAAAGACGCGGCAACCGTAAAGAAATGCGACAAACGCAAGGTTAACTGCTCAGGCGGATGCGTTCACCCGGCCTGTTCTTCGGAAGACGGTTAAGACTTCATTCCGCCGCTGCGCGCACCGTCGTCAGCCCCAGCCGTGAGCGTGCGGCGAGATATTCGCTTTCCAGCCGGTCGACCATGGCGGCGGTCGACGTGATCTCCTTGATCGCGTTGATGCCCTGGCCAGAGCCCCAGATCTCTTTCCAGCTTTTCGGCTTCGACGAGCCCGAGGAGAAGTCCATCTTGGTCGGATCGCTTTCCGGCAGGTTTTCGGGGTCCATGCCTGCCCGCGCGATCGAGGGTTTCAGGTAGTTGCCCCAGACGCCGGTGAACAGGCTGGAATAGATGATGTCCTTCGAAGAGCAATCGACCAGCATCTGCTTGTATTCGGGGTGGGCGTTGGCTTCTTCTGTCGCGATGAAGGCGGTCCCGATATAGGCGAGGTCGGCGCCCATCGCCTCGGCCGCCAGCACACCGTCGCCGGTCGCGATCGAGCCCGAGCAGAGCAGCGGGCCGTCGAACCATTCGCGGATTTCCTGGATCAGCGCGAAGGGCGAGGTCGAGCCTGCGTGGCCGCCTGCGCCCGCCGCGACCGCAACCAGACCGTCGGCGCCCTTGGAGATCGCTTTCTTCGCGAAGTCGTTGTTGATGATGTCGTGCAGGCAGATCCCGCCATAGGAGTGCGCGGCCTGGTAGATTTCCTCGCGCGCGCCGAGCGAGGTCACGTAGATCGGCACCTCGTGCTTGACGCAGATCTCCATGTCACGCTGCAACCGCGCGTTCGAGCGGTGGACGATCTGGTTCACGGCATAGGGCGCGGCCGGGTTGTCCGGGTTCGCCTGGTTATAACGGTCGAGCTCTTCCTTGATCCGCGTCAGCCAGGCGTCCAGCAGCGGCGGCTCGCCCTCGGCCTCGCGCGCATTGAGCGCCGGGAAACAGCCGACGATCCCGGCCTTGCACTGGGCGATGACCAGTTCGGGATGCTGGATGATGAACAGGGGCGCGCCGAATGCGGGAATGCGCAGGTTCTGCAGGATGGGCGGCAGGGCCATGGGGACCTCTCAGCGTTTCACGATCAGGGCGTCCAGCGCGAGGCAGCCGTCTGGCATGGCGCGGACCGGGTTCATCTCGACGCTCTCTATGGCAGGCCCATGTGCCGCTGCAAAGACCGAGAGCCGGGATAACGTCGCGGCAAGAGCGTCAATATCGGCAGGTGGATTGCCGCGCGCGCCTTTCAAGAGCGCCATGCCTTTCAGCTCGTGCAGCATCTCTTCGGCCACCTCCTCGGACACCGGGGCCTTGCGGAAGGTGACGTCGCCGAAGATTTCGGTGAAGACGCCGCCCAGACCGGCCATGACGACCGGGCCGAAGACCGGATCGAGTTTGGCGCCGAGGATCATCTCGACCCCGCCGGTGACCATCGGCGAGACCAGCACGCCGTCGATATGGGCATCGGGGCTGTGGTGCGAGACGTTGGCCATGATGGTGTTGTAGGTCTGGGCTGCGAGGTCTTCGGTGACGTGGAGGACCACGCCCCCGGCCTCGGTCTTGTGCTGGATATCGGGCGAGGCGATTTTCATGGCGGCCGGACCGTGCAGCGCCATGACGGCCTCGTGCGCCTGGATGGCGGTCTTGACAAGCACGTCCTCGACCATCGGCAGCCCGGCTTTTGCCAGGATCTCCTTCGCCTCGTGCTCGCCCAGCGGACCGTCCGGCAGGGGCGGCATCTCGGGCAGTGCCGGTTGGCTTCTGGGGGCGCGGTTGAATTGCTCCCCGAAGAACATCGCCGCCGCCATCGCCTGCACGGCCCGCGAGGGGTCTTCGAAACAGGGGAGGTTGGCGTCCTCGTACTGTTTGACGATGTCCTCGGGTCCGATCAGCGACTGGATCGACAGCAGGTTGTCCCGGCCTTCCAGCGCCCCGGTGATCCGGGTGATGAACTCGCCCGCGAGGTTTGGGTTGGCGGCGACCGTGGTCCAGAAACCGACCAGCCCGTCATAGCCGCCCTTGTCGAGCATCAGTGCCGTGAACCGGTCGATCAGGCTGAGATCGTTGAAGAACTGGGCCGTCACGTCGACCGGGTTGCGTGGCCCGGCGAAGGGCACGACCTCTTTGATTGCGGCCTGGGCATCCTCGGGCATCGGGGCCACATCCAGCCCGCAGGCCTCCGCTGCATCGGCCATCAGGACCCCGCCGCCACCGGAGATGGTGACCAGGCCGACCTTCTTGCCGGACGGGTAGATCCGGGGTTTCAATGCAATGGCGGCGTCCAGCATCTCTTCGGTCGAGCCGCAGCGAAGCGCACCGCCTTCGCGCAGGATGGCGTCATAGACGGCGTCTTCGCCGGCGAGCGAGGCCGTGTGCGACGAGGCCGCGTGCGCGCCGACCTCGGACTGACCGACCTTCATGATCAGGACCGGCTTGCGGTTCGTGCGCGCGACGTCGAGCGCGTCGATCAGGGCGTCGCCGTCCTTGATGGATTCGACATAGGCCATGATCGTGTGGACATCGTCGGCCTCGGCCATCATGCGGATCGCCTCGGCGGTGTGCACGTCGGCCTCGTTGCCCGAGGTGATCCAGTAGTTGATGCCGAGCCGGCTGCGCCGTGCGACGAAGTAGAGGTGCGAGCCATAGGCGCCCGATTGCGAGGCGAGGCCGATATTGCCATCAATCGGCGGGGCGTATTCCAGCGACGAGGTGAAGGTCGGGTAGAACCGGTGGGCGTGGTTGAACAGACCCAGGCAGTTCGGCCCGACAATGCGGGTGTGCGAACCGCGGATGATCTCGGCCATCTCAGCCTGCCAGGCAGCGCCCTGCTCGCCTGCTTCGGCGAAGCCGGAGGAGAAGATCATCACGGTCTTTGTGCCCTTGGCGACCGCCTGCCGGATCACGTCGTTCACGGCGGGCGCGGGCACGGCGATCAGGACGAAGTCGACCGGGCCGGGGATGTCCGACAGGGTCGGGTAGGCCTTCACGCCCTGGACGATGTCGCGGTTCGGGTTGACCGGGTAGACCTCGCCTTCGAACCCGTAATGCAGGAAGTAGTTCAGCGGGCGCCCGCCGATGCGCGCGGGATTGTCCGAGGCACCGACAACGGCGACGTGGCGCGGCGTGAGGATATGGTCGAGGGTGGTCATCTTGATCTCCGTAGGGTGCGCAATGCGCACCCTACACGGTTGCAACAGGAGTGACAGGCGAGCCGACCGCGCCGGGCAGACGCAGCGGCGGCGCGGTCAGCAGGCAGCGATTGCGCCCGGTCTCAGCGAAGAATGCCGCCAGATCGCCCAGCCACCAGATCTCGGCCAGCGGGATACCAAGCTTGAACAGGCAGAGCTCGTGGATCGGCAGCATGGCGCGCTTGCCGTCGCCGGTGCGGGACGGTGCGCGTTCGACCGCGTAGTTGTCGGCAATCAGCGCCACGAGACCGGAGTCGCGGATCCACTCCTGCAGCGCCGGGTCGCGGCCCTCCAGCGCGGTGCACGAGCCATGCAGGACCGCGTGCGTCGGGTTGCCGCCCATCTCCATCACCTTGCCGGTCCAGCCGGTGTGGAACATCACCATATCGCCCTTTTCCACTTCGACGCCCTGCGCGGTCATCGCCTCGGACAGCATTGCGTAGTCGACGTCCAGATGCGCATCGCCAAAGGCCCTTGCGAGGTCGATCATCACCGCACGGCCCTGCACACAGGTCTCGGCGATGGTCTGGACGCCGAGTTTCTTTGCCTCGGTCGCGGTCATGTCCCCGCACTCGTCGCAGGGTGCTGCGACCAGATCCTCGCCGCCGCGCCACCCGTTGTAGAAGACAGGCTCGGGCACGCCGTCGCCGTCCGCATCGAACATGCCGCCGACATGGGCCAGGGCATCCCACTGTGTCGAGTACTGCATCGTCAACATGACCCGGTCGTCGTTCACGACGTCCGTGTAGTCCGGCCCGATCTGCTCCAGCGGCAGCAGGAACCGGTCCAGCCCGTCCGAGGTTGTCGCGTAACGCTGCGGGGGATGGCGCGCGGGGTGCAGCACGTTGCCCCCCGGCAGGTCGAGCGGCATCGAAAGGCAGAAGGTCCGGCCGTCCCGTACCTCGGCGACGCCCTTCTTCACCTGTTCCGGCCCAAGCCAGTTCAGCCGCCCGATCTGATCGTCGGCGCCAAAGTCACCCCAGTTTGAGCCTTCCGGCCGGTTGGTCCAGCGCATGTCGTGTGGATCTCCCTCAGTTCGGGGTGTGGATCGGCAGGCCCAACATCGCCCGGCGTTTCAGCCAGAGGGTCGGACGATAGCGGTCCTCTCCCGTGATCTGTTGCAGGGCATTGAGCACCGAGAGGCAGACCGGCACGCCGAGTTGGTCTGTCATCGCGATCGAGCCGTGCGGGTAGTTCAGGCCCAGTTGCATGGCCGTGTCGATGTCGGCGGGCGATGCGAGGCCGATTTCGGCCATGTAGCAGCCGAGATTCGCGACCATCGACACCATCCGCTGCCCGACGAAGCCCGGCGAGTCGGTGATCCAGGTGACCGACCGGCCCGAGGCACTGATCGCAGCCGCGACGCCTGACAGGAACGCGCGATCCGCCCCCGGTGCGGTCATCATCGTGATGCGTCGGGTGGTGTTTCCCGAAAGGTCGAGGGCTGCGAAGTGGCGCGGATCGGCCTGAACCTGCGCACAGACCGAGGATGCGTCGAGCCCGGCGGGGGCGGACAGAATCGGCCCTTCGGTCCCAACGGTCAGGCCGATCTCCTCGCAGAACGCCTTGAGGTCCGGGTTCGGACCGGCAACCCGCACGGCTTTCACCGGATCGGCGGAGGTCTGATAGTCGGCGCTGGGGCGCTCACCCGGCTTGCCGTTCTCGTAGCTGTACCAGCCGCGGCCGGTCTTGCGGCCGAACATGCCTGCGTCGAACATCGCCATGTGGTTGGCCGAGGTCTTGAGCCGCGGGTCCTGATTGTAGCCGTTGTAGACGATCTGGCTGACCGGGTAGTTCACATCGATGCCGGTCAGGTCCATCAGCTCGAACGGTCCCATCCGGAAGCCCCAGCAATCACGCATGATCGCGTCGACCTGGGCAGGCGTTGCAACGCCTTCATGGACGATCCGCAACGCTTCGGTCGTGTAGGCGCGCCCGCCCATGTTCACGAGGAAGCCGGGTGAGTCCTTGACCTCGACCGGCGTGCGGGTCATCCGGCGGCCCAGTTCCATCAGCGTCGAGATGGTCTCGTCCGAGGTCTCCGCCGCGCGGATCACCTCGACCAGTTTCATCAGCGGCACCGGATTGAAGAAGTGCAGACCAGCCACGCGGTCGCGATGCTCGCAGACCCGCGCGATCGAGGCGAGCGGGATCGACGAGGTGTTCGAGGCCAGGATGCAGTCGGGCCGGACAGCGCCTTCCAGATCCTTGAACAGCGAGTGCTTGACCTCGAGATCCTCGAACACCGCTTCGACGACGCAGTCAGCTTCGGCCATGTCTGCAATGCCGGTGGCCGGCACCAGCAGGTCGATCGCGGCCTGGGCGTCGGCCTCGCCCATGCGGCCCTTCTCGACCAGCCGGTTCAACCGACCGGCGATGGCGTCCTTGGCAGCCACTGCCCCACCGTCGCGGGCATCGAACAACACGACCTTCATGCCGCCCTGCACCGAGACCTGGGCGATGCCCTGCCCCATGGCGCCGCATCCGGCAACGCCAATCACATAGTCGGGTGCCTCGGCCGGTTTCATCCAGGGTCTCCGCGTCATTGCCTGTCAGGTGCGGCAGGCACTGTAGCGGTGCGGATCGCGATTGGAACCGTGCGGCGCATCCCCGACATGATCATGCCGGGGTGTCCGTTCGGTTCAGCTTACCAGGCGCGGGCCCGGCGGCAGGCGCGGGTCGTCGCCCGGCCCGTGGGATTCGAGTTGTTGCAGGTCGGAGATGTCGACCTTCTCGGCCCAATCCAACGCGGTGATCTGTGCTGCCTCAGACAGGCCGAGCAGCGACGAGCCGAGGCCCTTCTGAAGCCGCGCGATCAGCGTCGAGGCGCCCATCATCCGGTAGCCGACCAGAGGCCGCCCGCTCAGAGCCGCGTCGAACTCGTGAATGCGCTCTTCGGCCAGTTCGCGGAACTTGAGGATCGCCTCTTCCTTGTTCTGCGCCACCGAATGGCGGGCCTTGGCGACGAAATTGGCCACCGCCGCGTTCTGGCGCAGCGCATTGTCGAAATCCCAGAGCGGACCCTGATAGGCCGTGCCCGCGAATTCCGTCGTGGTTGGCACGGCGACGGTGCCGCGCGCCAGATCCATGACCATCACGTCGAGCTTCGAGCCCGCGGGCCGCACGAGGACACGGTCATAATCCCCGGAGATTTCGAGGAAATCGGGCGTTCCGATCGTGCGGCAGACGGTGAGCGCCTTTTCCAGGCCGGCAACAGTGTCCGTGGTGATCAGGCGTTCCTGTTCGAGATTGCCGTCCTCGGACATCCAGGCGCCCATCCGGACACGCATCTGCGGTTCGGGTCCCAGGGCAAGCTCTGCCGCCAGCGCGAGCGCATCCGGCACGGATTCGAGATGGCGCATCGGGTACGGCGTCCAGCTTCGGCCACTGGACACGTCGCGAATGCGGGTCTCGACCGCCGCCATTGGCAGGCCGACGCCATGCACGGCGGCCAGGTAGTTCGACAGGCGCTGGTCGAATTCTGTCAGGACATTCTTCGAGACCTTGTGGAGCACGATGAAATTGCGCCCGTCAAAGGTGATGTCGTGTGCCATCCCGAACAGACCGATGCGTTCTGTGCTCGGATCGACAACCGATTCGAAAAACTCTTCTTCATCTGTAGTCATACTCGCCGGTGCTCCCCTACCCGGTCCGTCTGGATCCCATCCTCACGGCCAAATCGTCCGCCAACGTCTTCTAAAACACCAGAGGATTCTGGGAATCCCGGGTGGTTTTCTCATTTTCGATCGATTGCCGCGAGAAAAGCGCTCCATTCGATGTCGTCGTTTACCATTTTCGGCAACAGGTTTGGCAAGATTGTGACCGTTCTGCGAATCCAATGGACAAGATTAGAGAGTCGGATTCAGGGTTGTTCGGGACCTGCCTGGCCCATCCGCACGTCCTGGTTCAAGATCAGTTTCAAGACCGTGACGCCTTGCGACGAAAGCGTTGCCAAGGCCGTATCGAGGTCACGTTTCGCGGCCAGCAGCGCGCCGAGGCGGGACGGATCGCGCATCAGACCAAACAGCACGGGCAGGATGCGGGGCTTTCCCTCATCGTCGAGCGCGTCCTCGGTTCCCGGCGGCAGCGCCCGGGTTGAGATGTCCGAAATCGCCCTGATCGCCAGGCAGGGCAGTGCTGCCTGATGGGCCACGCGCGCGATCCGGTGGGTTTCCATGTCGACCGCAACGGCCCCGGTCGTCTGCCACAGCGTCGCTTTCTCCTCGGGTGTTTGGATCACATGATCGCTGCCAAACACGTGTTCTTCGTTGGCGTCGCCCGGGCGCGTTGGTCTGACCAATGCCAAGTGCTGTTGCACGGCGTCGGTCACCGCCGTCGGGATCACGAGCGTGCCCGACGCTAGACCCGGTGCAAGGCCACCGGCAATGCCCCAGGACAACAGGGCCGTCGCATCGGCATCGATCATCTCGCGCGCGAGGTCTTCGGCACGGTCCGGTCGCGCGGCAGAGATGCCGACAATCAGGCGCGGATCCCGACGAAGGCCGCCAAGCGCCTTTGCTTCGGCCTCCATGCCGCAGATGACCCCCAGTTTCATGGCGCTACCGCACGAACCCGTCGGCTGAGTTGACGTCAGCGAACCGGATGGGATTAAGGCGGTTGGCTTGGGTGTAGGACGCCGAGTAGTAAAGCGCTGCAGTGACCTCGGGCCAGGCAGAGGCGACCAAATCTACCGCCCCCTGCCACCAGTCAGCGGATCGGATGGTGATGTGCGCGTTCTCACCCGTGGGCAGCAGCGCGTTCGCGGTGTATCCAGCGACGTTGATCACCACGAGCCGGCATGCGTGGGCGAAGACATCGTTGAGCACGTAGCCGACATCACCGATGAAGACATGCTCGAGCACGTCGAAACAGACGACGGCATCGGTGATCTCGCGATCGTCCATGGCGCGGGCCGGTTCGAACACGCGGTAATCGTCGATCCCCAGGAACGCCGCGAGAGATCCGCCTTCCTTGACTGACTTTTCGTGCCAATCGCCGCCCCCACCGCCGTAATCCAGAACGGACCGGATCTGGTGCGCGGTGAAGAGGTGTTTGAGTTCGTGCCGGAAGCGCACGGCTTCCTGATCCGCGTATGCGGTCGTGACGCGTCCACCCCTGCGGGTGTCGTATCCTTCGCGCGCCATCCTGGCGTAGAGCGCGATCAACGCGTCGTATTTTGCAGTTTTCGAGAACATCGGCGCAGGTTTAACCGGTCCCAAGGCCCGCGCAAGGCTCGCACGGTGCGGCGCGCTGGTTTCGCTGCACCGGTATACTTCATTCGGAGCGCCGTGGATTGGATGGCCAATAAAATCCCGGGGTGAGCGGGTGTGACGGCCGAGTTGACGTTGCTCGACACGACGCACCGGACGGACAAAGGTTTTAGATAACAACAAACCGATGGCTCGTAATTACGCAATCAAACTGTATCATCTTGAGAAGAAATGAATGAATATACTTAATGAATGCACCTATTTGATCTTAACTTTATTTCAATATTGACGAAGCTGAACCCGCTTAATAACGCGCACTTCGAACCAGGGAGTGTGTGAGTATGAGTAAACGATTTTTGGTGGTGACCTTGACGGTCGCGGCGACCTTTGCGTCTTTCAGTGCGTTCGCGGCATCGACCACGTTTTCCGACCGTGATGCCTTTCTCAACGCAGGTGGCGAAGCGACGAACCATACGACACCTGCGATCGCAAAGCGGACGTCCCCAGCCGCGATCAGCGATGGCCTTACGATTACGCCGACCAGCAGCAATTTCTTTTCGATTGCGAACAGCCCGTCCGGGATCCCAAACGCATTGGTGTTCAGCGACCGGAGCGGCGAAAACTTCAACGCAATACTTGATGAAGCTGTCTTCGGATTTGGCTTCGACGTGTTCGAGCCGGTGACAGCGTCTCTGTGCAACACGGCGACCTGTATTGCGTCGACCTTTCAAGTCAGCCTCTTTAACGGGTCCAACCTGGTCGGATCGACCTCGTTCACTCCGCTGCCGAGTGATACGGAAACCACCTTTTTCGGCATCATCAGCACGGCGCAGTTTGATCTGCTGGCGGTGCGGGAGACGACGGGCACGAACGACAACGAAAGCTTCGGGAACTTCACGTCCGTGTCTGCAGTGCCTCTGCCAGCGCCGTTCGCGTTGCTCTTGGCCGGGGTCGGTGCGCTGATTTCTCTGCGCCGGTGGCGCCCGCGCACTGCCTGACGCGACGTGTGAGCCGAGGGTTCGCACCCGCTCGCGCCCGGGGGATGGCCGCCGATACGCACCATTGACCTGCATCTTGACGGGCCGTCCCGGCTGCAGATCGTTCACCGGGCACGCCTGTCAGTCGGCGATCTTCGGGAATGCCATCCGGGGTTCGTAGGCATCGAAACTGTCGAGCCGCTGGCGGTCGCACTCCGCCTGCCAGCGCGATCCCGGAGTGACGGCGGAGGCTGTCGGAAAGCGGTTGCAAAGCGCACGTGCCCGATCGGTGCCTTCGATGGCGATGGCGACCAGACCGGCAACCACGCCCTTCTGACGCTCGACCAGATCGATGGCGCCCTCCATCGTGCCACCGGTTTCGATCCACTGATCGACCAGCAGGACACGGGTGCCGGGGGCGAAGGCGGGAAACCGCATCTCCATCTCCTGGGTGCGGCCGGAATAGTTGGTGAAGCTGACCTTGTCGGTCTCGACACAGAGCTTTCCGGCCTTGCGGATCGGCAGGAAGCCGACGCCGATGCGGGTGGCGAGCGCCGCGCCGAGCACGAAGCCCATGGCATCGAGACCGCCGACGACATCGATGTCGATGCCGCTCAGATCGGATTCTAGATCGTCGAGCAGGTCATGGAACGCCTCGCCATTGATGTAGATCGATGTCGGGTCGAGCCAGGCGAACCTCGCACCCTTGGTGTTCGGCGCCATAAGCTTGAGATACCAGCGATCGTCTCTTGGCCCTATCTCGCGGTCGGTTTGTGCGTCGTCAGCCATGGCCTGCTCCCAGGTCGCGCGTGATCTGCATGAGAGCTGCGAGCCGCGCCGGATCGATGTTGTAGAAGTCGCCGGGGACGTTGATCCCGGTGGCCACCATGAAGGCGTCGACGTCGGCGTAGGCGCACGCGTTTTCGGGCGTGATCCCCGAGGCGAGTGCCAAGGGCCGCTCGCCGATCCCCGCCCGGAAGTCCCGGATCTTGGTCAGGTCGGCCTCTTCACCCGTGGCGATGCCGGACGTCGTGACAACCTCCATGAAGGGCGTTGCTTCGCGGGCAGCGTCCGTCCAGTGCCGAGGCTCGACCGGCCGCTGCTTCTTGAAAGCCGTGCCGCCGAAATAGAGACCGCGCCATGCGCTGCCGGTTCGGATGCGGGCGATTTCTGCGGCCTCGGCAGCATTGCCGTGCTCGTCGATGCGCGCATCGTCAGCCCAGTACGCGTCGATCGTGCAGTCCGTGTCCGCGAGTTCTGAAAGCACCGGAAACGCCTCTCGCCCCGTCACCGCGAGAAAGTTCACTCCCATCCAGAGGTCCGGCCAGTCCGCCCGGACGGCGCGGAGGATCGGCAGAAATTCGGCCACGCCGAAATCGTGGTTGATCAGGAAGCACCCGGCCGCACCCTGGCGGAGCAGCACCCGGATGTTGCGGTCGGCTTGTGCTGCATCCAATACGTGGATCACCGGCAGCACGACCGGCCCGACCGCCTTGAACAGCTTGTGGAAATCCCCTCGGGTCATGCCGTCAGGCTATGAAATCCCTGACCGTCCGGTCAAAGAATTTTGTTGCCGCAGCGCACAAACCACGCTTGGATGCCGGAAAACAAACCCGACAGGAGAGCGAGAATGACGAAGCTGCTGACGCCGACGCGGCGCGAGATGATGGCATTGGCGGGAGCGACCGCGCTGAGTGCGCCTTTCGTGGGCCGTGCGTGGGCGCAAACGACCGAGCTGAACATGCTCGCCTGGTATGGTCACGGCGAGCCGGATATCGTTGGCGCATTCGAGGAAGCCAACAACGTCAAGTTCAAGCCGAAATACTATGCGGGTGGCGACAACATGCTGGCGCTGATCGCGCAGTCTCCGCCGGGCACCTATGATGTCATTCTCTCGGATGCCGAGTTCGTGCAGCAGCTGAACGCTGCCGGCTACATCGAGCCGTTGAACGCCGACGATTACCCGTTCGATGACATGCTGCACGAGGACTTCACCAAGTTCCCCGGCCACTGGGACGGCGACACGCTGTTCTCGATGATGGTGCGGTTCGGGCATCTGGGCGTGAGCTACAACACCACGGCGATCAGTGCCGAGGAGGCGATGTCCTACAAGTGCTTCTGGAAGGAGGGTGTAACGGGCAAGGTCGGCCACTTCGACTGGCACTTGCCGACGCTGGGGATGATGAGCCTGTACAATGGCAATGGCGCGGGGCTCTGGGATCTGGACGATGCAAAGTGGGACGCGGTGCAGGAGACCACGATGGGCCTGCGTCCGCAGGTCGGCGGGTTCTTCGATTATGGCGGGACGTTCAACGGTTTGAAGAATGGCGAGATGCTGGCCATGTGCGGCATCGGCGACTGGATCACCGGGGTGCTCGAGAAGGACGGCGCACCGGTTGCCTCGGTCATTCCGAACGAGGGCGGGATTCAGTGGACCGAGAGCTACTGCATCGGCAAGGGCTCGGAGAAGGCAGACATCGTCAAGTCGTTCATGCAGTACATGCTGAGCCCAGAGGGTCAGGTGAAGTCGGCGCAGATGGCGGCCTATCCGGGCAATGCCATTACGAAGGCGGGCCGCGCCGCACTGATCGCGGCGGATCCGAAGGAAGCCGCGCGCACCAACCAGACCGATGGCAATCCGATGGATCCGATCACGCTGATCAAGGATGGTCGGATCCACTACCGGAACATTCCCGTGCAACAGACGCTCGAGGATTGGAACGACTTCTGGTCCGAATACAAGAACGCCTGATGCAACGCACGATTTGTCCCGGGCATTCCCCTGGACCGTGCCTGCTTTCGGTTGGCCGGACGCGTTCCGCGCCCATCGCGCGCCTGACGTCGCTTACGCGACGCCAGGCTTCCGACCGGGCCCGCCCCCACCCCCCCCCACATCGGAAGGGCGGGGGGGGGGGGGAGAGTGTAAGCGCGGGGGGGGGGGGGGGGGGGGGGGGGGGGGGGGGGGGGGGGGGGGGGGGGGGGGGGG
>JBCAXJ010000051.1:0-40115 GCA_038534135.1 Pseudomonadota bacterium | reverse complement strand
GGCCTCCATGGACGACGCGATGCCCGACCGCCGCGACCGCGCGCTCGGGATAATGCGTCTGAAGCGCCCGCAGGACCGCTTCGTACATCCCGTCCCGAGAATGCGCAGCATCCGACGACAGCGCTTCGGACAGCAGCGTTTCACCCAACGCGGATTTCAGCTCGATCGATGCAATACCGTCCTGACGCTCGACCATCCCGGTCGCAACGGCAATCGGAGCCTCGGCAAGCTCGAACAGACCGAATTTCAGCGAGGATGACCCCGCGTTCAGGGTCAGAACGTGACCTGCCATGATCCCCCGCGAATCTGTTGGACAACGCTGGGAAAGCGTAGCGCGGACCAGAAGCCCGCGCTACGTGGTGTCTCGTCTTCGGTTATTTCCGACCGATCCGAACGGTGTCACCATCGAAGGTCGGCACGGACAGCACGAAGTCGTCGGTCGGGTAACACAAAGCCTGCTCCTCGAGCATACCGATGGCAATCTCCTCACCCATCCGCAGACTGTCATAGTAGTCCGAGAAATAGTGAACCCCGGCCATGTTCCGCCCGATCGAGATGTTCGCAGCCAGCTTGTTCAACTCGCCTTCAAGCGTTAACGGACACTCTCTCTTGGCCGGTGCGCGGGACTTCAGAGTTTTGCCTTTCTCCGCAGCCTCGTACACCAGCGGTTCCGAAATTGAGCGATAGAATCCCGGCTTCCCTTTATTGCAACCTGCCGCCGCATCGTATCCCAGGATAGTTCCTGTATCGAAGAATGCCTTGACGATGGTCGTACACGCACCGGCAACGGTCGCATGTCCAGCA
Source organism: Pseudomonadota bacterium (assembly GCA_038534135.1). Lineage (GTDB taxonomy): Bacteria > Pseudomonadota > Alphaproteobacteria > Rhodobacterales > Rhodobacteraceae > Thermohalobaculum. The sequence goes on along the minus strand of JBCAXJ010000051.1, from coordinate 39,311 downwards.
CCATAGGTCGGATGCATCGGAGACCCTTCGGCGAAAGCCATTGGCAGCAGTGCACTGCCTTGTCCCACGCGCGAATCATTGAACTCGACGATCGCTTTGACTGTCTCGTCGATTTGATCCGACAGCTTGCCAAAGGCCCCGCAAACGCTCGAGAACCTCGCATCTATTTCTGTAGCTTTCTCGATCCGAGCCGCCAGCGCTTCGGGGCGAAGCCTGAGATGGTTGTTGAACTTCTGGAAACGGACTGCTTTCAAGGCACGGGTCGCAACTTCCGTCACCAACGTTAGAATATGAGGCCCACCCCAAAGCGCGAAGCCACCTGCATTCTGCGCGATAGGCCCCGAAGAAGCCGGATTGAAGACACTTCGCATACCCGCAAGTTGCGCGAAACCCGGATCAAACGGTGTCCCCATGCCCAACAGGATCAATGTCGCGTTCAGATACGCTTGGTAGAGAGCATCAAAATGAACATACGTTGCGAGGTCACGAGGCGTGTAGATGAAGCGCCGCGCACCGGAGAAGACTTGACCGGGACCACATGCCGGATTGTACTGCCCCAGGCCGCGCTGGTTGACATCAAAACCATCCTGCACAACCAGCCAATCGTCCCAGAGCTGCATGAAATCCCGCTTTTCCTCAGCCGGGGGAACTTGCTGGTCGATCAGTTGCGCACCGTACGGAATCTTGCCGTCCTTTAGGTCCAGCGCATCTGCCTGATCCCGACCCCCGATCCAAAGAAATTGCGAGAGATATGGGCCGTTTTCGACACCAGGCGCCGAACCACGGAAAACAGTCTGCCGATCCAGATTGCCGTTCTCGTCAGTTTTTCGTGGACGGCCTTTAAAGCCCGCTCCGGCGTAAGCGGTTTTGTTCAGGCGTGTCACCGCTGCATTGAGAAGCGGCGCACCGGCCCCACCGTCATAATCGAAACTGCTGAGCGGTACGTCGCGCAGCATCGCCAGTTCATAGACCTCCGCCATCTCGAATGCCAATTCGTCGCTGCATAACTCCGGTGCCGGAGGCATGGTCACCGCCTGCGCATCCGGACCTTCCAGATCATAAACGACACCTGCCGTTGGTGCTTCCCACTTCCGGCGCGGGCACTTATCTTTGGCGTTATGCAGCGTGTCGGGCACTGGCACGCGCGTCGTGAAGGGCTCAACAAATCCAGCATCAATTGCGGCACGAAATGCCTCGAACGCGACCGGAGTGTTTGAACCGTCTGCCGTCAAGTCTGGGTCGTTGACGATCCCGAGTTGAGGGTCATGACGAAGTCCTTTCGTGAAACTCATAGGATAGTGAGCCGCCGCATACCGGTCTTCGTCCGGATTTGCCTTGTGCTCGGGGTGGACGCGATGACGCGCCTTCGCGGCGGCCTCGACGCGAAGGCGGTATGCGCTTTCTGCGCGATCTTCAGGCATAGCAATGCTCCCGTGCCAGAGTTGAATGTGACACGGCTTTAGCCTGGGGTGCGTGATCGCAGCGTGATACGCCCGTTAACGGAACGTAATTAAGAGCGGTTCGGACAGCCAATCACTGCCAAAGTAACGGCTGTGAGGCCGCTCAGGCAGAACTGGCCATGCTAACCCCGTCTGCCGGAGCGCCGCCAATCCTGCCGATTCTTGCATCTCGTTCGAAACGAGCCGCAGCGATTGTGCATGCTCAGGCAGCCACGGCCGGGGCAAAGCGCGTGTAGAACTGCTCGTCCTTGGCCGCCATGTCGGCCAGCAAGTCCGGCGCCTTGAAGCGATCACCAAAGCGCGCGGTCAGATCATCGCAGATCTCCTTGGCCCGCCCAACGCCCAGGATATCCAGCCAACTCAGCGGACCGCCCGTGGACGGCGCGAAGCCCCAACCCAGAATGGCCCCGACATCGCCCTCGCGGATGTCCATCAAGACACCTTCCTCCAACGCCTTCACCGCCTCGAGCGTCTGCGCCATCATCAGCCGGTGCTGCACGTCCTCCAGCGCGGGCTGTTCGTCGGCCACCGGCCAGATGTCGCCCAGATCGCGCCAAAGGCCCTGACGCTTGCCATTCTCGTCGTAGGCGTACATGCCCGCGTTGGACTTGCGCCCCAGTCGGCCACGCTTTTCGACCATCTCTTCCAGCAGATCATCGGCACCGGACGCCGGATAGGCATTGCCCATCGCCGCCTTGGTCGCCTTGGCGATCTTCAGCCCGAGATCCAGCGAGGTCTCGTCCGTCAACTGCAGCGGCCCCAGTGGCATCCCCATCTGCTTGGCCGCGTTCTCGATCAGCGCCGGAGCAATACCCTCGGTGACCATCCGCAAACCTTCGTTGACGTAAGGAATGATGCACCGGTTGGCGTAGAAGAACCGCGCATCATTGACGACAATCGGCGTCTTCTTGATCTGGCGCACGAAGTCCAGTGCCTTGGCCACAGCGGCATCGCCGGTCTCGGCACCCTTGATGATCTCGACCAGCAGCATCTTGTCGACGGGCGAGAAGAAGTGGATGCCAATGAACTGCTCGGGCCGGGTCGATGCCTTGGCCAGATCCGTGATCGGCAGGGTCGAGGTGTTCGACGCGAAGATCGCATCCGCCGGGATCACGGCCTCGGTCGCCTCGGTCACGGTCTTCTTGATGCCCGGATCCTCGAACACCGCCTCGACGATCAGATCGCAGTCGCTCAGGTCCCCGTAGTCGGTCGTCGTCGCGATCCGGCCCAGCACCTCGGCCTTCTTCTCCTCGGTCACCCGCTTGCGGGCGATGCCCTTGTCGAGAATGTCGGTCGAATAGGATTTGCCCTTCTCGGCGGCGTCCAGATCACGATCCAGCAGGACGACCTCGATCCCGGCATTGGCCGAGACGTACGCAATCCCGGCTCCCATCATCCCGGCACCGAGAACACCGACCTTTTTGACCGACATGTCCGGCACCCCGGCGGGACGCACAGCCCCCTTCTCGAGCGCCTGCTTGTTTAGGAACAAGCTGCGGATCATCGCCTCGGAGGACGGGTTCATCAGGACGTTCGTGAACCAGCGCGCCTCGATCTTGATCGCGGTGTCGAACGGCACCAGCGCGCCTTCATAGACCGCCGCCAGCATGGCCTTCGGCGCCGGATAAGCCCCTTGCGTCTTACCGTGGGTCATCACGACGCCGCCCAGAAACATCTCGAAACCCTTGGGATGGTACGGGCCGCCGCCCGGCAGCTTGTAGCCCTTCTCGTCCCAGGGTTTGACCGCGTCCTTCTCCGAGGCATTCATAAGCCAGCCCTTGGCGGCGGACTGCAAGTCCTCGGCAGGCACGACCTTGTCGATCAGCATCATCGCCTTGGCCTTCTTCGGCGCATAGGTCTTGCCTTGCAGCAGCGCCTCGGCCGAGCCCATAAGGCCCAGCATCCGCACCAACCGCGTCGTGCCGCCAGCGCCCGGGAAGATACCGACCAGGATCTCAGGCAGACCGATCTTCGCTTTCGGATTGTCCGCCGCGATGCGCTGGTGGCAGGCAAGGCCGATCTCCAGCCCGATGCCAAGCGCCGTTCCCGGAGCGGCCCAGACGAACGGCTTGCCGCCCTTGTTGGTCTTCGGATCAGCGCCCGCGCGCTCGATCTTGCGCAGCACGCCGTGCAGCTGCATCACCATGTAGAACACACCCTTGGCCGGATCGCCTCCGGCCTCGATCGCCATCTGCTTGGTCGAGGCAATCACGCTCAGGTCCATACCTGCCGCGAAGTCCGGCTTGGCCGAGGTGATGATCGCGCCCTTGACGGCCTCGTCGGCCAGAACCTGATCGACCAGAGCGTCAAGCTGTTGCACACCGTCGATCGACAGCACGTTCATGCTCGGACCCGGCAGATCCCAGGTGATGGTCGCGATGCCGTCGCCATCGACGGCCAGAGTGAAAATCTCGGTCATGGCATGTCTCCTGCCAGTGTCGGTTTCGGTTTCAGGATGCCATGCTGCGCCAGAATGTGCTCCATCCGGTGTTGCAGCTCATCCTTGTCGTCATGATCAACGCTCAGCGCCACCAGGCGCCAAGCTTCTTCTTCCTGTCGCACGACATAAGTCGACCGGTGCGCACCCATCGCGTCGCCCGACGGGCCCAACCGCCAATTGCACAGCGATACGATTGCCATGCCTTCCATCGGGGTCATGACCGATCGGATCTCGGGCCGCACGTCCGCGATCCCGGCCAAACGCAATCCGCCACGGATCACGGCGAGCAGGCGCTCGAGCTCCTGTGCACCGGTCACAGAGAACATTGCCGCTGGGCTCATGAAGTTCACCGGATAGGTCACGAACTCGCCGATCGAACCGAGCGCCTCGTCGCCGTAGATGAACTTCACAATGCAAAGCACGAAGTCCGACGCGTCGGTCATTGCCCCCCACGGGTCTAGACCCGCTCGATAATCGTCGCGGTCCCCATACCCGCCGCAACGCACAGCGTCGCAAGGGCGGTTTCCTGACCGCTTCGCTCCAACTCATCCAGCGCGGTTCCCAAGATCATCGCACCGGTCGCTCCCAACGGATGACCCATGGCGATGGCGCCCCCATTGATATTGACCTTAGCATGATCGACACCGAATTCCTCAAGGAACATCAACGCAACCGACGCAAAAGCCTCGTTCACCTCGAACAGGTCGATATCCGACAGCTCCATGCCCGCTTCCTTCAGGATCTTGCGGGTGGCAGGCACCGGACCGGTCAGGTTGATCGTCGGGTCCGTGCCGATCTTCGTGGTCTGGCGGATGCGTGCGCGCGGCTTCAGGCCCAAACGCTCGCCCGCTTCCTTCGATCCGATCAGGACGCCAGCCGCCCCATCGACAATGCCCGAGGAGTTGCCCGCGTGGTGCACGTGCTCGATCTTCTCGTATTGCGGATAGCGCAGCAACGCGACCGCATCGAAGCCCGGCATCTTCTCGCCCATATCCTTGAAGCTCGCCTTCAGCGCGCCCAGGGCTTGCATGTCGACCTCGGGCCGCATGTGCTCATCGCGAGCCAGGATCGGAATGCCGTTCTGGTCCTTGATGGTCACGACCGAATTCGCGAACCGCTTGTCGTCCCAGGCAGCCTTGGCGCGCTTCTGGCTCTCGACCGCGTATGCATCGACGTCGTCCCGGCTGAAACCGTACTTCGTCGCGATGATGTCGGCACTGATCCCCTGCGGCACGAAATAGGTCTTCATCGCCAGCACCGGATCGAGTGCCAACGCCGCCCCGTCCGAGCCCATCGGCACGCGGCTCATCATCTCGACACCGCCGGCGACATACAGATCTCCTGCACCCGCCTTGACCTGGTTGGCGGCCATGTTCACGGCTTCCAGGCCCGAGGCACAGAACCGGTTGATCTGCACGCCCGGCGTGCTTTCGTCCCAACCGGCATACAACACCGCCGAGCGCGCGATGTCCGTACCCTGCTCACCGACCGGCGTCACACAGCCCAGGATCACGTCCTCGACCTGCTCGGTCGGCAGGTTGTTGCGCTCCTGCAACGACGTCAGCATGTCGGCCGCCAGCTTCAGCGAGGTCACCTCGTGCAGGCTGCCGTCCTTCTTGCCCTTGCCACGCGGCGACCGCACGGCATCATAGATATAGGCGTCGGTCATTGCTCCTCCTTCACCGCATGTGCGGTCGAGTTTTGATGAGAGAGTATCGTCGGCGCGGGCTCATCCGTGCTCGCGCCGGTCACGTATTCGGGCAGACCATCGGCGATCTTCAGCCAGCCGATGCGGCTCTCGGTTCCGACATGGTGCTGCGGGGGGGCGATCTCTGGATCATCCAGAGCCGCCACCATGATCTCGTACTCTCCGTCCGGCGCCTCGAAGTCCCGCAGGAACAGCGGCGTGCCGCACTCCGCGCAGAACCCGCGCTCGGAGATATTGCTGCTCGCCCAGGTCGCGGGCGTTCCATCCCATTCGACACCATGCGCGACGACCAGCAGCGCGAAGGCATTGCCGACAGCCCGCTGGCACATCCGGCAGTGACAGATCGAAGAGCGGCCAAGGCTCTCCGCACGGAACCGCACGGAACCACACTGGCACCCGCCCGCGATGCTTGCGTAGCGATCAACGCCTGCCTGTTGGGAGGTGACGTTTGTCGGACCATTCCCCGACAATCCGCCCGATTTCGTTGCGTGGCGCGGAAGATCGTCGCCCATCTGCAGCCACGGAACCATGCTCTCGACGCCGTAATGCAGTGCCGGTTCGGCTAGCGACGGGTCATCCAACGAGCCAACCATCAGTTCGATCACATCCGATCCGATCGGCGCATAGAACAACGGCGTGCCGCACGCGGCACAGAACCCGCGCTCGGCAACGTCCGAGCTGGCGAACCGCACCGGAGTTCCTTCGAAACTGGCGTCCGCCGAGACAAGAACCGCAAACACGTTGCCGGTCGCCCGCTGGCACATTCGGCAATGACAATAGTTCGCACGGCCCAATGGCAGGGCCGCGCGGTAGCGCACCGCACCGCACTGGCAGCCGCCAGTGGCATATGCGGGCATCACGCTCATTCGGGGATCGGGTGTCCGGGCATCAGATCGTACGGGTGCTTCCAGCCGGGCAGCGCCTTGATCCGGTCGCGCCATGCAGTGACGTTCGGCACCTCGGCCCAGTCGAAATCGTACTCATCAGAATAGTACATGTAGCCGATGCAGCTCAGATCCGCGGTCGACATTGCGTCGCCGACGATCCACTCACGCCCGTCAAGATGCGCATTCAGCGTCTTCAACGCCCCGACGGCCCGGCCCTTCAGGAAGCCGATCACATCATCGTTGCGCATCGCCTCCGGCGCGAAATTCCGCAGGAACCGCCAGGTCGCCATGTTCGACGTCAGCTTGTGATTGTCCCACAGGATCCAGCGCAAAGCCTCGTTGGCATCCGACGGCGCATACTTGCCCAGCGTCCCGGTCAGATAGCCCAGGATCACGCCGGTCTGGCTCATCGTCTTACCGGCATGGTCCAGGACCGGCACCTCGGCCATGATGTTCTTGGCCTTGAACTCGTCCGTCCGCGCGCCGCCCTTGAAAAAGGGCACATACACCGGCTCCCAGTCGGCACCAGCAAGTTCCAGCGCCAGCGCCACCTTGTAGGCGTTGCCCGACTGCGCAAAGCAATGCAGCGTGTATTCAGCCATCGGTCTTTCTCCCGTCCGGCGGCGGCCGGGTTTCGGGCGCCCCGTAGTCTGATATGAAGTCCTCGAACGCCTCTCTCAGACGCTCGGGGTCTGCATAGTCATCCAGACGCTCCAGCAACACCACGAGCAAGTAATTGTTACCTAGACCATAGGTTTCGTTCAGGGCGCGGAGCCGGTCATACGCCGCCTCCGTCAGGTTCATCGATCGCCGCACGGGCAGAGGCAAACGCTTCGGCATCGTGATCACCCCGTCGCGTAGGATGGGCGCCTCGCCCATCCTTGTCCAAGATCAGAACGCCTCGGCGGGCAGGTCCATCACCGGATCGGCACCGGACTCGATCCGCGCCAGGCGCAGGCTCGTCTCGGGCAACATCCGCTTCATGTAGAACCGGCCGGTCGTCAGCTTGGCCTCGTAGAACGCCTTGTCCTCGGTCCCGGCCTCCAGCGCGGCCTGCGCCGCCTTGGCCTGGCGTGCCCAGCTCAGACCCATGCAGACATGGCCAAACAGGTACATGAAGTCGACCGACCCTGCGAGCGCGTGGTTGGGGTTCTTCATCCCGGCCTGCATGAAGTACATCGCCGCCTGCTGCAGGTCCTTCGATGCGGCCTTCAGTGGTTCGAGGAAGTCCTTGGCCAGGACCAGATCATCCTCGTTGTCCTTGATGTAACCCTTTGTGTACTCGAAGAAATCGCGCAACGCCTTGCCGGCGTTCTGCGGCAACTTCCGGCCCACCAGGTCCAACGCCTGAATGCCGGTTGTGCCCTCATAGATCATCGCGATCCGGGCATCGCGCACATATTGCGACATGCCCCATTCCTCGATGTAGCCATGCCCGCCATAGATCTGCTGGCCCACACCGGCCAGGCGATAACCTTCCTCGGTCAGGAAACCCTTCAGCACCGGCGTCAGCAGGCCGACCATACCGTCCGCCTTCTTGCGCATCTCGGGATCTTCATGGCGCTTCGTCGCGTCCAGCAGGATCGCAACCCAGGACAGGAACCCGATCCCACCTTCGACAAAGCTCTTCTGCTCCATCAGCATTCGGCGCACATCCGGGTGCACAATCAAAGGATCCGCCGGTCCGTCCGGGTTCTCGGTCCCCGTCACCGCGCGGCCCTGCAACCGGTCCTTGGCATAGGCGGCCGAGGACTGGTACGCCGCCATCGCCTGACCCAGACCCTGCATCCCGACAAGCTGGCGCGCCTCGTTCATCATCACGAACATCGAGCGCAGGCCCTTGTGCTCCTCGCCGACCAGCCAGCCCTGAGCATCGTCGTAGTTCATCACACAGGTCGAGTTCCCGTGGATGCCCATCTTCTCCTCGACCTTGCCACAGGTCACGCCGTTGCGCGCACCCAACGAGCCATCGTCGTTCACCAGGAACTTCGGCACGACGAACAGGCTGATGCCCTTCACGCCCTCGGGCGCACCGGGCAGCCGTGCCAGCACCAGGTGGATGATGTTCTCGGCCATGTCGTGCTCGCCAGCCGAGATGAAGATCTTCTGACCGCTGATCTTGTAGCCATCGCCGTTCGGCACCGCCTTGGTGCGCAGCAGACCCAGATCGGTCCCGCAATGCGGCTCGGTCAGGTTCATCGTGCCGGTCCACTCGCCCGAGGCGAGCTTGGGCAGATATTTTTGCTTCTGCTCCTCGGTGCCGGAGTGATGCAGCGCCGAGTACGCGCCGTGCGTCAGCCCGGAGTACATCATGAAGCCCATGTTCGCGCTGGACTGCATGGTGCCAACGGCCAGGTTCAGCACCGACGGCATGTTCTGCCCGCCATACGCCTCGTCGCATTCCATCGAAGGCCAGCCGCCTTCGACCAGCAGGTTCCAGGCCTCCTTGAAGCCCTTCGGCGTGTAGACGACACCGTTCTCCAGACGACAGCCTTCCTGATCGCCGACCGCGTTCAGCGGCTCCAGCACGTCGCGCGCAATCTTGCCGGCTTCGTCCAGGACCGCGCCCGTGAAGTCGTCGGTCATCTCGTCATAACCGGAGATCGAGGTCTCCTCTTGGATCTTCAGGGTCTCGTGCAGCACGAATTTGAAGTCGCGCAGGGGGGGTTCGAACATGCCCATGTCGGTCTCCGGCTTGGGTTACGTTGAGTGTTCAGTCGGGTGGAATGCGCCTATTCGGCGGCTTTGCTCGCGCTCTTGGCATCCAGCAAGCCGCGGACCAGAACCATCTGGTCTTCCATGTCGGAAATTGCCGCCTCCAGCTCGTCGCGCTGGGCGATCAGTTCGGCGTGGTGCTTTTCCGCCGCCTCCAGCGTCGCGGACAGTTGAGTGATCTGCCCGTCGCCCATGGAATAGAGGTCCAGCAGATCCTTGATCTCGTCCAGCGAGAACCCGAACCGCTTGCCGCGCAGGATCAGCTTCAGCCGACCGCGGCACTTGTTCGTGAACAGCCGCTTCTGACCCTGTCGGATCGGGCTGAGCAGTTCCTTGTATTCGTAAAACCGCAACGTGCGGGGCGTGACATCAAACTCGGCGCACATCGCGCCGATGGAATAGATTGTCTCGGTCATCGCGGAACCCTCCGTGTGATCGAATCGCGTTTCCTCTTGTTGATGGGAATATGGGTAAGGCTTACGTTCACGTCAAGCTAAACTTTACGTGCACGTCAAGTCATTTCCTGTGATGACGGCACCCCGGAATCGGCGCTAAGGACGGGGGCCGAACAAGGAGCCTGCGATGAGCAACGACGACACTTCGGACCTGGTCGCGATCAACCTGCGCGATGCGCCAGAGGATGACGAAGGCGCGGTCATGACGGCCATGCCCCACGGCAACGCGCTGGGGATGAAGCTGCACTGGTCGAAGGATGGCGCCTCGAAGCTCTCGATCCCCTGGGATGACAGGTTCGTCGGCGATCCGGAAACCGGCGTGCTCCACGGCGGCATGATCACCGTGTTGCTCGATACCGCCTGCGGCTCGGCGATCATGTCCTGGCCGCAGAAGATCAGGGCCACCGCGACACTGGACCTGCGCATCGACTACATGCGCCCCGCAACCAAGGGAGAGGCCGTCTTCGCCCGCGCCGAGTGTTTCCGCATGACGCGCTCGGTCGGCTTCGCCCGCGCCGTCGCCTATCACACCGATACCGACGACCCGATCGCGATGGCCACCGGCACCTTCATCATCGAGCGCCCCAAGGAGAATGCCCAATGAGCAAGTCCGACGCGCTCGCCCGCCGCGAGGTTGAACGGGACGCCGTTCTGAAAGCGCTCGCCGAGGCGGTTCCCTATAACGGCTTCCTCGGGGTCGTCTTCGACCGGTTGGGCGACGAGCTGACCGCGCGCCTGCCATACCGCGAAATGCTGGTCGGAAACCCGTTCCTGCCCGCAATCCACGGCGGCGTGACCGGCGCGTTCCTCGAGATCACCGCGATCACCCAGCTTGCCTGGGACCGCGCCTGGACGATCATGGAGGACGGAGGCGAGGACGCCGACGCGCTGTTCGCCGGAACGTTCCCGCCGGTGCCGAAGACGATCGACATCACGATCGACTACCTGCGTTCGGGGCGCCCGCGCGAAACCTATGCCCGCGCGCATGTTCAGAAGGTCGGGCGCCGCGTCGCCAATCTTCATGTCGAAGCCTGGCAGGACACCCGTGAGCGCCCCATCGCCCTGCTGCGCGGCAACTTCCTGATGCCGCACTGAGCCGATACCAAAGCTCAGCTTTGTAGCAACGGAAATGTGACGCCCAACGCCCAGGCAAAGGCGAGGCCCAGGGCAATGCCGGGCACCATCGGCGCCTGCGTCGCACGAAACATCCACCGGCTGAACAGCCCGTACAGGATGAAGAACAGCACGATCACCGGCAGGATGATGATCAGGAAGAACAGCGATTCCAGATCCAGTGCAACAGCGATGGCCAACGAGGCCAGAATGCTCAGCTTGCTCACCGGATACCACCACCACCGGGCACCCGGGCGGCCCGTGAGGATCTCGTCGGAACAGGTGTAGCTCAGCGTCCCAACGGCCAGAACTGCAATCAATCCGATGCGATCCGGCCCCGGCATGAAGGACGCGATATAGGCGTCGATCGGCACCGCAATCGCGAAGATCGCCACCGCGCTGGCGGCCAGCACGGTCAAGACGAACCGCGCAGTCGGCACCGCCACATGCACTGCCCGGAAAGCCAAAAGACCCGCACAGGTCAACGCCCCGAACAAAGCGAAGTGCACTGCCAGATAATCCGCCACCAGGACCGGCAGAAACCCGGTCGGCAACGGCCACAGAACCAGCGGCGTTATGATCGCAGGCACGATGCACAAGGCAAGAAACCGTCGGTTCGACAGCGCCTGCGCGCGTGGTTCGAACCGTGGCAAGCGCCGCGTGCCCACCCAGATCAGCGCGATCACACCCGCCATCAATAGTCCGAACCAGATCCCGCGTGCGTCAATGGCCCCTGTGCTTGTGCGCCCGAACACCTGATCGAGCCAGCCGACCGCTTCGGTCAACGCCTCCTGGCTGAACAGCACCGTGACATGCTCGGTTCCATCAGCCAGCACGGCCCGCCGGGCCGATCCATCGTCAAAGCTGCCATAGGTGACGCCCTCGAACGCGTCCGTTTGTGCCGACAGTGCGACGGCCTTCAATGCTTCGGTAGCCAGAAAGCCCTCGTACTCACCGACGATCACCAGCAGGTTCTTCGGCGCCTTTGCCGTCACCTCGCGGGTAAACATCGACACGGCAACGGTTGCCGCAATCTCGGGATCGGTCACGGACGCCCGCACAATGATGTCGGACGCCATCGAATGCCCCAGAATGGCAACCTCGCCCGTCGCCCACGGAAGGAAACGCGCATACGCGATGACTCGGCGCAACTCCTCCAACAGGGCCGCTGTCGCGCCGTCCTCGGTCGTCACATCACCCACCAGCGGCAGCCGATTGCGCCCATGACCGCGAAAGTCGAAACTGACCGCGACATAGCCGTTCCGGGCCAGCGTGACCGCGAAGGGCTCCATCAACTGGCGTGACCCGGCAAAGCCATGTGCAATCACAACCGCCGGTGCAGGCTCATCACCATCCGGGGCAAGGATCGAGACCGGCGTACCCTCAAGGTCGATATTGGTCTTGATCAGCCCGGCATAAGGCGCCTCGAGCCGGAGCAATGCGACCACGATCGCCACCGCCGCCAGCGCGCCGATCACCCATCCAATCGCATCACGTCGTTTCACGGATCGTCATTCCCTCGGGACAAAGGCCTCAGCACCCCGTCAGATAGAACCCGCGCGGCCACAACAAGCCCGAACCGGACGCAACGTCACAACCAGACCGCAGTTGACCCGCCAGAATTCAAACTTTCTTTGAACGCATGAGCATTGCCGCCATTCGCATTCTGTTGGGTCCCATCCTGCTGTGGCAGGGCAAGCAGGTCCGCCGCAATATCCTGCGCCTGCCCGAAGCCGAGGGTCCGCGCACCGGGCAGTCAGGGTCCGGCGCGCCGCTTTCCGTCCTTCTGCTCGGGGATTCCTCGGTTGCCGGTGTCGGCGCCGACAGCCAGACCGACGCGCTGTCGGGCCGTCTGATCGACCGCCTGAGCACAACACATGATGTGACCTGGCGCATCATCGCCAAGACGGGCTGGACGACCAGGGACGCACATGATGCCCTGCCAGATATGGCCGCAGAGGCATTCGATGTCGTCGTCCTGTCCCTCGGCGTGAACGACGTGACGACCGAGACCGGTCTGAAATCGTGGCTGACACTCTATCACGACCTGCTGAAGGCGCTCGAGCAGACCTGCCAACCAAAGCTGATCGTCGTGAATGGCCTTCCGCCAATGGGCCGGTTCCCGGCACTTTCGCAGCCGTTGCGCTGGTATCTCGGCCAGCAAGCCATCGCACACGAAACAGCCCTGTTTGCAGCACTCTCCAACAAGCCGGGGATCGCGACCTTGCCGTTGACCTTCGATCTGGAAGTCTCCGCCATGGCGCGCGACGGATTTCATCCCGGTCCCGCAGTCTACGATGCCTGGGCCGCGGACATCGCCGCATGCATCCAGAGCCGGATTTCAGGATGACGCCGCAAAGGCGCTGCGATCAACGCGCTCGCGGAACTGCCGCCGCACATCCGTCCACCGGAACCGCACCGAGTTTCGCACGATCTCGGCGTCCAGATCCTTCAGATCATCGATCACCGGCGCGCAATCGACCAGACCTTGCGGGCTTGCGGTAAAGGCGCCCTCGCGCTCGGCCGCCCGCGCCCAATCCGTACGCGAGGCCCGGTCCCGCAGGTCACGCGCCGCCTTGGACAAATCACCATCCGTGACCTCGGCCTGAACCGATCGATAGGCATCCCGGAACCAACGCTCGGCACGCTCGGTCAAACCGCCCGCATCCAGACGATTTTCCGCCACTGTCTCGGCAACCGCGAAGATCGTCAGATCCGACAGGCAATGCACAAGCATCGCCTCGCGCGACACGGCGAGCGGTTCGGCGAACATCGGGTCCTGAAAGATCTCGCGGCTGCGCGTCCCCATGCGCTTTTGCAGATAGCCATAGAGCGCGGTCTGACAGACATGCGCCGCCCGCGTCGCGATGAAATCGACCATCGCACCGTCCGAGGCGATCGCATCCTGGGCCGCACCCTTGCGCACGCCACCGAAGAAATCTCGCAGGAAAGAGAGCATGGCCCAGCATTGCCGCGACAATTCCGGACTCGCAAGCAGCCATTTGAAGTCTAGACTCCGCGGCACGCGTCCGCATAACTCTAGAGTCAACCGTGTGCGGGGCTTGGCCTGCGCGCTCATCCGGACAGTCTGATCAGAGGGGTACACCATGCCCGGACTCAATCCCGAAGCCGATGCAGCGCACTGGCGGAAAACCCGTAACCTCACGCTCTTCGTTCTCGCAATCTGGGCCGTGTTCGCCTTTGTCGTGCATATCTTCGCGGGCACGCTGAACGAATACACCTTCATCGGCTTCCCGCTGGGCTACTACCTGGCCGTGCAGGGATCGCTGATCATCTTCGTGGTGCTGATCTTCTTCCAGAACGCACGCCAGGATGCGATCGACGAAGAATTCGGAATGGACGAGTAAGGGGCGGCGCGATGTTCAAGGGAGATTTCATCGACAACCTGCCCAAGATCTATGGTCTCTACACGGGCGGGTTTCTGGTCTTCATCGCCATCATGGCGGTGTTGGAGCAACTCGGCGTCGACGCGGAAACCATCGGTATCCTGTTCGTGGCCTTCACGATCTGCATCTACGCCGCGATCGGCTGGATCAGCCGCACGACCCAGGTCGATGCCTATTATCTGGCCGGGCGCCAGGTACCGCCCGTCTTCAACGGCATGGCAACCGCGGCGGACTGGATGTCGGGCGCGTCCTTCGTGGCGCTGGCAGGCGGCATCTATTTCGGCGGGCACGGGTATCTCGGCTTCGTGGTTGGCTGGACTGGCGGCTACGTCCTCGTGAATTCACTCATGGCGCCGTACCTGCGCAAGTTCGGCTGCTACACGGTGCCGGATTTCATCGGTACGCGCTATGGCGGGAACCTCGCCCGGTTCTGCGCCGTCGTGATCCTCGCCGTTGCGTCGTTCACCTATGTGACTGCCCAGATCAACGCGACCGGCACCATCGCCGCCCGTGCGCTGAACATTCCGTTCGAGCTTGGCGTCTGGTTCGGCCTGCTCGGCATCCTGATCTGCTCGATGCTGGGCGGGATGCGGGCCGTCACCTGGACCCAGGTCGCGCAGTACATCGTTCTGATCATCGCCTATCTCGTGCCGGTCATCTGGATGTCCAACGTCCAGGGCTTCGGACTGATCCCGCACTTCTCCTATGGTGACGCGGTCCAGCGGATCGCCGAGCTCGAGGCTACCCTCGGCGTCGGCACCGCCCCGACCGAAACCTTCGCCGGTCTCAAGGCGCTGGTCGCACCGCACAATGCGCCGGGCGAGGATGCCGGGATGGAGAGCTGGAAGTTCTTTACCCTCGCACTCTGCATGATGGCGGGCACGGCCTCGCTGCCGCACATCCTGATGCGCTACTTCACGACGCCGTCGGTGCGCGATGCACGTCAGTCGGTCGCCTGGTCGCTGCTGTTCATCTTCCTGCTCTACTTCACGGCACCCGCGCTCGCGACGCTGACGAAACTGCAGCTTCTCGATCCGGAACTGCCAACCGCGATCATCGGCAAGGCAATCGACGACGTGATGGCGCTCGACTGGATCCAGAAGTGGTCCGAGGTCGACTTCCTGAAGATCTCGGACTCGAACGGCGACGGGATCTTGCAGATCAACGAGTTCTTCATGCGCTCGGGCATCGTCGTGCTCGCAACGCCCGAGATCGCCGGTCTTCCTTACGTCGTCTCCGGCCTTGTGGCGGCGGGCGGCATGGCCGCTGCGATGTCGACCGCGGACGGACTGCTCCTGGCCATCGCCAACGCGATCAGCCACGACCTGTACTACAAGATCGTCGATCCGACGGCTGACACCAAGCGCCGCCTGATCGTTGCCCGCTTGTTGCTGATCATCATCGGTGCGGCAGGCGCTGCGGTGGCATCCCTGCAATTGACCGGGATCCTCGGGGCCGTGGCCTGGGCGTTCTGTTTCGCCTGCTCGGGTCTGTTCTTCCCGCTCGTACTCGGGGTGTGGTGGAAACGCGCGAACCGGCAGGGCGCTGTCGCGGGCATGGTCTTCGGTTTCGCGGCGGGCACGGGCTATCTCTACGCCATCCAGAATGGCATGGAGCCCTGGTGGGGTCTCGACGGCCTGCGCTTCGGCATCATCGGAATGCCGGTCTCGCTGGTCGCGATGGTCGTGGTCAGCTACATGACACCGGCACCCGACGAGGAAACCCAGGCTATGGTCGACGAGGTTCGCAAGCCATCCGGCCGGACCATCCTCGCCGCGAACCACTAGGACAGCTTCGGGCGGTCCACACCGCCCGAGCCGACCGAGATGACCGGAACCGTCCCGCTTTGGCTGCTGGCCATCGACTATCTGCTCGGCGCCGTCATGTGGACGCTGATCGGACGCGCCGCGCTCTCGCTGTTTCTACCCGCTGACAGCAGCTGGGGCTTCATGCGGATCATCGTCCGGCTGACCGATCCGATCCTCAAGCTGTTCGCGCCTCTGACGCCCGGATTCCTCGTGGCGCCGATCGTCCCACTGTTCGTCGCGTGGTTCTTCTATATGACTCGGTTCTACGTGCTGCCGCCGCTTCTGGGATACGGCGTCATGGGCATGCTTTCCTTCCCGCTGGAGAGCAGCATCGCCCGATTGATCTACGCCGTTTTCGGCTGAAAGACGGCCCAAAATCCGGTTACCGGAAAATTACGTGATTTTCTTCACGCGGTGAATCATCCGGAAAAGCGTCTAAAGACCTGCCTCCGCAACCGCCTTTGCCGCCGCTGGATAAGCTGCCCCGGTGATCTCGAAATCCTCGTCGGTCAGTGCGATTGACGGATAGGTCTTGCCCGCCGACTTGAATAGCCCGTGCTCGCGCAGCACCTTGTTGAACAGTGCAGCCTTCGGCGCCGAACCGGTCAAGTAATCGCGATAGTTCCGCACCGATCCGCCCGTAAAGACGATCTCGAACAGTGTCGGGTCGCCGCTCACCTGATGCGGGATTCCTTCCGCCGCCAGCGCGTCCGAGGCCTGATCCATCAGCCTTTGCCCGTTCGCGCGCAGCTTGTCGTACTGGCCATCGCGGCGCAGCACCTCCATGGTCTTGCGCCCGGCGACCGAAGCAATGGGGTTGCCCGACAGCGTGCCCAACTGCATCAACCACTTGTCCTGCCCGACCCGCGCCTTGTCGAAATGCGCCATGATGTCCGCGCGCCCGGCGATGGCCGCCAACGGAAAGCCTCCGCCGACGATCTTGCCCAGGGTGCAGACATCCGGTGTGACGCCATATGCTTCCTGAGCACCACCATAAGCCAGCCGGTAACCCGTTACGATCTCATCGAAAATCAGAACGATGCCGTGTGCGGTCGCCTTCTCGCGCAGTGCTTCAAGAAAGCCTTCTTCCGGCGGGATGATCCGCTGCAACGGCTCGACGATGATGCACGCAATCTCAGGGCCATGCTCGGCCAGGATCGAGTCGAGATACTCGACATCGTTGAATGGCGCGATCAGCATCTGCTCGCGCACGCCGTCGGGAATTCCCGCACTGTCCGGCACAGCCTGCGGAAAGTTGACCTGCCGCGTCGGCGCCAGGCTCATCTGCGCCTCGGCACTCATGCCGTGATAGCCGCCTTCGAACTTCAGCACCTTGTCGCGCCCGGTATAGGCCCGCGCCAGCCGGATCGCGTACATGTCCGCCTCGCCGCCCGAGGTCACATACCGCACCTGTTCGCCGCAGGCGACGCTGTCCCGGATATCCTCGGCCAGCGCTATCCCCTCGGAATTGTTGGCAAAAAACGTCATGCCCTTGGGAAGCTGTTCCATCACGGCTTCCATCACTTCCGGGTGGCCATGCCCCAACAGCATGGGTCCCGAGCCGATCAGCAGGTCGACATACTCCCGCCCGTCCATGTCGATCACGCGGCTGCCATGGCCCTCGCGAATGATCATCTCGGCATCGAAATTGCCGAACCCAGCGGCGGGCAATACCTCGGCCGCGCGGTCAAACCACTCCTGCTGGCTGTGCGTACGGTTCATGATCTCTCTCCTAATCGAAGATGGCAGCGGGTGTGCCCAGCACATCGGGATCTGGCGTCACGCCAAGGCCGGGACCTTCCGGCGGCGCGATATGACCATCGTGACGCGCCGGGGCATTCGGGTCCAGCCTGGGATAGACATAGCCGGACAGATCGCAGACGTTCATCAGCAGCTTGGGATCTGTCGATGCGCCCAGATGCAAGGCTGCGGCGGTCGAGATGTCCGAGCCCCAAGTGCATTCAACACACATCTTCGCGCCAAGGTACAAGCACAGGTCCCGTGCCCGGCGCAGAGCGCTAAGTCCGCCAAACTTCGAGAGTTTCAGGGCCACGGCGTCCATACAGCCCAGCTTGTGCGCGTAGAGTAGCGACTCCGTATCGTGGGCGTTCTCATCGATCTTCATCGCCAGACCGGTTGCCGACCGAACGGCAGCACAATCGTCAAGCCGCGCGCAAGGCTGCTCCAGCATTACGTCCAGATCCATCACCGCTCGCCCGGTTCGGGTCGCGTCCAGACGGGTAGAACCGCAATTCCAGTCGCCATAGACGATCGGACCCTCGCCGACCGCAGAGCGCACGGCGCGCAACCGTTCTGCATCGGCCTGCCAGTCATCATCGGCGCCGAGCTTGGCCTGAAACTGCCGGATCCCCGCCTGATAGGCCGTCTGCGCGATCCGTGCCATCTCGTCAGGATCGATGCAGGTGATCGAATGATAGGTCGGCATCTGGTCGACCTGACGCCCTCCAAGTAGCGCCGATACTGGAAGTCCAGCCGCCTTGCCTGTCAGATCCCAAAGCGCGATATCGACTGCCGATTTTGCATAGACATGGCCCTGCAAGTGCCTGTCGAGACGCGCCATCAACGCCTCGGGCCCCACCGGGTCAGCACCCAGCAAAACCGGCACCATCTCGGCAATTGCCGGGGCCACGCCATCCGCGTAGGCAGGCAGGTAGTGAGGGATCGGACAAACCTCGCCCCAGCCTTGCAGGCCGGTATCTGTGTCGATCCGAAGCACCACGGTATCAACCGTGCCACAGGCTTTGCCGTCCGACATGTAATAGGTCTGATGGCTCGTCAGCGGCACATGCCAGAGCGTGAGGCGCGTGATCTTCATCGCTTATACCTCGTAGACCGCGACCGGGGCACCCAATGCATCCTCATCCGGCGCCACGCCCAGACCCGGAGCCTCCGGCAGATGCAGGTGCCCGTCGATGTTCCGCGGCCCTCGGCCACCGGCGATCTCGGCGGTAATCATGTCCTGACAGGCCCAAACCGCATGGCAGTTGGCATCGGGAATCGTCGCCGCCAGATGCAGCGCCTCGGTATCCGCCAGGACCGACCCGCCAGTCGCCATCACGAACATGTCGATCCCATGCGCCAGCGCGATGTCCCGCATCCGCGCGGCCTTGGTCAGCCCACCGACACGGTTCAGTTTGATGCCGAAGACCTCGGCTAAACCGTCGCGCGCAATCCGGGCCGCATCCTGCACGGTGACAAGGCTCTCATCGACCGAGACCGCCGCCGCGTGCCTACCCACGATTGCTGCGATGTCGTCCAAAGACTCGCACGGCTGCTCGAACATCACGTGCAGATCTTCGCAGGCCGACATGACGCGCAGCGCTTGTTGGCGGGTCCAGCCCCGGTTCACGTCGTAGAGCACGAGTTCGCCCGGTTTGCGGATGCTCTCGACATCGCGGACGCGCGCGTTGTCGCGTTCCACGTCCCCGCCGATCTTGACCGAATGCGCGACGTAGCCGCGCGCGCGATACCGTTCGATAACCTCGCGGGTTTCCTCGACTTTCTTGGCGCCGACCGAGGACGCAATCGAGCGCGGCGTCCGCGATCCGCCGCCCATCAGATCGGCAATCGGCATCCCGGCAGCCTGCCCGGCGATGTCCCAGCACGCCATGTCGATCGGGCTCTTCGCATAGAGATGCCCCGGCAGTGCCAGATCCATCGCCCGCTCGACGCCCAGAACACAGCGCGGATCGAGACCCAGAACGAAGGGCGCCATTGTCTCGATCCCGGCGCGGATACCGGGCCCATGCGCAGGCACGTAGGTGTGGCCCCAAGGTGTTCCCTCGCCCCAGCCGGTCAGTCCTTCGTCCGTTTGGATTTTGAGGATGGTTGCGTCGAGCACCTCGAACTTCAGCCGCCCGCCGGACAGCCAATAGGGATGCTCCAGCGGCAGATCGACGTGAAACACGGTGATCCGGGTGATCTTCATGCGCGCCTGCCCCGCCGATATGTCAGCGCGTCAAAGATGCATTGCCGCAACGCCTCAACTGGCAGGTCATCTTCGAGCGGCATTAGAAGCGCCCGGTTCCCATCAAACCCGAGCTCCGGAAATCGATCGCGCCACGCGTCGACCAATGCCGTTCGGCAGTGCACATACAGGCCCAGAACGTCGGGCAGTTTCCGTTTCCACGCCAGACGGATCGTCGTGCCCGTCCGCTTTGCATCCGTCAGGAAAGCCGGCTCTCCCCATTTCAACGTCTCGTTCAGCGGCGCGGCATCCAGACGCTCGGCTTCCTGATGGATCATCGCGCGGATCGCATCGAAATCCTGTTGCGCCTGGCTGGGATACGACCCGACCACCTCGGCAATCTGCGGTGGCAAGGCCGGTATCATGTCGCCACCCGCAACACGGCCACCGGCTCACCGAGGCTTTCAAAGTCCGGAGTCATACCCGGCCCCGGTGCATCGGTTGCACTAAGCTATCCGTCTCGATCGCGTCGCCTGTTCCCCAGACATAAGTGCCGCCGATATATGGCAGCGCTGTCTTGCGGGCCCGGATCTGCACGATCTTCATTGCGCCGCGACGTCCCGTTCGGTCAGCGCAGGATTGGTCTCGAAGTGATTGCGCCAGACGACGTAGGCGACGACCGGATGGTCATGCGTCTCCATCGCGTGCGACTGGCTCGACGCATGGAACGAGCTTTCCCCGGCCCGCAGCGTCTCGGACGGCTCACCTTCCCGCAGGAACTCGGCCTCACCGTGTAGAACCGTGTAAAGCTCTTCGGCCGGATGATCGTGCCACGGATACCAAAGCTTCGCCGGCATATAGACGACGAACCCCAGCATCTGATTGCTGCGATAGGCCCCGCCCGGTCCGATCAGGCAATAGCAGCCGAACCGGTCCATGAAATCCTGCCCGATATCCGTTCCAGCATAGGTGTCGCGCCAATGGGCATGGGGGCTGCCCGCCAGGAACGCCTTCGCCAGCGGGTCCATCGCGGGGTCGCGCAGGACCGGGTCGGCCTCCATCATCTGAGCGCACGGGAAATGCCGCTGGTCCACGGGCGCCTCGGTCAGGTCGTCCGGGAAGTCGCAGAAAGCCGCCAACTGCGGGAGACGCTTGTGCGCCTCGCGCGCGGTTTCGATCAACTCTGCAAAGACCGGGTGGTTCATAGCACGACCACGATGTTGCCGACATGGTTCTTCTCGATGAACAACGTCTGCGCTGCGTGGAATTCGGCCAACGGATAAGTCGCTGCGAGCAGCGGCGTGATCTCGCCCGTCGCGACATAGCTCACCATGTTCTTGAACACTTCGGGCGGCGTGATGGTCGAGCCATGGAACGTCAGGTCGTTCAAGTAGAACGTCCGCAGGTCCAGCTCGACAATCGGTCCGGCAATGGCACCGGAGCAGGTATAATACCCACCGCGTGCGATCGCTTCGATGAGCTTGGGGTAATAGTCCCCGCCAACGATGTCGGCGACGACCGTGACGTCCGGACGGCCAATCGCGGCCTGTAGCGCTGCGGGCAGATCCTCGGGCGTGCGTCCCAGCAGGGCATCGGCACCCAAGGGCGCCAGCATCTCGTGCTTGGCTTCCGAGGCAAGGCCAACAACCGTCGCGCCCCGGCGCTTGGCCAACTGAATGAGCGCCGAGCCCACGCCGCCCGACGCGCCGGTCACCAAAACCACGTCGTCGGCGCCGACTTTGGCGCGCGTCAGCATCCCCTCGGCGGTGGTGTACGAACACGAGAACGTCGCGAGTTCCGCGTCGCTCAGCTCGGACTCAATGACTGCAACGTTGCGCTGATCGGTCTTGGTATACTCGGCGAACCCGCCATCGCATTCGCTGCCAAAATAACCGGTCTTGCTCAGGTTCGTGGGATCTGACCAGTCCCGTTGCCAGCCTTCGACCATGACCCGCTTGCCGATCAGCGCGGTATCAGCCTCCAGCCCACAGGCGACGACCCGGCCCACCGCATCGGCGCCCTGGATACGAGGCAGGGAAATCCCGGAACCGCCCCAGGTCGGATCGGTATCGTCGACTTCGGTATAGGCGTCTCCGGTCGTCGCGTCGCGCACGGCCTTGGAATACCAGCCCGACCGCGTGTTCACATCGGTGTTGTTCAACCCGCAGGCACCAACCTTGATCAGGATCTCCTGGCGCGTCGGCACCGGCACAGGCCAACCATCTTGGACCTCAAGCGCATCCAAACCACCGTGACGCATCAGCACGACGGCCTGCATCGTATTCGGAATGTCGGTCATGCGTCTGTCCTGGGCAACCTGCTTTCCGGGTCATAAACCGCATCACCCAGAATGCGCCCGGGCCGAGGCTGGCCCGCGACCACGACCTCGATATCGCGCCCTGGCACGTTGGCATGCGGCTTGACGTAAGCAAACGCCAGAACCTTCCCATAGGTATGTCCGTACGCGACAGAGGCTGTCGAACCGACGACTTCGCCATCGACCAGCACTGCCTCGCCGCCATGCCCATCGACCTCGCCATCCGGCTCGATCTCCAGATAGGCGCAGACCCACGGCATGGATCCGTTCGCCTTGGCACTGACCTCGGTCTCGGCCTTGCCAAAGAACGCCTTGTCGAGCTTGACGAACCGCATCACGTCGGCTTCCGGCAGGGTGACTTCGTTCGTCAACTCGCCTGCGCCCTTGAAGCCCTTCTCCATGCGCATCGCGTTCATCGCGAACGAACCGTAGTCGACAATGCCGTGCGCTTCGCCCGCCGCCGACAACGCGTCATAGACGGCCAAGGCACTCTCGCGCGGGATGTGGAATTCCCAACCCAGCTCCCCAGCATAGGACATGCGGAAGGCCCAGACCGTGTGGCCCGCGACCTCAATCTCTTGCGCAGTCAGCCAGCGGAACCCGGCATTGCTGAGATCGGCATCAGTGCAGGCGCCCAGTACGTCACGGGACCGGGGACCGTTCAGCGCCAGCGCCGCCCAGTCGTTCGATCGCAGGATCACCTCCAAATCCTCGCCATTCCGGTGCAGGTCCAGATGATCCAGCAGCCGCTGCTCGAAGAATGCCGCGCAGACCAGGTAGAACCGGTCCTCGGTCAACCGGACGACCGTCAGTTCGATCTCGATCCGGCCGCGCCGGTTCAGCAGGTGGGTCAACGCAATGCCACCCACGTTTTTCGGCAAGCGGTTCGCAACCAACCCGTCCAGAAAGGCTTCGGCATCTGACCCGGCCACTTCAACCTTGGTGAAGGCCGAGATGTCCATGATCCCGACGCATTCGCGGACCGCCTTGCATTCGATCCCGACCATGTCGTGCACATCGTTGCGCTTGAACGAGTAATGGTCCTGCTGTGCGACACCGTTGCGCGCAAACCAGCGCGGACGCTCATGGCCATAAACCTCCTCGTAGACCGCGCCTTTCTGTTTCAATCGGTCATAAAGCGGCGATGGTTTGACCGGCCGCCCGGCCATCCGGTTGAAATGCGGGAACGGGATCTCGTGGCGCAGGCAATAGTCCTCGTGCGCCTTGGTGACCTGCCAGTCCTTGGTCGCATACCCGCCGAACCGGCGCGGATCGTATTCGCGCATCGAGATATCGGCCGAGCCGTGCACCATCCAACGCGCCAGTTCCCGCGTCAGGCCCGGACCCCAGCCAATGCCGATCTGCGTGCCACAGCAGCACCAGTAGTTCCGCACGCTCGGCGCCGGACCGATCAGCGGGTTGCCATCCGGCGGATGGCTGATCGCGCCATGGACCTCGCGCTTGATGCCGAGTTCTGCCAGGATCGGCATCCGCTCCATCGCGTTTTCCAGCCACGGCATGATCCGGTCATAGTCCGCTTCGAACAGCTCGTTCTCGGCTTCCCATGGGCAGTGATCGTGCCAGACCGAATTCGGGTTCTCCTTCTCGTAGATCCCGATCAGGCCGGACTTCTGCTCCATCCGGATATAGCCCGAGACCATCTTGTCATCGCGGATCACCGGCAGCTCGCGATCAAGCTCGAGGAATTCCGGAACCGTATCGGTCACCAGGTAATGGTGCGTCATCGAGGTCATCGGCAGTTGCAGGCCCGACCACTCGCCCATTTGCCGCGCATAGGTGCCACCAGCGTTGACGACATGCTCACAGCGGATGGTGCCCTTCTCGGTCTCGACCACCCATTCCCCGTTCGCGTCCTGCGTGATGTTCGTCGCCCGGCACCGGCGGATCACCTTAACGCCAAGCTGCCGTGCGCCCGCTGCCATCGCCATCGTCACGTTCGACGGATCGACATGGCCGTCATCCGGCGTGTGCAAAGCGCCCTTCACACCATCGAGGTTGTAGAACGGGTGCAGTTCGGCGATACGATTCGGGCCGACCAGCTCGATGTTGAAGCCCAGCGACCGGCCGACCGACAACGTGTGTCGCAGCCAGTCCATTTCGTCCTCGGTATAGGCCAGCCGGAACGATCCGCAGCCGTGCCAGGTCACAGCCTGCCCGGTTTCACGCTCCAACGCCCCAGAGTACAGGTCGATGTTGTAGTCCACGCACTTGCCCAAGCCGTAGGACGAGGTTGAATGCGTGATCTGCCCCGCCGCGTGCCAGGTCGAGCCGGATGTCAGCTCGGCCTTCTCCAGCAGCACGACATCGGTCCAACCTTCATGCGCCAGATGATAGGCCAGACCGCAGCCCATCACGCCCCCGCCAACGATCACGACCCGTGCGTGGCCCGGCACATCCTGTCCGCTCATCCGGCTCGTCCTTGCAACAACAGTTTGTTCTGGACAGCTAAAGCGTACATTTGTACCGTCGTCAATCATGAATGGCACAGATGTATCAAACGCCGTGCTCGAACGGCTGTCCGACGAGTGGGAGGACCTGACGCCCGAGGCGCAGAAGGCCGCCCGCTATGTGCTTGAGAATCCTCAGGATGTTGGCGTCTCAACGGTGCGCGAGATCGCCGATGCTGCCAATGTGAAGCCGAATACCTTCGTGCGTATGGCCCGTCAGGTCGGCTTCGAAGGGTACGAAGATTTCCGTGCACCGTTCCGCGATGCGATTCGGAAAGGCGGGATGAGCTTCCCCGACCGCGCCCGCTGGCTGCAGGACGTCCGCAAAGGCGGCGACCTCGGCGCGCTCTATGCCGACATGGTGCACGGCGCGCTGTCGAACATCGAAGAAACCTTCGCAGCCATCGATGAGACCCGGCTGAAGGTCGCGGCCGAGGCGATCTGGTCCGCCCGCAGCGTCTTCACGCTGGGCGTCGGCATCAACAACAGCAACGCCCGCAGCTTCACCTATCTGGCGTCGACCGGCATGGTGGCGTTCCACGCCCTGCCACGTGCCGGTTCCTCGGCCACGGACGACCTGGCCTGGGCCGATGAACGCGATGTCCTGATCGCCATGACGACCCGACCCTATCGGCGTGAAGTGATCGAGGCCGTTCAACAGGCCCGCGCCCAGAACATCACGATCATTGCCATCACCGACAGCCTCGCCTCGCCCATCGCGCGCATCGCCGATCACAGCTTCACAATATCGACCGAGACGCCGCAGTTCTTCCCGTCATCGGTCGCAACGATCGCCCTGCTTGAGACCTTGCTGTCCTTCGTCATTGCCGTCGCGAGCCCGGAGATCGTCGAACGGGTCGAGACTTTTCATGCCCGGCGGCACGACCTTGGCCTCTATCAGGAGGATTTCGAATGAGCCTGATCCACTCGCTCGAAGCGCGCTATTACACCGATCCGCAGATTTTCGAGATCGAAAGCCACGGACTGTTCGCCAAGACCTGGCAGTTCGCCTGCCATGCCAGCGAGATCCCGGGCCCCGGCGACTACTATGCTTTCGAGATGGCGGGCGAGAGCTTGTTCTGCGTGCGTGGCCGCGACGGCGCCATCCGCACCTTCTACAACGTCTGCCAGCACCGCGCGCACCAGTTGGTTCAGGGCACGGGCACGACCCGGGTGATCGTCTGCCCCTACCACGCCTGGACATACGAGCTCACCGGTGGCCTGCGTGCCGGACCAAACCTGAACAGGGTTGAGGGCTTCGACAAGTCCAGCGTCTGCCTGACCGAGGTCAGAACCGAAGTGTTCCTGGGCTTCGTCTTCGTCAACCTCGACCCGAACGCCAAACCGATGGATGACTGGTTCCCCGGCGCCCGCGCGGAAATGGAAGACTGGCTGCCGCATCACGGCCACCTCAAACCATTGGAATGGGTCGAGATTCCGGAGAACTGCAATTGGAAGGTCAGCGTCGAGAATTACTCAGAATGCTACCATTGCAGCCTGAATCACCCGACCTTCGCGACCGGCGTGGTACGGCCCGAGACCTATGACATTCAACCGCAAGGCCATTGCCTGCGGCACACCACCGAGTGCCAGAACCTCGACCAGATGACCTACGACATCAACTCGGGCTTGCCCCACAGTCACGAGTATTCAAGCTGGTTCCTATGGCCGATGTTCTCGTTCCAGGTCTATCCGGGGAACGTTCTGAACACCTATCACTGGCGCCCAGTGGCCGAGGACAAGGTCATTGTCTGGCGAGGCTGGTACTCGATCAACGGCGCGGATGACGAGGCAATTCGGCGGCTCGCGATTCAGGACCGCGCAACCACGGTTGAGGAAGACATCCTGCTGGTCGAAAGCGTCCAGAAGGGCCTCGGTTCGCGCGGTTACGTGCCGGGTCCGCTGGTACTCGATCCCGCCTGTGGCGTGAATTCCGAACACTCCGTCCGTGTCCTGCAACAATGGATGCGCGAGAGCGTGAACCCTACGAGAATCTCTGCAGCAGTCGGCTAAGTCTGATTCTCAAAGCACCGTTCCAGCCTTGAGCAGGCGTGATTCTAAACACGGCCTGAGCACAGTGTTAGCGCCAAATTCATCCAGAACTGCAGCAGCCTTGGTTCAGAAAACCCCGGTTTCTGAACGGGTTATCATGCCACCAAACAGTGTAACAATTCTGTTGTAAAACTATTAAAATAGTCAAATTGACATTTAAATCAGGATAGAACATGCTCTCTTCAGAATTCGAAGACGCCTGATCGCACCAAACCTCACTCTGAACAGAAATTTCAGGACAGGAACCCAGACCATGCCGTTCGATGGACCCATTACCAAAGCCCAACCCACCAAAGCTCTGCCCACGCTCAAGTCGAAGGGCATTGCCAAGATGAAGCCACTGCCCGGCCAAACGAAAGAAGAGCGCTGGGCGAACGAGATGGCTTATGCGCGCCTTTCGATCCTGTACCTCTTCTCGAACGCGACCGTGAACGAATCTCTGGTCTCGGTGGCGCTGGAAGGGGCGGGCAAACTGATCGGCGGCGGCATCGGCATCGGCGGCGCCGTGGCCAAGCAAACCGGCAATGTCGGCGGTCAGATCGCGGCAAAGGGCGGGAAGCTCTACACGGACATCGCAGCCTATGGCAGCACCGAGATCGTCAAGGTCTATGAAGACAAGATCCCGGAAACCAAGGCCAAAATGGGCCTCGCAGGCAAACAGCTTGAGGATGCCAAGGAAGTCGACAGCGTCTTGTTGAAGGTTGGCCAGGCAGTCGGCAAGAAGATCTCGGAAAAGCTGGATCTCGGTAAGGAAGGCCTGCCCAACTGGATCAAGATCCTCAAAAAGATGGTTGGCTTCTTCTCGGGTCTGATCGTCAGCCAAGCGGGCATCATCAAGGACATCATGAAGTTCGGCAAAGGCGTCTGGAAAGTCGGCGAGAGCGCCATCCACGCCTATGACCGCTGGCAGGCGAACAAGACCGTCAACTGGAACTCGGGCCACACCAAGGTCATCCTGAACGCCATCGACGTTGCCATGGCGCAGAACGCGGGCGAAGGCCTGTGGCACATCCTGTCCAGCGCTGGAACCGCAACGGCCACCATGCTGGGCGGCATCGGCGGCGCGGTCGCCAAACTGGTGCTCGGCTTCGTCGAATGTGTCACCAAATTCATCTTCCGCATGGTCGAAACCCTGCGCATCAAGAAGTTCATCAAGGAATGCAAGGACCACTGGAAGGCCGCGTCATCCGCCAAGGACGCCATTCACTTCGATGAAAAGCGCTTCACTAAGTGGTGGTCGAGCTATGCGTGCCACTCGCCGGTTCTTGCCTGCGTCGCGCTGAACTCAGGTTTCTGCGGCACGACCCATCACTTCGTGAACCTGTTCGGCCCCGGCGATCCCGCTGCTCAGTACGCAGCCGGCAAGAAGTACCTCGACAGCATCAAGGACCGCGCCGTCGGCTATCAGAAGGACTCGGGCTTCTTCTTCACCTCGAACAATGCCCAGGCCATGGCCGCATTCAAACGTGCCAAGGATTACAACAAGGCCCATGCCAAGAACAATCCGGGCGCCTACAAGCTTGCGTGGATCAAGGCTCTCTTTGCGGGCTGAGGATTGTAAAGACGTTCAACGGGCCAGAGCATCGCATCTCTGGCCCCAAGACTGCCCGGCGGGTCGATTGCACGACGCGCCGGGACATCGTCGCTTACGCTGCTTCCGGGGCGATTGGCGTCCGGATCGTCCGCAAGACACCCTCGATCAAGGTCAGATCATCCTTCAGCCGAGCGCACTCACGTTTCAAAGCCTGAATCGCGAGGAAATCTGGTAGCGGCCGTCCGCGATGGCCATCAATCTCCTCGGAGAGTTGTGCTCGTCGGCGTTCGACCGTCTCTTTCCAATGCAGCAGTGACCTCGTTTTCACGTTCTGCATATTCAGGATCATCTGAAACCTCCTTGCTTCGATCTGTCATCGGTGTGGTTGCGTCGTGGTGGGCACCGTCACATCGCGTTCGACCAGATCCTCAAGAACGTCTTGCGCGGCGCCCTCGGAAGAATTGGCGTCAAGCTGCGTTCGGAAAAAGCAGACGAACCTTATAAATCTGATAGGATTACCCGATCAGTCTCGCGCGGGTCAGGTGCTCGGCACACGTTCAGCGCGTACCACACATCTCGCACGACCGAACACCGCAGGACGAATATGGACGCCACGGACATCACGCTTCGACAGCTCCGCTATCTGCTTGCTCTGGCGGACACCCATCACTTCCGGCGCGCGGCAGAAAGGTGCGGCATCAGTCAGCCGTCGCTCAGTGCGCAGATTCAGAACATCGAAGGTGTCTTGGGCGTGCAACTGGTCGAACGTGGACGCTCTGGTGTCAACATGACCCCGATCGGCCGGGAGGTCGTGGCCCGCGCGCGCGAGGTGATCGACGGGGTGCAGGACATCGCCGATCTCGCGGCATCCGCGCAGCATGGGCTGATCGGTACGATCAAGCTCGGCGCCAAGCCGACCCTTGGACCCTACCTGCTCCCACATATCGTGACGCGGCTGCATCGCGAGAACCCGCAGCTCAAGCTGTACGTCCGAGAGGGCGCACCACGAGAGCTGGAATTCGAGCTTGCCGACGGGATCCACGATGTGATCCTCGCGCAACTGCCGGTTGCCGGGGCGGAACTGACAACCCGCCGCCTGTTTCGCGAACCCTTGTACCTGGCATTGCCGAGGGAGCATCCGCTGGCCGCGCGCGATGCAATCCCGGGGGAAGCGCTGGTCGGTGAGCAGATCCTGTCCCTGAACCCACATTACCACCTGCACGACCAGATCTCGGCACTTTGTGAGCAGTTCGGCGCAACGCTGCTCCGCGATTACGAAGGCACCAGTCTGGATGCACTTCGAACCATGGTCGGCATGAATATGGGTCTGACCTTTGTGCCTGCGCTTTATGCCAAGTCTGAGATCGGTTCGCAAAGCGAGGTTATCGTCCGCCCGATCAAGGGCCAGCGCATCAGCCGCTCGGTCGGTCTGGTCTGGCGCAAGAGCGCCGGGCGCGCCCGGGCCTATCACGTCATTGCAGACTTGATCCGGGATGTCGCCTCGCAGCAATTCCCAGCCCTGATGCTGGAAACCTAGCAGCTCCTGACGACGATAGGACAATCCTATCCAACCGCGTGGTTCAACACGCTTGTCTGTATCGCGGTTGCCCTCACTTCAACATCTATGGTCAACACAACAGGGAGACTAGCAATGTTCGGTTTCACCGGAATCTTGGGTCAGACGTCGCGGTTGATGCACAGCGCCGATATAGGCGAACTTATGGAAGACTTTCGGGCGCACAAGGACCTGACAGCAAACTTCGCGGACGCCGGGGTCGACATGAACGGTCTCTCCAACCTCTCGGCAGAAGACGTCGTCATCAAGATGACCGAGGCGGACGTTGATGTCTCATCGCTCGACGCGCAGGCAGTTCGACACGGCTCGAAAGAGATCGTCGTCGACCGCGCGGCATAGGAAGGCCGAACGGGACTTTACGATACCGGCCCTCATGCCGTGCGGCGGACTACCGGTCGCTTCCCGCTTCCGGATTCCAATCAGGTGCCTGTGCGGGCTCATCGCCGGTCAGATCCCGGACAACGTCACGGAATATCCGCTCGACCAGTGAGTCGCCCCCACCGGCGCCACCGTCACGATCCGGTGTGCGTTCGGCAATCAATGGCTCACGCGGTTGTGGGGCGATTGAATTCAGGGGGCGCGGTGTCCGCCCGGCGTGAATTCGGTTCATCGCTTCCTGCCAGATCTCGGCGGGCAGGCCTCCGCCGGTGACGCCGGTCAATGGTCGGTTGTCATCATACCCCATCCAGACGCCGGCTACATAATCGGCGGTAAAGCCGATGAACCACGCATCTCGGGCCTTTTGCGTCGTGCCGGTCTTGCCCGCGACCTGCCAGTCGGCCATCCTTGCGCGACCGCCGGTACCGCCCGTCACGACCGCCTCCATCATGTTCGTCAACAGGCCTGCGGTCCTGGCCGAGATCACCTGCGGTCCCAGTTCGACCGGGCCACGATCGATCGGAAGCTCGTCACCGCGCAGCTTGATTGCCGTCACACCGTGCGGAACGGCCCGTCGGCCACCATTGGCAATCGTCGCGAACACACCGGTCATTTCGATCAACCGGGCTTCCGACGTGCCGAGCGCGATCGCCGGGCCCGGCGCCATTTCCGAGGTCAGGCCCATCTCACCGGCCAGCTCACGCACCTTGGCGCGTCCGGCCTGCTCGGATACCTGAACCGCGACCGTGTTGATCGACTTCGCCAACGCTTCGCGCAGCGTGACGGGACCTGTGAACCGGTTGTTGTAGTTCGAGGGCGACCAGCCCCGAATGTTGATCCGCTTGTCTTCGAACACATCCAGCGGAGACAGCCCCGATTCCAACCCCGCCGCGTAGACGATCGGCTTGAAGGCACTGCCGGTTTGGCGCAGCGCCTGCGTCGCGCGATTGAACCGCGCCGGGCCGCGCTCGCGCCCACCGACGACAGCCTTCACCGCACCGTCATAGGTCATCACGACAATGGCGGCCTGCGCTTCGCTTCCCTCACGCACCTTCTTGTCGAAGATATCGGCCAGGGCCTGCTCAGCAGAGCGTTGCGTATCGGGGTCAAACGTCGTCTCGATCTCGATATCCGCGGTCTTCAACAGATCCAGGAACTTATCCTCGCCACCGCGTTCCATGACCCAGTCAGCGAACGCACCCCCCGCCCGCGCCGCCGCCTCATGTGACAAAACCGCTGGCTTCGCGCGGATCTCGAGCATGTCGATCTCGGACAGATAGCCTTGCTCGAACATCAGCCGGGCAATCACGTTCGCCCGCTGTTGGGCGAGGGTAATATCATTTGTCGGCGCATAACGAGATGGCGCACGCAAAAGGCCTGCCAACATTGCGGCCTCTGCAGGAGTGACCACCCGCGCAGACTTTCCGAAATACCGTTGCGCCGCAGCCTCGAAACCATAGGTCCCAGCCCCGAGATAGACCCGGTTCAGGTAGATCGAAAGGATCTGTTCCTTCGAGTATTTGAACTCCAAGGCCAGCGCCATCGGCACTTCCTTGATCTTGCGCTCAAGGCTGCGTTCGGCGTTCAGAAAGACATTCTTCGCGACCTGCTGGGTCAGGGTCGATCCACCCTGCACAAAAGCGCCGCGCTGGATGTTCACATACATCGCCCGCGCGATACCGCGCGGATCCAGGCCGAAATGCCGGTAGAACCGCTTATCCTCGGCCGCGATCACCGCGTTCACAAGATGCGCTGAGGCCTGATCGACGCTCAGATCCCCTCCGTACTGCTCTCCGCGCCAGGCAAAGATCGCTCCGTCCGCATCGCGCAACGTCACCGATCCCACGCCGCGCCCATCGAACAGTTTTTCATAAGCAGGGAGCTGCGCATAGAAAAACGCAGCAGCCGCGGCAACGATCAGTGCAACGACAACACCCAAACGCCAGACCAGGCCGAAGACTATGCGGATCACACCCCGCACGGCCCGCCCGATCAGCCCGGGCCGATCCGTTGGCTTCGCTGTCGCCTTTTTCTCGGTCTTCTTACGCCGTACCACCCGATGCCTCCGACGGACCGCTTCAAGCGGACCTTGTGTCATATTTCATGTGGGGATTGCAGCCCATCTGGACCAGCATTGGGCCAAGATGTGCAGAAACGGCCAAGATACGGGATTGCCGCCTCAGCCGGGCACACGCGCTCCGAAAATAGCCGATCCAACCCGGATATGCGTCGCACCCAGAGCGATCGCGCTTTCAAAATCGCCGCTCATCCCCATCGAAAGCCCACTCAGGCCGTTCCGCATCGCGATCTTCTTGAGCAACGCAAAATGCAGCGACGGTTCTTCATTCGCCGGGGGTATGCACATCAATCCGGCAACTGGCAGCGCGTAGTCCTCCCGACACGCACGCACGAACGCATCGGCCTCGGCGGGCAGACATCCGGCCTTCTGCTCTTCCTCACCAGTGTTGATCTGGAGGAAACACGGGATCTGCTTGTCGGCAGCGTCGAATTCGTCCGCCAGCTTTCGGGCGAGCTTTTCGCGGTCGACCGAGTGGATGACGTCGAACAGGCCAACCGCCTGCTTCACCTTGTTCGTCTGCAGCGGCCCGATCAGGTGCAGGTCGATGTTCTCAAACGTCTCGCGGAATCCGGGCCACTTTCCGGCGGCTTCCTGCACGCGGTTCTCACCGAACACCCGGTGACCCATCTGCAGAACCGCCTCGACACGCTCCAATGGCTGAACTTTCGAGACCGCGATCAGGGTCACGTCGTTCGCCCGCCCCGCCTTTGTGCAAGCCGCGTCAATCCTAACTTGAATGTCACCAAGCGCACTCATCGGCTGGACCCCATCGTTTCATGAACCTCGGGCAGCATCTCGGGGTAATGACGTTCCAGGGCAAGCTGAAATTCGTCGCCGATCCTCCGTACCTGATCCGCCGACAACGCCGAGCGCCATCCCCCCGTCGTTCCTGACGCAAAGAACCGGTCCATGCCCGCCGGTTTCTCTCCAAAACCCTCGGATTGCTCTTGTTTGCGGAGCTCCTTGAAGCTTGATGCCCGGATCGCGCGGCGCAGAGCGCCCATGTCCTGCGGGATCTGAAGAAACTCCAACAATTTGCGGAAGCTGCGCTCAGTGTCCGCCTGCATGTCCTCGTAGCGCATCAGGTGCAGCGGCAATCCGCGGGCCCCCGTCCAGCTGGCCACATGGTTGTCCCACCGGCCGATGAACTCCGGAATCTGCGTCGCCGTGATGTTGACCCCACCGGGGCTTGTCATCCGCTCGATCACCTCGTCGATCGAAATCGACAGATGCCGTGCGTATGAAAGCGCCAGATCAAACGGATTCCGGATTATGTAGATCGCTGCCGCCGTGACGCTGGCCGGGATCAGATCCTGCCCCTCGATCCGGTCTATCCTGGAATGGGTCTTGACGAAGTGATGGCTCGGCTTCGACCCGGCAATCAGGCTCAGCACCTTTGGCCGAAGTGCCACGCCGGTCTCGACGGGCTGGTCCTGATAGGGCCGCCCCCAGGCAGTATCCCAGAAATCCTGCCGCACATCACCGGTCGAGAACTGGTTCAACTGGTTGATGGTGAGCTTAGTACCCTTCGGCGCGAGATAATTCGCAAGAAAGGCGCGCGTCCACGTGTTTCCAGACTTCGGAAACGACGCCAGCCAGATGATCCGTCGGAGGTCCTGTTGTTGCATGGAAGAGACATCGCGAACCGGATGGTGAAGGTCAACCACGCAATCTCGGTTCAGAGATAGCCATACTTTCGCATGACCCTGCCATGATCGGCCTCGATCCGTGCAACCTGATCAGGCGTCAGTTCCTCGCGCCATTGGCCGGAAGTCCCCTTGCGAAAGAAACGCTCCTGCTTCTCCGAATTCTCGACAAAGCCGGTCTCTTCCTCCTGCCCACGGAGTTTGTCAAAGCTCGAGAACTCGATCGCTTTCGCGAGGCGATCCTTCTCTACCGGCATCCCGACACGGCGAATGACAGTTCCAAAGGTCTTCTCTGGCCGCTCCAGCATGTCTTCGTAACGGATCACCGTCACCGCGAACTTCTTGCTGCGCGTCCAGCTGGTGACATGGTCCGACCAGCGTCCCAGGAATTGATGCACGTTCTTCTCATCGGCAGCAGTGGCATTATCGACAGTGTTCATGCCTTCGATTGCACGGTCCACGCCCATCCCTAGATGGCTGGCATACGATATCACCATATCGCGCGGATCACGGATGATATAAATTGCGCCGCGGGTGTAGTGAGCAGGGATCAGGTTGCACCCGAACGCCACATTATTCTGGTTGTGGGTCTTAACCAGGTTGATATCAGCGCCATTGGCGACGAGCGCCTTGAAGAACGGCTCTCTCACCCTTGCAGAGTCTGCTGGATTGGTGGGATCGAAACCGCTTCCCAAGACCTTCGTGTAGGCAGACGCGATTGCATCGCCAATCCCCAGCTTATGGAGCTGATTCACCGGGACAGGTTCTGGCTGATCGAACACGTAATTGGCCAGAAAGGCGCGCATCCACGTATTCCCCGACTTCGGGTAGGAGGCGAGCCAGAACAACGATTTCATGACCGTTAGATGCTTCATTGAGTCCGGTACAAACGAAAACGGAGGGGGCGAGCCCCCTCCGCTAAGTACGCATTGAGACCCGTTCGGATCAGAAGCTCAGACCGATGCCGGTACCGATGATGAAGCCATCGGTGTCGCGGTTCGTCGCAGCAGCCGGATCGTCTTCCGAGAAATCGACGTAAGCACCGAAGGCATTCAAGCGAACGCCCTTGGCAAGCTTGTAGTCGATACCAATGCCGAACGTATCCTGCTCTTCGTCCAGGCCGGTTGCGAAGCCTTGGTCGTCATCAACGTTCTCACCATGGAACCAGACGGCCGAGAAGCCCCAAGGTCCGGTCTCGTAGCTGACACCAACGTCGAAGGCTGTACCATCGTTGTCACCGGATTCATTCTGCTCAGCCCACGAGCCGCCCAGCGTGAAGCCACCGAAGCCGACATTGGCACCAAAGCCGAGTACGGTAGGATCGCCCGCACCTTCATCGTTTGCGATGCCCCAACGACCCGAAACAGCGACGTTCACGCCACCGAAATCGTTCACGTAGTTGGCGCCAACGTCGAAGATGTCGCTCAGCGTACCAGCCTGGTTGATGTCAACCTGAGCATTGCTGTCCTGGCTTCCGTCACGAGCATAGGACAAGCCCAGCTGGAAACCAGCGAAACGCGGCGTGTAGTAGGTGATGCGGTCGGCATCGTTGTTCCGGTCGTTCTCGATGAAGGTCGAGCCCAAGGTCGAGCGGAAGATACCATTACCAGCGCCATTGCCAGTCCACGGGATATACTGGTCCGTCGACGGCGAGTTGAAAGCAATGATTGCTTTGTTCGGCGCGCCGTAGGTCATCTTGTAACCAGCCGAGTTCTCCGAACCCAGGTTGATCTCACCAAACGAACCGCGGACGTACAGGTACGATTCATCGATCGTGTCCGGTGTGCCGCTGCCGCCTGCGCTTTCAAGCTGAACGTTGGCACCAAACTTCAGGCCGTTGTCGAGCGTGATCGACGGCAGGAAGAAGATTTCCGCGTTCTGCTTGACATCGACACCGTCGAAATCGGCGCCAGTGTTATTGTCCTGATCAGAAGATGCGAACGCAACCATCTGGTTGTGATAGCCGCCGACCTTCACATTCCACTCAGCCGCGTTGGCCGAGGTTGCAGCAGCGAGCGCGATCGCGCTGGTGCCCAAAAGTACTTTCTTCATGTTGTCCCTCTTCGTTTCACACGTGTGTTTGTTTGTGGTTCCGCCATTTTTCGGCAACGAAACCGCCGGGCCGTACACGCCCCGCGACCGCAGTTGTTAATCAACCGCTGGAATCCGTCAATCTTCGCGTGAGTCGGTGTTGTCAATCGTGGGGCGATGCGGTGCAGTTTTGCAACAATATGGCAAGTTTGGGACGTTGCCTTGGCGGCAGGTGTTGTTAAACAGACGGTCGAACGCGTGTGAGGCGTAAAAACGTCATCAGCGGAGAGCTGCTGACATACACGTATTTCGGGAGGATTTGGACATGGTGGGGCGGTTCACAACTCTAGCATTTGTCGGCGCTCTAATCGTGAGCGGGTGCGGCGGAAGCCAGAAACCAGCGGACCCCGTCGGACCCAGGACGGGCCCGACGTCACAGTACGATCCGCAGAGATCTGAAAGTCTTTTTGGCGAAGAGGGAGCCTCGCTCACCGCCTTGACCGGAGCTCTCAGCGGTAACCGCGACACACCGGGCCAGTCAGACGCGATCCCGGTCAACAAGTACCTCTGGCGCGCAGCGCTTGACACGCTCAGCTTCCTGCCCCTGGCATCGACCGATCCGTTTACCGGCGTGATCGCGACCGATTGGGGCGCCAACCCCGATATCCCTGGCGAACGCTTCAAGGTGACGGCCTACATGGTCCGTCCACAACTCGCTGCGAGCTCTCTCAAGGTCGCGGTCTACCGCGAAGTGCGCGATGAAGGCGGCGTCTGGGTTCCGGCCACGGTAAATGCCGAAACCGCACGCAAGATCGAAGACGCGATCCTGACCCGTGCCCGTCAGATCCGTATTGCTGAAGTCGAGGGCGCAGCCACCGGCTAGTTCCACAACTGGCGCGTCTGTGCCACGGCCAGATTGAATTCACGGCGCGCCCGGACTATCACGGGCGCGTTTTTCGTTCCGGCCACTGCACCGCGCCGGGACACCCAAGCCAGACAGGTGGCAGACGATGTCGCGATACAATGCGCGCGAGGCCGAGCCGAAATGGCAGGCCGCATGGGATGAGGCCGAGTCCTTTCGGGCAGAGCGCGATCCGGCGCGCCCGAAATACTACGTGCTCGAGATGTTTCCGTATCCCTCGGGCCGCATTCACATGGGCCATGTGCGCAATTACGCGATGGGCGATGTCATTGCCCGGTACAAACGGGCGCGCGGGTTCAATGTGCTGCACCCGATGGGTTGGGACGCGTTCGGGATGCCGGCCGAAAACGCCGCCATGGCGAACAACACCCATCCCGGGACCTGGACCTATGAGAACATCGCGACCATGCGGCGCCAGCTCAAGTCGATGGGCCTGAGCCTGGACTGGACCCGCGAGTTCGCGACCTGCGACCCGGAATACTATGCTCAGCAACAGGCCCTGTTCCTGGATATGCTCGAGGCCGGTTTCATCGCGCGACGCAAGGCCGTGGTGAACTGGGATCCGGTCGACATGACCGTGCTTGCCAACGAGCAGGTGATCGACGGCAAGGGCTGGCGCTCGGGTGCGCCGGTCGAGCGCCAGGAACGCCAGCAGTGGGCCTTCAAGATCTCGGACATGGCTGACGATCTGCTCAGCGCAATCGACGATCTGAAAGACTGGCCCGACAAGGTCCGGCTGATGCAGTCCAACTGGATCGGCAAGTCGCGCGGCCTGGAGTTCGGCTTCAAGACCCAAGGCGCTCCAGATGGCCACGGCGAGGTTGCCGTCTATACGACCCGGCCCGATACACTCATGGGCGCGAGTTTCGTTGGCATCTCGCCGGATCATCCGTTGGCAAAAGCGCTGGAAGCCGACAATCCGGACGTCGCAGCATTTTGCGCCGAGTGCCGTCGTCTCGGAACCTCCGAAGCCGATCTTGAAAAGGCCGAGAAGAAAGGCCTTGATACCGGCATTACCGTCAGCCATCCGCTGGACCCGAACTGGAAATTGCCAGTCTGGATCGCGAATTTCATCCTGATGGATTATGGCACCGGCGCGATCTTCGGCTGTCCGGCCCACGACCAGCGCGATCTGGATTTCTGCCGCAAGTACGACTTGCCGGTGATCGACACGTTCTTCGCACTCGATGACGACACACCAGTCGCAAAAGACGCTTTCGTGCCGCCCAAAACCGAGAAGGTCCGCTGGGTGAATCACTTTGCCGGGCTCGACGTCGCCACCGGTCAAGAGGCCATCGACGCGACGATTGCCTTTGCCGAAGAACACGGCTGGGGCAAAGGTGTCGAAAATTACCGTTTGCGCGATTGGGGAATCTCACGCCAGCGCTATTGGGGTGCGCCGATCCCGGTCATCCACTGCGAGACGTGTGGAACAGTGCCCGTGGCGAAGGCGGATCTGCCGGTTAAGCTGCCAGAGGATGTGACCTTTGACCGGCCGGGAAACCCGCTCGACCGGCACGATGCGTGGCGCAAGGTGCCCTGCCCGAAATGCGGTGCAGACGCCACGCGCGAGACCGACACGATGGACACGTTCGTCGACTCGTCCTGGTACTTCGCGCGGTTCTGCTCGCCAAGGGCCGAGACGCCGACCGACTCCGCAGACATCGATTACTGGATGAACGTGGATCAATATATTGGGGGTGTCGAACACGCGATCCTCCACCTGTTGTATTCACGCTTCTTCTGCCGGGCGATGGCGGCAACCCAGCATCTGCCGCAGTCCGCGCGCGAGCCGTTCAACGCGTTGTTCACCCAGGGCATGGTTACGCACGAGACCTATTCCGTGAAAGAAGACGGCAAGACCCTCTGGTTGACCCCCGAGGAAGTTCAACGCGACGAAAGCGGCAACGCAACACGCATCGGCAGTCGCGAAAGCGTGTCCATCGGTGCCACAACCAAGATGTCGAAGTCTAAGAAGAACGTCATCGACCCCGAGGCGATCATCGAACAGTACGGTGCCGACACGGCGCGGTGGTTCATGTTGTCCGACAGTCCTCCGGAGCGCGATGTCGAATGGACCAATGCTGGGGTCGAAGGCGCGTGGCGTTTCCTGCAGCGCGTCTGGCGTTTGATGGACGACTTGAAATACGGAGATGGCGCCAAACCAGACTCGATCGGAGACTCGGCCACCGCGCTGCGTCGTATGACACACTCAGCGATCCAAGGCGTGACAGAGGGCATCGAGGGTTTCAGCTTCAACAAATCGGTGGCGAAACTCTACGAAC
This sequence comes from Pseudomonadota bacterium, assembly GCA_038534135.1. Classification (GTDB taxonomy): domain Bacteria; phylum Pseudomonadota; class Alphaproteobacteria; order Rhodobacterales; family Rhodobacteraceae; genus Thermohalobaculum. The sequence goes on along the minus strand of JBCAXJ010000051.1, from coordinate 101 downwards.
TGACGAACGCACTTGCGAAAGCCAAGGAAACCGGCGCTGACATGGACTTCGCGCGTCACGAAGGTCTGCGGGCGCTTTGCATCATGATGTCACCAATGGTG
>JBCAXJ010000050.1:0-41348 GCA_038534135.1 Pseudomonadota bacterium | reverse complement strand
TGCCACACCGACGAGTTCACCCTGTCGGGCGCCGATCCCGAGGGCATGTTCCCGGCGATCCTGGGCCACGAGGGCGCACGGATGTGCCAAAGATCGTCGACTGGTTCATGGAGGGCGAGATCGACCCGATGATCACCCACACCATGCCGCTGGACGACATCAACAACGGCTTCGACCTGATGCACGCAGGCGAAAGCATCAGAGCAGTCGTCACGTACTGAACCGGGGCTGGGCGTGCAGAACGCCCGCTCCGACATGTCTGGCCCCGGCCAAGTCAGCGGTGTATGCTTTCCTAATCCGGCGCGTCGTTTCCCTGAGACCAACCAGGAGGCGCTCGATGCTGCGCAGACTTCTCATCATGGCACTGCTGAGCGCGCCGGTCATTGGACATGCACAATCCGCCTTGGACGGGGTCGACCTGTCCTCGCCTGCAATGACAGAGGCCGAGATGACTCGCGCCGATGTCAGTGGCGCGCGATTCCACAACGCCGATGTCACGAGCACTCGGTTGATGCAAATCCAGGGCGAAGACGAGAAGACATTCCACACTGTGAAAAACCTCTCGCGTGCGGTGCGCTAGGCGGTCTTTGACGTCTCAACGATCTCTCGGTTCGGATTCTGCGCGCAAAACGCGCCTTCCCAAGGCAAAAAACCACCTATCCGTGTTTCTCAATCGCGCGTTCGACGGCCATTCCGTTTCTGATATGCGAAATCCGCCATAATTTTTTTATTGCATTCTTATGAGACGAGCGCCCTAGATCGTTGCGGTAGTCATTTGATCCTAGCGCACGAAACGCACGCGCAGTCTGCCTGGCAGCGTTGGCTGTCGAACAAATCGAACCGCATCAATGCGGCGAGCGGACGTTCGATCGACGATCCGCAATACATGGAGGAAACATGAAACGCCTAGCACTGGGTATTTCTGCTGTGGCATTGCTGGCGAGCCCTGCGCTCGCCAATGACAGTGTCCTGACCGCGACGAAGAACCCCAACGATTGGGTTTTGCAAACTGGTGATTATGCGAACACCAGATACTCCAAACTGAACCAGATCACACGCGAGAACGTGAGCGATCTGCAGGTGGCCTGGACCTTCTCGACCGGGGTCCTGCGCGGTCACGAAGGATCTCCGCTGGTTGTCGGCGACACGATGTTCGTCCACACGCCGTTCCCGAACATCGTCTATGCGCTCGACCTGAACAACAGCGGCGCCATCAAGTGGAAGTACGAGCCGAAACAGGATCCGGACGTCATCCCGGTGATGTGCTGTGACACGGTCAACCGTGGTCTGGCATACGCAGAAGGCATGGTCTTCCTGCATCAGGCGGATACGACCGTTGTCGCACTGGACGCCAATTCCGGCCAGGTGAAGTGGTCGGTCGTCAACGGTGATCCGTCCAAGGGCGAGACCAACACCGCGACCGTTCTGCCGGTCAAGGACAAGGTCATCGTCGGCATTTCTGGCGGTGAGTTCGGCGTGCAAAGCCACGTGACCGCCTATGACATGCAGACCGGCGAACAGGTCTGGCGTGCCTATTCCATGGGTCCGGACGAACAGCTTCTCGTTGACGAGAACACGACCCATCTGGGCAAGCCGATCGGCAAGGACAGTTCACTGAAGACCTGGGAAGGCGATCAGTGGAAAATCGGCGGCGGTGCAACCTGGGGCTGGTATTCCTACGATGCGGAAGCGGATCTGTTCTACTACGGCACCGGCAACCCATCGACCTGGAACCCGGCACAGCGACCGGGCGACAACCGCTGGTCCATGACCATCATGGCCCGCAACCCGGACACCGGTGTGGCCAAATGGTTCTACCAGATGACCCCACACGACGAGTGGGACTATGACGGCATCAACGAAATGATCCTAACAGATCAGGAAGTTGATGGCGAAATGCGGGCGCTGCTGACCCACTTCGACCGGAATGGTTTCGGGTACACCCTGGACCGCTTGTCGGGTGAGCTGATGGTGGCCGAGAAGTTTGATCCGGTGGTCAACTGGGCGACCCATGTCGACATGGATCCGAACTCCGACACCTATGGCCGTCCGCAGGTTGTTCCACGCTACTCGACCGAGCAGAACGGTGAGGACGTCAACACCACCGAGATCTGCCCGGCAGCCCTGGGGACCAAGGACCAGCAACCGGCAGCCTACTCGCCGCGCACTGAAATGTTCTATGTGCCGACGAACCACGTCTGCATGGATTATGAGCCGTTCCGCGTCAGCTACACTGCCGGTCAGCCCTATGTCGGGGCGACGTTGGCCATGTACCCGGCGATGAACAGCCATGGCGGCATGGGTAACTTCATTGCCTGGGACAACATCAAGGGCGAGATCGTCTGGTCCCTGCCCGAGAAGTTCTCGGTCTGGTCGGGTGCTCTGGCAACTGCTGGCGACGTGGTGTTCTACGGAACGCTGGAAGGCTATCTGAAGGCAGTCGACGCCGAAACGGGTCAGGAACTCTACAAGTTCAAGACGCCGTCAGGCATCATCGGCAACGTCATGACCTACAGCCATGACGGCAAGCAGTACGTTGGCATCCTCTCGGGTGTTGGCGGCTGGGCCGGCATCGGTCTGGCAGCAGGTCTGACGAACCCGAACGATGGTCTGGGCGCCGTGGGCGGCTATGCGGCTCTCAGCAACTACACCGCGCTGGGTGGTCAGCTGACGGTCTTTGCAATTCCCGACTAATCCTTAGGGAACGCTTATGAAATTGTCCGGCGCGGGTGTTGTTCCCGCGCCGGATTTCATTCTAGCGTGAAGCTACAAAAACAGACAAACACCCGGGGAGGTGATGATGAATTTGTGTCGAGTCCTGCTGCTCGCCATCGGATCGCTGTGTCTGGCGGTGACCGCGTCCGCAGACAACATTTCCGCCAGCTATGACGAAGACGGCAAGCACTTCACCGCCGATGACGTGCCGACTTTCAAGGTCGATGCCGACGGAACAGTCGACTGGTACACCTTCTCGGGGTTCCGCCGATATCATGCAGAATGCCATGTCTGCCACGGACCAGATGGCGAGGGGTCGACCTATGCCCCGGCGCTCAAGACATCCGCCATGGACATGGACTACTACGAGTTCGTCGACGTGGTCGTGAACGGGCGCAAGGTCGTGGGGGCTGCCGCCAATTCCGTGATGCCGGCCTTTGGCGATAACCCGAACGTCATGTGCTACCTGGATGATATCTACGTCTATCTGAAAGCACATGGCAGCGACACGATTGGCCGTGGCCGCCCCGGCAAGAAGCATCCGAAGCCCGCATCCTTCAAGGAGGCGGAAGATGCCTGCATGGGCGGGTAAACGGGGTCTCGCAACCGTTCTGGGCCTTGCGCTGCTGGCGACGGCACCGCAGGTCCCCGCGCAAACATCGGATCTGGTCTCGCAAACGCGTCTGCGTGTCTGTGCCGACCCGGCGAACATGCCGTTCTCGAACAAGGAGGGCGAAGGGTTCGAGAACAAGATTGCCGAGCTTCTCGCTGCCAAGCTGGAGCGGCCACTAGAATACACCTGGTTCCCCCAGGCTTTGGGCTTCGTGCGCCGGACGCTCGGTGCGAACCGGTGCGATCTGATCATCGGCTTTGCCCAAGGGCACGAACTGGTCCTGAACTCGAACCACTACTACACGTCGTCCTACGTGGTCGTGACCAAGCCGGACAGCCCACTGGCCTCGGTCGACCGGATCACCGATCCGGCACTGCAAGGCAAGCGGATCGGAGTCATGGCCGGGGCGCCACCCGCGACCCACATGGCCCGAAACGGGCTGATCGGAAAGGCCAAGGGCTATCGCCTGATGGTCGACCGCCGGGTCGAGTCACCTGCCGAGCAGGCAATCGCAGACCTGCAATCGGGCGAGACCGACGCCGCGATCCTGTGGGGGCCGATCGGCGGATACTTCGCCAAGCAGCAAGGACTTACTGCCACGCCTCTTCTGAAGGAAGAAGGCGCGCCGCGTATGTTCTACCGGATCACGCTGGGGGTCCGCCAAGGCGAGCTGACGTGGAAACGCGAGCTGAACAAGCTGATCCGGCGCAACCAGACCGAGATCGACGCGATCCTGACTGAGTATGGCGTGCCGTTGATCGATGAGCAGGGCAAAACCGTGAAAGCCGCGCGGTGACGCGTCGGGGCTTGCTTGCGGTGTTTCTGCTGGCCTTGGCAGGTGCACCGCACGCACACGCCGGACCGGAACCAGACAGCTACCGGATGGATCACTATCGCGCCCCCGTGCCCGGATCGCTGTCCGGTGCAACGGTGGTCGACGATGCTGACGCCCACCGCCTGTGGCGCGAAGGCAAGACCGCGTTCATCGATGTCTTACCACGGCCGCCAAAACCAGAGGGCCTGCCCGCAGGCACGATCTGGCGGGAAAAGCCGCGCCGCTCGATCCCCGGGGCGATCTGGCTGCCCAATGTCGGCTATGGCGCAATCCATGCCGATACCGAGGTCTATTTCAAAGCCGGGCTCGCCCACGCGACCCAAGGCAACATGGATTACCCGGTCCTGTTCTTCTGCCTTGCCGAATGCTGGATGTCCTGGAACGCTGCCAAGCGTGCCTTGGAGTACGGCCACACCGACGTTTACTGGTATCCGGAAGGCACCGATGGCTGGGAGTTCGAGGACTGGCCTGTCGAGAAGGTCAAGCGGTTCGAACACACCGACTAGCCGGCGCTTGGCTACAAGTCACCTGTCGAATACGAAAGAACCAACCCCGAAGGCCTTCAAACTGTAAGCCTATAGCAGTCCGCCAAACCGGGGCCGCTCAAAATCACACCCTCGCGTCACATCCTCAAGGACGGCTCCAATCAGCCAACACCGGAATGGAAGAAGATCCCGCCAATCGCGGAGATTCTGTAAGCTGGGCGATGGGGCGACGACACCGGAATGCCCCCTGCCCGCCTGGTTAGCCGCCTGGCAGGCTGAAGTTCTCTTCGAACACCGCGCCGTCGGTGTCGGTCATCTTCACCCCGACGCCCACGCTATCGGCGGGAATGTCGAAACGCACCGCCGGGTTCTCGCTGAACGAAATCGAGCCCGTCATCGTGAAAGCGGGCTTGCCATCGGTTTCGACTTCAACCGTTTCGACATACCGCATCGGGATGAACAGCAGTGTGATCTGATCCATCTGCATGCCGGAATGGCTGGGGTGATCGATGTCCAGTTGTACCGCGCGGCCGTCGCCAAAAGGGCTGCTCTGCAAGGGCGCCGCCTTGCCCAGACCCGCGACGATGGTCTTGCTGTCCGTAGGCAGCAGCTTGAAGTTCATGGTCCCAAGGCTCGCCAGCGCCTCGATCGGGTCGGTCCCGGGAGGGGCCGAGCACGCCCCGACGCCCGAGGTCTTCAGGAACGCTTCCTGCATGTAAAACTTGCCGCCATCGGTTTCGGCAACAACGCGGACCATGCTGGGCCCGTTGATCCGCATGGTTGTCGAGAATGCGAACTCCCGCTGCGGCTCGGCAAGTTCGAAAACCGCCGAGACCGGCATAGGGTTTTCATCGATGATCAATGACACGATCCGGATGAACTCGCCGAACGGCGCGGTGATCCGTGCGCCCACATCTGTGCGCGGATCTGCATATGTCCGGTAAGGCGCATGCAAGGTAACGATATCGGGACTGACAACCGGGACGGCATCACCAAAGATCGCGGGCCGCAACTCGTCCCAGGTTTCACCCGCATGAGCCTGAGCCGCAATCAACATGGCAGCCAGGGCTGCAATGACGCGTCCGATTTTCATGCGAAGGCTCCTGCTTTTCTTTTTTCTATTCTGCGCAGTTCGCCGTCATTTGTACATGACCTTGAGTGACACCATCAAGCTGCAACAGGCAGTCCTTGCCACCGGCGCTGAAGCTCACCTTATGGTAACTGCCCAGCATCTGTGTTGACGTTCCATTGATGGCCACGCGGACGGTGCCCTCTTCGGCATTCATGCCAGAGACGAAGACCCGGGCCGCGCCATCCAGGAGCACTTTGGTTTCCCCCACGCGCGTCCCTTCGATCGCAGGTTCGGCTGCGGGATCCGGTGTGACAGCATCCTCGCCCGATGCCGGTGCGGCCGTCGCAGCAGCGGTGGCAACCGCAGCCATCGTTCCAAGCGAGCCCTGCAGTTCGGCCATGCCACCCGCCAGAGCAGCCTCGATCTGCGCGGTCTGGCTTGCGCCGCTTGTCGAAACGACCTCGGCGAGTTCAGCGGACACGGCACTGATCCGGTCGTCAAGTGCCGCCACGGCTGCATCCAGTTTCTCGGCACCGGCGCTTTGCACCGCCGTCTGGTTCTCCTGCAGTTCTGTGACCTGCGCACTCAGTGCCGCAATCGTTTCGGTCACCTGCGCCATCTGATCGGCGTTCGCCTGTTCAGCGGACTTGGCGCCCGCGCTGACCTTGGCGCCGATCGAGTCAACCAGCTTGTCCTCGTCGACCCCTCCCATAAGGAAGCCGATTACGAGGCCGACTATCCCCGCACCGCTGCCTACAAACAGCATGTTTTCCGACATCTGACGCACTCCTTTGCCGTGCAACTCCGCGAGAATCGAAGTCTGTGTCACGCATACTAGCAACGGCTTCCAATGGTTTGAAGGTGCACGTTCTGTTGCGCCAACCACGAGATGATAAGATCGCGGATCCATGACTCATCGCAATTCACGCCGCGCACTCTGACTGAGGCGAAGGCGGCTAAAGCGGCTGAGGCAACGCATGCGATCGATCCCATAATGCAAATGGAAAGAGCCGGCGATGCCGCAGTCGACCTCGCCCGCGACCGCTGATTTTCATGTCGAGGGACCGACCGGAGATCGTCCCTCGGATCGGTGTTGATGGGCCAGTTCGATAACTAGAGTTTCCCAGCGTTGGAGAAGTTGCTCAGGAAATTGGCAATATCACCGTATATCTTTCCAAGCTCCTCTTTCAGCGGAGAGGGCAGAACCCATTGTGTTTGCCCCATGCCCTTCGCGGTCTTTAAGGTTTTCTCGTCAAACGGAGCAAAACCAAGCAGCCCCAGAACGACAGAGCATCGGTAGCAACACGGTTTCGCCTCGCACTCGACTTTCTTGTCAGCGTGAGCAATCACGGCCTGCAGATCGTCACCATTGCCAATCAGAATGTCGTTCAGAGCATCCATTTCCGCATGGCAGACGCTGGTCGATGAACCCCCGTAACGTATGCTTCCGATAAGGAGTGTCGCACTGGTGTCGTTTCCACCGCCCGTGGTCTGAGTTGTCTCATTCGCCGCGAAGGCGATATAGCCGTTCCAAAGTGTTTGTCTGTTCGGCGTGACTTTGGGCGCCGTCTTGGTGCGTTTTGATCTTCGTTCCATATCCAAATCCTCAAAAATTGAGACGTTAATACAATCAATGAGTGTACCGGAGACCTGCTGAGTCAATCACGGCCAGAACACAGTTTCGAGCGTTGGCACCGAAGTCAAAAAGCGCTGGTCGCGCGGCCAGCGGCCCCGGTCATTCCTTGAAGATGTTGTTCTTCAGGATGTAGCGCATGCCGCGCAGCCAGCTCTTGTCGTTGTTACCGCGGATATCGACCGAGATACCCCGTACATGCTGGCCCTCAGCGGCGTCACGGACCACCAGGTTCATTGCGAGGATCAGGTTCGACACCTTCTGCACTTCGCCGACCATCGAATAGTCCGCCTCGAGCTTGCGGGCCATGATTACGTCGCAGAAATTGCAGTCGGCGACACTGGCCACGCGGTTCATCTCGGTTTCGACCGTGTCGAGTGGCAACAGGGTGAAGCCGCGTTCGGTGAACTGGTCGCGGACATAGCCCTCCAGCATTGCAAGACGGGCGGTTTCGTCCTCGCGGATGCCGTTATAGGCGCCCTCGGTCGAGGTATCGATGAACGAGATCCCGAAAAACGCGATCTTTGCGCCCGGGCTCAAGCCGTCCGCCTGCACTGCGCCAGCCCAGACAACGGCGATCAGAATGGCTATCAGCTGTCTCATGTCCGGGATTTTTGCGCGCGTGACCCAACCTTGCAACCCATCAAAGCCCGTTGGCCCGCATTATTAATCTCTTATGCGCATTTCCTCCGGCCTGATCTGTTGACCTGCCCGCCCGTTCCAACAAACTTCGCGCCAATCGTGCGGAGAACGCGCGCGAGAACGGGAGGAAATCATGCTCAAAGCCCTGCCCCTGGCAGTCGCTGCCCTGTTTCTGGCCGCGCCCGCTGCCGCCTTTACGGTGTATGTCACCAACGAGAAGGGCAACACCGTCACGGTCATCGACTCCGAGACCTGGGAGGTCACCGGCACGATCGAGGGCGGCCAACGTCCGCGCGGCATAACCATATCGCCGGACGGCAAGCATCTATATGTCTGCGCGTCGGATGACGATACGGTTCGGGTCTTCGACACGGCGACGCTGGAGCAGTTGCACACCCTGCCCTCGGGTCCGGATCCGGAGCTGTTCGTCCTGCATCCCTCTGGCAATCCGCTCTACATCGCGAACGAAGACGACAACATCGTCACCGTCGTCGACGTCGAGACGAAATCTGTTCTGGCCGAGATCCCGGTCGGTGTGGAACCGGAAGGCATGGGCATCAGCCCGGACGGCAAGGTGGTGGTGAACACCTCCGAGACCACGAATATGGCGCATTTCATCGACACCGAAACGTTCGAGATCTTTCACAACACCCTGGTCGACACGCGGCCACGCTTCGCGGAATTTACGGCGGACAACTCGAAACTCTACGTCTCGGCCGAGATCGGCGGAACGGTATCCGTGATCAACCCGGCCGACGGTGCGATCATGAAGAAGATCAACTTCGAGCTCGCCGGCATCCCGCCAGAAGCCCTGCAGCCGGTGGGTGTGCGTGCGACCAAGGACGGAAAGAAGGTCTACGTCGCACTCGGGCCGGCGAACCGCGTTGCGGTGATCGACGGAGAGACCGACGAGGTCGAGGAATACCTGCTGGTCGGTCAGAGGGTCTGGCAGATGGCGTTCACGCCGGATGAGAAGTATCTCCTGACAACCAATGGAAACTCGAACGATATCTCGGTGATCGACGTCGCCGACCAGAAAGTGATCAAGTCCATCCCCGTCGGCGAACAGCCCTGGGGTGTGGTGGTATCGCCAAACTAAGTCTCTGAATTCACGGGAGGAAATGATGAAGAAACTGTTCGCAGCAGCCGGCCTTGCTGTCGCCTTTGCACTGCCTGCGCAGGCGGCACCGCTTTGCACCGATCTGGGCTTTGCCGGACTCTTCGCCAAGTGCAACCAGGCCGAATTGCCGGAATTAACCATCGCATCAGGCAAGCCGCTGTCCGAAGGCCCGTGGTCGCTGCAATCAGGGGCCTATTACGAGGTCGAGATCGTTGCCGACGGCAGCCAGGAGCTGACTTTGGTGGGGCCTGAGTTCTTCCGTGCAGTCTATATCGACGAGATCGTCATCAACGATCTGGAAGTCCGCCCGCTGGGACTGGACAGTCTGGAATTCGATGACGAAGGCACGGTGGAGTTGGGCTTCATCGCGATCCGTCCCGGGCAGTACGAACTGCGCATCAAGGGTGCCCGCGGTGACAGCCAAAAGGTGCAGATCACCATTCAGTAAGGCGCACGCTCACGGCACCTGGACCTCGACCCGGATTGTCTGCGCCATTGGCCAGGCATAGCGCGCGGCCTCGAGCATCTGGCGTGGGAAGCGGGTCTCGATCTGCTGTGCGATAAAGGGCGAGGGTGCTGTGAAAACGGCCTCGGTGCCCTGCTCGCGGGCCGCGACCTGTGCAAACCAGTTGCGGAACATGGTCGGGTCGGCGGCGTTCAACGCCCTAGCCCAGGGCGCAAGCCCCCTGCCCTTCTCTGTCTCAGTCTGGGGAAAACTGACAACATTGCCTGTCGGCGTTTCGGGCTCTGGCGTACCTTGCATACGTGCTGTGAAGTCCGGCCCGGCATGGACCCAGTGCCCTTGGGTCAAGCGCTCGAGCCCTTGGCGGCACAGGCGATACGCCGCCACCCTGCCCCGCACTCCGGCCCGGACCTGGACCAGAAGCCCGGTATCGCGCAGCCGCCTGAGTTCGCGTTTGACCGTCGGCTCGGAGCATTGCCACAACCGCATGAGTTCGGCCCGCCCGATGGACAGCTCATCACGCCGCCAATCATATCGTGCAGTTGCGACCGCGATAAGCCGCAGGATCGAGGTTTGCATCGTTGCCCCCTGCCCCAGCGCGAAGACGCTGAGCGCCGTGAGCAAGTCGTACTTCCAGACCGCTGCATGCGGTCCGGTCAGCCGCTTTGACGCTGGCAATCCAACGCCTTGCGGCGCCGAAAATGTGTTAGGTTCAGCCATGGCTGCCTGTCATTCTGTTTCAAGGTCATTGCCTTGGGTCTGCTCAATTATCTGTGGTGATGGGGCTCGGTTGCTCCGAATCTCCCAATCATCACGCTTATTTCGAGAGATTGAGCCAAAAAGCGATGAGTATGTCAAGTGGAGCGCTGTTGCGTGCGCACGCTCCATTCAAATCTCTTCAAAAAAACCAAAAGAAATCTGGTTTATGGAGAAGGGGGTCATCCATGGTGACCCCTTAACGGGTCACATCTGATCCCCAATAATCAGTGTTCAAAGAAATCTGACCCGCTAAATATAGCATGAGGAGTCCGAAGCGGGAACAGCCTTTGGTGCTCTCGTCAGGCCCCTTTCGACTCGCCGATTCGCTCATGGGGCGTTGCTAAAACTCTTTTTCCCAGGATCTGCGGAAATAGGGATTTCAAAATACCGAAAAACACGTATTCTGAGAAACAGCAGGAATAGCGATGTCAGATCGCAGCACCAGAGAGCAGCCATGGATAATCACGAAACCTTCCTCATGTTGAAGGACCGCAGCGCGCGTCAGCAACAAGCGATCCGGCGACAGACCTACGCACCCGACGAAGAGAAGCCGCTGCGCCGGTTCTCTTCTTGGGAGATCGCCGATTTCATGTTTCGCATGAACGTCAATACGCTGCGCGGCAAGCTGAAGGATCCAGCTTATCCGCAGGGGATCATCGAAGGCGATGGCGGTCGACAGCGGTGGTACTCGCTCGAGGAAATCAATGACCTCCGCGTCCGCTTGAAGACACACCGCAAGACGCTGATGCCGTTCCGCCCGGAAGGCCAGCGGGCGGTCCGTATCGGTATCGCCAACTTCAAGGGCGGCGCTGGCAAGTCGACCATTGCCATTCACTTCGCCCATGCGGCGGCTCTCGAAGGCTACCGGGTGCTCGTCGTCGACTTCGACCCGCAGGCAACCATGTCGCACTCGTTCGGGCTGACCGATGTGAACGAGGAGGCAACGGTCTGGGGTATCCTCGCGCGGGATCTCTATCGGGAAACCAAGCGTCTGAGGACCGAAGCCCTGCCCGGCGAGGGAGGCCGGTACCCCGAGCTGGGCGCCCTGCCCGAGGCGATCCAGCGTCTGGGCGTCAAGCGGCATCTGGATTTTGTCGAGGTCACCAACTGGCCGACCATCGATATCATTCCGTCCTGCGCCAACGCGGCCTTTGTCGAGTTCGCCTCGGCGTCCTATCGCGCGGTGAACCGGTACTGGACGTTCTTTGGCGCCGTCAGCCGGTATCTGGATGCCCTGCCCCGCGACGCATACGATCTGATCATCTTCGATTGCCCGCCAGCCATCGGCTATCAGTCGATGAACGCCGTCTTCGCATCCGACATCCTGTACATCCCGTCCGGCCCCGCATGGTGGGAATACGACTCGACCACCAGCTTCATTGGCCAGTTGGGCGAAGCGCTGGAAGAGATCGCCGATGGTTATTCCGGTCTGGGCGCGGAAGCGGGTGTGCGACTGCCGAAAGAATTCGCGGCGATCCGGTTCCTGCTGACCAAGTACGAGGATCACAACCAACTGCACCGCGCGATGCTGGAGGGCTTCCGGAACGTCTTTGGCGACAGGCTGGCGCCCAATCCGGTGCGCCTGACCACGGCGGTCGAGCAATCGGGCCGATTCCTGAAATCGGTCTACGAAATGGACTACCGCGACATGACCCGCGACACGTGGAAGATCGCGCGCGCCTCTTTCGACGTTGCCTTCCACGACATGCTCAAACTGGTGCATCAGGTTTGGCCAAAGCTGGAGCAAGAGAACGCCAGGGGCGTGAAGCTGGGAGGAGCGGTCTGATGGTGGGCAAGGACAAATTCCGGCTGGTTGCGGATCTCGCACCTTTGGAGTCCGACAAGCTGGCGCCGGACCCCGAACCGCGCCGTCGCCGCAGTCCGATGGCGGAAGCCGTGGCCGAGACAGCGGAGTCGCTGGACGAGCGTCAATCCGAACGCACCCGTCTGATGGAGAAAATGAAGGCGGATGTCGCGGCCTTCAACCAGGCCCGCGCCGATGACCGGATCGATCTGATGGTCGACGTCACCGAGATCCGGACGACTGCGCTGGAGCGTGACCGGTTCGATCTGGACCAGGATCTCGACGACGATGAAATGCAGGAGCTGAAGGCATCGCTTGCGAAGCGCGGGCTCCAGCAATCGATTAAGCTCTTCCAGGACGAAAGCGGGCATTATCAGCTGGAGAGCGGCTGGCGCCGTCTGACAGCCTACCGACAACTGCTGGCGGAGACGGGCGACGAGCGCTTCCGCCATATCCGCGCCAAGGTCGCACCCGCGCTTGAGGATATCGATGCCGCCTATGGCCGGATGGTCGATGAGAACATGGTGCGCAAAGGCGTCAGCCATGGCGAGTTGGCGATTCTAGCGGTGCGCTACGCACGTGCGAAAGGCACGGGCGCAGATAGCGTCGAAGCTGCGGTCGACCGGCTGTTTGCGTCAGCGGCGCGTGCCAAACGGTATCATTTGCGCCAGATCGCCGATCTGATGGATCGGGTGCAGGACGTGCTCGGAGATCCCAGTGCGATCCCGCGCGACGCGGCCCTGAAGGTGGCAGACCGTGTCCGCGAGGATGTGACCGAGCTGGCCCGATTGCGCGAGATGCTGGCGCAATCGGGCAGGGGGGCCGATGCCGTGGCCGGGGTCTTCCACACGTTCCTCGCGGCGCCTGCCGGGCAAAGTGGCAAGCCGGGGCCGGACCTCTCGGGCCGTAAGATCGAGTTTCGGGCAGGCGGCTTCAAGTGCACCGTGAAGGGGCGCGAGATCCGGCTGTTGTCGCCAGGCGACCTGAACGATTTGGACGAGGGCGTTCTGCAACGCGCTCTGGATGCGTTTCGGGCCGAGCTGGAAAACGACTGACGGCGTATACGGCCGTATACGCCTTGCAGCGCAGGCACCCGTATACGGCCGTATACGCCAGGCTTGCGCCGCGGCTGTATCCCGCTTAGATATACAAATCTCAATGTATATCCGGGAGAAGTCATGCAAGTCTCGAAATGGGGAAACTCTCTGGCGATCCGATTGCCCGCAGCCGTGGTCGAGGCTCTGGGCCTGCGCGAGGGTGACGACGTTGAAGTCCATGTCGCCAACGACCGGACCTTCGGACTAAAGAAGACGCCTGGCCGCGCGGAACTGCTGGCGCGTATACGGCCGTATCGCGGACGTCTGCCGCAGGATTTCAAGTTCGACCGCGAGGACACGCATGACCGCGCCAGCTGATGCGGATGCGTTCTTCGACACCAATGTTCTTCTCTACCTTTTGTCCGCGGACACAGCCAAGGCAGAGCAGGCGGAGACCCTGCTGACCGGTGGCGGGCTGATCAGCGTGCAGGTTCTCAACGAATTCGCCAGCGTGGCACGGCGCAAAGCGGGGCTCGACTGGGCCGAGATCGCTGATCTGACCGGCACCTTCCGCCAGACCCTGAAGGTTCTACCCTTGACCGAGGCAATGCACGCACGCGGTCTCGTCTTGGCCGGCGAGGTCGGGTTTTCGTTCTATGATTGCTTGATCGTGGCCGCGGCCGAGGTCAGCGGGGCAGGGGTGCTCTGGTCCGAAGACATGCAGGACGGGCGCCGGATCGGCCTGTTGACCATTCGGAACCCGTTCGCACGTGGCGCGGACGACTGAGCCTCGCACCCTTCCCAACCCCGCACTTTTGGATAGTATGACGCAATTGATGCTTCGACGATCCTGAAAGAGTACCCATGTTCAGCACCGCCGCCGCCGCAATCTCGGGCCTGTCCGACTGGATTTCCGGACGGTTGATCGGGCGCGGCGTCCTGGTCGAGCGGATGATGATCGCGCTTCTGACCGGCGGGCATGTGCTGGTCGAAGGCGTTCCTGGGCTGGCCAAGACGCGCGCCGTACGCCTGCTGGCCGATGGGCTGGAGGCAAGCTTCGCGCGGGTTCAGTGCACGCCGGATCTGATGCCCTCGGACCTGACGGGCACACCCGTGTTCCGGCCGGATCGAGGCGAGTTCGAGTTTGTCGCGGGCCCGGTCTTTCACAATCTGGTGCTGGTCGACGAGATCAACCGCGCCCCGCCAAAGGTTCAATCCGCATTGCTCGAAGCGATGGCCGAGGGGCAAGTAACCTCGGGCGGGGAAACTCACAAACTGCCCGACCCGTTCATGGTGATCGCAACCCAGAACCCGATCGAGCACGAGGGCACGTTCCCGCTGCCCGAGGCGCAACTCGACCGGTTTTTGTTCCACGTGGTCGTGGACCAGCCGGGACCGGCGGACGAGCGGCGTATTCTGGATCTGGTGGATGCCGAAGCAGAGGGCGTCGCCGAAGCGGCCCAGCGCCTTTCGGGGATCGATCTGTCCGCCGCACGGCGCGCGGTACAGGGGATCCATGCCGCACCGGCGCTCAAGGAGTTTATCGTCCAGCTTGTCACCGCGACCCGCGACGCCGGCGAGATGCCCGAGATCGCTCACGCGGTTTCGCCCCGGGGATCGCTGGCCCTGCTTGCTGGCGCTCGGGCCAGGGCGTGGCTGGATGGCCGGGACTTCGCGACGCCCGAAGATGTGGCGGCCCTGGCGCCGGATGCGCTGGCGCACCGGATGGTGCTGACCTGGCGGGCCGAGGCGGATGGTATCACCGCGCGCGACCTCGTGGCGCGGCTTTTGACCCGGGTTGAGCCGCTTTAGCGTATGGTGGATCTGGATCCAGACGCGCTGTTACGGCTTCGGGCTTTGGTCCGGGCCAGACGCTCGAACCGAGCCGTGACGGCACTGCCTGGCGCACTGGCGACGCGGGCGCGGGGCAGGGGGTTAGAGACCGCGGATCTGCGGTCTTTCGCCCATGGCGACGATCCCCGCCACATTGACCGAAACGCCACCGCACGCACCGGTGTGCCGCATGTGCGAAGCTTTCATGCCGAACGGGATCGAACGACCCTGCTGATTGCCGATTTCCGGCCCTCGATGCTGTGGGGAACCCGGCGCACGCTGCGTTCGGTCGCGGCAGCAGAGGCGCTCTGCCTGGCGGGTTGGCAGACGGTGACGGAAGGCGGGCGCGTCGGGCTGATCGCCGTGTCGTACGCAGAGCCGGTATTTCAGACTGCTTCCGGCCGGGATCGGGGCATGGTGGCGGTGATCGGTGCGATGGCGCGTGCGCACGCTGCCGCTCTCGCTCACGCCGATGCACCGGACCCTGCGTTGTCGGACGCGTTGGCGCATGCGCGCCGGATCGCACCGCGCGGAGCCGAAGTGCTGGTGGCGACGGCCTTGGACAACCTCGGCGATGGCTTCGAAGATCAGGCCGAAGAACTGCGCCGCCGGACACGCCTGTCCGTGCTCCGGATTGCTGACCATTTCGAGACCGATCCGCCAACGGGGTTATTCAGATATGCGACTGCTGGTGGTGACACCGGTGCCGCCGCAGCGACCCTTGGTTCCATGGACGACCCGCTGGGGCTCGTCGCAGCGACCTATCACGCGGGTCTGAACCCGGACGCACAACCGCGCCATGGCTGAGGACGCCGAGATCCTTCAGGGCCTCTACGGGCTGCGGCTGGAGGCGCCCGGTCTGTCCGAGCTGTTTATCGCCGTGGGTCTTGGCCTGGCCCTGGTGGCGCTTGCTGTCGCACTGGCGGGAGTGTTCCGCCGAAACATGCGCCTCGTGCCAGTCGCAGATCGGGTCGCGGCAACCCGCGCGTTACCGTTGGCCGAGCGGCTGACTGCCCTGGCGGTGCTGCTGCGCGAGCTGACCGATCGCACCGCACCTGGGCAGGATCCATGGACCCTGCGGGCCGAAACCCTGGGCGTCGCACCGGGTTTGTTGCGCGATATCGGTACCGGGCTCTATCGGCCTGATCCGGGCCTTGATGCGGGCGTTCTGGAACAGGCGGTGCTCGGTGCCGCTCGCCGGGCAGGGGTCTAGGGCCATGCCCGGGTTCTCGGATCCGTTATTCCTGCTGCTGCTTCCCCTGCCTGTCCTCGCGTGGTTTCTGCTACGTCCTTCGGGCACGACGGGGGCTGCGATGATTGTGCCCCAGGGGATCGGTTCTGCCCTTTCGCGCAAGGCGGGGCAGGGGCCTGCGACGCAAGGCTTTCGTCTTCTGAAGATCGCGCTTTGGTTGTGCTTGGTGATGGCACTCGCCGGACCTCGCCTGCTGGTACCCAACCCCGCACTCCCCGTCAGCGGGCGCGAACTGGTCCTCGCGCTGGATCTTTCAGGCTCGATGGTGCGCGAGGATTTCGAGCTGAACGGGCGGGAGATCTCGCGCCTCTCGGCCCTGAAGCACGCAGCGACCGAGTTTGTTCTGGGCCGGGGTGGAGACCGCGTGGCACTCGTCCTGTTCGGCAGCAAGGCGTATTATGCAACCCCGCCGACCCATGACGTGCGCGCCGTGGCCACCGCGATCGAGGATTCAGAGATTGGCGTTTCGGGCCGGGCCACCGGTATCTCCGATGCGCTGGGTCTGGCGTTGAAGCGCTTGGACGAAAGCCCTGAAAGCGAGCGTGTCGTGATCCTGCTGTCGGACGGGGTGCACAATTCCGGTCCGGTGAAGCCGCGCGACGCTGCGCGTCTGGCGCGTGAGATGGGTGTGCGGATCCACACCATTGCCATGGGACCGCGGGATCTGTCGAACGCGGATGGAGAGCGCGACGCCGTCGATGCCGAGACGCTGAACGCCATCGCCGAACTGTCGGGCGGTGAGTATTTTCGTGTCAAGACCACCGCCGATCTGGTGGCGGTGACCGAAGCAATCAACGCGCTGGAGTCGTTGCCGAGCCAGGGGCCGCAGGCGCTTGTTCATCGCCCTCTGTGGATCTTCCCCGCAAGCTTTGCGGTTCTGTTGTCACTCGGACTGGCATGGCCGGGCCTGCGCCTTTGATCGACGCGCTCGGATATCTCTGGTTGCGGCCCTGGTGGTTTGCGTTGATCCCGCTGGCACTGGTGCTCGGCATTTGGCTGACGCGGCGTTCTGGATCTCTGGGTGCGTGGGAGCGTGTGGTCGATCCCGAACTGATGGCCGCCATGCGCCGCATGGGCCGGGTCGTGCCGGGCGGCCGCAGCCGCGCCGTTTTGCCCGCTTGCGTTCTGGCGGTGCTGGGCCTCGCACTTGCCGGACCTTCGGCGGAGCGCCGGGACACCGCATCCTTCCGGAACCTCGACGGCGTGGTGTTGGTGCTGGACCTCTCGCCATCTGTTACCGGAGATGCACGGTTCTTCGACGTGTTGACGGCCGCGCGGCTTGTGGCCGAGGCAGCAGGCACGCGCCAGATCGCGCTGATTGTCTTTGCTGGCGAGGCTTACGTGGCAGCACCGTTCTCGACCGATGCCCGCGCCTTGTCGGGCACCCTTGCGCTGATGGATGCCCGGACCATGCCGGTCGCTGGCAGCCGCCCGGAGGCTGGGCTGGTGCTGGCCCGCAGGATGCTGGAAAGCGCGGACATGCTGGCGGCAGATGTGGTGCTGATCTCGGATGGGGCGGCGACTGGTCCACAGGCGATAGCCGAGGCGCAGCGCCTGGGTGCAGCGGGCTGGACCGTGTCGACGATCGCGACAAAGCCGGAGCGAGGGGCGATGGATGCTCTTGCACGGGCCGGTGGTGGATCGATCGCCTCGGTCGATGATCCCTTCCCCGTCGCGCGTGCTATCGGTGCGCGCTCGGTCGAGAGGCTCGCGGCCACCGACTACGCCATGCTGGTCCTCGAGGATCGCGGGCGCTTCCTGCTGCTTCTGGCGCTGATCCCGGCCTTTTTGATGCTGCCGCGCGGGCGGCAGACATGAGAGTTGCGGCCCGTCTGGCTGCCGCCGCAGCGGCGCTTGTGGCCACTGGGCTGATCCTTGGCGGGTCGGGTGGGCTTGCCCGCGTGATGCTGGAACTCGGCCTGCCCGGCTATGCGGCAGACGTCGCCACGGATCCTGCGTTGCGCGGAGCGGCACTTTACCGGGCCGGCGATCATTCGAACGCCGCTGCCGTCTTCGATGCGGCGGGTGACGATTACAATCACGGTTTGGCAGCGGCACGTGCCGGAGACTACGCCAGCGCCTTGGTCGCATGGGAGCGGGTTCTGGCCGCCGACCCCGCAGATCGCGAGGCATTGGCCAACCATACGCTGGTCGCGGCGCTTCTGTCTGGAACCGAGTTCGATCCGGTCGCGCCGCCAAAGGATCGTGACCGCGAGGGTCCCGCAACCCTCGCCAATCCGGGGCAGGGCAAGGCACGTGCGGCCGGGCAGGGGGACGATGCGACCAATCCAAAGACCGGATTCTGGATGCCCGAGATGACGAGCGAGGGTCTGCGCCGCGTTCCGCACATCTTCGACGCGCAGTACATGGCCGCGAACAACCGCTGGCTTGCGACTTTGGAGGACCAGCCGGGCGCCTATCTGCGAGCGCGCCTGGCGCTGGAGCAGAAGGCCCGCGTCAAGGCAGGAACCGCGCTGCCCGAGCCGGAGGACCCGCAATGAGATGGCTCGCGGTGCTCGTGTTCCTGTGGCCCATCTGCGGCATGGCTCAGCACGGGATTGAGCCGGGCGATATCCGCATCGAGCTGGAGCTGGAGGAGCGCCCGCACGCCCCGCATCCCGGCGAGATGATCCTGCTGTCGATCCACGGCACCTATCGGATCCCGGTCGTGCGCGAGAAACTGCTGCAACCGGAGCTGGAGGGCTTCGACTGGATGCAGTTGGGCGAGGACCGCTGGTACAAGGCGCGCGAGGACGGGTTCGAGGTTCTGAAGCTCGAACGGCGCATGGCGTTGTTTCCCCAGCTGCCGGGCCGGATCGAGGTGCCGGCCTTCACCCATGCGCTGGAGATGCTGGCCCGCAACGGCCGGACGGTGCCTGTGGACGTCGCCTCGAACGTGGTTTCGGTTCAGGTTGCGCCGCGCGCCGAGGATGACACCTGGTGGTTCCCGGTGCGCGGGATCGAGATCAGCGACAACTGGTCGAACCAGCCGGAGACGCTGGACCCCGGGGGTGCTGCGCTGCGGGTGATCACGTTGATCGTGGAAGGCACGGCCCCGCAGCGGATTCCGCCCTTGCCCGAACTTACCGGGGCAGGCGCATACATCTTCCCGCACCCCGAACACCGGGTCGTCGCGTTGGGTCCGAACGGGCCGGTCAGCCGGGTTTTCTGGCGTTGGACCGTGCGGCCGATGGAGGGCTCGGCGGGGTATGTGAACCCGATGATGTTCAGCTATTTCGATGCTGAAACTCGCGAGACGGTCGATATCCGCCTGGCCGCGCAGAGGATTGCCCACAAGGACGGGCCGCAAGAGATCGCGGTGTCGAGTTCTGCTGTGGGCACGGATCCCGACGCCAAAGACTCCGGTTGGGCCCTGCCGGCTCTACCGCCACTGCCTGGCTGGGCCGTGCCCGTCGCTGGGGTTCTGGGCGTCGTGCTGGGCTTGGGCCTCGCCCTACGAGGCGCAGAGCAGGGCGCCTGGCGTTTGCCTGCCCGGCTGCGGCCTGATCCGATTTGGTGGCGGCTGCAGCGGGCGGTCCGACAGGGCGATGCGGGCGCGGTTCGCACAGCCGCGCACGCGGTGATTGCGGGGCAGGGCGGGGTCGTGCCGGACGCACTCAAGCGGCTGGATCAGGCTGTGTACGGCAACGGCAGTGATGCACCGGATTTGCGCGACGTTCTGCGTGCGGTCCGGTCGCCGTCAACGGACGGTGGCTGATGGTCGTGTCGCATCCTGCCAAGGTCCAGACAGGGGCGCACAGTCCGTTGAGAACGCTTCAGGTCGGTTCGCGCCAAACGCGTACTCCGAGAAGATCCATTTTTCGCGATCGCTCGGACCTGCGGCCTGCTGATCCTTCGTGAGTAGAGTTCCAGAAGGAAGCTTTGCACCCCGGCACGCTTGGTGCCGGGGTGCGTTATCGATCGTGCTCAGTGCTCGAACTTCTTGATCTCGCCACTCTTCAGACGCGCAGCGTAGCTGTTCAGCTCCTGACGCACCAGCTTCATCAGGAAGTAGAGTGCCAGGATGTTGACCACTGCCATGGCGAAAATCGCGGCATCGGAGAAGTCGATCACCGGGCCGAGGCTGGCCGCCGCGCCGATCACCACGAAGATGCAGAAGATGATCTTGAAGATCAGCTCCGTCACCTTGCCTTCACCGAACAGGTAGGTCCACGCCTTCAGGCCGTAGTAGCTCCACGAGATCATGGTCGAGAAGGCGAACAAGACCACTGCGATGGCCAGCACGTAGGGGAACCACGAGATGCTGGATGCAAAGGCGGCAGACGTCAGCGCGACGCCGGTATTGCCGTCGACGGTGGCGATGGCGGTCCCTGCTTCGTTCAGCATGTAGTTGCCGGTCGCCTGATCGATGATCAGTTGCTGCGAGATCACGATCACCAGCGCCGTCATCGTGCAGATGATCACCGTATCGATCAGCGGCTCCAGCAGCGAAACGAACCCCTCGGTGATTGGCTCTTTGGTCCGGACCGCCGAGTGCGCGATGGCTGCGGATCCGACCCCTGCCTCATTGGAGAACGCCGCTCGCTTGAAGCCCTGGATCAATGCCCCGACCATGCCGCCTGCAACGCCAAGTCCGGTGAACGCGCCCTGGAAGATCTGGCCGAAAGCCCAGCCGATCATATCGGCATTCACGATCAGGATGATCAGTGCGGAACCGACATACAGAATGCCCATGAACGGTACGACTTTCTCTGTGACGTTGGCGATGGACTTGATCCCGCCGACGATCACAGCGAACACGACCGCTGCGAAGACAATCCCAGTGATCCAACCCGGATAGGCGCCGAAGATGCCGGAGATCTGGGCATGTGCCTGGTTGGCCTGGAACATATTCCCGCCGCCCAGTGCACCAAGGATACAGAAGATCGAGAACAGCACCGCCAGGACCTTCCCTCCGGGCAGACCGAGTTCCTTGAACCCTTTGGACATATAGTACATCGGGCCGCCCGAGACCGTACCGTCCGGGTACTCGTTGCGATACTTCACGCCCAGCGTACATTCGGTGAACTTGGACGCCATGCCCAAGAGCCCGGCCAAAATCATCCAGAACGTGGCCCCCGGCCCGCCGATACCAACGGCCACAGCCACGCCTGCGATATTGCCGAGCCCGACGGTTCCGGACAGCGCGGTCGCCAGCGCCTGGAAGTGGCTGACCTCTCCTGCGTCCTTCGGATCGGAATAGTCGCCCTTCACCAGGCCAATTGCATGGCCGAAGAAGCGGAATTGCACGAACCCGAAGTAGATCGAGAACAAGGTCGCCGCAACGACCAGCCACATAACGATCCAAGGGAACTCGGTGCCCGGGAAAGGAGCGAAGATGAAACTGACGAACGGGCCGGTCGCGTCAGAGAAAACCTGGTTGACCTTCTCGTCGATGCCCATGGTTTCCTGTGCCGACGCAGCGTGAGCGGTCAGCGACACGGCGGCGGCCGTGCAGAGTGTCGTAATCCGTTTCATGAATTCCCCCTTATCCCACGACCGTGACAGGCACATCCGCGTGCATCACAAGGTTCTGGGTCGAACTGCCGAAGATCCGTTTGGTGAAGCCGTCATTGGACACCCGGCCCACAATGATCTGGCTGCCACCATGTTCGTTCGAGATGCGATTGAGCGTCTCCGCCACATCTCCGTGTTGCACAACGCCGGTTGCCTTGAAGCCCGCCGCCTCGAGGCTCGCTACGGCGGGTGCTACAACCCGTTCATTGGCAACCTTGATCTCTTCCTCGCGCCGCTTGTGACGCTCGGCGTTTTCTTCGGCGGTCTGGAACGTGAAGGGCGACCACTCGACAACATACGCACAGATTAACTCGCAGGCTTCCACCTGGGATGCCAGGTTCCGGGCAAACGCAAGCGCGCGCTCCCCCGTGTCTGTCCCATCAAGTCCTATGACAATTTTGACTGCCATTTTCTGATGCTCCGTAATGCATTTCCCTCAGAAGTCGAGCGACTCCCGCCCGGCTCGCGCCATGGTTTTCCAATTATGAAATCCATGCAACGTAACTGCGACATTAAGTGATTATCACTAGCAAATGGCGACAAATGCAGTGATAAATGTGGTTAAATTTCTATCAACTGCACTTTAAACAGGAAGAATCCCTGATGAGTAGAGATTTGGACGCTATTGATCTCAGGATTCTGGGTGAGTTGGAATCAGATGGGCGCCTGTCAATCGTCGAGCTGGCGCAACGCGTGAACCTGACGAACACGCCGTGCTCGGAACGGGTCAAAAGGCTTGAGCGGGACGGCTACATCCGGGGTTTTCGCGCGCTGATCGATAAGTCGAAGCTTGGCCTGGCACATCTGACCGTGGTGCAGGTTTCGCTGGCAGCATCAGCCAGCGATAACTCGCTCGCCCGGTTCAACGATGCCGTACATCAGATTGAAGAAGTCGAGTTCTGCATGATGATCGCGGGATCGTTCGATTACCTGATGCTCATCCGCACCCGCGACATCGGTCACTTTCGCATCGTGCTCGAGGAGAAGGTGAACAGGCTGCCTGGAATCCTGCAAACCACCTCCTTCGCCGTCATGGAAACCGTGAAGGACATCCATTCCAACGTCGGCAAGAAAGGCTGATGGCGCGGTCCGCCAAGCGCCACTCCATACCGTTCGCCCCGGTCGCAAGCAACGCGTGGTTCGGAGCCCAGACTACCCACTGTAACCCTGGCTCTAGCCGTACTTTCTAAGCGCTTCGGACACTGTCATGCGTGGAACGCTAAGCAGTCCATTCGTGTCAGGCTTCGCAGCCTGCATGTCGAGATTGAATATCTCAAAAGTCTTTTCAGCCGTCTCGTCGAGACCAGTCAGTATTACGTCAAATGTGTACGAAGGTTCTTCGGCAATGAACCAATGCACGTTGTCGTCATCTTCCCCAATCGACGACAGATCGCCCGCGCGTATCACCCGGTCTGCGGTGGGGCGAATTGTCAATGAGCGTTCATCACGTGACACCTGATCGTACTGGCGAAGTCGGAACGCCCCACTTAGCGGTAGATGAGCTGAAACCATGTTCGAATGCCCATGCGGTATGATCGACCTGCCTATATCGACTGCGAAGAGTTTTGGTAGGAAATTCAGCGTTCTATGCTCATCCAAACCGAAGTCGATCCGTGCGGTTGAAACACCTAGTTCCGCGAAACCGATCCTCGCCGCAAGATGATCAAAATCTATGCCTTGCATGAGTTCCGGTTCGGGTACCTGGGACAATAACTCAGCAATGCCTACCCGCCAGTCGGGAACTGAAATTAGCGCACCCCTTAGAGCACCTGAGAGTTCATCAATCCTTGAAATGAGGCGTTCGATTTCACGACCGGTTGTCCCTGAAAATGCAGACGCACCGCAACCAATACTCAACAGTGATGTGATTGCGCCTAACCGCGCAATAACTGCTCGCCGTGTCGGTCCGGGATGCATGGCGCGAAGCTAACACGATTTCTAGCATCATGTAACGATCCCAGCCCATCGTGCGAACGTCCGCTTCGTCCCCCACTTCAGACCGTCGATCGCTCGTCGGCGAACGCCTTGTTGCGCGCCTTTCGATAGCCTCAGGTGGCGCTGCTCAGCTTAGCGGCGCTTTCGGATCAGTCCGCGTGACGGGTTATAGGCGTAGATCGCGCCCGCGAGGAACACGGCAGCACAGCCCGACACGATCACCAACGCTTCCCAGTTGACCTTCACGTACAATCCAAAGCGGATGAGCTCGACGCAATGGGTGAAGGGATTGAAGTACGCGATGTCGTGCAGCAGCACCGATCCCTCGCGCAGCCGCCACAACGGATAGAGCGCCGAGGACGCGAAGAACATCGGGAAGATCACGAAATTCATCACGCCCGCGAAATTCTCGAGCTGTTTGATCGCCGAAGACAAGAACAGCCCGATCGCGCCCAGCAACAGGCCCGAGACGATCAGGGCGGGCAGGACTGCCAGATATCCCCAGAGAGGCGGCTCGATCCCCCAGAGCCACGCGATGAACAGAAACGCGTAGACCTGGAACAGCGAGACGATGACCGAGGCCGTCAGTTTCGATCCCAGCAGGAACCAGCGCGGATAGGGGCTGATCAGCAATGTGCGCATGGCGCCGGTTTCGCGGTCATAGACCATGGACAGGCTGGATTGCATGCCGTTGAAAAGCTGGATCATCGCGCAGAGACCGGGGACCACGTAGGTCTCGTACAGGATGTAGGTCTCGTAGGGCTCGGTGATCGAGAGCCCCAGCACCGCGCGGAACCCGGCGGCAAAGATGAACAGCCAGACCAGCGGGCGAACCAGTGCCGCGAAGAAGCGTTCCTTCTGCTGCAGGAAGCGCAGCGACTCGCGCCAGATGATGCCGTAGGCGCAGGTGAGCCAGCCGGTCATGCGGCTTGCGCGGCGGTCAAGGCCAGGAACGCATCCGAAAGCGTCCGCTCCCCGGCGATCTCGGCGGCCGGACCCTCGGCCAGGATTTCACCCTTGTGCAGCACGTATACGGGGTCTTCGAGGGCGACCTCGTCGATCAGGTGCGTCGTCCACAGGACGCCCAGCCCGTCCTGGGCCGCCATGCGGTGAAGATCGGCGACAATGTCCGAACGGGATTTCACATCCAGACCGACCGTCGCCTCGTCGCATAGGATCAGCTGGGGCCTGTGCAACAGCGCCCTGGCGATCTCGACCCGGCGTTGCTGACCGCCTGAGAGCCGCCCGGCCTTGTCGCCCATGCGGTCCGCGAGATCCATTGCGGACAGTGCTGCCTCGGCCCGCTTCAGCGTCTCGCGCCGTCCGATCCCCTGAAGCGCGCCCTGGTAGATCATGTTCTGCGCGACGGTCAGCGAGGTGTCGAGCGCGCGGCTCTGGAAGACGACGCCCATCCGGCGAAGTGCCACCGAGGGCGCCCGGTTCAGATCCTCGCCGCAGATCTCGATCTCACCGGTCTGCGTTCCGAACAGCCGGGTGATCAGGTTGAACAGTGTTGTCTTGCCAGCACCGTTGACGCCAAGCAGCACGGTAAACGTGCCGGGGGCGACCCTGAGCGAAACATCGGACAGCGCGCGCGCCGTGCCGTAGCTGTGCGATACCCCGGTGACGCGCAGGGGATCCTGATTGGCGTCAGAAGGCACAGTTATTTTCCGGCTCGTCGAAGCCCAGCGTATCCAGGCGCGTCTTTTGGTGCAGGAATTCCTCCTGTGGCGAGATCGTCACCACCAGCTTGCCGTCGCCCAGAATGACGCCATGGCGCATCTGCTGGTTCCATGGGCGGAAGCTGAGGCCCTGGCCCTTGAAGCCCGCGATGGTGAACTCATCGGACATCATGAAGTCCTTGAGCGTAGGGATATCGGCCGTGTTGGTCCGCGTGACGGCTTCGCCAACCGAGCGGAACCCGAGCCACACCTGGTAATCAAGATCGCGCATATGGCGCCCTGCCAGTTTCTCGAACCGCCGCTGAAGCTGGGTCGAGCCGTAGGACTCGTGCCCCTTGTGCCATGACGATGCGATCAGCCCGGCATCGCCGACGACCGGCCGGGCGTCCCAGCCGCGATAGGGCAGGTAGTGACCGAACACTTCGTTTTCGTCGGCGACCACGACCACGTCGTGATCATCAGCACGCTGCATGAAGACCGGGATCTGTTTCTGCACCAGGACGTGGCCCGAGTCGGACTGGCGCCCGCCGCCGGTGTCTTCGAACAGACGCTCCTCGACGATCTCGATGCCAAACTTTCTGGCTGCACGGCGATAGGCCTGGGCCATCAGTTCGTCTTCGGGATGTGAGCCGTGGATGAGCAGCCACTCGGTCCATTTCTTCCAGACCATGTACTGTGCCAGACCGTCGGCGATCTGGGCCCGGCTGGGGGCGACGTGAATGACGTTGGCGCGGCAGGCCTCGCCGCGCAGGCGGTCGTCGCGCGCTTCGGCGTTCAGGATCAGCATGTTTGCCGCCGCCGGATGATCGGCCATGGCCAGCAGGTCATCGGCATTGGCCATCGCGATCACGACACCGATGCCCTCCGCCGCCAGTTTGTCCATCTCGGCGGGCAATCCGTCGGAATTCGTCCGGATCTCGACCAGTTCGTATTTCTGGTTGAGGAACTGACCGGTGGTGATGTTGTCCTTCAACGCCCGTTGTCCGCCGGCGAAGCCTTCATCCCCGGCAGGCAGGTCCAGTCGCGAAAGTGGAATCGGACGCTCGTGTTCGACCTGGACGATAGCGGCGCGGAGCAGGACTTCGGCCGACGCTGGAAGTGCCGGGGTCAACCAGCAAGCCAGGGCGCAAACTCCGAAAACACCTTTGATGAGATTCAATGGTTCCTCCCCGTTCTGCGCTGTCGATCTTCCCGGTGTTGCCCCGGGCGTCAAGATCATCGACGGCCTTTCACGCCATCAGACCTAGGTTTTTTGCGCCATGTGGGCAAGATGTTTGACCGGCTTTCGGCTCTGGCCTATGTTTATGGAAACAAACGAAAAATAAGAAAAGAATAAGGGAGCCTGCCATGATCTTGCGCTGCCTTGCAGTCGGTTTGCTGGCATTTCTTTCCGTGACCGCCGCAGGGTCGGTCCGGGCGCTGGCCGACATGCCGGTCGTCAAGATTGCCGTGCTGAAGTTTGGCACGGTGAACTGGCTCATGGACACCGTGAGATTGCGCGGTCTCGACGCCGAGGAGGGGTTCGAACTGGATGTTCTGGGTCTGGCCGGAAAGCCTGCAACGGACATCGCGTTTCAGTCTGGCGAAGTTGATCTGGTGGTCACCGACTGGATCTGGGCGCTTGGTCAGCGGGCCAAAGGCAAGGACCTGCGATTCTCGCCATATCTGAATGCATCCGGCGCACTCGTGACGACGCCGGATCTGGGTGGTCTTTGTGCGCTCAGGGGCAAGCGGGTCGGCGTGGTCGGCGGCGCGAAGGACAAGAGCTGGCTGATCCTGCAGGCGCTGGCCGAGCGGGACTGCGGGTTTGATCTGGTCAAGGAAACCGAAGCGCTGTTCGGGGCACCGCCGCTGATGAGCCGTCAGTTGACGGGCGGTGCGGTCGATGCGGTTTCGACTTACTGGCACTTTGTTGCGAAACTGGAAGCGGCGGGCATGGAGCAGTCGATCCGCATCTCCGAGGCGTTGGCCGAGCTGGGCGTCGATCCCGCGCCGCCGCTGATCGGATTCGTCTGGGATCCGGCGCGCACGGAGCAGGCAAAGACCCAGGCGTTCCTGCGGGCCGTTGCGAGGGCAGGCGAGATCCTGGCGACGGACGATGCGATGTGGGAGGCCCTGCGCCCGAAAATGCGTGTGAAGACCGATGCCGAGTTCACAGGGTTGCGCGACGCCTACCGCGCAGGCATTCCGGAGCCTTGGACCGCAAGCGACACTGCCAGTTCGCGCAAGCTCTACGATCTGCTAGTGTCCCTGGGCGGACCGTCCCTCGCCCAAAGCACCGGGCCGTTCGATCCAGACGTATTTAACAATCCGTGAGGCATGGCGGCCATGGGGTGGCAGGCTCGGCTGCTTTGGCCGCTGATTTCGCTGGCGGGTCTGGTCGCGATCTGGATGGTTGCAGCACTGATCGCGCAAAGCGATCTGCTGCCCGGGCCGCTTGCGGTCTGGGCGGCGGTCGAGCGCGAGGTGGCCGAGGACTACTTCGTGCATCTGGGTGCGACCCTTCTCCGTGTGTCGGCAGCGTTCGTTCTGGCAATGGGGATAGGGTCGGCGATCGGCATCGCGCTCGGCATGAGCGAAACGGCGGACCGGGTGTTCGGCGGTTGGCTGGTGTTCTTTCTGAACCTGCCCGCGCTTGTGACGATCATTCTGTGCTATGTCTGGTTCGGGCTGATCGAGGCGGCGGCCATCGCGGCCGTGGCGATCAACAAGATCCCGAACGTCGCCGCGACCTTGCGCGAAGGCAGCCGTGCGCTCAGCCGCGATCTGGCCGAGATGGCGTTGGTCTATCGTTTGTCCTGGACCGATCGGATGCGTCAGGTCGTGCTGCCGCAACTGGCGCCGTTTTTCGCGGTCGCGGCCCGAAACGGATTGGCGTTAGTTTGGAAAATTGTCCTGGTCGTCGAACTGCTCGGCCGACCAAATGGGGTCGGCTTCGAGATCCACTCGCTCTTCCAGCTGTTCGATGTCGCGGGCATACTGGCCTATGCGATCGGCTTTATCCTGGTCGTGCAGGCGATCGAAATCGGGGTGATCGGACCTTGGGAGCGGGCGGCCAACAGGTGGCGGCGGTGAGTAAGCTGGAGGTGGATATCAGCGCCAAGATGTTCGGCGCGCAGAAGGTTCTTGGCGAGATCCGGTTCGAGATCCCGGCGGGCCAGCGTGTTGCCCTTCTGGGCGTGTCCGGTGTCGGCAAGTCGACGCTGCTGTCGTTGATCTCCGGAACCGAAACAGCGTTCGAGGGTAGGATACTGCGTCCATCCTGGCGGATCGCGATGGTGTTTCAGACACCGCGTCTTTTGCCCTGGCGTACATTGGCCCAGAATATTGCCCTGGTTCCCGATGCGGGCGGGCTGGCCCGGGCGCGGGAATTGTTGAGCGCAGTCGGATTGGCAGACGCCGCCGATCAGTTTCCGGAGAAGGTCTCGCTTGGGATGCAGCGCCGCGCAGCACTGGCCCGGGCGCTCGCCGTCGATCCCGATCTGATCCTTATGGACGAGCCGCTGGTGTCGCTGGATGCGGCCTCGGCCGCCGAAATGCGCCGCCTATTGACCGAAACGCTGGACCGAACCGGGGCTGCGGCACTGATCGCCACCCACGATCGGCGCGAAGCTTTGGCCCTGGCGGATCGGGTTCTCATGCTGGATGGGCCACCCGGCCGCCTGGCTGAAGATCGCCAGTCGCCGCTGGACCGGGCTGAGAGAGGCGACCCGAACGCGGTCTCGTCGCTGCATATGGACTGGTTCGGCGCCGATGTCTGAGCAGGTGCCAGTCCTGGCGAGCTTGCGCCTTCGGCTTCTGATCGGGGCGGGCGCCATCGCATTGGTGGCTCTGTTTGCCGCCGCACTCGCCGCATTCGGGGTGTCGGAGGCATCGCGAATGATCGAGCGGTCCGCGACGGCGCAACAGCGGATCGATCTGCTTTCATCGTTGTCTGGTCGGGTCAGCGACTACGCCGTCGTGGCCGTCGAGACGGCGGCGCCGGATGTTCCCTCCGACGCGCGGCTTGCGCGACTGACATCGGCCGCGGTCCGGGTCGAAGACGCTTTTGGGCAGGTCGATCAGTCGCTGGAACGCGCGGTGGCCGAAGTTGAAAAGGATGGCGAGACCGAACAGATGCGCCGCGCCACCCAATCGCTGGGGATCGCCCGGATGCGCGCGCAGTTCGCCGCCTTGCGCCGGAACGTCGAGGCCAGCGATGCCAGCCAGAGCTTGCGGGCCTATCTTGACGGGTTCGCGACGCAGTTCTCACCCCTGTTGAACGCGGCAGTGAACGAGGAACGGCGCAATCGCGACTGGGCGCGTCAGGCTGTGGCCGACTTGCGGAACCGGATGGTCTGGCAGGCTGGTGCCGCTGCCGGCGTGGCCGCACTGTTGGTCGGGACATTCTATATGCTTCTGGTCCGCCCATTGCTGCAACAGCTTGGCGAGGTCCGCACCGCGGCGGCCAGCATCGGGGCAGGGGAGTTCGACATTCGCCTGCCTGAGACCGGGCGCAGCGAACTGGGCCTGCTGATCGGCGAGGTCAACCGGACCGCCGAGCAGCTGAAGGACCGCCAAGGCGCGGTCGATGCGGATCGGGCTCAGCTCAACGAGATCATCGCCGAGCGGACCGAGAAACTCGAGGATGCGAATGCGCAGCTCAGCCGGATCGATACCGACCGCCGCCGGTTCTTTGCCGATATCGGGCACGAGTTGCGGACACCGTTGACAGTGATCCTGGCCGAATCCGAACTGGGGCTGGGCGAGGAAGTCGCCGGAGATGCCGCAGCAGAATCGCTGTCGATCATCCATGCACGCGCCCGCCGCCTGAACCGGCGCATTGACGATCTGTTGCGCGTCGCGCGATCCGAGACCGGCCAGATCGAACTGCAGACGGGGCGGTTCGACATGGCCGAGGCGGTCAATGCAGCGGTGTCTGATATGGAACCTCTGGCCCGGCGGCGCGATGTGCGTCTGGTGCGCAAGGTCACGCCGGCCTCGGTTGAAGGTGATCCGGACTGGTGCCGGCAGGTGATCAGCGGCCTGATCGAGAATGCGTTAAAGAAGTCACCGCCGGGTGCGGTGATCGAAATATCATGCTCTGATGCGGGCGGCGGGACGATGGTTACCGTTCTGGACGAGGGGACAGGTATTCCCGATGGCGAACTCGAGGGCGTTTTTGGCCGGTTCACACGCGGAACCCGTGATGCGTCAGGGTCAGGGTTTGGCGTCGGCCTCGCCCTCGCGCGTTGGGTGATCGAGCGCCAGGGCGGCAGTATCGTCTTGCAGAGCCCGATACCGAGACCTCCGGAAGGGGGGCATTCCGGCGGGCGGGGCGTGATGGTGACGGTTTCCTTGCCGGAGCCCACGATGACCGGAGCTGGATAGGGCCATGACCGCGAAGAAGGTGCTGATCGTAGAGGATGACGAGGACATCGCCTCGGCCTTGGCGCGCGGTCTTCGCCGCGAGGGCTACGCGCCATCGGTTGCATTCGATGCCGCATCCGCGGTGGCTGCGGCGGAGGAGGGGTGCTCGGCCGCCGTGGTCGATGTGATGCTGGGCGAAGAAAGCGGCGTCGATCTTGTGCAACGTTTGCGCCGCGAGGGTCACACGCTGCCGATCATCATGCTGAGCGCGCTTTCCAGCGTTGAAGACCGGACGGCCGGGCTGGCGGCCGGTGCGGATGATTATGTCGCCAAGCCGTTCGAGCTGGCCGAGCTGATCGCCCGCCTGCGCGTACAGGAGCACCGCCGGGCCGAAGCCAATGCCGAAGGCCCGTCGATTGACTCCGAGACGCGGGAAATCGCTGGCGCCGGGCGGACCGCATCCCTGACGCAGCGGGAGTTCGATCTTTTGTCCTACATGATGGAGCGGCAGGGTCAGGTGCTGAGCCGTGGCGAGATCTTCGATGCGTTGTGGCTGACCGAGGGCGGCTCGTCCGAGAACGTTGTCGACGTCTATATCGGATATCTGAGGCGCAAGCTGTCTCCGTCCGAGGCGTTTGGAATCGAGATAAAAACCATGCGGGGCAGGGGCTTTGTCCTCGCCAATCTGGGAGGAAGGTAACATGAACCTACGGTATGCGATCGGGGTTGGGCTGGCCCTTGTTCTCGGCGTTCCGGCCTTTGCAGGACCGGCCAGCGAGCGGGTTTTCTCGCGCGAAGCGCTCGCCAGGGTCTCGGTCGACCAACAGGTGATCTATACCCACAGCCGCGAGGGGGCGTCCCAGGAACAACTGAACCCGATCACAAATGGAGAAATCCGGATCCGGGTGCAGGAAGCCGAAAGCGGCGGCAGCGAAGCCATCGTGACCATGGGCGAGGCGGGCAAATTGAAACCGGTCAGCTCGTGGCCTGTGTCGAGCGGAAACCCCATCGTTCCGATTTTTCTGGAATCGGCTCTCCGGACGATGTCGCGCGTCACCGGGGGGAGCACATTCTACATCCGCAACCGCATCAAGGAGGCTCTGAGTTCCGGCGGCACGATCCAGGAGGTCGAGTTGAGCGTCGGTGATCAGACCGTTGCGGCGCAGGAGATCGTGTTCGAACCGTTTGCGAAAGACAAGAACCGCGACCGGATGGGTCCCTTTGCCGAGATGAAGCTGGTCTTTGTGGTGTCCGAGGATCTTCCAGGCGATATCGTGAGTTTCCGTGCCGAAACCGACGGCGCGGCCTACTCCGAGAAGATCACCTTTGCGCGCGTCGACCAGGGAAGCTGACATGAAGAATATGGGCTTGGCAGCTGCGGTGTTGTCGGTGCTGGTGGCGGGACCGGTTCCGGCGCAGACACTTCCGGTGCTGAACGACTACCCTACCGTCGCACGTGCGGATTACGTCTTCGGCTGTATGGCTGCGAACGGTCAGACACGCGCGGTTCTGGAGAAATGCGCGTGCTCGATCGATGTGATTGCGTCGATCCTGCCATATGACGACTACGTGTCGGGAGAGACCGTGCTCAGGATGCGCCAGGCCCAGGGAGAACGCATGGCGATCTTCCGAAGCGCCGAAGGCGCGAAGACCGCCGTATCCGACCTGCGCCGAGCCCAGGCGGAGGCCGAGATCCGCTGCTTCTAAAGGCCGTATGCGGGAGGGGGCGAACTCCTACGCTCGGTGACGAACGTTCGATCGCCCTTAAATTCGACATGGGCAACGATACGGAACGAATGGCTCGGCAGCAGCATCTAAGCTGACACTGACAAATTCTCGTTTGAGAAAATTCCGAATGTCCGGTCACAGCCCATTTTGATTGATTCTGCGAGTTGCTTGAATGTCCGCTGCGACAAGTTGCGATAGAACACGGCTCGCCGACAGTCGATCAAATATTCCAGTTATAGCCGGTCGCATCTTCTGACACACCCCACAGCTTTTCCATGACCGCCTTGTCGTATGCGTGGGGGTTCAGAGCACCTTTGCCAACCGGCCCCCCGGTTTGCATCAGCCCGGTCGGACCATAGAGCGCGCGCTGTTCCAGCCCGTCCTCGGTCGCACACATGACTTCCGGGTAAGCACCTTTTTTGGCAGTTTGTACCATCGGCGTTTTGCTCATCAGCCACCACGTCATCCGGGTCATAAGTCCCCCGCTAGTGCTGATCAGCGAGGTCGCAGAGGCGCCGGGATGGCAGACATAAACCTGCACGTCCTTGCCCGTTCTTTTCAGGCGATCCTGCAACTCGTAGGCAAACATCATCTGCGCCAGTTTGCTTTGGCTATAGACCGGGTTGGCGCTGTAGTTCTCGTCCCAGTTCATGTCATCAAACTGGATGGTCTTTAGCCCCATGTCGTAACCAAGGCTGGCGACAACGACGATCCGGCCCTTGCTTTCCTCGATCCGGTCGAACAGCAGTCCGCACAGAAGGAAATGGCCGTAGTGGTTGGTGCCGAGCTGGCTTTCAAAGCCGTCTACTGTCAGCTTCTGTGTCGGCACCTGCGCGATGGCCGCGTTGCAGATCAACGCGTCGATCCGGGGAACGATCTTCAGCACCTTATCTGCCGCGGCGCGCACGCTTGCAAGATCGGACAGGTCCATGCGCACAAAGCTCACATCGGCGTTCGTACCAAACTCCTGTTTAAGCTCTTCGACTGCGGCGGTCGATTTCTCGACGCTGCGGTTTAGCATCACGACCTTTGCCCCTTGCGACAGTAAGATGCGCGAGGCTTGAAATCCAGCGCCCGCGTTGCCGCCAGTGATGACGAAGGTTTTGCCCTTCAGTGAGCCGAGGCGTTCAGGCGTCCAGCCTTTGGGTCCGAAAGTCGTATCTGCCATTTGTGTTGCTCCTTACAGCGTCGACATAGCAGCCGCGCGATGTCTGTATTCCTCTTGAAAGGGTAGATAACTCTCACGAACGGGCAGAAATAGACGGGTTAGTCGCAAATACGTGCCCGATTGTATCAGTTGGGTTGTCGAAGCAAATTATGTGGACCCAGATTGGGGACATGAGCAAAGACCAAATCAAACAGCTTATCGCAGACCGCATCGATCAAGACGGTCTGACGGAAACCGGCATCGGGGGCGTGCGCTTGTTTCGGGCCACCCAGGCGATCCCTTGCGTTCCGGCGGTGTATGAACCCTGCATCGTGGCCATCGTGAGTGGGGCCAAGGAGGCTATTCTGGACGGTCACAGATATGTTTATGACGATAGCCAATACCTGTGTTGCCCGATGTCGATGCCGGTAAAGGCCGGGACACCTTCGGCATCCGCCGAGAACCCTCTCTATGGCGTATTCATCTCACTGGACTTGCGGGTGATGACAGAGCTGGCGCTTGAGATGGAGAATGCCGGAGGTGTCCTTCCTTCGGTCAAAGGCGGTTTGCGCGAGCTGGGGATCAGGTTGGCCCCATGGGATGAGACCTTCACCGATGCACTCCTTAGGCTGTTACAGCTTGGAGCCGGTTCAACGGACATGGCTGTCCTCGGAACGGCCCGGCTGCGCGAGCTGTGCTATGCGATCCTGAAAGGCGAGGCTGGCATCTTTGCGCGGCAGGCTTTCGGTGCTGGCAATGCCATTGCGCGGTCTATCGCGCATGTGTCGTCCCATCTGGACGCTCCGATTTCGATTGATGACATGGCGACCCGCGCAGGCATGAGCCGTGCCGCGTTTCATCGCAAATTCAAGCAAGTCACGACGATGGCCCCGATCCAGTTTGTGAAGTCGATGCGCCTCAACAACGCTGCGATGAAGATTGCCGGAGGGATGACCGTGAACGAGGCAGCGATAGACGTTGGATATGTAAGCCCATCGCAGTTTAGCCGAGAGTTCAAACGAATGTACGGGCAGTCACCGCGACAATGGAGCGAAGGGCACCGGGTATTGGCTGGAGTTGCTTGAGGCTGGTACAGTGGACATTGGACGCAGAAATGCGAACGGCAGGTTTGTCCCCAGACAACCGCCTTTAGCGCAGGATTTCGCTGTCTCCCACAGACGACCGATTCTAAAGACAGTGTGGCCTATACGGCCTCCTCGGCGCCGAACGATCCTGTCCGTCAGCTGGCCTTGTCTTCGATGTCGAAGGTCTTCTCAAAGACATTGCCGTCCGTGTCGACAGCGCGCACGCGGAACGCGTCCGCACCGTTCGGCAGGTAAGAGAACCGGAACACGGGGTCTTCGCTTATCGAGATGCCGCCTTCCATGGTCCAGAGCTTCTCATCGCCCTGATAGACTTCGATCTGCTGGACGAAATAGGCCGGGATAAACAGGTTGGTCACCTGATTGCGCTGCATGCCCGAGTAGTTCGGATGGCGGATCATGACCTGCGCCTGCTTGTGCCCGGACGCGGGGCCGGTAGCCTGCGCGGCGGTGTCGAACAGTTTGAACCGCATCTTACCGGCATTTGCCTCGGCGGCGGCCATGCCCTTGAGAGCCGGGGCCGAGCACCCGCCGGACGCCTTCACATAGCGCCCGGTCATATAGGTCTGGCCATCCGCGGTTTCAGCAATCACCCGGACGTTCGAATAGCTGTCCACGCGCACCCGCGTTTCCAGATCAATATGGCCCATGCCCGAGCCGAACTCGAATTCGGCGACGACCGGCGACGGGTTCTCGTCAATGACGATGGACATCTTCGAGATCGTTTGATCAGACCCGAGCGCCTGCTGAATGCGGATCGGGACAATCGCGGCATCATGGGCGCGATACGGTGCATCGACCGAGAAAAGGGACGCGCCGTCAGCGGGGGCGGTGTCTCCGATGACATCATAGGCAAGCTCGGCCCAGGTCTCTCCGTCCTTCAGCGGATTCTTGACTTCGTCCGCTGATAAGGGCGAAGCAATCAGCATAAGCGCGGCGGCTGCGGAGAAGACTGATTTCGGCATATTGCCCTCCCAGGACATATTATTGTTCTGTTGGTTGTGGCGAACTTATCCGAACGGGTTCCGAAATACCAGTTCTCGACTTTGGCAGCCGGGTCCGCCGTTGTGCGAGATCCGCTTTGAGACCTACGCTCAGCCGATTTTGGATGCGACCGGAAGGAAAACCATGTTCGAAGTCATCCTGACGGCGTGCCTGGCGACAACCGAAATCTGTGCGGAGCGGATGATTCCGGCAAGGTATCCGGACTTGGCCACCTGTGAGACAGACATGCCTAAGCGCGCGGCCAATTGGACGTCGGCGCACGAGGGTCTGACGGTGTCATCGCCCGCCTGCGTTGCTAGCGATGATCTGGCCGACCACGTCGCTCCGCTCGAGGTCACCGAGATTGCCTCCGGTGTGTTCGTCCACAAACCGCCACACGGGATACCCAGCCCCGACAACGCAGGCGATCTGGCCAATCTGGGTTTCGTGGTCGGAGAGAAATCCGTCGCAGTGATCGATGCGGGAGGATCCCGACACGTCGCAGAGCGGCTGTATTCCGCGATCCGCGCGCGCACCGAACTGCCGATCTCGACCATGATCCTGACGCATGTGCATCCAGATCACAGCCTTGGCGCCTCGCTGTTTCAGGAGGCCGGCGCGACCGTCATCGGCCACCCGAACCTCGAACTGTCGCTCGCCAACCGGGCCGAAAGCTATTCCAGTGCGATGCAGCGGCTGATGGGACCGGAGGCCTATCTGGGGACTCGGATCATCGGGCCGGACGAGACAGGTGTTTTGACGGTCGATCTGGGCGGGCGTGCGCTGACCATCAGCTACGTGGGCGAGATCGCGCATTCCGACACCGATCTGACGGTCATGGACCAGCAGACCGGCATCCTGTTCGCCGGAGATCTGGTGTTTGCCGGGCACACACCGGCGCTGGACGGCTCGATCCTCGGTTGGCAACGCGTTCTGGACGAGATGACCCGGCGCACGTTTACGCGCGTTGTCCCTGGGCACGGCCCGCCCGCCTTAGGATGGCCGGTCGGCGCGGACGCGATGCGCGCCTATCTGTCGGCGATCACGGAAGAGACGCGCGCAGCGATTGCCAATGGCGAACCGATGAGCCGCGCCGTGCACCATATCGGAGAGCAGCAGAGATCGAAATGGGAGCTCTTTGACGAGTTCAACCAGCGCAATGCGACAGCCGCCTATAAGGAGCTGGAGTGGGAGTAGGCCGTTCCGGCGCCACCACTGCGCCCAGGACACCCGGTCAGCATCGTTTGCAACATGGCGGGAAATCCGGCAGTTAACACTTCACGGGTGAAGTGTAAAATCTGGCGCGGATATCGGAAGATTGACCGCTGATTTCATTGGAGAATTTCTCGCGCATGACGCCCCGGCGTTTAACACTATTCCCCAGAGTGTTAAACGGTGCTCGGCAGTTCATCACTAATCAAACTAACGTAGTTTTGAATGCCACAATCTGAACTGAAACCGTCTTGCTTGCACGTGTAAGAGAGGTATTCAGGCTACAACGGCGCGTCAGCGCAAATCTGTTACGCTTTCTTCGTCACGCACCGTGGAGAGGTTCTTTGATTGGATTTCTTAAGGACCTTGTTCGACGAGAACCGATAGCGGTGGGTGCCCTCGTTGTGTCAATCCTCGCAATCGTCCCGCTGTACGTGGACTACTTCGGAGCCCGCGCATACTCGTACACCTTCAAGTGTGCCGAGATCGAAACCGACAGTCTCACGATCTTTGTAGAAGGCCCTCGAGGATACGACTTCGCCGCCGTGCATACCCGCTGTGACTTCAGCAACACTGACAATCAGACGATCTCGGTAAAACGGGTAATATCGACAGGTATCTGGGAGTCCATATCGACGTACACGTATGACTTTGACCGGCCTGAATATGGCGAGGCGGCAGAGACGCGTCTACGTCTCGCGCAGACAATACTTCCATTCTCGGTTCAGCCGGGCGAAGCGTTCTTGTTTGACGAGTTCTACCTGATCCCGATCAGGAAAGACTGGAACGACCGGAGCGAGGCGTGTGTCGCGATGGAGACGCGGCAGCCGACAACGATGTGGGAGGCGGGTAACTGCGTTCACGGACTGCACTCCGACAATCTATTCGCCTATATCGAGACGATAAACTTCCACGGTGGCGGCGGGGGAATGCATCCGTTCAGAGATTTCGGGGTGAGACTAGAACTGACTGATGGGACAGTCGTCGATGAGCGGATCACCTACAGTTGGGTATTTCACCTACCTGAAAGAGAGAGGTGAACACTTGAAATGCCTCCTCCACTACGCAAGGGTTCGCTGACGCTAAACCCATCCCGGATTTTACACACTTACCAACATCGTTAAACGCCAAACGGCAAAATCGGCTGCTGAGACTTTTCAGAACTAACCATAGTGTAAAATTCCGTTTAGGCGCGATCACGGGATAGTCAAAAAAAGCAGAGCCGGGGCATGACGTCTTCCCATTCAGCCGCGCGTGCTATTATTGATTTGGCAGATCGATCTCGCCTTCCCAGTCAGAAATGCGGTGCGTCAGCTTCAAGCACTTTGAATTCGTACGGGTCTTGGTTGTCCCGCTGCCGGTCATGCCGGCGTATTTTCCGGTTGCCGTGACGATCTTCCATGTGTTCGAGCCGAAGGCGACGATCTCCCATTTCATGGTAAACGTGTCTTCGCCCTCGCCGTAAGTACAGATTCCGTCCCCTTCGACGCCGCCGGGACCACCGAAACCCGATCCGATGCAGCGGGCAAAGCCCGGATCGATCGGTCCTTCCTCCACCGTGAAGGAGCCGACATTGTCCTCGGACCAGAAGACGTTGCCGTTACCGGCGGGAACTAGTTCCTGCTTCACGACGTAGAAATTTGTCGCGGACACCCGCTCGCCGGCGTTTGCGGAGAAGGCCATCGAAAGCGCGGCACAACACAACAGGAACAACTTCATGGTTTGTCTCCGGACTGGAGTAAGGTGAGCGCCCATTTTCACCCTACCACATATCGCCAAGATGTGCCGCTGGTGTCAATCAGTATGCAATCGTGACCCCCAATCGGCAAGTGATCAACTCACCGATACGGATGACAGGTACCATCTCGCCCAAATTCCCGTCCTAGACTTAATAGAATTTCCAAGTCTGTTAAATCTGACACCGCCGCAGAGGAAGCGATCGAGCGTTAGCTCGGAACGCCGCGTTCTTCTGGAAACAACCCGGGTCAGGGACCGGCGTCATCTTCCTACCCCGCGCCAACAGCCTCTACTCCAACTTGCCCATGATCATTCGGGCGAGTGCAAAGGCGCGTTTCTCCAGGATCACCGGCGTCTCGCAGACATAGGTCAACGACTGCTGCCGGTCCTTGTAGATGCGCGTGTCCCAGATCAGCTTGTCCTCGATCTCCTCGATCCGGTCCTGGGTATCGAAGTCCGGGTTCTCGATGGCCTGAAGCTCGGTCAGTTGGTTCTGGGTGGCCTCGATCGCCTGAGACAAGGCCGTCTGCGTGCGGGCGTAACGTCCAATGCCGCCGATGATCTCGGACCGCTCACGCGAAATCAGTGTGAACGCGCCCGCGAACACAAGGCGCAGTTTGTCCGCGCGCGCCTCTCCGGCGTTGTCCGCAAAATCGCTGACCAGAGTTTCCGCTTCGGCATCGGACGTTCGCCTGACGGCCAGAACCGGAGCCAGGGCCGCAACGTCCGGCACATCACGCCAACCCTTCAGATCCTGCTCTTCGATGGGTGGGCCCGACCACATCTGACCGACCCAAAGCTTCGGAACCTTGCGCTGAACGCAGGGCCAGTCCGGATCGGAGAAATCCGCCGCCAAAGCGGGACCAGAAGTCACAAAGAGGGCGATCGCCAGAAGTGCTGCTCTCAACGGTCTGTTCCTTTTTGCCTGAGCGGGTTAGATTCCTGCATGTTTTTAAGTGTTCAATAAGGTTTGTTATGTTAAAATTCTGATCTGGCGAGAAGTGGGTGTCGACAACCCCCGAAGACCAGCAAACCAGGCAGGGCTGAAGAAACCTTGCAGGGAGGAACGTCCGGAACGGCGAAGCGCACAAGATGTGCCTTCGTTTCGCACCGGACCGAGGCCCTGAAAGGAGCAGTCATGATCGTTCTCGCTTTTGTCGCCTGTCTCGACGCAGAACCAGATCGTTGCCAAGAATACAACCTGATGTTTGCCGAGCAGATCACGCCGATGCGCTGCCTGATGGAAGCTCAGCCACAGCTCGCCCAATGGAGCCAGACCCATCCCGGTTGGACGATCGGCAGTTGGCGCTGCGGACGGCCTGACCAGTTCGGAAAGACGATCTGAAGCGGCCGGTTCCTCGCGCGCTCTGCTGTTCTAAGGCGTTCTGGACCAGCCCGCCCAAAACTTCTTTCGCGGCAACATGCGTACGACGGGCGCAACGATGGTCTGTGACCAAGGGCTGTGCCGTAGACGGTATCGCGAAGCTTATGGCGCCCAGGCTGATCCGGGGATCAATCGGCACATCAATACCTGAATCCGCTCCGCAAAAATAAAGGGCGCGCAAGGCTCGTGCCCGCGCGCCCTTTATGTCGGTTCCGACCGTTCTCAGAAAAGGTCGCCGTCATCCTCTGCCGGGAAATACATGTTGATTTCCATGCCGCAGGTGACTTC
This sequence comes from Pseudomonadota bacterium, assembly GCA_038534135.1. Lineage (GTDB taxonomy): Bacteria > Pseudomonadota > Alphaproteobacteria > Rhodobacterales > Rhodobacteraceae > Thermohalobaculum. The sequence continues at coordinate 1,019 of JBCAXJ010000050.1, read as the reverse complement.
TTCGATCTCAGGTGTGTTCCAGGCCATGATAGGTCCTCCTAAATTATAGTGTGACGAAAATCATCTTTCGGCGCCGATCGCAACAAGAGTTTGGAAATAAGAGAATCATAAGAGGCAGCGGCCTTGACAGCAGAAGGCACTATTTCACCTTTCGCGGATGTTGTTCACTTGGATTCTGACCCGTACAACGCGCGCCATGGGCGTGACTCTGGGTCTGCTCATCGGATTGCCCTCAAGTGCCTCCGCACAGTTCACCGCCCCTGACCCTTTCCCAGGCTATGAGCGCGAGTGCGGCTATCCAATCGTTCTGCGCACAACCCTGGCACTGTCCGAAGCGATCATTGATTTCCGCGGGCGCTTGAAGATCGTCCTCGACCCGGTTCTCACGGCCAATGGCGAACAGGACCGCATGCAATTCCTGTTGGCGCATGAATGCGCGCATCACCAGATGAACCATGCCCTTCCTGTGTCGCGGCGCGCCCGGGCCCAGTCGCACGGTGTCGTGCGCGATCAAGAGTTGAGCGCGGATTGCTGGGCTGCCGAGCTGCTCGCGCGTCTGGGGCACGAGCGGCCGATCCTGATCATGACTCAGCGGTTCCACCGGGCCGGGCTCTACTCCCCCGGCGGCGGATATCCAGCCGGAATTCAGCGCGCCAGCATCATTCAGCAGTGCGCCGAGAACGGACGCCGGGCGCTTCTGGATGTTGGCCAGGACCAGGGATCCTTGGACCGGAACTGACTCTCTTTTCGATTGACGCGCCGCCCTTTGCGTTGAGACGTCCCCGGCCAAACAACAAGACCAGACAAAAAATCGGGAGAGGGACGATGAGAACACGCGCAGCGGTAGCGACCGCGGCTGGCAAGCCGCTGGAGGTGATGGAGGTCAACCTCGACGGCCCGAAGGCCGGTGAGGTCCTGGTCGAGATCAAGGCCACGGGGATCTGCCACACCGACGAGTTCACCCTGTCGGGCGCCGATCCCGAGGGCATGTTCCCGGCGATCCTGGGCCACGAGGGCGC
>JBCAXJ010000049.1:0-41746 GCA_038534135.1 Pseudomonadota bacterium | reverse complement strand
TTCAGCGCATCCGACAGGATCACGCAGCCCGGCATGGTCGCGCCCAGCGTGCCGAGGGCGGCGAAGTTCGAGACGTACCCGGAGGTGAACAGCAGGGCCGCTTCCTTGCCGTGCAGGTCGGCGAGTTCCTTTTCCAGCCGGACATGGTGGATGTTGGTGCCCGAGATGTTGCGCGTGCCGCCCGCGCCTGCGCCGCAGCTGTCGATGGCGTCCTTCATGGCCTCGCGCACGGCCTGGTGCTGGCCCATGCCGAGATAGTCGTTCGAGCACCAGACGGTGACATCGTGGGTGCCTGCATTGGCGCCCTCGCCGACATGGCGCTTGGCGCGCGGGAATGACCCGACCTGGCGTTCGAGATCCGCAAAGACCCGGTAGTTACCTTCCGACTTCAGGGCGGACAATCGGTCCGTGAAATGCTTCTCGTAGTCCATATTTTCCTCCTCAGTCGGCAGGCTTCGCGCCTTGCCCCGGCGCGTCACGTTTTGTCATCCAGCTCCAGAGTGCGGAATCCCGCACCGGCAGCACCATCAACCAGTGTTCCACAAGCGCCAGCGACGTCAGCGCCGCCAGCAGAATGAACCCGGTCCCCGAGCCATCAACGGCGATTGCACGTTCAATCCAGCACGCGATCGCAAAGGTCAGCAAGGTGATCGATACCGGGAAAAGCCAGTTCATTCGTCGATCCGCAAAGTACGTTTTCATGTGTGCAAGCGCGCCCGGCATCATCTCGTGACTCAGGTTGGAAACGCCGAGATAGATGTTCAGCTTGGCTGAGATCCGCGCAAAGAACAGGATCAGGAAGGTCCAGAGCCCAGTCTGTTCCGGGGCACCGGCAACCATGGACCCAAGTGCGATCGCTGTCAGCAGGAGGGTCAATTCATGATGTGCAATGGTGCCCCACGCAAGTAAGAACCGACGCATACCCTTCAAGCCCAGCGGGCACGGCAGCGTGTTTGGCCCCGTGATGACGCCCGTCAGGAAGGCGAGCTCGAACCAACCCCAGAGCACGATCGCGGCGCAGAAACCGCCATAGGCAGCGAGGTCTCCCGTTTGGTACGCAAACTCATATAGGGCATAGAACGCTCCCGCTGCGATGGGTGCTGTCAGGAGCAACGCGCCCCGCCCCGACCCTCGGCTGACCATCCAAAGGATCGCACCGGTGGAGAACCACCAGACGAAACATGCGAACAGGATGGCCAGAGTCATCGATCACCAGACCGGTTGAAGGCGCGAGGTTTCCGGCAGTTCGTTCGATTTGACCGGCAACAGATACATCCGAGCGAAGACCGCCCCTGCACGCGCACCCAGGCCGATACGGCGCAACCATTGCAGCGCGCCGCCCTTCTTGCGGCTTTCATCCATGGCCACATTCACCCGGCTCATCACATCGCACAGTTTCCAGAACGTCGGGTTATCCAGATCCAACTCGACCGGGAAACACTGACGCGAAATCTCGGACGTCAGACGGATGACCTTCTGGTCGTAATCGTCGATGTCGACGCCCAACGCCTCGTGAAACTTCGGACGGGCGTGATCGCGGATCCACATGGTCACGAAAACGGCCACCAGGAAGAACCGGATCCAGAGCTTGTTGCCACCCTCGAGCGTCTTGCGGTCTGCGCGCATGATCAAGCTGAACGCCTCGCCATGGCTGAACTCGTCATTGCACCATTCGTGGAACCACTTGAAAATCGGATGGAAGCGCTTGTCCGGATTGCGCTCGAGATGGCGGAAGATCGTGATGTACCGCGCATAGCCAATCTTCTCGGACAGGTAGGTCGCGTAGTAGATGAACTTGGGTCGAAAGTAGGTGTACTTCTTTTTTTGCGTCAGAAAGCCGAGGTTCACTGCGATCCCCGCTTCGCGCAAGGCGTCGTTGATGAATCCGGCATGACGAGCCTCGTCCCGCGCCATGTACTGGAACAGCTTGGTGACTTCTTCGTTCGCACCGCGCCGCTTCATCTCTTTGTAAAGGACACAGCCCGAGAACTCGGCGGTGCACGAACTGATGAGGAAATCGATGAACTCCATCTTCAGTTCGGGCTCCATGCCCTCCCAATCGATGGTGTCCCAGTCTTCGTTCTTCTTGAAGTGCCCCTTGTTCGGATCAGAGGCGAACTGCGCCATCATCACGTCCCACTCGGCCCGCACCGGTCCAACATCAAGCGCGTCCAGCGCGTCGAAGTCAGTGGTGTAGAAGCGCGGCGTCAGCAGGGTGTTCTGCATGGCCAGTTCGGTTGCGGCTTCGCTGTCGAACTTGGCGAGTTCCTCCTGAAGTGCCAGGCTTTCCTCAACGGTGGTTGCATCGGCTGTGTGCATACGGGGCGCGTTCATAATTTCACCTCCTCGGAGAAGCTGAATTCGCAGAGTTCCATGACTTCCAGGTCGCCGGTCAGACGCGTCCAGAGACGTTCAAGCCCGGATGCGCGCGTGATGACGGCGGTGCGATCCTCACGGACGATCTCACCGAACGGAGCCATGATCTCGGGGCCCTCGACCTGAACCTCGTCGCCCGGATAGACAACCGAGCCGTCGTTGAAGCGCACATGCGCGTGAAGGCTTTCAAAGCAGTGCGAAATCTCGACCGTGCAGGGTGCCGTGTCGCGTCGTCTCGTGAACAGTCCCATCTTCAGTCCTCCATCTCTCGCGATTACTTCGCTGACAGCAGCTTCGCGAAGGCTGCTGTGTTGTCCTTACCAAAGCCGATCAGTTCAGCGCGCCATCCGGTGTAGTCGTCACGCAGAGCAATGCGGCCGTCGGCATAGCCGATCAGGCGCACGGGTGCTGCGATGTCGACACCAGCTTGTCGCCGCTTCATCGCCAGCGAGCGCGCGACGCCTGCGATAAAGCCGCCCTCGTTTGGACCGAGGTCCGCAATCATCACACCATTGGTGTCCAGAACACGCGCTGACCCCGTCAGATCCCCGAAGATATGGAGCGTACGCTCTTTGGCGATCTCGCCTTCGGGCGGTAGCGCCGTCGGAGGCATGCCCGTCACCCGCGCCCACGTCACCATCGCGAGCACGATGACGAGCAAGGCCGCCACCGCGCGCAAGAGTATGCGCGGAACCAGTTCCCGGTCGTGAGCGTTGGACGTTGCTTGGGCGGACATCGGACTTCGTACTCCTATTCGGCGGGGATCGCTGCAGGCTCGGCACGCGCGTCACTTGCGGCAATCTCGGTCCGTGCGTGTTCTGCAATTAATCCCGCGACATGCTCGGCGTCACGGATACAACGGAACGCAGGTTGAGTTTTTTGGACATGCCAGGGGCGCACATGCGGCCAGCAGACAAGGTAGGAAAAGCGTGTCTCACCCAACAGATCGAAGGTGATCGTGCCCGTTCCCTGACGACGTAACCGCAGATCGGCCTTGCCGATCCAGCGATAGGGCAGGTTCAGCGCGAGCGTCAGTGCAGCCCCGATACGCATCACGATCCGGCGATTGGTAACGGTGTAGACCGTCGCCCGTGCCTGCACCCAAGCCGACAGCGCAATCAGGCCGCAGGCAACGACACCGATCACAACCAACCAGACCGCCGACAGGACACCGCGTTCGACATCATGGTTCAACCACCCGGCGAGACCGCGCCAGACTGCCAGCATCACGAAATAGATCGCGACCCAACGCAGCATGAATGCCTCGTTGGCGAGCACCAGCCAGTCCGGTTTTCCCTGCCACAGGATACGTTCGCCGTCTGGCGGCACTTCGGGCAGACCGTCGATCGGCTCTGGCGGTTGGAAATCGTCGTGGTCCATGGCGCGCCTCAGAGCTGCGATTCAAGGCGTTCAGGCGTTGCGTAAAGCTTGCCGCCACACCAGTAACCGCAGATCTTTTCCTCCTCGAGTTTCGTAACCTGGCCATCGGACGCAGTCTGAGGAATGTTGGGGAAGTGCTGTGCATAGAGAGAATGCACCTTCACCCGGTCCGACGTGATCTTGACCAGTTGGATCGGCGCAAGACGCTTACCGCCGTCGTCGCTCAATTCGATCTCCAGATAGCGGACCAGTTGCTCCGGCACGTCGACCCATAGGTCCGAGATCCGACCGATAACCTGCTTGTCATGAGACACGACCGGCAACCCCCGGCAATCGTGCCAACTCACGACAGAGAAATCCTCGAGAAGACGCATCGGCTTGATCTTCGCATGTCCGTGGCCGTCGTATTCCGGCACGTCCGCCCGCATGCACCAAGAGGCCGGTCCGACACCGTCCATCATCGGGTCGCCCGTCGGCTCGAACGGCGAACCCGCTGACATCGGCATCTGCTGTAGGGCAATCGGTCGATCATCGACCGGATGATCGTTCGGAACGCTCACCTCGCCCAGATTGTGCGGCAGCTTGAACGTCTTCTGGCTGGGCAGCGGGAACGGTCCACCATTTCCCGCAGGCGTGCCGTCATCGTTCTCGAGCGGATAACCTTCCCGCATGTTTTCGCGTTGCAGGTAGATGATCAACCCGGCAAAGAACAGCCAGAACAGGTAGAGCGACAGCTGCGCGAAATCGAAGTAGCCGATGATCGTGCCGTAATCGTCAAATTCCATTTTCGGTCTCCTTCACGGGGTCTCAGGTTGGAAACTCAGCCAACCCGATCTTCGCTTTCGTCGTCGTTTCAATCGGGGTCCGGCCCCTCCGCACCAGGGGAGCCAGCGCAATCAGCGTGATGAACAGCAGCACCAACTCGGCATGGTAAACAGTCGCGTAGCCGACCTCGGGACCCGAAAGTGCTGTACCCAGCGCGCCTGATGCTGCGATTTCGCCCACCGCGTCCTTGATACCGCCACCGACCGCGATACCGATCCCAGCGGCCGTCGCTTGCGCTGCGCCCCAAACCCCAAGGGCCAGGCCACGCCCGGCGCTGCCGGAGACCGGCATGGTCATCGCAGCTGTCAGGGTCGCGATTGCGAACAGCCCGCCGCCGACGCCGATCAGCAATGCACCCGCAAAGAACAGCGGTGGAGCCATCATTGGCGCGGAAAGGATCACGAGCACGAAGGCCGCTAGTCCGATCAGCAAGGCGCGGGCCGAAATCCAGTGATGCCCGGTGCCTGCCGCCAGCCACCGTGCGGCGAGCGCGAAGCCGATCAAAGACCCCGCAGCCCAGATTGCGGTCAGCAACGTCGTGGCCGATACGGACAGTCCAAGGATCTCTCCTCCATATGGCTCGAGCAGAACATCCTGCATCTGGAACGCCATGGTACCAAGGAAGACCACCATCAGCAGGCGTCCAGCCGGACCTCCGGCCTTCAGATCTCTCCAAGCATCTGCAAAACTGGGCCGGGGGGCCGAACGTTCGGCCTTCGACATCGGGCGCACGCGCTCCTGCTTCCACAGAGCGACGAGGTTCAGCAGCAGGGTCGCGAGAGCTGTACCCTGGACAACCTGGATAAGCCGAAGCTTTGAGAAGTCGGCGAGGAAGGCGCCGATGATCATGGCGGCGACAACCATACCGACGAGGAACATCACATAGAGCAGCGCAACCACCCTTGGACGGGTCTCGTCATCAGAGAGGTCCGAGGCTAAGGCCAAGCCTGCCGTCTGCGTCATGTGCAGGCCAAGACCGGTCATCAAGAAGGCTGCCGCTGCCAGCGCTTCTCCTGCCCACGTTGGACCGACACTTTGATCGCCTGACAGCACCAGAATGGCGAACGGCATCACCGCGAGACCGCCCATCTGCCACAGCGAGCCGAACCAGATGTACGGCACCCGCTTCCAGCCAATGGCCGACCGGTAGGTGTCGGACCGGAAGCCCAGCAGCGCCCGGAACGGGGCGATCAACACTGGCAGTGCGACCATGACCGCGACCATGAACGCAGGGACACCAAGCTCGACGATCATCACGCGGTTCAGCGTACCAAGCAGCATGACCGTCGCCATGCCGCATGAGACCTGGAACAATGACAGACGCAAGATCTGCGACAGCGGAAAGCCCTCGCTGCCTGCGTCCGCGAAGGGCAGATACCGCAGCGAAAGCTGCTTTATGAACTGCCGCGGGATGATCACCGAACCAGCCTCATCGCTTGACTGATGTAAAAGCCGGACTTGATCCGCTCGCTCGCCGGCATGCGCCAACGAGCAAAAGCCGGTTCGGAGATGCACAAGCGTCTCAGCTTGCGCTCCGCGACCGGATGAATGGCAGGCGAGCGGTCTGAACGCGGGAACAGTTTGCCGGTCATGTGCATGACATTCAGCAACGGCGTGCTCGGCGCCAAGGTGAAGTTGATCGAATGCCGTGACCGATGCGCAAGACGCGCCAGGGCGCTCACGACATCGTCTGGAGCATAATGGATCAGGCTGTCCATCGCGACGACATGATCGAAGTGACCCAGCGCATCGTCCAGCATGTCTCCGACACGATACTCGATGCGTGACGCCAACTCATCGGGTGTCCGCTCGGCGGCCACGTCGAGCAGACTGGACGAGATGTCGACAGCCACGACTTCGGCACCGCGTTTCGCGAGTTCAATCGACATCTGACCTGCGCCGCAGCCAGCGTCCAAGACCCGGCAACCATAGAGCGATTTCGGCAACCGATAGAGCAAAGCCGCCCGCATACGGTCACGGCCTGCGCGCACGGTCTGGCGTATCTTCGAAACCGGGGCGTCTGAAGTCAGGCGCTCCCAAGTCTCGGCAGCCGTACGATCGAAGTATTCTTCCAGCCGACCGCGCGTATGGGAATACGTGTCAGTCATCAGTCAAACCCCAGCAGTTCGAAGATATCGCGGTCTTCCATCGGCGCGGGCGCCAAAGGATCGGTCCCCGCCCACAGCGTTTCGGCCAGCCGCACGTATTCCTTCTGGACGTGGACGATGTCCTCCTCGTCCGGCATCTCAAAAACGGTGCATTTCTTGAGACGGCTGCGCCGGATTGCATCGATATCCGGCATATGGGCGATGCGCTTGAAGCCGACCGTATTGCAGTACTTGTCGACTTGATCGGTGTCGCGGGAGCGGTTGGCAATGCATCCAGCCAGGCGCACAGGGTAGTTCTTCGACTTGGCCTGAACAGCCGCAATGATCCGGTTCATCGCATAGATCGAATCAAAGTCGTTGGCGGTTACGACGACTGCGCGATCAGCATGCTGCAACGGGGCCGCAAAGCCGCCACAGACCACGTCGCCCAGGACATCGAAGATCACGATATCGGTCTCTTCCAGAAGGTGATGCTCTTTGAGGAGTTTCACCGTCTGTCCGACAACGTACCCGCCACAACCAGTGCCTGCCGGAGGGCCTCCGGCCTCGACGCACATGACGCCGTTGTAGCCCTCAAAGACGAAGTCTTCCGGGCGCAACTCCTCGGCATGGAAATCGACTTCCTTCAGAGTGTCGATCACCGTGGGGACCAGCGACTTCGTCAGCGTGAAAGTCGAGTCGTGTTTCGGATCGCAGCCGATCTGCAACACCCGCTTGCCGAGCTTCGAGAACGCGGCAGACAGATTGGATGACGTCGTTGACTTGCCGATGCCCCCCTTCCCGTAGACCGAGAAAACCTTCGCGGTCTCGATCTGCGTCGTCGGATCAAGATGGACCTGGACCGAACCCTCGCCATCCGCGCCACGCAGGTTCGGGATGCCAGCGGCCTTCCGCATCAGGTCTTTGTTGTCGAGCGGGCTCATGCGCGCCTCCTATTCCGCTGCGAGGGGGATACCCTCGAGCCGGTCTTCCAGTTCGTCGCCCGCCGCGCGCATCGCAGCCAACGTCTCGTCGTCGGGGCTCCAGTAGTCACGCTCCTGCGCTTCGATCAGCCGGTTGGCCAACCGTGCGCTTGCCTGGGGGTTCAGATCGCCCAGGCGGCGCCGCATCTCGGGATCCAACAGGAACGTCTCGGTCATGCGCTGATAGACCCAGGGGTCGACCTGACCCGTGGTGGCCGACCAGCCAACCGAGTTGGTCACATGGGCCTCGATCTGTCGCACGCCCTCGTGGCCGTGGTTCAGCATGCCCTCGTACCATTTCGGATTTAACGTGCGGGTGCGGGTCTCGAGCGCGACCTGTTCGGACAGGGTACGAACCTTGCCGTCGCTGCGTGTCTGGTCCGAAATGTACACAGGCGCATCTTCGCCACCGCGCGCACGCCGCACGGCGCGCGAGATACCGCCGAGCGTATCGAAGTAGTGATCGATCGTGGTCACGCCCAGTTCGACCGATTCCAGGTTCTGATAGGCGAGATCGACATCGGCCAGCACTGCGCTCATCAGTTCCGGCTGTGCGGCGGGCTGTCCGTCGCGTCCATAGGCAAAGCATTTGCGCTTCTGGAACGTGTCGGCCAGTTCGTCCTCGTCATCCCAGGCGCCCGCGTCGACCATGTGATTGACGTTCGAACCGTATGCGCCGTCGGCATTCGAGAAGACCCGCAGCGCCGCTGTATCAAAGTCCATTTCCTGGGCGTCGACATGCGCCAGCGTGTGAGCGCGAACGTGGTTCATCTCGGCCGGTTCATCCGCGATGGCGGCCAACCAAGCAGCTTCGGCGAGCATCTTCGTCTGCAGCGGAAGCAGGTCACGGAAGATCCCGGACAGCGTCATCACCACGTCGATGCGTGGGCGCCGGAGTTCCTCCAATGGAACAAGCTCGGCGCCACACAAGCGGCCATAGCTGTCAAATCTCGGGCGCGCACCCATTAGCGCCATGGCCTGGGCAATCGGTCCGCCCTCGGTCTTCAGATTGTCCGATCCCCACAGCACCAGTGCGACGGATCTCGGGAGAGAGTGTCCCTCGGCCAAATGGCGTTGCAGCAACCGTTCTGCCTGGCGCGCACCGTCTTCCAGCGCAAAGGCCGATGGCATACGGAACGGATCAAAGGAATGAATGTTGCGCCCGGTCGGCAGAGCGTGCGGCGCACGGATCAAATCAGCGCCCGGCACCGGCCGGATGAATCCGCCATTCAAGGCATGCAGGATTGCCGGTATTTCGGTATCGGTTTGCAGATGGCGATCGGCGTCGGTCAGATCGTGGTCCGGCAACGCTTCGGCCATCGTTGCCAACAAATCAGCACGAACGGCGTCATCGGGTAGTCTTCCAACCACGTGGAGACCATGTGGAATCAAGGACTGCTCGTATTCGAGCAACTCGATCCAAAGCGCATCGACATCGTCACACGCCAGGTCAAGGTCCTCGGCTTGGGCGCGGATCATCTCCTGCAACTCGCCCCGTTCGGGCACGGCCGGATCCCCGGTGCGCCAACGCTCGAGCGAGGCCTTCAACTCGACAAGACCCTTGTAGAGTCCCGCCTTTGCGACCGGAGGCGTCAGATGCGTGACGATTGTTGCCGCGCCACGACGTTTGGCAAGTGCCCCCTCTGACGGGTTGTTCATCGCATAGAGATAGACGTTTGGCAGATCACCGATGAGCCGGTCAGGCCAGCACTCCGGCCCCATGCCGACCTGCTTGCCCGGCATGAACTCCATCGCACCGTGCATTCCGAAGTGCAGAGCCACATCGGCACAGAAGTCTTCGCGCATCCAGCGGTAGAACGCGCAGAACGCATGCGTCGGTGCGAAGCCTTTCTCGAAAAGAAGGCGCATCGGATCGCCCTCGTAGCCGAAGGCAGGTTGCACACCAACGAAGACCTTGCCGAAATGCGCGCCTAAGACAAACACATCACGACCATCGGTCTGGTGCTTGCCGGGCACTGGTCCCCAGGCGGCTTCGACCTCTGAAAGATATGGATCGCGCGCAACAATCTCGTCCGCTGTGACCCGTGCCGCCACATTGGCCTGCTGACCGTGAACCTCGGCATTCCCCTTCAGGACTACGCGGCGCAGATCATCGACCGTATCGGGCACATCGACATCGTAACCCTGGGCCGCCATGGCGTTCAGAGTGTTGTGGAGTGATTCGAACACACCAAGGTGCGCTGCCGTGCCCACGGCCCCAGCATTCGGCGGGAACCCATACAGGACAACAGCAACCTTGCGATCCCGGATTGCTGTCTTCCGCAGCGAGACAAGGCGGCCAATGCGATCGGCCAACCTACCGGCGCGCTCGGCATCCGATTGCATCGAGCGGCCGCCGTTTGTGCGGCCACCATAAACCATTGGGCCTGTCGCACCGTCGATTTCGGGGATTGCGACCATCATCGTCGCCTCGACCGGCGAAAGGCCACGCCCACCGCTGCGCCATTCCTGTAGCGTCTGGAATTCCAAGGCGTGGGCGGCAACGTAGGGAACATCAAGCTCTGCGAGCGCTTGTTCCGCAGCCTTGCTGTCGTTGTAGGCCGGTCCACCAACCAGCGAGAACCCAGTCAGGCTCAGCAAAGCGTCGATCCGGGACTCTCCGCGATCGCGCAAGAAAGCGTCGATCGCCGGGCGAGCGTCTAGTCCGGCCGCGAAGATAGGGATCACCCGCAGCCCGCGTGCCTCGAGCTCGCGGATCACGCCATCATAATGCGCCGTGTCGCCTGCCAGCACATAGGCTCGCATCAATAGCACGCCGACTGTGCCCATCTTCCCTGCGCCAGGCAGATCATCGAGACGATCGGTGACCCGGCGTCCACCCAGATCCGGATGGTAGAGCCCAACTTCTGGATACTCGACAGGTGCTGGCGCGCTCAGACGGCCTCGCAGGTCTTCGCGCGGCCCCACCGCGTACCGATCCAGCAGGAAACGAACAAGTGCCGAGATGTTGTCGTCGGATCCAGCCATCCAGTACTGCATGGACAGGAAATACGCGCGCACATCCTGAGCGGTCCCCGGAATGAAGCGGAGGATCTTGGGGAGCCGCTTCAGCATCCGCATCTGGTGTGCGCCGGACGAGACTTTCTTTTTGCCCGAGCCGCGCAAACGCTTCAACAGCGCGATCGCAGCGGACTCCTTCGCGCCCATGTTGAAGCGACCCAGCCGGGTGAGCCGGATCACTTCGCCCGCCGCCATGCAACCGACGAACGCATCGCAATGCGGTGCACGCGCTTCCAGATCGGGCAGGATCGCACGGATATGCTCGTCCAGAAACAGCATCGTCGCGATGATGATGTTGGCCTGGGCCACATCTGCCTGGCACCTCTCAAGCGCTGCCGGATCCGACGACCACTCTGCCGCCGCATGCAGGTCCAGTTGAAGGCCGGGAATGTCGCGTTGCAATTCCTTGCGCGCACGCTCGATCGGAGCAGCCAGATGGCTGTCGAGCGTGACGATCACCACCCGCACGGGTGGCACGTCAGCGGGCAAAATGCGCTTTGGCATCGTAAAGCGTCTCGACATCGATGACAGCACGGCCGTGCTCGGCCGCGAATTTCTCTGTGTTGCGTCGGGCCTTGCCCCGCACGAAGAACGGGATCTTGCGCAGTTCCTTCTCGGCATCCGGGTGCCAGCTCGGGGCACCTTCGACGTTCGCCGCCGCGATGTTTGCTGCGTTGACGGCTTGTTGCTCCACCGGGACCGGCTCGTGCTGAGGCGTCGGCGCATGACCGCCCAGGTGCGACGGCCCGGCATTGTCGTGGAACTCGAAATCCTCGCGGAACATTGTCAACAGGTGTTCTTCCAGACCCATCACAAGCGGATGGATCAGCGTATCGAACAGGACATTCGCGCCTTCCCAGCCCATAACCGGCGAGTATCGTGCCGGGTAGTCTTGCACATGGACCGGCGCGGAGATCACCGCACACGGGACACCAAGACGCTTGCCCATGTGGCGTTCCATCTGGGTGCCCAGGATCATCTCGGGCTGCGCGGCTTCGATCGCCTCTTCGACCACAAGGTAGTCGTCCGTGATGAGTGGCTCGACGCCGTACTCCTTCGCGGCAGTGCGAAGATCTCGCGCAAATTCGCGATTGTAGCAGCCAAGCCCGACGACCTCGAAGCCCATCTCCTGCGCCGAGATTCGGGCGGCGGCGACAGCATGCGTCGCATCCCCAAAGATGAAGACCCGCTTGCCCGTCAGATAGGTCGAATCCACCGACCGAGACCACCAAGGCAGACGCAAACCGCTCTCGTCGGTTAGAACCGTCCGCCCGACAATTGTGCTGATCTCGGCGACGAAATCTCGGGTTGCGCCAACGCCCATCGGCACCGTTTTGGTCCTGGGCTGTCCATGAGTCCTCTCGAGCCACCGCGCCGCATCGTCAGCGATCTCGGGATAAAGAACGACATTGAAGTGCGCCGCCGCCAACCGTGCGATGTCCTTGGGCTCGGCTCCGAGTGGAGCACAGACATTCACCGTGATACCAAGTGCTTCGAGGATCCGAGTGATCTCGGTAACGTCGTCGCGATTGCGAAAGCCGAGCGCGGTGGGGCCTAGAATATTGCAGCTCAGCTCGGGCGTGCGTTCCATCGGCCCGGCCAGGTGGCGGACAATCTGGTAGAACGTCTCTCCCGCACCCCAGTTCTCCTTGCGCTGATAAGACGGCAACTCCAGCGGAATGACAGGAACCGGCAGGTCGAGCGCTGCAGCCAATCCGCCCGGATCATCCTGGATCAACTCGGCCGTGCAGGAAGCCCCGACGATCAGCGCCTGCGGTTTGAAGCGCTCATATGCCTCGCGGCATGCATCCTTGAAGATCGTCGCTGTATCCGACCCCAGATCGCGTGCCTGAAAAGTCGTGTAGGTGACCGGTGGGCGATGGTCCCGGCGCTCGATCATAGTGAAGAGCAGATCGGCATAGGTATCACCTTGCGGCGCGTGCAGAACGTAATGCAGCCCCTTCATCGCCGTCGCGATACGCATCGCGCCGACATGCGGCGGGCCTTCATATGTCCAAACGCTCAGTTTCATACCGCCAGCCTTTCGGTGCGACGCAGGGGACGCGCGAACAGCTCAGCGAGATCGGCCGCCTGCTCGTATCCGTGTACGGGCGAGAACACGAGTTCGATGGCCCACTTCGTCCGAAGGCCTTCGGCCTCGAGCGGATTGGCGAGACCCAACCCGCAGACGGTCAAGTCAGGTCGCTGCGCCCGGCACCGATCCAGTTGCAGGTCGACATCCTGACCCTCGGACAAAACCGGCCCGATTGGGAGCAGCCCAAGGTCCGGCGCCATGATCTCGCCGTGGATATACGGTGCCCCGACCTCGACCGGCTTCATTCCGCATTCCCGCGCCAGGAAGCGCGCCAAAGGAATCTCAAGCTGGCTGTCCGGGAAGAAGAAGATCGACTTGTCGTTCAGGGTTTCGGCCACGCGTGCAACCGCGGTGCGCGCCCGGGCGCGGGGTGCATCGGTGACGGACGCGAAACGGCTGTCCGAAATGCCGAACGCCTGTGACGCGGCATGCAGCCACTTGGTTGTTCCCTCTTCACCGAACGGGAAGGGCGCCGCGATCCGCTGCGCGCCGCGGCGATCAAGCGCTTTCGCCGTTTCGTTCAGGAAGGGCTGCGCGAGCAGGTACCGCGTGTTGGCCCCGATCCCCGGTGTCCCGTCGCGGCGGCGCGCCGGCAGACAGTGCACGGATTCGATCCCAAGATCCCGGAACAACCTCAAAAACTGATCCTCGACCACATCCGGAAGCGCACCGACGATCAGCAGTTGAGAGGCATCCGTTTCTGGATGGGACGGCACCATCGACGCAAGGCAGGCGTCCTCGCCTTCCGTGAACGTGGTCTCGATGCCGCTGCCGGAGTAATTCAGCACCCGGACATGCGGCGCGTGCCGCTCTGACAAGCGTTCGGCAGCGCGTGAGAGATCGAGCTTGATAACCTCGGACGGGCAAGAGCCGACAAGGAACAACTGACGAATGTCCGGGCGGCGCGCGAGCAGACGTTCGACCTCTCGATCCAATTCGTCATTCGCGTCGGTCAGCCCGGCGAGATCCTTCTCTTCCATGATCGCTGTGCCAAAGCGCGGCTCGGCGAAGATCATGACCCCTGCCGCGGATTGCAGAAGATGCGCGCAAGTCCGCGAGCCGACCACAAGGAAGAACGCGTCCTGCATCTTTCGATGCAGCCAGATGATTCCCGTCAGGCCACAAAAGACTTCCCTCTGACCGCGTTGCTTCAGGATCGGCACTTGCGCGCAACCTTCAGGCTTGAACGGACGGTTCATGCCGGGACCCTCCCTGCATCAAGTCGTGCGGCGCGAAGCTTGAGTAGAAATTGGGTCGCGTTGACGACATAGGCGGCATAGGCCGCGATCGCGATCCACATCTGAGTCTCTGGGCTCAAGCCGTTCAGCAACGCCCAAAGATAGGCCGTATGCAAGGCTATCACGACGAAGGAAAAGACGTCCTCCCAGAAGAATGCAGGCGCCAGGAGATACTGGCCGAAGACGACCTTTTCCCAGATCGCGCCCGTGATCATGATTGTGTAGAGAAAGAGCGTCTTCAGCACGACTGACACGGTCGCCAGCCAGAGCCCGTCGCCCGTGACGAGGAACCGAACGACGAGCGCGAGCGAGATCAGGAACACCGCGAACTGCAGCGGCGCCAGAACTCCTTGCACAAACGTCCAGGGAGTCGCATCGCGGCGGCGGCGCTGTTCTGGTGTGTACAACGATCTGGAGTGGCGAAGATTGGAAGCCTGCCCGGCCATCTGTCGTCTCTCCCTGATTGTGATCGTTGGACCCGAGAGTAGTGCCGCGAGCGAAAAAGTGTCAATCAAAACTTACGCCCGAATGTCAACTGCAGCTTCCGCCAGCGATCCTCTTAAGAGACTCTGGGGGCAGAAATTCTCGGATTGCGTGTTCTGACCTGTCTGCGATTGCCTAAATCGCCCAATCTGCCTCTCAGAACTGACAATCCAAGCTGAATCAGCCAACGACTGTCACTTCTGTTTGACGCTCATTGGGATTCGTGGTTCATTCTCTGCGGTGTCCACCTTCGAAAGGCACCCAAACCGTCGGCGCAGAACTGATTACAGATCGTTCGTATCCGGCAGTAAGGATTGACATGGACGGCGAAGAAACCTCCAGCGGATACGACCCGAGGGCACCGGGCGGGGATGCCGTGATTTACGACCGCCCCCCGGTCTCGTTCGATGCGTTGGAGAACGTCACCCGCGAACTTGTCAGCAGGTTGAGCCAAAAGCTCCCGACCAGCACCGTGCGCCTGACCGATGACGAGGCACTCACGAACGAAGAGCTTAATGAGTTTTGCGACGCACTCACATCGGACGATCCAGGCCAGTTTCGCCTGATGTTCGAGAACTTCCGGTTGGGCGGGCGAACACTCGACACCCTTTGTCTGCGCTGTATTGCGCCGGCCGCGCGACGGCTGGGCGACCGATGGGTCACGGACGAAACCGGATTTCTCGAAGTGACACTTGGTTTGACACGGCTCCACGGCCTGCAACGCCAGTTGCGAGATGACTTCGCGATACGAACACGGGCACCAGTGGCAGGGATGTCAGCCCTGTTCTCACCGGTACCCGGCGATACCCACGTCCTCGGCGTGACCATGGCGGCAGACTTCTTTCGGCGCGCGGGCTGGATCGTGGATCTGAACATGAAGCCGGACGCTGACCAAACTGTCGAGATTGCGATCACCGGCGGGTACGCGCTGATCGGGCTCTCAGCCGGATGCCGCGCCGTGATCCCCGATTTGCGCGCTCTCGTGATACGGCTCCGCAAGATCCAGCCATGCCCGAAGATCATTCTTGGGGGCCATCTCGTCACTCTCGAACCAGACATAGCTGATGAACTTGGTGTCGATGAGGCTTTCACGGACGTCACAAGCGCGCCATTTGTCTGTCATACGATGTTGACTACGGCACTGGAATGCTGACAGGTTGGTGCCGTTGTAGAGCTTAGCAATGAGCAGCAAAAATAGCCGTGAGCGTCGGCAATGAACGCACATTTCCTGCGGGAAGATATTCTCGACATCGAGCTTCCGAAGAATTTCGTAGCTTTGATCTCTTCGGTGTCGGACATCTCGTTCATCACAGATCGGGATGGCGTGATCCTTGATCTAATCTGGAACGTCGACGTGAACGACGGTTTCGATCCAAAGATCCTGTTCGGACGGCGGCTGACAGACATCGTCACGGAAGAAAGCAGACCCAAAATCCTGGAAATGCTGAAAGCCGAAGGCCCCGATCACGGAGGGCGCCAGCGCGAAATCAATCACAAGATCAAAGGCATCGATGAGTTTCCCGTGCGATACAGCGCCGTGGGTGCGGGCGACTCGGTGATATTTCTGGGTCATGAGATCCGCGCCATTGCAACCCTGCAGAGCCGCCTGATCGAGGCACAACGCGCACTGGATGAAGACTACAGCAGACTGCGTCAGCTCGAGACCCAGTACCGGGTTCTGTTCCAGACATCATCCGAAGCCCTACTGGTGGTGGAGGCGTCCACTGGACGAATCGAAGATGTGAATTCCGCCGCCGCCCAAATCCTGGGATTGGACAGAACGGAAGTTAAGGGCGAGGCGTTGGAGAAAATGTTCTCCGGCGAGGCGAAGCCCGCACTGCGCGAGACGCTGCACAGTGTAAACACGACCGGCCAACCTGATGTCTTCCATGGCCGTCTTGACCTGACCGGAGAAGAAGTTGGGTGCAGCGTTTCGATCTTTCGCGCAGCAAGTTCCACGATGATGCTTTGCACGCTCACACGCGGGGAAAAAGCAGGTGCTCTGGCTGGTGGCGTCGAAGACCTTCTGATCGGGATGGTCGCGCGAATCCCTGACGCGATGGTCCTGACCAGCGCAGAAGGTGAGATTCAGTGGTGCAATGACGCCTTTCTGGGCATGGCAGAGGTTGCCCTGCCCGCGCAAATTGACGGAGAACCGCTTGCCCGCTTCCTTGGGCGGCCAGGTGTCGAGATCGACATTATCATCGAGAACGCGCGCGAACACGGTCGCCTCCGGGCCTTTTCTTCCGTTGTCACCGGCGCCTTCGGATCTGAAACGCGGGTTGAGATTTCGGTGGCCGCACTTTCTGAACCGCGGCCAATGGTTGGTTTCGTGATGCGCGATATCAGCCGGTACGACCAAATCCCGGCGCGCAAACCCGAACGCAGCCAGGAAGCCCTGACCGACATGATGAAGCTCGTCGGCTCGGTTCCCCTCAAGGACCTTGTTCGGGCTTCGACTGACGAGATTGAGAAGATGTGCATCGAGGCCGCCTTGAAGAAGACCGGCAACAATCGCGCGTCCGCCGCCGAGATGCTTGGTCTCAGTCGGCAGAGCCTTTACGTGAAGCTCCGTCGCTTTGGGTTGCTCGACAAGGACGGCATCTGATCACTGCGACGGTGCGTTTGTGGTCGTCGCATAAAGCTCTTCGATCATCCCGGCGAACAGTTCCGGGTCCTCTTCGTGCATCAAGTGACCCAACTCCGCGACTTCGCGCACGCTAATTTGACGCGCGCCACGCGCGAGAGCGGGTGCCTCATCGGTCGGGACTGTCCGATCTCCCTGCCCAACGATCAGGTTCACTGGCACGTCGATCGACGGCAAGGCGTCCAGCAACGGATTCAAGTTCCAGAGCGCCATCATGGACAACGCGCCATCGACATGTTCGGACCGCGTGATCATCCGCGTGTAGAGTTCCAACCCGCGCTGATCGATGTCAGATCCGGTTGTCTCGATCAGCCTGGGCACCTGCCCTGCTGTGCTGGCGAAGCTGGAAAAAATCCAAGGTACGAAGGGGTTCAAGGCCAACGCGCGTGCGAGCCTCGGAAAAACGGCACCAGCCATGCCGCGAAACGGTGCCAGCGCCGGGTTCAACCCGATGATCAGGCGCGGATGCGCCTGCCCGTTCAGAGCCATCTGCAAGGATATTGCAGCGCCTGCCGAATGACCGACCAGCAGCGCCGGGCTCGCTTGCAAAGCACTCAGCAACGCGTGAACGCCATCAGCCATCTCAGGCAGCGAACATTGCTTGCGCGACTGGATCCGTGTGAAGCCGTGACCTGGAAGATCGGGCGCGATCACATCGAACCATTGCGCCAGCTTTGGCATCAGATCACGCCAACTGTGGGTCGCAGCTCCTGCCCCGTGCAGCAAAAGCAAAATCGGGCCCGATCCCATCCGCTGATAGTGCCATCGGATACGACCGGCTTCGACGAAGTGGCTCGCCTGCCGGTTCGGCCAGTCCTGCCCCAACCGCTTCCACGCCGGATGAACTGTCGCCCTCATTGCTCGACCGAAGACCGGACCATCCTGCTGATCGCTTTGGCATCAGCGCGCGGAAGTGGCAGGTACTTCGCCTCCATCACCCTGCCGAGGTCCTTCGCATCCTGCTGCGGACGATTCGCGGTATCGATCAGAACCGCCGTCAGCCCCTCTGCCGCGATTGCGCGCGCAGCATTGGTGGCATCCTCGGCTGCCTGCTTGCGGCCCGGTTCGCCGTCTAGTCCGATGTTGCCGCGCCCATCCGTCAGCAGCACCAAATAAGGCGTGGCACCACCGCGCCGGACCTTCATCGCGAGCTCTCGCCCGGCGACCAACGCAGTGGCCAGTGGCGTCGGCCCTCCGCCTGGCAAGACAGCAAGTCTGCGTTTGGCCTGCAACAACGACCGCGTCGGTGGCAGCAAAAGTTCCGCGCCGTGTCCACGGAACGAGATCAATGCGACCTTCTCGCGGCGGCGATACGCTTCCGAAAGCATGAGTTCGACAGCGCCCTTGGCCTCGGCCATCCGTGCCGCCGCCTGAGATCCAGAGGCATCAACGAGGAAGACCAAAACACTCTCAGAAGGTCGCTCGTACTGTTTTATGCGAAAGTCATCCATATGGACGATCAAGCCATCGCGCGGCGATCCCGTGCGCTGCCGTACGGTCTGCCAAGGCGCCGCCGCGAGCAGAGTGGCGAAGACATCGAGACGCTTGCCTTCGGGCTTGCCCGCCCGGGACCGTGCCGGTCGACCGTGCGTCGCGGAACGCTGCCGATCGCCCGCGCCGCGCGCACGCGATTGCCCTCGCGTCTGACCCGCCAAAAGACCGAGTTCGGGGAGTAACGCTGCAACGGCTTCAAGCACCTTGTCTTCGATTTGGCCTTCCTCAGTGGACTTGGCCTCCCCGCTGTCATCCGGTTCAGGAGGCGGCGGCGCGTCCTCCGGCGCATCCTCGGCGGAAGGCAGCGTCACTGCGCGGGGGGCCAGACAAAGCGCCGTCGATGTCACGATCTGTGATTCACCGATTTCCCGTGCGCCGTCCAGAGCGGCAAGAACCCGGGCAAGACGCAAGGCCAGCAACGGCGCCCGCAATGATCCGATTCCCATCGCCGAGGCGAGGCCGAGGATCACCTCTGGCGCATCGCCGTCCGCGATCCCTTGGTCATACCGGTCCCGAGCTCTTTGAATTTCCTCGCGAGAGTAGAACACGTCGCCGGTCTCCAACCGTGACACCCCCTCCAGCGCCAGGGTCATGGCCAATCGATCCGTCACGGCGGATGGAGCGCTCTCGTCTGGTTCCGCACCTTCGTCCAGCAAGATCAGGACCGGGGCTTCAGCGGCATCGATCGAACTTGCGATCTGCGCAGCGGCCCCTGCGTCCATGCGTTCCGACATGGGCACGAGCATCAGGGTCTCTTGCTGTCGGGTGAGCAATCCGCCGCGCTCGATCCGACGGCCAGTGCGGATCGTTTCGACCAGGTCTGTTCCGGGTGTCAGTGCGCTTGCGTCCATTCCGCCCGGCAAGCGCGAAACCGGTAAGTCTAGCAACTCGGTCAGTCGCGCAATCACCGCATCCCGAACCGGACCAGGCCGATCGCGCACAGTGATGCCGTGCAGCCCGCTCGGATCAACGGCGAGCGCCGCCACAGCCGCATTGGCCAGAGCCCATCGATCGACAGGCGCGGCCATTATCCCAAAGTCTCGGAGACCGCTCGGGCAATTCGCGCGGTCGAACCGGTTTCGTCCAGCGGATCGCGACGCAGGCGGTGCCGTAACGCAGGTGCGGCGACCTTGGCGATGTCCTCGACCCTGACTTTCTTGCGTCGGTTCAAGGCAGCCGAAGCCCGCGCCGTCCGAATAAGCGTCAGTTCACCGCGCAAGCCATCCGAGCCCACCGCCTCGCACAATCTCGCGGCGGCCTCGATCACCTCATCCGCGGTCTCAACCTTGGGCAACGCTTTGCGCGCAGAGACGATCCGCTTCTGCGCTTTCTCTTCCTCTGCCGCCCAGGCCTCCAGGAACGTCTCGCGATCGCGCTCGAAGGTATCGCGGCGTTTGATCACCTCCACTCGATCGGAAATCTCGGTTGGTGAGCCGATTTCAACCGACAACCCGAAGCGGTCCAACAATTGCGGTCGAAGTTCGCCCTCTTCCGGATTGCCTGACCCAACCAACACGAACCGCGCTGGATGGCGCACAGACAAGCCTTCGCGCTCGACCACGTTCTCACCCGAAGCGGCGACGTCGAGCAGCAGATCAACAAGATGATCCTCTAGCAGATTGACTTCGTCGATATACAGAAACCCGCGATTCGCACGGGCGAGCAAGCCAGGCTCAAAACGTTTCTCACCGGTCGAAAGCGCGCGTTCCAGATCGAGCGTTCCGACAACCCGATCCTCGGTCGCACCCAGCGGCAAGTCGACAACGGGCGTCGGAACCTTGATCGCTTTGGGCTCCTTCGTATCGAGATTCCGCCCCGGAACCACATCGCCGGGCGCCGAGTTGTACGGGCAGTCTGGACGCACGGAGATCGGCGGCAGAAGCCCCGCCAACGCACGCACCGCCGTAGATTTGCCAGTCCCGCGATCCCCGAAGACGAGGACACCGCCCACTGACGGATCAACAGCTGCAATCATCAGCGCGTGCTTCATCTCGTCCTGACCCACAATGGCCGAGAACGGAAACGGTTTGCTCATGCGGGCTCCGGCCTCTTCAGTGTCTTCAACGGGTCGCCACCATTCCACGATCCCGACGACCCGACAATATCGAAGCGGGCATAGAGTTCTTCGGCAAACCATTGCCCCTCGCGAACCGCTTGGATCGCGCGAGCATGTGGACCATCGCGGCGTGCAAAATCCGCCATCGAGCTCGGATCTGGCCAGATCGAAAACGTGACCTGATGCAGCCAGGGAACCTCGCCCAAGCCAATCTTGAAAGCGACGTTCGTGTCAGTGCCGATGGCTGCCGAAATCGACGGCACGCGCTGCCAGAACTTCATCATTGTACGAGGCCGCAGCGTCGCGCGGGTCAACGCGGCCAAAGGACCGTCTGTCATGCCCGACGCTTCGAAAGGTGCCTTTCCATCCCAGCGCCCGCGGGACGCAGTCGTGCGCATCATGATCGTCCAATCCTCGGACGCGCGGTCGCGGTAACGTTGGAAGACAGCGGCCCGAAGCCCAGTCTCTGCCGCCCTGCGCGACGGCCACGTGGCCATAACGCCATAAACGGCGGTGTTAGGGACAGGCGTGAAACCCTCGCCGGTCCCTGATCCAAAAAGCTTCCAGAATCCGACTTCCGGCAAACGCGCCATGGCGCGGCGCGCCAGCAACATCTGAGAGAACGCCCAGGCACGGCCGCCAAGCCCGTCAAAACGGAATACCGATAGGCTGGTGATCTGCGCGTCGTTCGTCATCGTCGGATCCTGTCAATCACAATGTCACGCGCCAGCGGAGAGTTGTCAATCTAGATAGACACTGCTACCGTCGAGCAATGCTTACACGTGTCGAACCAGACCTGACTGCATCCACGGACGATCCGCGTCCCCGCGCAATTGTCATTGGCGCAGGATTTGGCGGACTGGCGGCTGCGATTCGATTATCGGCAAAAGGATACAACGTTCACGTTCTCGACCGGCTCGAAACACCGGGCGGGCGCGGAACCGCGATCGAGCGCGACGGCTATCGGTTCGATCTGGGTCCGACCATCGTCACCGCCCCCCAGGTGTTTCGCGAGCTTTGGGCCGTGGCGGGTGAGGACTTCGACAAGGACGTCACCCTGCATGCCATGGATCCGTTCTACGAGATTCGGTGGCAGGACGGCTCGTCTTTGCGCGCCCATGCCGATCCAGAGAAGACCCGCGCTGAAATCGCCAAACTCGCCCCGGACGATCTGGCGGGATACGACTGGCTGATCAGAGCAGCCGAGCGCAGGTATCACTTCGGGTTCGAAGACCTTGGGCGACGCCCGATGAACCGGTTCCTCGACCTCGCGCGGGTGCTGCACATCTTTGCGTGGTACCGGGCTGACCGCTCGATCCATGCCCATGTCGCGCGTAAGGTACGAGATCCACGGTTAAGGATGGCATTGTCCTTCCACCCCTTGTTCATCGGGGGGGACCCCTTCCACGTCACGTCAATGTATGCGCTGGTGCACCATCTTGAGAGCCAGTTCGGCGTTCACTACGCGATGGGCGGTGCTCAGGCCCTCGCCGACGGCATGGCAAACGTCATCAAACGCAAGGGCGGGACACTCACCCAAGGTGTCGAGGTTGACGAGATCATTGTGGAACAAGGGCGCACCAAGGGAATCCGAACGCTCGGGGGGCAACGGCTGGACGCTGACGTGGTCGTGTCAAACGCCGATGCAGGCCACACATACACACGATTGCTGAGAAGCTATAAGCGGCGCCGTTGGACCGACGCCCGTCTTCATCGCACGCGATGGTCGATGGGACTGTTCATCTGGTATTTTGGCACACGCGGAACACGCGATATGTGGAGCGATGTCGGACACCACACCATCCTGAATGGCCCGCGCTATCAAGGCCTTGTGCAAGACATCTTTCAGAATGGCCATCTGGCCGAGGACATGAGCCTCTACGTCCACCGCCCCTCGGTCACCGACCCGACCGCTGCACCAGATGGCGACGACAGCTTCTATGCATTGTCGCCCGTTCCCCATCTAGGCTTCGAGAATCCGCTTGATTGGCAGGCGCAAGCCGAACCCTATCGGCAGAAGGTGCAGGACTTCCTCGAGCGCAGCCTGCTTCCGGGTCTTGGTGGCCGCGTGACCGCAAGCCACGTGATGACACCGCCCGACTTTGGTGAACGCTACCTCAGCCCGCACGGGTGCGGCTTCTCGATCGAACCGCGCATTCTGCAATCGGCGTGGTTCCGACCGCACAACGTCTCCGAGGAGGTTCCGGGCCTCTATCTGACAGGTGCGGGAACTCATCCCGGAGCCGGACTGCCCGGCGTTGTCGCCTCGGCCGAGGTACTTGCAAAACTCGTCCCAGATGCGGAGACAGTGAGATGATGCACGAAGCGGATCTCGCACATTGCCGGGAAGCCATCAAACACGGCTCGAAGTCGTTTTATGCGGCGTCTAAGCTACTGCCGGCCCGCGTCCGTGATCCCGCACTCGTTCTCTATGCATTCTGCAGGGTGGCAGACGACGCCGTCGATCTGGTTGAAGCCAAGCTCGCCGCAGTCCACGAACTGCGGGATCGACTGGACCGCGCGTACGCCGGTGCTCCGAAGGACGATCCGATCGAGCGGGCCTTTGCCAGCATGGTCGAAGATGTCGACATGCCGCGCGCCCTGCCGGAAGCTCTGCTCGAGGGGCTTCATTGGGACGCGATGGAGTTTCGCTATCGAACGCTCTCCGATGTGAGGGCCTATTCGGCGCGGGTCGCTTCGGCCGTGGGCGCCATGATGTCCGTCCTCATGGGCGTGCGGGAGCCCAACGCCCTGGCGCGCGCGTGCGATCTTGGCGTGGCGATGCAATTGACCAACATCGCCCGCGACATCGGCGAAGATGCCGAGGCCGGGAGGCTGTATCTGCCCATAAACTGGTTCGACGAAGCCGGTTTGGACGTGGATGCATTCATCGCTGACCCGAGCCCTCGGATCGAAGTTACAAAAATGGCGAAGCGCTTACTGGCCGAGGCGAACCGGCTTTATTATCGATCCGAGGCCGGGATCTCGGAACTGCCCCACAGTTGCCGCCCCGGCATCTACGCAGCGCGGTACATCTATGCCGGGATTGGTCGGCACATCCGTAAGGCAGGCTTCGACTCTGTAACCCGGCGCGCCCATACCGGCTTGACCGAGAAACTCGGCCTCGCGCTCGTGTCCCTCGGCGCTGCCGCGGCAGATACGGTCATGCCGCGCTCTCCGGTCCTCCTTGCACCGCCGCTGGCGGAAACCGCCTTTCTGGTCGATGCCGCTGCCGTGGTCGATGGTGACGCGAAACCGTGGGGTGCAACAGCCTCGGAAACACTTGTGTCGACGTTTGCGCGCCTGCGCGAACGGGAACTCGCTGCCACAGGTGACAACAACATGCTTTCCGCGGGTCAGTCCTGATGGACATCGTCGTGTTCGGCATTTGCCTGCTTGCATGCGGTGCAGCGGCGACGACCGGCGCGGCGTTTCCTCCCGGCAAGTGGTATCTCACACTCGATCGTCCGTCCTGGACACCGCCAAACTGGGTGTTTCCCGTCGCGTGGACGGTGCTTTTTCTGGCAATGTCGGTCGCTGCTGCCCGCATCGCACCGTTGGAAGGATCAGGCCTCCCAATGGCACTTTGGGCGCTGCAGATTGCTTTGAACACGCTCTGGACCCCGGTCTTCTTCGGCCTGCGGCGCTTCGGCCAAGCCATCATCGTGGTGGTCGGCCTTTGGCTGGCCGTTGCCGCAACGATGCTGATGTTCTGGCAACTCGATCCCATCGCCGGATGGCTGTTCGTGCCGTACCTGATCTGGTGCACGATCGCATCCGCGCTGAACATTGCGATGTGGCGGCGCAATCCTCAGGTCGAGCCGATCGCTCTCGGAGCCTAGATTTTCGCCTCAGCTAACCTTGGCGGGCGAAGGCTGCCCAATCCGGCACGCGTGGCACCCGTACCGCCAGCATGGGCTTCAGCAACGGCGACGCGAAGCGCCGCAGATCCAAGGCCTCGTGCACGCCCACAGTCTCGACCCCGTCGATCTTTGTCTGCACGGCAGCGCGTGCATAGAACGGCGCGTGCAGCATCGGCGTGACCTCCCGTGGACGATAGCCGGCATCGCTCCGGATCTCACGACGCACGAGCCACGGGTTGCGCCGGAATCGCGTTTTGGGTGGCAGCGAGTCGACCACACTGACTCTGCCCTGGCCGTCGATGCGCACACCAAAGCTCAAATGAGATCCATCGCGCCGGTCCACGTCATAGAAAGCCAGAGTCTCGTTCCCGACCGGAAAGCGACCCCAAGTCCAATAATCGAAGTCCGCCTCCAGCGCGCGCGTGCCGAAGTTCGCATCGAAGTAGCCGTGCCCAGACCATTTCCAGTGCGACCGGTTCAGGTCGACCTCGATCCGCGCGGTGGGTGCAAATGGGCGCCAGACATGCCCACCATCAGAGGTCAGAGGCACCTCAACGTCGGTCACGTTCGATGGTGTCAGACGGATCTGTCCGCAGACCCGGCTGACAACCGGGTTGGACAACTCGTCGACGTCAATGACCAAAGCTCCGTCACGCCACTCCAGCGAAGACGGTCCCACCTGAAACCGGTGGACGCTTTGCGACAGAGCGCCTTCTCCGCGTTCGGTCATCGTGAACCGACCACCAGGGCCATAAAGTGCTACGTTGATGCAGACATGGTTGTGCGGTCTGCGTCGACCGGTCCAGCGATACCACGGCGAGAAAACCGACCCTATGAAGGCGATGACCGAGACGCCGTACCGCCCGTCATCCGATAATCCATCGACATACCACCACGCGTAACCGTCCGGCGGGACCGCGATATCGAAGCAAGGTCCGTCAAGATCTCCTCGGCCGCGAGCCTGCCGGAGGTGGCAGCCATCGGCAACCCCGCCCCCGGATTGACCCCGCCCCCCGCCAGATAGAGGCCCGGGATCGCCGACCGCACGCCGGGCCGGTGAAACGCTGCCATCGTCCCATGTGGACTCCGCCCGTAAAGGGATCCGTCCGATCCGGGGAATCGTGCCGCGAAGTCGCTCGGCGTCGTCAGGCAACTGCGCGCCGGCAGTGTATCGAACTCCAGCCCGTGGCGGGACAAAGCCGTGAACACTCGTGTCAGACATGCCTCGTACTCCTCTGGATCTCGATCTGCGGTTCCGGTCGTGGGGGCAGCGTTCATGATGATCTCGAAACGCTCCGGGCCATTTGGGTTCAATCCCTCTCCCCGGTCCTGCGCACAGATGTACAGGGTCGCGTCCTTGGGCATCTCCTCGCGAGCGATCGCGTCGAATTCGCGCCGGTAGTCCACGTTGAAGAAGACGTTATGGTGCGCGAGGTCGCGGCCTAAGGGCTGAGCCGCGAAAGACCAGACATAGGCCGAGAGCGATCTGGGCGAGACACCGCGCCGCGTCACGGCTGAGGTCATGTCGGGTCCAAGCAGCCCGCGATACAAAGCTGCTGGATCACCGTTGAAGACGACACGGTCTGCGGTGCGTGCCGTTGCATCCGACAGCGCGATTTCAAAGCCCGATTCCCGAGAAACAATGCGCTCGACTGGGGCACCGTATTCGAAGACAGCGCCCAGAGCCTTCGCTGCGCGCTCAAGTCCCTGGGCCAGCGCAGACATTCCGCCGTCGACCCGCCACACGCCACCGGATTCCGCCTGCCAGATCAGCGACAGCAAGGCCGGGGACTGGAATGGCGAGCCGCCGACATAGGTCGCGTACCGGGCAAACAACTGCTGAAGGCGCGTGTCCTGAAACGATGCCGCCAGAGCATTCGATAAGCTCCGCCCCGGCATCAATTCCGGGAGCATTGACGGGTTCTTCAAACACGCCGCCAGAACACCCACGATATCCACCTGAGCGGACTGCATCACTGGTTTCTCGAACGCCCGAAAGAGCTTGCGGGTCTTCCGGTGAAAAGTCCGAAAGTCTCGTTCCGCCCGCGCCCCTCCGAAGTCGCGCACAGCCTGCGCACTGGCATCGATGTCCGCAAAGAGGTCGAGCGTCGATCCGTCCGGCCACCAGTGCCGGGCCAACAACGGCTCTGCCACCGTGGTAACATAGTCGGACAGGTTCAGACCGACGCTTGCAAACAGAGATTCGAAGACCGGCCGCAATGTCATGACCGTCGGGCCGGCGTCCACCGGACCCGCGACACTCGGCACGGTCCGCAACTTACCACCAGGACCGCCGGTAGCCTCAACGACATGCACGGCATGGCCTGCACCTGCCAGCCGCAAAGCCGTCGCCAAACCGCCGATCCCGGCACCTATCACCAGGATCTTGGTGTCTGATGCCTGTCGCCGCATCGAGCCTCCCACATCTGTAAACTCATATTGACATCAGGTCCGGAAAGTGTCCACTTTATTGGTCGAAAAATGTGTCCGATAAATCTGACACTCCAAAACCTGCCTCAGGGAGGGCCACATGAGACCCCAGGATCGAATCGAGATTGCTGTGAACAGCGCGCTCCACCGGGCTCAAAGGCGCCCGGCACCTCCGAAGCTGGCCTCGGCGTTGGAGTATGCGGTGCTTCCGGGCGGTGCGCGCGTTCGTCCAATGCTGTGCATGTCGGTCGCCCTGGCCTGTGGCGATGATAAACCGAGGCTCAGTGCCGCCGGAGCGACGGCCCTTGAACTGATCCATTGCGCATCGCTGGTGCACGATGATCTGCCATGCTTCGATGACGCGGACATCCGACGCGGCAAAGCCTCGGTCCACAAGGCCTTCGGCGAAGAAATCGCCGTGCTGGCTGGCGACACACTGATCATCCTGGCATTTGAGACCATCGCGCTTCAGGCGGCGGATGATTGCGCGCGTGCTGCGGGTCTTATCCAGACGCTTGCCACAAGTTCCGGCTCTCCCGACGGTATTTGCGCGGGACAAGCCTGGGAAAGCGAGGCCAACGTCAATCTGGACGCCTATCATCGCGCGAAAACCGGTGCCCTCTTTACCGCCGCAACCCGTATGGGTGCCGTTGCCGCCGGTGCCGACCCGCATGAATGGGAAGAACTCGGCGCGCGCATTGGCGAGGCCTATCAAGTCGCCGACGATCTGCGCGACGCGCTCTTGGATGAAGAGGAACTCGGAAAGCCTGCTGGCCAGGATGCCGTTCACAATCGACCCAATGCCGTGTCGGAATTCGGCGTTAAGGGCGCTGTGCAGAAGCTGAACGATTCGCTTTCGGCGGCAATCACGTCGATCCCGGCGTGCCCGGGCGAGGCACAACTCTGTGCACTGGTCCGCAAGCAGGCAGAGCGTCTAACGCCGATGGCATTCCACCCCGTCACCGTCTGACGGGACGGTCGCATGACCGATATCGAATTCTCCCGGCCCCGTTGGTCATGGCGCACGGTGCTGGAGCAACTCCAGCAGTGGCGGCTGGCCAAGATCGCCTCCCCGGACTTTCAGAATTGGGCTGCAGGGTTTCGGCTGACGCGCCCGTTCGTGCGTCAGGACTCTGCTGCGCTCTTCGATCTGATGTCTGGGTTCGTCTATACGCAAACCCTCCTCGCTTGCGTCGAGTTGGATATCCTCGAAGCCCTGCGCCATCGCGCCAGAACCGTCGCAGACCTCGCCAATCATGCAGACCTGCCGGTTCAGCGCATAGAGGTTCTGTGCCAATCGGCCGCCGCTGTCGGACTTTTGGTTCGAAAACGCGATGGAACCTATCGCCTCGGTCGACTGGGCGCTGCGGCGCTGGGCGTCCCCGGCCTCGCCGTGATGATCAGGCACCATCAGGTGTTCTATCGTGACCTCGCCGACCCAGTTGCACTACTCAAGGGAGAGACCGAGCCGGAGCTTTCCAACTTCTGGGCCTATGTGCGTGGAGACCATGCCGCCGAAGATCGGGACATCGCCGCAGACTACTCGCACATCATGGCGACATCGCAGCAACTGGTTGCGCGCGAGACGCTGGATGCGGTCGATCTTTCGGACATCTCTACCCTGACAGACGTTGGCGGTGGGACAGGCGCATTTCTGCAGAGCGTTGCTGAACGGCACCCGCACCTGTCCCTGCGCTTGTTTGACCTTCCCGCCGTGATCGACGCAGCACGGGTTCGGCTTGCGCCAGAAACTAGAATCAACCTTCACCCTGGCAGTTTCCTGTCCGATCCCCTGCCCGAAGGAAGTGACGCGGTCACACTGATCCGCGTGCTCTATGATCATCAGGACCACACAGTCCGCACCCTACTGTCACGCATACATGACAGTTTGCCCGTGAATGGGCGCATCGTCATCTCAGAGCCAATGTCCGGCGGCCGCCAGCCCTGCCGCGTCGGCGATTCCTATTTCGGGTTCTACACGACCGCAATGACGACAGGCCGCGCACGCAGTGCTGAAAGGCATATCGAGCTTCTGACAGAGGCGGGATTCTCGAACGCACGCCAGAATCGGACGAACCAACCTTTGCTGACCAGTGTCGTAACCGCTCGCAAACGCGGATGATTTCAGCTTTGTGTCCAATTAAGTTGACAACAGTGTTCGTAAAATTAAACTGACAGACTAACGCACCGAGTCTTGGTCGATCCGACGGCCAGCTCCAAGACGAAGAAGAGGGGGGAGGCATGGATACCAAAGCTGTCGTCCTTCAAGGTCCAGGAGACCTGTCGCTCCAAACGGTGCCCCTGGTTCCGTCGGGCAAGGATGACGTTCTGGTCGACATCCACCACTCCGGAATCTCGACAGGAACCGAGAAGCTGCTCTGGACCGGAGAGATGCCACCCTTCCCCGGCATGGGGTACCCACTGATCCCGGGCTACGAAGCGATGGGAGAAGTCGCCAAAGCGCCTGCGGGATCCGGATTTTGCGCGGGCGATACGGTTTTCGTACCGGGCGCGAGCTGTTTCGGCGAGTTTCGGGGGCTGTTCGGTGGCGCGGCGTCGTCCGTCGCCACGAGTGCGGATCGCCTTGTGAGACTGCAAAACGGAACCGGTGCCGAAGGTGCGCTTCTGGCGCTCGCCGCGACTGCGCAACATGCGCTCGCGGGTGGAAAGCTCCCGGACCTGATCGTGGGACATGGGGTGCTCGGCAGGCTTCTCGCCCGTCTCACTGTCCTGCATGGCGGGCAGCCCATCGTCTGGGAAACGGACGCACAGCGGCGTGAAGGCAACCACGCCTACGATGTTCTCGACCCGGAACTCGATGCACCAAGAGACCATCGATCGCTCCGGAGCTATGACTGCATCTTTGATGCGACCGGGGACGCTTCGCTCTTGGATACGCTGCTGCGCCACATCACGAAGGGCGGCGAGATCGTCCTGGCCGGATTTTACCCCGGCTCGGTAAGCTTCGCATTCCCGATAGCCTTCATGAAAGAAGCCCGCCTCCGCGTCGCTGCTGAATGGTCACGCGAGGACATGGACGCGACCGTTGCACTCGTGAACGACGGGCGCCTGCAGCTCGACGATCTCATCACCCACCGGGTCCCGGCGGCAGACGCCGAGACCGCATACCCACAAGCATTTTCGGACAAGTCCTGCCTGAAAATGAT
This sequence comes from Pseudomonadota bacterium, assembly GCA_038534135.1. Taxonomy (GTDB): domain Bacteria; phylum Pseudomonadota; class Alphaproteobacteria; order Rhodobacterales; family Rhodobacteraceae; genus Thermohalobaculum. The sequence continues at coordinate 11,601 of JBCAXJ010000049.1, read as the reverse complement.
CCTCGACTGGAGGGGCACGGCATGACACCCGATGGCGCTGACGCACCAATCATCACAGACGACGGCTATGCACGGCTGAAGGCCGAGGCCGCGATCGAGCCCGATCCCGTGGCAACGGACGTCACCAAGGAAACACAGATCATCGCGATCTATGGCAAGGGCGGCATCGGCAAGTCGTTCACGCTGGCAAACCTCAGCCACATGATGGCCGAGCAAGGCAAGCGCGTTCTGCTGATCGGCTGCGATCCCAAATCGGACACGACCAGCCTGCTGTTTGGCGGCAAGGCCTGCCCGACAATCATCGAAACCTCGACCAAGAAGAAACTCGCGGGCGAGGAAGTCCGGATCGGCGACGTCTGTTTCAAACGCAACGGCGTCTTCGCGATGGAGCTTGGCGGTCCGGAAGTCGGACGCGGCTGCGGCGGCCGCGGCATCATCCATGGCTTCGAGCTTCTTGAAAAACTGGGCTTCCATGACTGGGACTTCGACTACGTCCTGCTCGATTTCCTAGGCGACGTTGTCTGCGGCGGTTTCGGTCTGCCGATCGCGCGCGACATGGCGCAGAAGGTGATCGTGGTAGGCTCAAACGACCTGCAATCGCTTTATGTCGCCAACAATGTCTGCTCGGCGGTCCAGTACTTCCGCAAGCTCGGCGGCAATGTCGGCGTCGCGGGGTTGGTGATCAACAAGGATGACGGTTCGGGCGAAGCTCAGGCCTTTGCGAAGGCCGTCGATATCCCGGTGCTTGCCTCGATCCCGCAAGACGACGATCTGCGCAAAAAATCCGCGAGCTATCAGATCGTGGGCACGGACGAGACCCAATGGGGCGCCCTTTTCGCCGAACTGGCCGAGGCGGTGGCTGGCGCACCCCCGGGCCACCCCGAACCCCTGACACAGGATGGTCTACTGGGCCTGTTCGACGGAAAAGAAACGGGTGCCGACTTTGTGCTGGAGCCCGCGACAGACGCAGACATGCGCGGGAAGTATGCCGCGCCGAAGATCAGCCTCGAGGTCATCTATGACGATGCATGAGGCAGATATCCGCAGACTGACCGGCGGCAAAGAGCGCCGCGGAGATGGCGAACTTCACGTGCTCGGCGATGAAAGCCTTCAGCCGATAAAGGGCCGCCTCTCGCGGACCGAAGCACTTGCTGCACGTGCCTGGGGTGAACCGGAGGACGACGATGCTTGATCTTGATGCACTAGCACGGCTCGACATGGCTTTGGCCGAACTGTCTAGCGAATTTGCCTCAACAGAAACGCTGTCACCTCTTGCGCGGGGAATCGTCGAAGCGGCGCCAGCGCCACGCTGCCCGCACATGGCTCGGATGGCCGCGGAGTGACCGACGATCTCGGACATATGCGGCCCGAGGCCGAAGCGCCCGATCTCCAGGACGGCCTCGGATGCCACGCCGGTGCTGACCGGATGGAAGCAGCGGCGCGCGCGGCAGGCAAGTCCGAGATCCTCGATCAGTTTGCCAAGGACTACCCGCAAGGACCGCACGACAAACCGCAATCTATGTGCCCGGCCTTCGGGTCGTTGCGCGTCGGGCTCAGGATGCGTCGGGTGGCGACCGTCCTGTCCGGGTCTGCCTGCTGCGTCTACGGCCTGACCTTCGTCAGCCACTTTTACGGCGCACGGCGTTCGGTTGGCTACGTGCCATTCAACTCCGAGACGCTGGTCACCGGTAAGCTGTTCGAAGACATCCGGGACTCGGTCCACCAGATGGCCGACCCAGAACGCTACGACGCCATCATTGTCACAAACCTCTGCGTGCCGACAGCGTCAGGCGTTCCGCTGCGCCTGCTGCCCGACCAGATCAACGGCGTTCGCATCGTCGGCATCGACGTCCCGGGCTTTGGCGTTCCGACCCATGCCGAGGCGAAGGACGTACTGGCCGGAGCCATGCTGAACTATGCCCGCCAAGAGATCGAGGCTGGTCCGGTGCAGGCCCCCGCCGCCGGCCGTGATGGTCGGCCAACCGTTACCCTGCTGGGCGAGATGTTCCCGGCGGATCCGGTGATGATCGGTGCGATGCTGGCTCCTCTGGGCCTTGGTGCAGGTCCAGTCGTGCCTTGCCGTGAGTGGCGCGAGCTTTATGCCGCCCTCGACGGCGGCGCAGTCGCAGCGATCCATCCGTTCTACACAGCGTCGATCCGCGAGTTCGAAGCCGCCGGACGGCCTATTCTGGGCTCTGGTCCCGTAGGCCATGACGGCACGGCAGACTGGCTTGCAGCGATCGGAGACACATTTGGCATCGCTCCCGACAAGGTCGCCGGGGCGCAGAATGCATTCCTGCCAGCAATCAAGGGCGCACTCGCCGGATCCCGGATCGATGGCACCATCACGCTGTCTGGTTATGAAGGCTCGGAACTCCTCGTCGCGCGGCTGCTGATCGAATCCGGCGCGGATGTGCCTTACGTCGGCACCGCCTGTCCGAAGACGCCCCAGTCCCACATCGATGCCGAGTGGCTCGAAGCACAGGGCGTCACGATCAAATACCGCGCCTCGCTGGAAGACGACCTTGCAGCGATGGAAGCGATCAAACCGGATCTCGCGATTGGCACGACACCCGTTGTCCAGAAGGGCAAGGAACTGGGCATTCCCAGCCTCTACTTCACCAATCTGATCTCTGCCCGCCCGTTGATGGGACCCGCAGGTGCCGGCTCGCTGCAGGAAGTCGTCAACGCGGCCATGGGCAACAAGGACCGCATGGCACGGATGAAGTCGTTCTTCGAGGGGGTCGGCGAGGGCGATACCGCCGGTGTCTGGGAGGGCAATCCGAACCTGCGCCCCGATTTCCGGGCCCTGCACCAGAAGAAGCTCGACAAGAAGGCGCGCGCCGCAAAATCGGCGGAGATGATCTGATGCTGATCCAGGACCACGACAGGGCTGGCGGATACTGGGGCGCGGTCTATGCGTTCTGCGCCGTCAAGGGCCTGCAAGTGGTCATCGACGGCCCGGTGGGTTGTGAGAACCTGCCGGTCACATCCGTCCTGCATTACACCGACGCCCTGCCACCGCACGAGTTACCAATTGTCGTGACGGGGCTCGGCGAAGAGGAACTCGGCCGTGACGGAACCGAGGGCGCCATGAAGCGCGCCTGGAAGACGCTGGACCCGGCCCTGCCCGCCGTCGTTGTGACCGGCAGCATCGCCGAGATGATCGGCGGCGGCGTCACGCCCCAGGGCACCAACATCCAGCGCTTCCTGCCGCGCACGATAGACGAAGACCAATGGCAGGCCGCCGATCGGGCGATGACCTGGATCTTCACCGAGTACGGCATGACCAAAGGCCGGATGCCATCGGACAAGCGCGCGCCGGGTGGCAAGCCCCGCGTGAACATCCTGGGTCCGATGTACGGCACCTTCAACATGCCCTCTGACCTGGCCGAGATCCGCCGTCTGGTCGAAGGCATCGGCGCCGAGGTCAACATGGTGATGCCGCTGGGCGCCCATCTGGCCGAGATGCGCAACCTCGTGAACGCCGACGCCAACATCGTGATGTATCGCGAGTTCGGACGCGGATTGGCCGAAGTGCTTGGCAAACCCTACCTGCAGGCGCCGGTCGGTATCGAGTCGACAACCAACTTCCTGCGCACGCTCGGCGCGATGCTCGAGCTCGATCCCGAGCCCTTCATCCAACGAGAGAAGCACTCGACCATCAAGCCGGTCTGGGACCTCTGGCGCTCGGTCACGCAGGACTTTTTCGCGACCGCCAGCTTCGGCATCGTCGCGAACGAGACCTATACCCGCGGGATCCGGTTGTTCCTCGAGGAAGATCTCGGCCTGCCCTGCGCATTCGCCATCCCGCGCAAGGCCGGGGCAAAGACCGACAATGACGAGGTCCGCGCCCTGATCCACGAAAAGCGCCCGTTGGTGCTGATGGGCTCGATCAACGAAAAGATGTACCTGGCCGAGATGCCGGGCGGCCACGGCCCTAAGCCCACATTCATTCCGGCCAGCTTCCCCGGTGCTGCAATCCGGCGTGCCACAGGCACACCGTTCATGGGGTATGCCGGAGCGACCTATCTGTTGCAGGAGGTGTGCAACGGCCTGTTCGACGCGTTATTCCACATCCTGCCCATGGGGGCCGCAATGGACGCAGCCGAGGCGACGCCGACGCGCCTGACCCGCGCCTTGCCCTGGGATCCCGATGCACAGCTGATCCTGGATCAGATCGTCTCTCAGCACCCGGTGCTGACCCGGATCTCTGCCGCCAAGTCACTGCGTGACGAAGCCGAACGGATTGCCCACGAAGACGGCGCCGAGCGCGTCGACAGTGCCCTCATCGAACGCCTGCGTCCGTCAGGCGAGAGACAATCACAGACACACATGGAAGGGAGAGTCACATGAGCGACTTCACGACAAACCAGGTGAGCCACAGCGGCAGGACCCCTGGCATCGAATACAAGCTCTATTTCGCGATCATCTTTCTCATCTCGCTGCCCTGGTGCTTCGTTTCCTGGGCGCTCGGCCTTGCAAGGCCCGATGATGAAGAGGTTGCAGGCAAAGGGTTCATTGGCCGTGCCTGGCACCAGGCTTCGGTCATCACGCCGCTGATCTTCTCGGTGTGATCCCTTTCAACCAGATCTTTCCCGCCTTCGGGCGGGAAGATCGCCGGATGGACGACCTTCTGTCCGGTGTGTCGCCGTGCGCTGGCACGGCATCAGTCAAGCGATCCGGAGGATAACATGGCTGAACCGAGCGGCCTGTCTTTTACAGGCCTCACCGACGAAGAGGCCCAGGAATTGCACGCGGTGTACCTGAGCGGGATGTGGCTGTTCGTGGCAGTTGCGCTCATCGCTCACCTCGCCGTGTTCATCTGGCGCCCCTGGTTCTACTCGTAAGGGGATTGAACGATGAGCAAGTTCTACAAGATCTGGCTGATCTTCGACCCGCGCCGCGTGTTCGTGGCGCAGGGCGTCTTCCTCTTCCTGCTGGCGGCGATGATTCACCTCGTCCTGCTCAGCACGGACCACTTCAACTGGTTCGAAGTTGCAGGGGCGGAGTACGCCGCGGAGCAAGCTGCCAAGGGCAGCTGACCGATCGTCGAGATATCGCTGCGGGCGGCATGCTTCGCCCGCAGCACCCTCTAACGCAAAGGTCCGCAAGCGCGGACAGGCAGACGGAAACGGATCATGGCGCTGCTGAGCTTTGAGAGAAAATACCGGGTCCGCGGTGGAACGCTGCTTGGCGGTGACCTGTTCGACTTCTGGGTCGGTCCCTTCTACGTGGGATTCTTCGGCGTCACGACGGTGTTCTTCGCAATGCTGGGAACCATCCTGATCTTCTGGGGCGCGGCCTTGCAGGGCACGTTCAACCCCTGGACGATCAACATCGCGCCGCCTGATCTGAAATACGGCCTGGGCCTGGCGCCGCTGGCCGATGGTGGCCTTTGGCAGATCATCACCATCTGTGCGCACGGCGCCTTCATCTCGTGGGCGTTGCGCGAGGTCGAAATCTGTCGAAAGCTCGGCATGGGATATCACGTCCCCATCGCCTTCGGTGTCGCAATTTTTGCCTACACCACGCTCGTTGTCATTCGCCCCTTGCTGATGGGCGCTTGGGGACACGGTTTTCCGTACGGGATCTTCAGCCACCTCGACTGGGTGTCGAACGTCGGCTACTCGTACCTGCACTTCCACTACAATCCCGCGCACATGATCGCGGTGACCTTCTTCTTCACCACCTGCCTGGCACTTGCGCTGCACGGCGCGCTGATCCTGTCTGCCGCCAACCCGGCCGCCGGCGAAGAGATGAAGACGCCGGATCATGAAGACACCTTCTTCCGCGACTTCATCGGTTACTCGGTCGGCACTTTGGGCATCCACCGCGTCGGTCTGCTGCTGGCGTTGAACGCCGGCTTCTGGTCGGCCGTCTGCATCGTGATCTCGGGTCCGATCTGGACCGAAAGCTGGCCGAGTTGGTGGAACTGGTGGCTCGATCTTCCGTTCTGGGCCGACTGAGGAACTGAACCATGGCTGAATACTTCAACATCTTCAATCAGGTCCAGGTTCAGGGTCCGCCCGAAGCCGGCATGGCCGGACCCGGCAAACCCGAAGCCGACCGTGTCGGTCCGCCATTCTTCAACACATGGGTTGGCTGGATCGGCAACGCACAGATCGGACCAATCTACCTGGGATTTCTCGGCATCGTCTCGGTGGTGACGTTCATCCTGGCCCTGAACATCGTTGGCCTGAACATGCTGGCCCAGGTTGGCTGGAGCATCAGCGAGTTCCTGAGACAGGGCTTCTGGCTGGCGTTGGAACCGCCGGGACCGCAATATGGTCTCTCGATGCCCCCGCTGGATGAAGGCGGCTGGTACATCATCGCTTCGCTGTTCCTGCTGATCTCGGTCATGAGCTGGTGGGTGCGCAGCTATCTGCGGGCCGATGCGCTGGGCATGGGCAAGCACGTCTGCTGGGCTTTCCTGGCTGCCATCTGGCTGTTCCTGGTGCTGGGCCTGTTCCGCCCCGTCCTGATGGGCTGCTGGTGCGAGGCCGTGCCCTACGGCATCTTCCCGCACCTGGACTGGACCACGGCGTTCTCGATCCGCTACGGCAACCTCTACTACAATCCGTTCCACGCGCTTTCGATCGTCTTCCTCTACGGCTCGGCCCTGCTGTTCGCAATGCACGGCGCGACGATCCTGGCCGTCACCCGCATGGGCGGCGACCGCGAGCTGGAGCAGATCGCCGATCGCGGCACGGCCTCGGAACGGGCGGCACTCTTCTGGCGCTGGACGATGGGCTTCAACGCCACGATGGAGGGTATCCACCGCTGGGCCTTCTGGTTCGCGATCCTGACGCCGATCACGGGCGGCATCGGAATCCTGCTGACCGGCACCGTGGTCGACAACTGGTATCTCTGGGCGGTCGAGCATCACTTCGCGCCGGAGCATCCGGGCGAGTACGGCTACGACGCCTATCAGGGAGGCGAATGATATGTTCCGCTGGAAGCTTCCCGACTGGTACGACCGCTGGAAGAAGGACAATCCGGTCACGCTGGGCAGCCTGACCGGGCCGATCATCCTGTTCCTCGTCGGCTTCTCGGCCTGGATCGCGGCGATCGCGTTGATCGTCTGGTACAATTGGGCTCAGCCCGAAAGCCTTCAGACCGGCCCGCGCGGCGCAGGTATGAGCGTGCCAAGCCTTGCCGGACTGGATGATCCCGACGAAAGCATCGAGGCATACTACACCGAAGAGGCCTACACGCCCGAGGCCGGCGAAGACTTAGCCAAGGACGTCTACGAGAATGTCCAGGTGCTCGGCGATCTGACGGACGCCAACTTCACCCGGCTAATGCTGGCGATGACCGAATGGGTTTCGCCCGAACAAGGCTGCGCGTACTGCCACAACGAGGAAAACCTGGCCGACGACGATGTCTACACCAAGATCGTCTCGCGCCGGATGATCCAGATGACCCGCAACATCAACGAGAACTGGGACGGCCATGTCGGTGAGACCGGTGTGAATTGCTATACCTGCCACCGTGGGCAGAACGTCCCGAGCGGCATCTGGTTCAAGATCGCACCACAGCTCGAAGCCGCATCGGGCTGGGCCGCAGTCCAGAACTACGCGACCGATCAGTCGGTCTCGACATCGCTGCCACATGACGCGCTTGAGAAGCTGTTGCTCGAAGACGGGCAGATCAACGTGCACGATCTGGAACCACGCGTCCCGGGAAGTACCGCTGATGTCGGCGAACTCGCATCGATCCAGGACACCGAGCGGACGTACTCGCTGATGAACTACTTCTCGCACTCGCTGGGCGTGAACTGCACCTTCTGCCACAACTCGCGGGCGTTCTACGACGGCGCACAAGTCACTCCGCAGTGGGCGACGGCATATCAGGGCATCGATATGGTTCAGGAGATGAACCAGGAGTATCTGGTGCCGCTCCGCGATACCTATCCGGCAAACCGGCTTGGCCCGATGCATGAAGATGCGCCGAAAGCCGCATGCAACACCTGTCACAAGGGTTACAACAAGCCGATGATGGGTCTTCCCATGCTGTCGGACTGGCCGGAACTGGCCGCCGAGGGCCCACCCGAATACGAGTGATCGTGCTGGCCTAAGTCCACGAGAGACAAATCAAACGCGGCCCTGGAGGATCCTCTGGGGCCGCTTTCGTTTGGGTCACTCCAAGAGATCGAACCTGCGCTAAACGCCCAGGAACCACAGCCACCCGGTGATGGTCCCAAGGCTCAGGATTGTCGCGATGATCACTGTGCTTGCTGCGGTCCCGACCGCGCGGTTGTAGACCGTCGCAAAGATGTAGCTGTTGATGCCTGTCGGCATGCAGGCAATCAGTACCGTGGCCTGCACGTATGGCGTGGGCAAATCGAAGATCAGCGCCGTGATCACCCAAGCCACCGCCGGGTGCACCAGCAGCGAGAAGACCGAAACCATCAGCGCTTCGCTGATCTCGGCCTTGATGCTGTAGCGCGTCAGGACGCCGCCCAAGGCGAACAGCGCAACCGGCAGAGCGGCATCCGCCATCATGTTCAACGCATCCTGCCCGACGGTCGGGATTGGCAACCCGATCAGGTTTGCCGCCATCCCCAGCATCAACCCGATCATCAGCGGGTTCTGAAAGGTCGTCGTGAACGCCTTGCGAAACCCGGCCCAGATGGTCTCGCTGTCGCGCCGAACCGCCTCCATGGTCACGAAGCCCATGAACCAGTTGTACATCGAATGGAACGCAATGATCCCGAAGACCGCGCCCATTGTCGCCTCGCCGAAGGCCCTGTCAGCAATCGGAATGCCCAGCATCACCGCATTCGGGAAAAAGGCACAGAACCCGACGGCCACCGCCTCGCCCGGCCTGCGCTTCCAGACGACGCGCGACAGAAGGATGGCCGCGAAGAACGCCACCGTCCCCGATCCAAAAAACCCGATCATCGCGTAGATGTTCAGCGATGTGCCCAGGTCGGTATGGTACATCGCGTTGAACAGCAGAACGGGCACAGCGATCGAGACCTGGAACTTGATCAGCGCGTCCATGATCGCGCTGGTCAGGAACTTGCTGAGGACCGAAAAGTACCCTGCAGAGATCAGCAGAAAGACCGGAACGACGATCTCGAGCAGCGTAAGAAGTATGCTCAAACGGCGCTCATCTCGTATTCCAGGATCAGGCCGTCATGGGCGGGCGAGACGTTTTCGGGCGTCTGTACCGCCAAAGTCTCGTAGTCGATATCGACGTGCAGGTTGGTCAGGATCGCCCGCTTCGGCGCCGCCCGCTTGATCCAGGAAACCGCCGTCTCGACATTCGCATGGCTCGGATGGGGGGTATAGCGCAGCGCATCAGTGATCCAGCAATCTATTCCGTTGACCGCCGTCCAACCTGCCTCGGACATCTCCGACACATCGGGTGTGTAGGCAACCGGGCCGATCCGAAAGCCCAAAGCCGTGATGTCGCCATGCGGAACCTCGAAAGGCTCGCAGGTGATCTCTCCACCGCGTCCGTCGATCGTCACAGGCCCGTCGATAAGATGCTTGTCCATGATCGGCGGATACGACGACCCAGGCGGTGTCTCGAAGACATAGCCAAACCGCGCATCCATGGTCTTTGTCGTGCGTGCGTCCATCCAGCATGGCAAGCGAGCGCGCCGGTTGAAGACAACCATGCGCAGATCATCAATACCGTGAACGTGATCCGCGTGGTCATGGGTCAGGATCAAGGCGTTGAGCCAGCCCGCACCCGCATCAATCAATTGCTCGCGAACATCCGGTCCGGCATCCAGCAGCACGGTTGTCTTACCTTCAGGCCCGATCCGCTGGACCAGCAACGCACAGCGGCGGCGGCGGTTCCTCGGGTTCTCCGGATCGCAAGCGCCCCAAATCGGTCCCTTGGCTCCGATTCTCGGCACGCCGCCCGAGGACCCGCAGCCCAGGATCGTGAAGCGCAGCACATCGCTCATGCGGCGGCCTGCCTGCCCGCGGCTTTCCAGAACAAGCGATTGAAATTCTCGGTCGTGGCCTTGCAGAACGTCTCGTAAGAGACGCCCATCGTCTCGGCCCCCTTCGCGGCTGTCAAAGCCGTATAGGCCGGTTCACAGCGTTTGCCGCGATGCGGCGGAGGTGCAAGATAGGGGCTGTCGGTCTCGACCAGGATTCGGTCCAACGGCGCCGCTGCAAAGATCTCCCGCAATGCGGTTGATTTCGGAAAGGCCGTGATGCCGGACATGGACAGGTAGAACCCAAGATCCAGGCACGTCCGAGCCAGCTCCGCACCGGATGAGAAGCAATGCATCACACAGGTGAAAGCCCCGGCTGCGTGCTCTTCCGACAAGATCCGGGCAATGTCTTCGTCGGCGTCGCGGGCATGGATGATCAACGGCAGCCCGGTCTGGCGGCAGGCTTCGATGTGCAGGCGCAGGCTCTCCTGCTGCACGGCCATGCTCTCGGCGGTGTAGTGATAGTCGAGCCCGGTCTCGCCGATGCCTATCATCTTCGGGTGGGCCGCCAGCGCGACCAGTTCCTCGACCGAGGACATCGGCTCCTCGGCCGCACTCATCGGGTGCGTGCCTGCCGCGTAGAAGACGCTGTCAAACCGCTCCGCCAATGCCCGCACACGCGGCTCGTTCCGCAGCCGGGTGCAGATCGTGACCATCCGCGTCACACCCGCTGCATGGGACCGGGCAACCACGTCGTCGAGATCGGCCTGCAAGTTCTCAAAATCGAGATGACAGTGACTGTCGACCAGTTCTGGCAAAGACATGGCTGGGCCCTAGCGCGCGTTCAGGCGGCCACCGAGTTCAGGCGCGCCAGCGTGGAATCGAGTTGCAAAAACGTATCTAGGATGGTCTGGCCGGGGTCAAGATTGACGGCGACCGCATGGCGTGTCCGCGCAGTGACATTCGCGAACAGGTCTGCCCAGATCCGCGCCTGCTCCGGCGTGGCGGCAACCCGGTTGAACAGAGCCTGTTCGCCCGGCGCGGCCTCGCGCGGCGCTGCACCCCTCCCGGCGGCGCGGGCCATGCGGGCGACCAGCAGTTTGATCAGGTCCAACAACTGGCGATAGGTTTCGTCATTCTGACGACCGGCGCAGCGCTCGACCATGCGGGCGATACCGGCCCGATCGATCCGGCCACCATCCCGCAACAAGCCAATCAGATCGCGATAAAGGGCCAGCCCGTCGCCCGCCACCAACCGAAGCGACTCTCCAACCGAACCACCCGACAATTCAGCCAGCGGCACGGCGTCCGCCGGGGACGGAGCCGCGTCCAGAGCTTGCAACACGCGGCCGAGACTGTACGGTGAGAGTGGTTTCAGATCCAGCGTACGGCACCGCGACCGAATGGTCGGCAGAAGTCCGGCGGGCGCATGACTGATCAACAGGAACAGGGTGTCCGCCGGAGGCTCCTCGAGGAACTTCAACAATGCGTTCGCCGCGTTGCGGTTCATCTGATCGGCGTCATCGACGATGATCACCCGCCATCCGCCATCGGCCGCAGAAAGCGAAAGGAACCTGCGCACGGCACGCACATCGTCGACGACGATTTCAGAACGCATCCGCCCGGTGTTCGGATGAGGCGTGCGGCGCAAAACGGACAACCTGGGCTCGGCCTGCGCTTCGATCCGCGATTGGACAGTG
>JBCAXJ010000048.1:0-42730 GCA_038534135.1 Pseudomonadota bacterium | reverse complement strand
CCTCGCAGCAGAGCGCGACGATGTCATCGTATCCTTTGAATACCCAGTGGAAAATGTCTGGCAGTTCATCCGCGAGAACTGGCTCTCGAACCGGGTATTCAAAGGATACGATGACGCAACAGGCTGGAGCCGTGCAGGTAAACCTGAAAAAGCAGGTCAAGGCGCTGGAAGGTCAGATCGAACGGTTTCTGGGCCTGATCGCCGAATGCGAGCCCGGGCCAGCCCTCAAGGCCTATGGTCGCAAAGTCGATGCGTTGGAGACAGAGCGGTTGGCGCCGAGTGAACGATTAGCCGATCTGGGTCGAGATCGGGGCGTGAATTCCGCTGAAGCCTGGAAAAAACTCGAACTCGCCCTGGCGTTTTTGACAAACCCGTGGAAAATCTGGGAATATGGTGACAATGCTCTGCGCAGAACCCTGCTTCGCCTGACCTTTACCGAGCGCTTTGCCTATTGCCGAGAAACCAGGCCTCGAACCCCAAAAACTACCTTACCTTTCAAGGCTTTAGGTGGTTTCTGCCCGTTAAAACTAGAAATGGTACGCCCTACGGGACTCGAACCCGTGTTTCCGCCGTGAAAGGGCGGCGTCCTAGACCGCTAGACGAAGGGCGCGCCGGAGCGCTCCTCCTAGCGGCTTGCCTGTCACGTGACAAGAGGTTTTCCGCGGAAATCTAACATCATGATCAAGGGATCGCAGAGACGTCTTCGACGCGCAGTTTCGACTTCCGCCGCCCGCCCCAATCATCGATCTCGAGCCGTCCAGCGACATGGACAGGCTGCCGGCGTCCAGCCGCGGCATTCAGGAACTCGGCGATCCCGTTATCGGCCGCACCGAACGCGATCGCGGCAAGGTTTCCGCCCTTGTCTCCGAAGCGGGCCTGGCAATGACCGCTTCCGACAACGCGCACACCGGACGGCACGACATCCGGAAAGACAATGCGGGGCGCGGCGTTCGCCGGGCCGAAGGGACCGGCCATCTCGATCTGTTCCACAAGCTCGGGTGTTGCGAAGGCCGGGGCGAGGCCGCCGATGACGTGAAGCTCTCGAGGCCCGGCGCGATCCGCACCCTGCGCCGCAAGCAAGTCCGAGAGCGCCGCCATTGCGTCCGGAATTGCGGCCGTCGCAACGGTCAGACCCGCCGCCATCTGATGACCGCCACCCTTTAACAGAACGCCGCGCTGGGTCAGCGCTGAGACGGATGTTCCCAGGTCAACGCCCGCAATGGACCGACCAGATCCCTTGCCCTCGCCGCCGTCGACACCGATTACGACAGCAGGACGGTTGAACCGGTCCTTCAGGCGGCTCGCCACGATGCCGACGACGCCCGGGTGCCAGCCTTCGCCCGCAGCCCAGACCAGGGCTCCTTCGGTTCCGCGCGTCTCGATCTGCAACGTCGCCGCATCCTGCACGGCCGCTTCAATCTCGCGCCGCTCACGGTTCAGCGCATCAAGCTTCTCGGCTAATGCGGTGGCTTCATGCAGATCGGTCGTAGCAAGAAGCCGGGCGCCGAGATCCGCCGCACCGATCCGACCTCCCGCGTTGATCCGGGGGCCCAAAGCGAATCCTAGATCCCGCGAACTCGGCGGTGCCGTCAGCCCGGCGACATCGGTGAGCGCCACCAGACCCGGTCTCTGCCGCTGTGCCATGACACCAAGCCCGGTCCGCACGAATGCACGGTTCAGCCCGACCATCGGGGCCACATCGGCGACCGTCGCGACAGCGACAAGATCCAGCATCTCCATCAGGTCCGGCACCCTGCGCTGCCCACGCAGCAGGCGGTTTGTCGCGACAAGCAACATGAAGACAACGCCGGCGGCGCAAAGATGCCCAAGCTCTGCGGTGTCATCGGCCCGGTTGGGGTTCACGGTGATGGCGTCCGGCAGCGTCGGACCTGGCAGATGGTGGTCGACGATAACAACGTCAGCGCCAGCCTGGCGCGCAGCGGCAACCGGGTCATGTGACAGTGTTCCGCAATCGACACAGATCACAAGATCGTGCCGCGCGCCAAGATCCGCCATTGCGGGCACGTTCGGGCCGTATCCTTCGTCAATCCGATCGGGAATGTAGGTTGTCGCCGCCACATCGAACTGACGCAGCCAGTCGACCAGCAACGCCGCCGATGCCCCACCATCGACATCATAATCTCCGAAGATCGCGATGCGCTGGCTCTGCCGGACGGCCTGAGCGAGACGCTCTGCGGCATGATCCATATCCGCCAATTGCGAGGGATCCGGCATCAGATCGCGCAGCCGCGGCGCCAAATAGCCGTTGACGTGTTCCGGTGCGACGCCCTTCTCCGCGAGCAGGCGCGCGACCAGATCCGGCACACCGGCAATCTGTTGAATCTGCATGGCCATGCGGTCAGTCGCGGCCCCGGCGGCCGTCCAACGGCGCCCGGTTACCGAATGTTCAACGCCCAGGAAGGTCGCTCTCTCGTCCATGGAACGTGCATGCCCGAGGCTGGGCCGCTTGACCAGTCCTCAGCGCCGGTGGAGCAGGATATCGTCCAATGCTTCGCGCAGCGAAAGCGCGCGCCCCGTGGCGAGCCGCGCCAAAGCGCCCGCCCCAAACAGCGATATGACCGTCTGCGTTGCGAGCCAGAAGAACAGGAAGACCGCCCAGGCGCCGGGCGCGAGCGTGTTCAACGCGGCGAGCTTATCCGTCAGCGTCGTTGCTGTTACCGAGATGTTGAAGACGAGGCCAGCCAGACAGAAACTGATCAGGAAGATTTGTACCCAGTTTCGTCGGCGAGCTCTGGATTGCGTGATCGCAGTCCGTAGGGAAGTGCGGCAGTTGGGTGTTGTATCGATGTCGGCGCCGGGTGGCACGCGCATGGCCCCTCCATTGTTGTTTGAGTTTTCGTCCGTTCCACTGGATATAGGGATTCTGAGCGCCGATTTCACGTGCTGTCGACGTGAAATTGAGCCGATCACGTGGGGAGTGTGCAGGTGGACTGGGACGACGCATATGCCAACGGCCCATACATTCCGGGGGCGGAAGACTATCCACCACGCTGGGCGGAGGACGCGCAGATTTTTCGGGCCGCTCACGCCGAGCGTGCCGAACTCGGCATCGCGTATGGCAGTGGTGCGCGCCAGCTTTACGACCTGTTCCAACCGCAGGGTACGGCGCTCGGACTGGCCGTGTTCGTTCACGGTGGCTACTGGATGAAGTTTGACCGGACCTACTGGTCCTGCCTAGCGGGAGGTGCGGTTGCCCGAGGATGGGCCGTGGCGATGCCGCAGTACACGCTGTGCCCGGACGCGAGAATTTCGGACATCACGCGCGAGATATCGAACGCGATCAGCTACGCGGCGTCGACAGTCGATGGCCCCATCGTATTGGCTGGGCATTCGGCTGGCGGGCATCTGGTGACACGGATGATCTGCGCGGACACGGAACTGCCTGCCGCGGTGTCTTCCCGGATCAAGCACGTGCTCTCGATCAGCGGCGTTCATGATCTTCGGCCGCTTTTGAACACGGCGATGAACGCAACGCTGAAGCTGGATGCGGCCGAGGCGCGCACAGAAAGCCCGGCGCTTCTTGAACCCGAGACGGATGCGTCAGTGACCTGCTGGGTTGGCGTTGACGAACGGCCGGAATTCGTTCGGCAGAACGCTCTGCTCGCGAACATCTGGACGGGGTTCGGTGTCAAGACGCGCTGCATTGAAGAACCGGGAAAACACCACTTCAACGTGATCGAGTCGCTTGCAGATCCCGAGAGCGAGATGGTCCGTTCATGGCTCTCAATCTAGTGATAGATAGATGCCGATCATCCAGTAGATAGGGAGACCTTGATGTCCGTTATGCTCGTGACCGGAGGCAGCCGGGGAATTGGTGCTGCGACCTGTAAGCTCGCCGCCGAGACCGGGTGGCAGGTGGTGGTGAACTATGCCGCGAACAAGGCGGCAGCCGATGCCGTGGTTGCCGAGGTCAATGCGGCAGGCGCGCAGGCGGTAGCGATCCAGGGCGATGTCTCGAACGAAGCGGATGTACTCGCGATGTACGATGCCGCCGAGGCGTTGGGGCCCGTCACGGCGGTTATCGTCAACGCCGGGATCATCGGGCAGATTTCAACGGTCGCCGAGATGGAGACAGACCGCATTCGCCGTGTCATGGACGTCAACGTCATGGGCGCGTTCTTTGTGGCGCGGGAAGCAGCGCGGCGTATGCCGATGAACCGGGGCGGCCCCGGTGGCGCGATCGTCATCACGTCATCCGCAGCGGCGCGCTTGGGATCGCCGAACGAGTTCGTCGACTATGCAGCGTCCAAGGGCGCCACGGATACCATGACCATCGGTTTGGCAGAGGAACTGGCACCGCATGGGGTCCGCGTGAACGCAGTCCGCCCGGGTCTGATCGAGACGGAAATACACGCCTCGGCCGGTGCGCCCGACCGGGTAGAACGCCTGATGAGCGGCGTGCCCATGGCCCGCGCTGGATCAGCAGAGGAAGTCGCGAAGGTCATCGTCTGGCTGGCCGGAGACGGCGCCTCGTACATGAGCGGCACCTGCGTGGATGTAGCAGGCGGGCGCTGATCTACTGACAGATAGGCAACATCAGAGAGCGGCGCACAAGAGGACCTCTATCTACCAGAAGGTCAGGCACCTTGTTCGAGAAGCTTCTCGACGGCGGACTGGACCTGCGGTGCAGTCGGCTCAATACGCGTCGAGAAGGCCTCGACGAGTTGCCCCGACCCATCGACCAGGTACTTGTGGAAGTTCCAGCCCGGTGCCTGAGATGGACCGAGAACCTCGCGTGCCCAAGAGTAGAATGGATGCGCCCGGCGACCGCGCACCTTGGTGATCGAGGTCATCGGGAAGTCGAGATTGAAATTGACCTCGCAGAATTGCTTGACCTCGGCTTCGCTGTCGAGCTCCTGCCCGCCAAAGTCGTCTGACGGCACCGCCAGAAGGACGAAGCCTTGATCGCGATACCGATCATAGAGCGCCTGAAGCCCATCGTACTGATAGGTAAACCCGCAGCGCGACGCGGTGTTCACGATCATCAGCGGCTTGCCAGCGAACTGTGACAAGGAAAACTCTTCCCCGTCGATATCGACAAACTTGAAATCGTGCGCGGATTTGCGGCGCGCAGCCGCACGCGCTTGCAGTCCGGAAAGGGCACATGTGATCAGCGCCAGGCCGCCGAGAAGAACAAGACGTTTGGTGAGCATCGCGGTCCTCCTTTTACGCAAAGGTAGCGCGGACACGCAGCCGTCAATCCCGAAGTGAAATTGTTACTTCGACGCCTCGACAATCGCGGCGCGCAGCTTCGGGAGTTCCCGCTCCGTCACCGGACCGACCTGCTTGTAGACGATCTTGCCTGCGTCGTTGATTACGAAGGTCTCCGGCACGCCGTAGACGCCGAATTCGATCCCGGTCCGGCCATTCCGATCAGCCCCTATCATCTGATAGGGATCGCCGAGTTCCAGAAGGAACGCCTCGGCATTCTCGGGCGCGTCCTTGTAGTTTATCCCGTGGACGGCAACGCCTTCGGCCGCCAGATCCATCAGATGCGGATGCTCGATCCGACACGGACCGCACCAACTCGCCCAGATGTTCAGCAGTTTGACGCCGTTGCCGACCAGTGCCTCGTCCGAGAGTTCGGGCTCGCCGTTGCGAAGCGGCGCCAGCGCGAAATCGGGCACTGGCCTGTCAATCAGGGCCGAGGGAAGACGCTGCACGTCCTCGCGCTGGAGCCCGAGCATGAAGACGGCCAGAACTGCCGCCGCCCCGAGTGCCGGGATGATCATCCAGGGGCGGAAGCCACTTTTCGGTGCATCGGTTTGAAGATCACTCATCGTCCACGCTCCCGATCCAAACGTTCCAGATCATGCCGCGCCCGGCGCGCCGCACGGATTGATTGCCAGATCAATGCGCCGAGGATCACGACCGTCCCGGCATAGGCCGCGATCACGTAAGGCGCGTACTGATCCATCAGGCGACGACCCCTTGCAGGCGAATGGAATGCGCGCGCCGCTGGCGGATCTCGGTCCGGGCGCGCAGCAAAAGGATCGCTATGAACAGCACGTAGAACGCAGCCATGCATATGTAGAGTGGCGTGCGAAAGGCGTCGTCGATGCGCTGCCCGGCCTCGACGGACAGCGAAGAGTCCTGATGCAGCGTGTTCCAGAAGCGCACCGCATAGCGCGAGAGGAAGGCGAAGACGACACCGACCAGACACAGCACGGCCGAAAGATCGGCGGCCTTGTCCGGCTCCTCGATCGCGGCCCACAGCGCCATGTAGCCAAGATAGAAGAAGAACATGATCAGCACCGCCGTGAGCCGGGCGTCCCAGACCCACCAGGTGCCCCACATCGGTTGCCCCCAGACAGCGCCCGTGATGATCGCGACTGCGGTGAAGGCCGCCCCGATCGGTGCCGCGGCTTTCGCGACCAGGAACGAGACGTGGTGGCGGCGCACCAACCCGATGACCGAGGCCAACGCCATCAAAGCGTAAGTGTTGATCGCAAGCATTGCGGCGGGCACGTGAATGAACAGGATCTTGACGGTCGAGCCCTGCTGATAGTCCGGCGGCGTGAAGAACAGCGCCCAGCCCAGCCCAAAAGCGATCAGCGCCCCGGACAGGACCCACAGAGGGACCATGACAGACTGCGTGATCCGCATGAACTCGGCGGGATTTGCGTAGCGCCAGATCGACATGGCTTAGAGTCTAGGCGCAGTGATCCGCCCCTGCAACTGACCTGGGCGGGGCGCGATGTCTCATATGCGTTTGCCGGGGTTGTGCCTGCGCACGCTTGTGCCAAGCTCGCCCGAGACACGGAGGGATTAATGGCAACCGAACCCCAGGACTCGGACTTTGCGCGGCAATGGAATTACCGCCCCGATGTGCCCATCCCGATTTCGCCGGTCTTCGCCTGGCCACCAAAGCCGATGGAGTGGTTGCGCTGGACCGCGGACCGCTGGTTCTTTCTGACCGAGAACCTGATCGTCGCCGTTCTTGCGACAGTTACATGGCTCTACCTGCAACCACCGATGGAGGAGGTGCGCGAGTTGCGGATCGGCTGGATTGCCGAGATGTATGTTCGCAATTTTGTGATCATTTCAGTGCTGGCGGGTGGCCTTCACTGGTACTTCCATGCGCGGAAGCGACAGGGCAAGCGGTTGAAGTTCGACCCGCGCGATCAGCCCACCAGAGGACGCAGCTTCACGTTCGGATCGCAACTTTGGGACAATGTGTTCTGGACGCTGGGCAGCGGTGTCGCTTTCTGGACGGCGTACGAGGCATTGATGTTATGGGCGATGGCGAACGGGTATGCGCCGATGCTCGATCCGCGTGAAAGCCCGGTGCTGTTCGCGCTGCTGCTGTTCGTGACGCCGCTTTGGATTTCGTTCCACTTCTACTGGATCCACCGCGCGCTCCATTGGCCGCCGCTCTACCGGCTGGCGCACGCATTGCATCACCGCAACACCAATGTCGGCCCGTGGTCGGGCATCTCGATGCATCCGGTCGAGCATCTGGTGTTCTTCTCGTCCGTACTGATCCACTGGATCATTCCTGCCCATCCGATCCACATCCTGTTCCATATGCAGCATCAGGCGCTGACCGGGGTGACCTCGCACACCGGGTTCGATGCCTTGATCGTGCAGGATAAGGAACGTCTGGCGCTGGGCAATTTCCACCACCAGATGCATCACCGGTATTTCGAGTGCAATTATGGCAACCTCGAGATGCCGTGGGATGCCGTGTTCGGATCTTTCCACGACGGGACCGACACCGCGCACAAGCATTTCAAGGCGCGGCGCGCGAAGGAGCGCAACACGCGCTGACCGGATTAAGACACTGCAAACGCTTTGATAACCACGTGTTTTTGCCGCGCGCTAACAAGTTTGCGTTAGGGATGTTCAGGCGTGGTTCAGGGGGCACTTAGGATGGACGGCGCTGGCGTGCGTGTGTAAACGGCGTTTCGGGGACCAATGAACATCTTTACTCTCATGAGATCTTGCGCGCGCGATGATGTGATCTGCATCGGACAGGATGCGACTTGCATCGAGACTGCTCAGAAACTGAAAGACAGCAACATTGGCGCCCTTTTGGTGATTGAGCGCGACGGCACCGTGGCCGGCATGGTGTCCGAGCGCGATATCGTGCGGACATATGCCGAGCTTGGAACCAATTTCGAACGCAAGACGGTCGGCGATCTGATGACCCGCGATGTCATTGTCTGCACGGGCGATGACGACGTCCTTGACGTGCTCGAAATCCTGCACCGCAAGCATATTCGCCACATCCCCGTCGTTCAGGACGGCAAGGCAACCGCGATGCTGAGCATTCGCGACTTCGAGTACGCGTGCAAGGAATTGCAGCTGCAAGCCTTCACGGACCCATTGACCGGACTGCCGAACCGCCGTGCCTTTTTTGAGACATTCTCGAAGGAACTGGCCCGCCATGACCGCTTTGGCGTCCCGTTGTCGGTCGCGCTTGCCGATATCGATCACTTCAAATCGGTGAACGATCAGTACGGCCATGCCGCTGGTGACGAGGTTCTGGGCAAGTTCGCGCATATCCTGACGCGGGAGTTCCGGTCGTTCGATGGAATTGGCCGGATAGGGGGCGAGGAATTTGCATTGCTGTTCCCGCACACCCGCCTTCCGGAAGCTTCGCGTGCCTGCAAACGGATCATGGATACAATCGCGAGTACGCCGATCTTAACCGAGTCCGGCGAGATCACAGTCAGCGTCAGCATCGGTCTGACAGAGGTCGGATCGGGTGAGGACAACCTAGACCTGATCCTGAAGCGCGCTGACGAACTGCTTTACTCTGCAAAGACCAGCGGGCGGAATTGCCTGCGGATCGACGCTCCGGACACTTTAAGCGTCTTTGAAGACGGGGGCCCCGTGGTTCCATGCCAAGGCCGCGCCATCCGCCACCAGATGGGTTGACGCGTCGGCACCGGAGCGCATCGCGGGTTTTCGGCCTACCACCGATCTGTTTTCTAGCAACGTGACGCCACGCAGGGTTTGCCTGCTCCGGCCAACTGTGGCCTGATTGCCCGAGACTGGCCTGAAACCACGTCACGGAGGATCGCAATGGATATGGCCACGGACACCGCACTGACCCGCGCACGCCAAGAAGCCCATGCGACGCCGCTCGATCAGATCGACGTTTCCCGATCCGACCGATTCGCCGCTCAGACGCACTGGCCGTTCTTTGACCGGCTGCGTGCCGAGGATCCGGTTCACTACCTCGCCCACAGCGACTTTGGTCCGTTCTGGTCGATCACCAAGTGGCAGGACGTTCTGAAGGTTGAAACCAGTCACAAGGTTTTTTCGTCGTTCCCCACAATCATCATCGGCGATCCGGAAGATGGCTTTCGCCTGCCGAACTTCATCGCGGCGGACGAACCCTGGCACAGCCAGTGGCGCAAACCCGTCATGCCGGGTGTTGGTGGCGAGCGCATTGCGCAGATCGAGACTTTGATCCGCGAACGTGTCGGACTGATCCTGGACGACCTGCCACGGAACGAGGAGTTCAACTGGGTCGACCGCGTCTCGGTCGAACTGACGACGCAGATGCTGGCAACGCTGTTCGACTTTCCCTGGGAGGACAGGCACCTGCTGACCTATTGGTCCGACCTCGCAACATCGACGCCGATGGTCGGTGCGGCCGTCATGCCCGAGGAGGAACGGCGCAAGATCCTGTTCGAATGCGCCGATTACTTCAGCAAGCTCTGGCGCGAGCGGGAAGGCAAGGATCCGGCCTTCGACTTCATCTCGCTGATGGCGCATCACGAAGACACGAAGAGCCTGATCGACGAGCAGCACAAGCTTCTGGGAAATCTCATTCTTCTGATCGTCGGCGGCAACGATACGACGCGGAACTCGATCTCGGGCGGACTGTTGGCGCTGAACGACTTCCCGGATCAATACGACAAGCTGCGCGCCGATCACACGCTTATCCCGAACATGGTCTCCGAGATCATCCGCTGGCAAACGCCACTGGCGCATATGCGGCGCAAGGCCCTGTCGGACTTCGAACTGGGCGGCAAGACCATCCGCGAGGGCGACAAGGTGGTGATGTGGTACATCTCGGCCAATCGCGATGACGATAAGTTTGAAGATCCTTACGAGTTTGATATAACTCGGAAAAATGCGCGCAACCACATCAGCTTCGGGTTCGGCATCCACCGCTGCATGGGCAATCACGTGGCCGAGATGCAGCTGCGCATTTTGTGGGAAGAGATCATGAAACGCTTCGATCGGATCGAGGTCGTCGGCGACCCGGTCCGCGTGACCTCGAACTTCGTGATGGGCATCAAGGAGCTTCCGGTGCGCATTCCGGGCTGAGCAGCACCCAGGGTTCAAAAACGGCACTCCAGGCGTTGCGTCCGGCGCGGACTGACGAGCGCGCGGGGTGGAACCGGGTGACGTCTGTAGGAGCGATTGTCTGTCCATAACCCGACGAGGCCGCAGATGAACCAGCAAACGACCGAGCGACGATCCCGCAGGGGTCGCAATCGCGGAGGCTGGGATACGCCGGTGCCGAACCGGTCCGAGCGTTACCGTCAGCTGCGTCATCCTTTTGAGCCGCAACGCGTTTTTTCGGACGACCGGGTCGCAGACATACACGCAACCGCGCTGCGGGTGTTGTCCGAATTGGGCATCAAGATCCTGTTGGAGGAGGCGCGCAAGCTGTTCGCGCGCGCAGGTGCCTCGGTCGATGAGACCGACCTGATGGTCAGGATCGGGCCCGAGATCATCGAAGAAGCCCTGCGGACGGCGCCAAGGTCCTGGCGGATGCGGGCGGCGAACCAGGTGCGGGAACAAGCGTTTGAGAACGGCACGCTGATGTTCGTCGCGGGCTCGGGCTGTCCGAACACCAACGACCTGGACCGGGGTCGCCGGCCGGGCGATCTGGCGAGCTATGTTGAGACCGTGAAACTCCAGCAACACTTTGACGTTGTTCACATTTTCGGTCCGACCTGCGAACCGCAGGACATCTCCGCGCACATCCGGCACTACGATCTGATCCACGCGCAACTGACGCTCGGCGACAAGCCGATGTTCATCTACTCGCGCGGGACCAAGCAGGTCGAGCAGAGCATGGAATTGATCCGGCTGGCCCACAATCTGTCGGATGAAGATTTTAGCGACGGGGTTTGGGCGACGACGGTCATCAACACCAACTCACCGCGGCAGATCGATATCCCGATGGCGCAGGGACTGATGGACTTCGCGCGGGCCAAGCAGCTTTCGGTCGTGACGCCGTTCTGCCTGGCGGGTGCTATGGCGCCGGTCACGGTCGCGGGGGCACTTGTGCTGCAACATGCGGAAGCGTTGGCGGCTATCGCTCTGACGCAGTTGGCAAATCCGGGCGCACCAGTCGCCTATGGCGGGTTCGCCTCGAATGTCGATATGAAATCCGGGGCGCCGGCGTTCGGGACGCCGGAGCACGTCCGCTTGTCCATCGGCTCTGGCCAGTTGGCGCGGCATATCGGGCTGCCGTGGCGCTCGGCAGCGGGGGCGGCGTCGAACACCGCCGACATGCAGGCGGCGGGTGAGACACATATGAGCCTCTGGGCCGGGATGCAGGCCAATGCAACGCTGATGCTCCACGCGGCGGGCTGGCTAGAGGGTGGGCTGACCTTCGGATACGAGAAGTTTATCAATGATGTCGAGGCCTGCCAGATCCTGGCCGAACTGTGTTTAACTGAGCCCGAGCTACCCGATGACCTCGCCTGGACAGCACTTGAGGACGTCCAGCCCGGAGGGCACTTCTTCGCCACTCAGCACACGATGGACCGCTACCGGGATGCGTTCTACCCGCCAATGATCGCTGATCTGCAGAACTTCGGCGCCTGGGCCGAGGCCGGCGAGATGACCTCAACCCAGCGCGCCCACGGCGTCTGGAAATCGATCGTCTCGGGGTTTGAACCGCCCGCCGTGTGCCGGGGCGTCGAGGATCGGATCATGCCCACGATCGAGCGCATGAAGGCCGAGGGAGGCGCACCGCCCGTGAGCGAGTGATTCTCCCGGCCAGGTTGATTGAAGTACATACCGCCACGAGCGCGTTTACTGCGAAGTCCCAAGCCCGCCTGTCCAAGATGCTTGGATTTACAGTCCATACACCCGCATGACGAGAGACTGGGATCTCTCTTCATGAGAAGTGCAATTGACTGGCAACTCGGCTAAAATAACGCTCCGAACACGCAATGCAGAACTCAAGTGAGTATAGACCGAACGGAGCAGTAAATTGATGATCAGTTATTTCCATAAAGCCATCATCTCGGTGAGCATGGCAGTCCTACTTGCGGCATGTACCGTCACTGCCGAGAAAATTGTCGAGGATGGCGGCACCAAACTGAGCAGCGCCGAGATTCAGGCACTATACGGTGCTGGTGCCAGCATCGCGTGGACGTCTTCATCTGGGGCTTCAGGGACAGCGACTTACGCACCAGATGGTGCCGCCAATGTGAAATTTGGCTCGAACGACTGGGTTGGCACCTGGCGCGCCGGAGATGACGCGCTCTGCACCAGCTATCCCGAACGCGGCAATGGCGAGGAGCGTTGTTTCCCCACTTTCAAGAAGGCGTCCGGTGGCTACACTTGGTTCAGGCCAGATGGCTCACATGGTGGCGACTTTACGATCGTGCAGTAACGCCAGGCAGGTTGGGGATGCCCCCGCCCTACCCTCTGAGGGACCACTTTGCAGTTAGTCACCCTACGTCACCGGTCTGAACCCCGTCGCCGACGTCACGATGGCCGAGCGCTCACCATGGCTCAGGATCTGGTTCACATCGTCGAATCCTTCGGGGGCCAGCTTCTCGACCGCGTCGATCACGCCCTCCGGCCCGCCGCGACGGTTTGCGCGCACGATCTTGGCGGTCGCCCGGCGACGGTTCCAGTCGTACTGATAAAGCGCCTGCATCGGATGCTCGGCTTTGACCAGCCAGTCGGCAAGCACGCGGGCATCTAGGATCGCCTGGGAGGCTCCGTTCGAGCCAACCGGGTACATCGGGTGCGCGGCATCGCCCATCAGCGTGACACGCCCATGGGTCCAGCGCGGCAGGGGATCGCGGTCGCACATCGGGTACTCATAGTAAGCGTCGGTCTGGCGGATCAGCGCTTCGATGTCGACGCCGGGTACCCTGAAGCGTAGGCCATAGGGCAACACGTCGTCGAGCCTGCCCTTGCGGGACCACGAGTCCTTGGGCGGCGGCTGTGTCGCGCCATCGGCAACCTTCACGTTGACGACCCAATTGGTGAGACGGCGTCCCTCGCCTGCCTCGGCAATCGGGTAAAGTACGAACTTCGCGCCCATGCCGCCGCCTATGAACATGGTACGCCCATCGAGGTATTGCGGGAACTCGGTCGCCCCGCGCCACATCATGACGCCGTTCCACGAGGGGCGGCCCTCGTCCGGGTAGAACAGCTTGCGCGCGACCGAGTGGATGCCGTCGGCGCCCACAAGGATGTCGCCGGTGGTGGTGATCGAGGAAAGCCCGTCCGTGCCCGAGGTGAAGTGTGCGGTGACCGCGCCTTCGTTCTGGGTGAAGGCGGCAAGGCGCATCCCGGTGATGACAGCGTCAGGGCCGAGGCGCTCGCAGACGGCGTCGTAGAGGACTTTCTGGAAACGCCCGCGGTGGATCGAGAATTGCGGGACCTTATGCCCTGCATCCATGCCGCGCAGCTCGCGCCAGACCTCCTGGCCGTACTTGTTCAAGTAGATCAGTTCGCGGGTCGGGATGCCGGTTTTCTCGAGGACGGGGAGGAGGCCGAGTTCGGCGAGTTCTCCGATTGCGACGGGAAGCGTGTTGATGCCGACGCCGATCTCTCGGACTTGCCCGGCCTGCTCGAAGACCTGGGCCCGGATGCCGCGATGGTGGAGCATGAGGGCGAGGGCAAGGCCGCCGATGCCACCGCCTGCGATAAGAACTTTCAAGGCCGGCCTGCAACGATGAGAGCACGCGCAGTATCGAGGTCCCGGCCCGGGTTCATAGCGCGCAGTGCCCCGGGGCCTACCCGACCGCCTCTTGGTCGGTTGAAGTCCTCGCCATTCTGCTTGCCGCTGGCCCGTTGCCTGGTCACGTGTCGGTTCATTCGCGCCTCAGTCCGCATCTGGCGGCGGCAGGAAGTCGACCTCGTGCTTGGCCGAGACCGCAACGATTTCTGCCGGATCGGCGTCCGCCATGGTGTGAAGCTGCCAGAACAATTCGTAGAGCCGCCGTGCCGGGGACACCCAGAACAGGCACTTCGCGGCGTAATCCTGCTTTGAGAAGATCCCGTGCGGGATGCCGCGCGGCAGCCGTACGAGATCTCCCGGACGGGCGACTTTCTCTTCACCGTCGAGCAGCAGGTCCAGCACACCTTCGAACATGTAGATGAATTCGTCCTGCTCGGGGTGGATGTGCGGCGGAACAAACGTGCCCGGCGGCAGCGTCGCGTGCCACGAGAAGCTGCTTTCCGTCAGATGCTTTGGCACGTAGGTCTGGCCGAGGATGTTCCACGAGATGTCGTCGAACCCGTCGCCCGCCCGGGTGATGCCTGCCGTCATCGGGTCCATACGCCTGCTCCGCCAGCTTCGCTTGCCAAACGCGTAGCATCGCGATCCGTCCGGCGACAACCGTACAAGACGGTTTACGAGGCTCTTTGCAGCTCGAGCGCCGTTTTGCGGGGGCAAATCCCGGTCTCGATCAGACCGTCAAGCTGGCAGAGTTCGAAGACCTCGCGCACCGGGCCGGACATGCCGGTCACGATCAGACGCGCGCCAAGGATCGAGAGCTTGCGCTGCACGAGCGCAAGAATGCGCAGCGCGCCACTGCAGGCCCAGGTCAGGTTGGTGACGTCGACAATCAGGCTTTCATCGGCGACACGGTCGGCGAAGTCGAAGACAGTCTCGCGAAAGTTCTGCGTATCGGTGGCCCTGAAGTCACCGCTGAGGAAGATTACTGGCACGCCGCGGACAAGTTCTTCATGGATACGGAGCAATTCAATACCCTCTTTGCTGCTTCACTCACACCAGGACGCGTCAACCGAACGCCTCCATTCTACCCTAGACTGAACCCAACTGGTTGTGTTTTGCAAATGGATTGTGGTCATTCTGCGATATCGAGCGCGATCGTGATCTTATTTTGTCCATTTTTGCGAGAATAATCTACGGATCTCGAAAGTCCTTTGATCAGGCTGATTCCGTGTCCACCGATTTCAGGTTTTTTGTCTTGGCTGTGTTCGAACGGGTTGAACGGCAACCCTGGGTCCATGATGGACAAAACGACCACGTCATCACCGCAATCCAGTTCGAGCGCGAAGGAATCAGCGGCGCCAAGCGTACCATCGTGGCGAATCATGTTTGAACAAAGCTCATCAAGAATGATCGAAAGGCGGTGGGACACGGCCTCGGGCAGGCCGAATTCAGCGCCGGATTGCGCCAAGAACGCGAAGGCCTGGTCAAGACCGGCCTTGGAAACCGGGAAGTCAGATGTCATCCGTGCAACTCAGGCGCGCGATCTGATCAAAATGCTGAACCGGTGGTAAAATCATGGTGAGCGAGTCTCGAGTCTGAGCTAAACTTTGTCAATCGGAGGTCTGTCATGAACATCATTCTCAGGTTCGTCCTTGTCCCGCTTTTGTTGGGTTGGGCGATGTCTGCTCAAGCCGCGGATCGTATCGGCTTGGTGAAAGTTGCGTCCGGCGATGTGAAGATCGTCCGCGATGGTGTCGAAATCGCGGCTGAAAAGGGGGCAGAACTGTTCGAGGACGACGTCATCAAGACCGGAGAGAACAGCGCAGTCGGCATGACCTTCTCTGACAACTCACGCGTGAGTCTGGGGCCCGACACGTCGCTGGGTCTTGAGAAATACGCCCATGCGAAACCCGGCAAGCAGGACGAGTTTGATCTGCGGCTGACGCAAGGCAGTCTGACGGCAACCTCTGGCGACATTGCGAAGAGCCGTCCCTTGGCGATGCGCGTGCTGATGCCGACGACTGTTCTTGGCGTCAAAGGAACCCAGTTCGCTGTGCGGGTCGGCGGAGCTTGATGAACCTTAAATTCTCGATCGCGGTGCTGGCGGCACTGGGCCTGTCCGCCTGTGCCGAACAGAGCACCGGCGTTCCTGACTGGGCCGACGGCTCGGCGTGGGATGCCAGCCGGGTCGAGGCATTGCCGGTCAACGAGGATCCCTATTTGGCGGCGTTGCAGGTCGGATATCTTCAGTTCGCGAA
The DNA here is from genome assembly GCA_038534135.1 of Pseudomonadota bacterium. Lineage (GTDB taxonomy): Bacteria > Pseudomonadota > Alphaproteobacteria > Rhodobacterales > Rhodobacteraceae > Thermohalobaculum. The sequence continues at coordinate 26,548 of JBCAXJ010000048.1, read as the reverse complement.
GGCCGAGATCGAGACGCATTTCGACTGGGTTGACGGCGCGCGGTTCCTGAAGCGTGCCGAGGCCGCAGCCGCAGGAACGGCGGTGGCTCCGCTGCGGCTTGCCGAGCGCGGCATCGAGCGTCCGGACGATGATCCGATGGTCGTCGCAGCCGAGACGCTGCGCGCCTACATTTCAGCGCCGGGTCCAATGCTGCGCGCCGGTCAACAGATCGGAGAGGCTCAGGTTCACTACGACTGCTGGGTCGAGCAGCTTGAGGAAGGCCACCAGACCACGCAGATCGCGGCCTGCCGCGAGGATTTTGAATCTGCCCTGCAACTGGTCGTGGATCTGGCGGATCTGCCGGACAACATGGCTGTGGTGCTCCCCAAGGACGGCGAGACGGGCGGGATCGAACTGACGCATCAGGGTGGAAACTCGCTGACGCTGGATCAGGCCTTCGCCGCTGCAGGTGTCGGCGATGACGTCGGCGACCTGCCGGTAGACGAAGGCGAGATCCGAGATGCCTTTGCGCCGGCGCTTGGTGCCGCCCCGCCGCCGCCGGAAATCTTTGAGATCTATTTCGACTTCGACAACACACAGATCTCTGACGAAGCTCATGAGCAGATCATGGCCGTCGCCCGAGCAGCCGCAGGCCGTGACGCCGGAGAGGTTCTGATCGCCGGGCATGCCGATGCCGTTGGTGACACAGCGTCGAATCGGGCCATCGCACGTTCGCGGGCGGCCCGCGTTGCCCGGGCCGTGGATCGCGAGCTTCCGGACGGGCATGCGGTCGAGATCTCGTTCCGCGGGTTCGGTGAAGCGAAACTCAAGATCCCGACGGTCTTGAAAGAAGAGAAGAACCGGCGTGTCGTGATCCTCGTGCGCTAGACGCCCAGGCTCACTTCAACAGCGCTTTCATGTCGGTAGCAGGGTCTTCGATCACCGAAAGCGCGGGCGACTTTCCGCCTTCGATCAATCGCTTCCCGATCATATAGTTCCGGGCGTCATTCATGGCATCGACAGCGAGCATTTCCTCACCCTTGTAATACCAGTGCGAGGTGGCCCCCGGTTTGTCGCCGGGACGAACGGCAACCCGGTCGTATCCGGTGTTCAATCCGGCAATCTGCAATTTCACGTCGTACTGATCCGACCAGAACCACGGTTTCGGGATATAGGGCTGATCGGCGCCCAACATGTTGGCCGCAACCGCTTCTGCCTGGTCAATGGCGTTCTGCACGCTTTCCAGCCTGATGCGTTCCCCTCGATACGGCAGCGAGGCGCAGTCTCCCGCCGCCCAGATTGACGGGTCCGACGTGCGGCCGCGATCATCGGTGCGAATACCATTCTCGATCGTCAGTCCTGCATCCTCGGCCAACGAAGACCCCGGCGCGATGCCGACCCCAACGATTGCGAAGTCGATCGCCAATTTGGTACCGTCGCTCAGCTTTGCACCGGTGACATGACCATCGCCAAGCAGCCGTTCGAGTCCAACGCCCTCGCGCAGATCAACACCATGGCTGGAATGCAATGCCCGGAAGTAGTCCGAGGTTTGCGGAGCCGCGACGCGCTGAAGGATGCGCTCGGCCATCTCGACCAAGGTGACCTTCAGGCCCAGTTTTGACGCGACGGCGGCCGCTTCCAAGCCGATGTAGCCGCCACCAATCACCAGGACATGGCGGCCCACCCCGAACGACGGCGCCATCCGATCGACATCCGCGAGGGTACGGACCTCGAAAACGCCGTCGAGATTGCCGCCAATGGCCGCGGGCAGCCGTCGCGGAACCGAACCGGTACAGAGCGCGAGGTGGTCGTAGGAAATCTCCGCGCCGCCCATATGAACGGTCTTCGCCGCAGGGTCGATCCGATCAACGCGCGCGCCAAGGCGCAGATCGATGTTCTGGTCCGCGTAAAATGCCTCGGGCTTCAGGAACAGGCGTTCAGCCGTCATGTCGCCCATCAGATAGGCCTTTGACAACGGCGGACGCTGATAGGGCGGCACCGGCTCTTCAGAGATCAACGTCAGCGCGCCATCAAACCCAAGACCACGCAGCTTCGCGACCAGAGACGCCGCCGCCTGTCCGCCGCCGACCACGACAATTCCGCCCATTGCGCGTTCTCCGCTTTATCCCGTCACTCAGTTCGGTATCTAGAACGCGCGTGATCCGTCAGGCAATCCCGGGCTGCTTGCCCTGTTGCGGCGCGGAATGGAGCGGGAGCGGCCTGATGCGGGCAGTCGTTGTCGGAGGGGGAATCGGTGGTCTGACGGCTGCTCTTTGCCTCGTCGACATTGGCTGGGACGTCACCGTGCTGGAGCAAGCACCGGAACTGACCGAGGTTGGCGCCGGAATCCAGATCAGCCCGAACGGTACGAAGATCCTGGACCGGCTTGGCGTGATCGACCGGTTGGGCGAGCTGGTTTACGAACCCGAAACCGTCGAGATGCGGCTGGGGGTCTCGGGCACGCAGATTTTTTCAATCCCGATGCGCCGGATCGCGCGGCAACGATGGGGGGCGGCGTATTACCAGGTGCATCGGGCCGATCTTGTCGGCGCGCTCTACAACCTGCTGCAACAGCGCGCACCGGGCAGCGTGCGGACGGCAGCTCGGGTACTCGGCTACCGCGAAGACCCTGGCGGCATTCGCGCCGTGCTGGAAGATGGTGAAACCGAATCCTTCGATCTGCTGATCGGCGCCGACGGCATACACTCGGCTATTCGCACGAAGATGCTGGGTGCGGAAACACCGGTTTTCACGGGCAACACGGCCTGGCGTGCGGTGGTACCGGTCGAGGCCTTGGGCGAAGACCTGCCTCCGCAAGCGGGGTGCGTCTGGGTCGGCAGGGGCCAGCACGCGGTCACCACCTATCTGCGGGGCGGGACGCTGGTGAACTTCGTCGGGATCGTTCATCAGCCGGGCTGGCGCGAGGAAGGCTGGGACATTGCAGGCGAAACCGCCGCAGCCGCGCGTGACTTCGCAGGCTGGCATCCGGTGATCGAGGCCATCCTGGCGAAGGCCAAGATCGTGCATCGCTGGTCGCTGTTCACGCGCCCGCCGCTGCCACGCTGGTCCGATGGACGCGCAGTCTTGCTGGGGGATGCATGTCATCCAATGTTGCCCTCGATGGCGCAGGGTGCGGTGCAGGCGATCGAAGATGCGTGGGCCCTGGCATCTCGGCTACAGCACAGCGCGGATGTCGTTCAGGTTTGCGAAGATCATTATGCTGGCCGGATCGACCGTGTGACGGCGGTCCAGAAGCGCTCGGCGCGAAACTCCGACATCTTCCACCTGAGTGATCCGCTGCTCCGCCTGGGCACCTATGGCGCTCTTTGGCTGGGCGACCGCCTGATGCCGCGCCTGATCTGGCGGATGCAGGACTCCATCTACGGACACGAAATCCGATGATGGTCAGGGTCTGGGCTGCGCTGGCTGCGATCCTGTGCCTGAGCCTGATGGTCCTGCGGCCCGAGGATTTGCCGCGTCCGTGGCAACCCTGGTCTCCGCTGGTGCTAAGCGATGATCCGAACGCCGTTATGCGCTGGAAGCTTCGGACAATCGGCTTTCGCGATGCCACTTGCCGGGCCGTTCTGGCGCGCAGTGTGGCACGCGCCGCGTTTCGCGATGATCTGGTCGACTCCGACAAGTGCCACATCCGCAACCGGGTGGAACTGAGCGGCCTGGACCTGACGCGGCTTGCACCCGTCGAGACACGCTGCGAGATCGCAGTCCGATTGTATTTGTGGGAGCGCAACGATCTGCAACCGGCGGCGCGGGATCTTCTGGGGAGCGGCCTCAGCCAGATACACCATTTCTCGAGCTACTCCTGCCGCGCAATGCGCACGAGCCGTGGAGACAGCACGCGGATGAGTGAACATGCAACGGCGAACGCGATCGACATCTCGGGTTTCACGCTGGACGACGGCAGTCGGATCGATCTGGTCAGCGGGTGGGATGGCGACGGCCCTGAGGCGCGCTTTCTCCGCGCTGCGCGCGATGGGCTGTGCCGGTGGTTCAACATCGTCCTGAGCCCGGATTACAACGCACTCCACCGCGATCACTTCCACGCCGATATGGGCCGGTTCCTGACCTGCCGCTAGGAATGGCGATGCTCGCAGCGCCCATATCTTGTGGATAACACTGATCCGTCCACCAGATCGGCCTGTCACAGCATTGACAAGAATCGTCGACGCCCTTCTGATTGGCGGCCAAGTGCGGTTATCGGGATTCGCTCGTGCAGTTCACGCGGCTCAGGCTCAACGGCTTCAAGTCCTTTGTCGATCCGACGGATCTGGTGATCTCGTCGGGGCTGACGGGCGTCGTTGGGCCGAACGGCTGCGGAAAGTCCAACCTGCTGGAAGCGCTGCGCTGGATCATGGGTGAGAACCGGGCCAAGCAGATGCGCGGCGACGGGATGGAGGACGTGATCTTCGCGGGCACCGACTCGCGCCCGACCCGGTCGTCGGCCTCGGTCGAGCTCGTGATCGATAACTCTGACCGGCTTGCGCCTGCGGCTTTCAATCAGGATCCGAAGCTCGAGATCAGCCGCCGGATCACCCGCGATGTCGGGTCGGCCTACAAGATCAACGGCAAGGACGTCCGCGCCCGCGACGTGCAGATGCTGTTCGCCGATGCATCGACCGGAGCGCACTCGCCCGCGCTGGTCCGTCAGGGACAGATTGCGGAGCTCATCAACGCGAAGCCCAAGGCGCGGCGTCGGATCCTCGAAGAAGCGGCAGGTATTTCGGGGCTCTATCAGCGGCGCCATGAAGCCGAACTCAAGCTGAAGGGAACCGAGACAAATCTTGCCCGGGTCGAGGATGTGCTGGACCAGTTGGGTCAGCGCCTGTCCTCGCTGGAGCGTCAGGCAGGTCAGGCCCGGCGATACCGCAAGATCGCCGAGGAGTTGCGCCGGACCGAAGCCGTGCTGCTGTATCTGCGGTGGCGGATGGCGGAGACCGAGCGCGCGAAGGCGGATGCAGATCTTACGGCAGCGAGCCGGCAAGCAGCGGAGGCCGAGGGACGTGTCCTTCAGGCGACAAAGGCGCGCGAGACTGCCGACGCCGCCCTGCCCCCCTTGCGCGAAGAGGAAACCATCGCATCGGCGGTGGTCCAGCGCATGGCCATCGAACGCGAACAGATTGACGAGCGCGAGGACCGGGCGCGGCGCGAAATCGAACAGCTCGCGGCCCGAGCGCGCCAGATGGCGCAGGATATCGAGCGTGAGGAGACGCTGCAACGCGATGCCGGTGGCGCGCTGGAAAAGCTGACCGAGGAACAAGGCGACCTTCGATCCGCGCAGGATGCTCAACAGGACATGCAGGCCGAAGCCGTCGAGGCCGCTCGGATTGCCGGTGAGGCCCTGACCGAACAGGAAACCAACCTGGACCGATTGACCGAAGAGGCAGCCCGCCTTGCCGCGCGGGCCGCAGCCGCGGAACGCAGACTGGAAGAAGCGCGCTCGGTCGTCGCGCGGCTGGATCGGGACATTGCCCAGACCGAGGCAGCCCACGACGCCATGGCCGGGCAGATCGTAACGGCCGAGGCAACTCTGGAACAGGCGTTCTCGGACGTTGAGCAGACGCGGGCGGCAGCGCAGGCAGCGGAACAGGCGCTGGAGGCTGCCGAGAAGGCACGAAGCGGCGCTCAGGAGACCGAGGGCGAGGCACGAGCGGCGCTGTCTGACTCCGAGGGTGAGGTCAAAGCTCTTTCGGCGGAGGTCGCAGCGCTGGAGCGTCTGCTCGCCCGCGACGGCGGAAGCCAGGGAAAGTTGATCGACCAGGTCCATGTCGACCCCGGCTTCGAGGCCGCACTGGGCGCCGCACTGGGAGAAGATCTCAATGCGTCGGACGTGACAGGTCAGGATGGATCTGGCTGGACATTGCTCGATCCGTTGGTCGAGCCCGCGGCGTTACCACCCGGAGTTCGGCCCTGCTCGGATATCGCCAAGGGGCCTTCCTTGTTGGATCGGCGGTTGTCACAGACGGGCGTCGTGGAACAGTCAGACGGCGACGCGATTCAGTCGCTGCTGTTGCCGGGGCAGAGGATCGTCAGCGCCGAGGGTGATCTCTGGCGTTGGGACGGGCTGCGAGTGCGTGCTGGAGAGTCCTCGAGCACCGCGGCGCTGCGGTTGCAGCAACGCAATCGCCTTGAGCGTTTGAAAACATCGCTCGATCGGGCAAAGGCGCTGCGCGAAAAGGCCTCGGACGCGCATCAGACGGCACGGTCGAGCCTGGTGGGTGCAAACGAAGCGGAGGCATCGGCAAGGTCTACCCGGCGCAATGCAGATCAGGCAGTCGCCGAGGCAGCGCGGCAACACAGCAAGGCCGAAGCGGAAATCGGCATGTTGCGGGCCAAGCTGACGAGCCAGACCGAAGCGCTCGCCGCCCGACAAAACGAGCGCCAGGATGCCGGGGCAGCGTTGTCGGAAGCGCGGGCAGGTCTGTCTGATCTGGGCGATGTCGACGCCGCGCGCAGAAACGTCGAGGTTCAACGGGGCGAGGTAGACCTGGCCCGGACGGCAATGTTGTCCGCGCGTGCACAGGCGGACGAAATCCGCCGTGCCGGGGCCGCGCGCGACCGGCGCCTGACCGAGATTGGACGCGAACTGGAGGTCTGGCGCGACCGGCAGAGCAATGCCCGTGACCGGATCGCCGAGCTTTCACAGCGGATGCAGGACACAACCGCACGGCAAGCCGAGATCGCTACGATCCCAGACGAGCTCGCCGAGCGGAAAGCCAAGCTGAGCAGCGAAATCGACGCAGCGGAAGACCGGCGCAAGACGTCCGCGGACGCGCTCGCCGCCGGTGAAGCGGCACTGCGCGATGCCGAAGCCCAGGAACGTGAGGCCGAGAAGGCTGCATCTGCGCGGCGGGAGGAACGGGCGCGTCAGGAGGCGGTGCTGGAAGGTCTGGCCCAGCGGGTCGCGGAAGCGGACGCCGAGATCCGGAGCGAATTGGATCTCCAGCCAGGACACTTGCTCGAGACCTTGGGCGCTGAGCCGCAGGATCTGCCGGTTCTGGATGCAGCCGAAGCCGGTGCGGCGAAGTTGCGGCGTCAGCGCGACGCCTTGGGTGCCGTGAACCTGCGCGCCGAGGAAGATGCAAACGAGGTGCGCGAGGAACGCGACACCCTCGCCAAGGAAAAACAGGATCTCGATGAAGCGATTGCGCAGCTTCGCAAGGGAATTTCCGAACTGAACCGCGAAGGCCGGCAGCGCTTGATCGCCGCATTCGAGAGCGTCAACAAACGGTTCTCGAACCTGTTCACCCATCTCTTTGGTGGCGGAGAGGCGCGGCTGGTGCTGGTTGAATCGGACGACCCGTTGGACGCGGGCCTGGAAATCATGTGCCAGCCGCCGGGCAAGAAACTGTCGACTCTGTCGCTTCTTTCTGGGGGTGAACAGACCCTGACGGCCCTGAGCCTGATCTTCGCCGTGTTCCTGTCGAACCCCGCACCGATCTGTGTGCTGGACGAGGTCGACGCACCGCTGGACGATTCGAACGTCACCCGGTTCTGCGATCTGCTGGACGAGATGCGACGCCTGACCGAGACGCGGTTCCTGATCATAACGCACCACGCGATCACGATGAGCCGGATGGACCGCCTGTTTGGTGTCACGATGGTCGAGCGCGGTGTCAGCCAGCTTGTCTCGGTCGATCTTGTGCGGGCTGCCGAACTTGTGGACGCCTGACGCCAATCGGCGCGTGAAACCGCAATCTGACCTCAAACTCATCACAAACGGCCCAAATACGGCCACGGTAGTATGTTTGCTAAGTTCCGCGCAAAGGCATACGGTCTTGCGCTATGGAGGGCGGCAACGTGGTACGGGTTTTTGGGTGCGCAGCGCTTTTGACAGCGTTGATGGCTTCGGTCGTGCATGCAGCAGAGTTCACCGCATCGAACGGAGCCACTCTGCGTGCCCCGGATATCGACACGCTTAACTGTGCTCAGCGGGGTACGCTGCTGATGGAATACTCCATGAGTGAGTACAGAGGGACCGCTCCGCTGACGCAGGGTCACCCGGATTTGCCGATCTACGAGTATGAGAACCAATTGGCGCAACGCTTTTACACAGACTGTCAGGCTGGCAACTCGCAGTTCGAGAACAGCGCGCCCGCGTTTTCTCATGGCTTCAATTGAACGCCGAACACCGCCGCTTGCTGTCCCGATCCGTCGACTGTAAGAGGCGCGCATGCGCTTGTTCCTCCGCCTCATCCTGCCCGTTGGCCTTGCCATTTTCGTTCTGGACCGGCTTTCAAAGGTCTGGGTCGTTGACGTTCTAGACCTTCCGAACCGGCTCGCGATCGACGTGGTCCCGCCGTTTCTGAATTTCCGCATGGCATGGAACACCGGGATCAATTTCGGCCTTGGCGGTGGCGGACCGGAGGAGATGCGCTGGCTGCTTATCGGCCTGAGCGTCGTAATCTCAGCAGCACTTCTCTGGTGGGTGCTGAAACGTGACGATCGGGTCCTCGGCTGGGGCGCTGGTGCCGTGATCGGCGGCGCGCTGGGAAATGCGTGGGACCGGATTCAATGGGGCGCCGTTGCGGACTTCCTGAACATGAGCTGTTGTGGGATCAATAACCCTTTCTCGTTCAATATCGCCGATATCGCGATCTTCATGGGCGCCATCTGGATCGCCTGGAAGGCTTGAACGGATCTATGCCGGAAAAGTTGCAGTAAGACGTTGGATGACACAGAATGCGCCCGGGTCAGAGCGCGCGGAGAGCAGAGATGAAACGTCGAATGACATCACGGATTGCAATCGGAAGCATGCTTGTCGCTGTCACAATCGGTATCAGCGGATGTGAGACGATCGGCAGCCCGTTCGAAGCCCTGTCCAAGAAACCGCCTTCGCCGGATGAGTTCTCGGTTCTTGCACGCAAACCGTTGAAGATGCCGCCGTCGATCAACCTGCCGGAACCTCGTTTGGGCGAGCGATCTGCTCTCGAACCGAACCCAAGCCAGGATGCGATTGTTGCTTTGCTTGGGAACAGTGCAACGAAGCAGGTGCAACCGGCCAGTGCCGGGGAAAGTGCTTTGTTGAGTGCAGCGAATGCGCAAGCCGAGCAGGTTGCGATCCGCCGGGTCCTGGAAGAGGAAACCCTGAGCGAAGACACGTCCCAACCGTATGAGCCGCCTACCATTGCGGAATTGTTTCTGGGTGACGATGACGGACCCGATCCCGAAACGCTCATCAACCCGGCAGCAGAGGCTCGCAGGCTGCAAGCCGAAGGCGTGGCAGCGGCACCGATCGATCCGACGGAAGTGCCACCCGAGGCACAGGACGATGAGAACTTTGCGGCTGACGAACCTGAACGCCGCGATCCAAGGCGCGGGCGGATCATCACGCCCAGCGTTTCGGCCGGCACCACCCCGGCATTCGAATAAACGGCTCGTACGTCCGACCGCAGTCGGTGCCTGAATTTGGCGTGATGGCCCTGCGCAAGCGCATCGCAGGACCTACATACATGCTCAACCCGCTCACGAGGAGACCTGATATGGTTGCGCTTCGCACACGTTCGCCCAATGCGCCTGCCCTTCACACGGTGATCTTGGCGCTCGGCGCTTTGATCCTTTCGACAATCCTGACATCCATGTCAGCGCGTGCCGAACCGCCCGTCACGACGTTCACGCTGGACAATGGCATGGATGTCGTCGTGATCGAGGATAACCGCGCACCTGTTGTGACGCATATGGTCTGGTACCGGGTCGGGGCCGCGGACGAGCCACGCGGCGTGTCCGGGATCGCGCACTTTCTCGAGCATCTGATGTTCAAGGGCACGGACGAGATCCCGGATGGCGCGTTCTCGAAAATCATTGCGGCGAACGGCGGTCAGGACAACGCGTTCACCGCGCAGGACTACACCGGATACTTCCAGCGCATCGCCTCAGACAGGCTGGAACTGGTGATGAAGATGGAAGCCGACCGCATGGTCGACGTGGTCATCACCGAGGATCATGTGCGCACCGAGCGGGAAGTCATCATCGAAGAGCGCAACTCGCGGACCGACAATTCGCCGGACGCCTTGTTCTCGGAACAGATGCGCGCGGCACTGTTTCTGAACCATGCCTACGGCGTACCGATCATCGGTTGGCGCCACGAGATGGAAGAGCTTTCGCTGGCAGACGCGCTCGAGTTCTACGAACGATACTACGCGCCGGACAACGCAATCCTCGTTGTTGCGGGCGACGTGACGCCGGAGCGCGCGCGGGACCTGGCCGAAACGTATTACGGGCCACTGAAACCCTCGGGCAATCCTCCGGATGCCCGACCTCAGGAGCCGCCGCAGATCGCACCGCGGCGCATCAGCATGTCCGACCCTCGGGTGCGCCAGGACTATGTGATGCGCTCGTACCTGGTTCCTGAGTACGATCCAGAGGCGCCAAAAACCTCGGCGGCCCTGATGCTGTTTTCTTCGGTGCTGGGGGACGGCGTCGCATCGCGGCTCTCGAAAAGCCTGCAGCTTGAGCAGAAGATCGCGATCAGTTCTGGCGCCTGGTATTCGCCTCGCTCGCGCGATTCCACGTCCTTGACGGTGTACGGCGTGCCCGCGCCCGGGTCGTCACTCGAAGACGTGGAAGCGGCGATCGACACGATCATCGCGGATCTGGCGGAAACCGGGCCGACGGAAGAGGAACTGACCCGGGTGAAGCGTGTGTTGCGCGCCAACCGCGTGTTCATGCAGGACAGCCAGTCCAGTCTTGCGCGGTTCTATGGGGCCGCGCTTGCAATCGGACTGAGCGTCGAAGATGTCCAAGGCTGGCCTGCCGTCGTTGAATCGGTGACGATCGAAGACATCCGTGTGGCAGCGCAAGCCTATCTGGACCTGGATCAATCGGTGACCGGCTATCTGATGCGTGGGGAGGCAAGCTGATGACAATTCAGCGGACAATCAGAAGCCTCGTGGGCGCTGCCCTGTTCCTGATCGCTCTGGGCGGGCTGGCGCATGCCGAGGTCAAGATCCAGAATTTCACCAGCCCGTCCGGGCAGACGATCTGGCTGGTCGAGGAGCCGTCTATCCCGATCGTCGGAATTGAACTGGGTTTCCGCGGCGGGTCCTGGCTGGACCCGGACGGCAAGGAAGGCCTGTCGCGCTTTGCAGTCGGACTGATGAACGAAGGGTCCGGCGATCTGGATGCGGTTGCCTTCGCCAATCGATCAGATGACATTTCGGCGCGGATTGGGTTTTCGGTGAACCGCAACGCTGCCGAAGTCAGCGGGCGCTTCCTACTTGAGACGCTGGATGAAGGCATTGATTTGATGGCGTTGACGCTGTCATCGCCGCGGTTCGACACAGAGCCGATCGAGCGTGTGCGCAATCAGATTCTGTCCGGTATCGCGCAAAGTGAAACCGACCCGGACTCGATCGCGGGAAAGACCTGGTACGCAAACACGTTTGCCGGCCATCCTTATGCGCGCCCGTCGGAAGGCACGGCAGCAAGCATCAACAGCATCACTCTGGACGACTTGAAGGCAAGCCATGCGCGGCTCTACCAACGCGCGGGCCTCTACGTCTCGATCGTCGGTGCAATAGACGCAGAGAAAGCCGGAGAGATCGTCGACCGTCTGATCGCCAGCCTGCCCGAGGGCGAGGTGCGCGAAGTGCCCGCGGTTGAAACTGTGCCTGAACCGGGTGTGACGGTCGTCGAACAGGATGTCCCGCAGTCCGTTGCGATCTTTGGGCACAAGGGCTTGATGCGCGATGATCCGGATTTCATCCCGGCCTTTGTGATGAACTACATCCTGGGCGGGGGCGGGTTCGCCTCGCGTCTGACCGAGGAGGTGCGTGAGAAGCGGGGCCTCGCCTACTCGGTCTACTCCTACCTGTCGACGATGGACGGCGCGGGCCTCTACATCGGCGGTGTCCAGACGGCGAATGAGCGTATCGCCGAAAGTCTGGATGTGATCCGAGCCGAATGGGCGCGGATGGCATCGGAGGGCATGACCGAGGAAGACTTGCGGAAGGCAAAGACCTACCTGACAGGGTCTTTCCCACTGCGCTTCGACTCGAACTCGAAGATCGCCAACTATCTGCTGTTCATGCAGATGGAGGATCTGGGGATTGACTATCTCGAGAAACGCAACGGTCTGATCGAGGCGGTAACGCTTGAGGACATCAAGCGCGTTGCGGCCCGTGTTCTGCAACCAGAGGCGCTGTCGTTCGTTGTCGTCGGGAAACCCGTCGGCCTTTGATCCGGAACAAGGGTGGGCGAGGCGCCCACCCTACTCAGGGCCGGTCGCGTCCGAACGTTCGCGATAAATGAACCAAAGATTTCGCGCGTAGACGACGAAACCGAACGTCTGCGCGAGGATAATGACGATGTCCTGATCGAGCACGCCATACAGCAACAGCATGGCCGCACCAAACAGAGACAGCCACCAGAATGGCACCGGGATAACCGATTTTCGCGCGCGCTCCGTAGCGATCCATTGCACGATCATCCGGCTCATGAAGACACCCTGTGCGGTCAGACCAAACACCGCGATCCACACACGTGTCCAACTGTCGACCAGCAGCAGATCCATCAGCCAGTGTGTTTGATCTTCCATCACTCGTCCGTGTGGGTGACTTTGGCGATCTTGCGGCGCTTGAGCAACCACCAAACGCCGAGCAGATCCTGAAAGCCGACAAGAGCACGTCCGAAGTTCGTGTACTTGGACTGCCCGGCCTCGCGCGACCGATGCGAGACATCGACCAGCATCACCTCGAGCCCCTCGCGTTTAACCAGCGCGGGCAGATATCGGTGGAGATGGTCGAAGAACGGAAGCGACAGAAACACCTCCCGCCGGAAGGCCTTCAAACCGCACCCGGTGTCGCGAGTGTCATCCCGCAGCATCCGGGCACGCAGCTTGTTGGCCAGACGCGAGGCGATTTTCTTCGACGCGGTGTCCTGGCGGTCGACCCGTTGACCCGCCACGAGCCCCGGACCCGCATCGTTGCCGATCAGCGGTTCCACAAGCTTCGGGATTTCTGCCGGGGGATTCTGACCATCCCCATCGATGGTGCAGATCACCGGCGCTTTTGCAGCGAGGACGCCGGAACGAACGGCGGCGGATTGTCCGCAGGGGCGGGCGTGGCGAACCTCACGCAGCCACGGGAGTTCCGAACGAAGCGCGGCAATCCGAGTTGAGCTGTCATCGGTCGAGCCATCGTTGACGAAGATCGCTTCGAATGGGCCGATGGGTGCGCACGCCTCGGCGATCTCGCGTGCCATCGTTTCGATGTTTTCGGCTTCGTTCAGCATGGGTGCCACGACTGCGAAGCGCGGGTTGTCTGTCATTCTTTTTGCCCCGTCTCTCAGCGCGGCGGACCTTACGCGAGGCTTGGGACAAGGCCAACCTGGCAGGTTCGTAGCGTTGTCGCAGCAGATCCGGTCGTTTCAGGCGGCTTCGACGGGGCGCAGCAGATCCATCCGCGGCATCAGATCGAGCAGGTGTTTCGAATACTCGTGCTGCGGAGTTTCAAACAACGCCTGTGTCTCGGCGATCTCGCAGATCTGGCCGGACCTCATCACCGCGATGCGATCGCACATCTGGCGGATCACTGGCAGGTCGTGGCTAATGAACAGCATGGTCAGGCCGAGTTCCTGCTGGAGATCTTTCAGAAGGTTCAGGATCGTCGCCTGTACCGAGACGTCCAGCGCCGAGGTCGGTTCATCACAAATCAGTATTCGGGGCCGCGATGCCAAAGCGCGCGCAATCGAGATACGCTGACGCTGACCGCCCGAGAACTCATGCGGATAGCGGATCGCTGCCTGCGCTCCAAGGCCAACATGGTCCAGAAGGTCACCGACAATCGTGCGTGTTTCAGACTCGGACGATGTCAGTTTGTAGAACCGGATCGGTTCGGCGACGATATCCAGCACTCTCATCCGCGCGTTCAGCGAGGAATACGGATCCTGGAAGATCATTTGCAGCGCACGGCGTGCCTCGATGACCTGCGGATCGCGCGGTGCCGTTGACACGTCCTGTCCATTGATCCGGATCACCCCAGAGTCGGGCGTGTAGAGCCCCGCGATCAGCCGCGCGACGGTGGATTTACCTGATCCGGACTCGCCGACCAGCCCGAAGGTCTCGCCTTGCCGAACGTTGAACGAGACATTGTCGACTGCGCGCAGCATCTTGCGATTCTTCTTCAGGATCGCCTTTTGCAGGGTAAAGGCCAGGTTCAGGTCCTGCACTTCTATGGCATTGCCCGATGCGTTTGCCGTACGCGCAGCACCCAGCCAATGGGTCTGAACGTCGATCCGTCGCCGGACATCGTCACCGCCCTCGATATAGTCGACCGAGTTGAAGCGGTGTAGCTTCACATCGGCGCGCGGGACTGCGGCAATGAGAGACTTGGTGTATTCGTGCTGCGGTTTGCCGAGGATCTGGGCAACAGGGCCGGTTTCGACGACCTCGCCCCGGTACATCACGCAAACACGGTCAGCGATGTTGGCGATGACGCCGATGTCGTGTGTGACAATGATCACGCCGACCTGACGCTCGCGGCAGAGCGCCTTGATGAGGTCGAGAATCTGGGCCTGATTTGACACGTCCAGTGCTGTGGTCGGCTCGTCCGCAATGATAAGCTCCGGGTCACCTGCCAAGGCGAGTGCGATCACGACGCGCTGCCGCATCCCGCCTGAGAACTGGTGTGGATAGGCTTTCAGACGGGCCTTTGCCTCGGTGATACCGACCGACTCGATCAGATCGATTGCGCGCGCCTCGGCCTTCTGGCCACGCAGACCAGAGGTTTTTTCCAATGTCTCGACCAACTGGTCACCGATGGTCATCAGTGGATTCAGTGACGTCTGCGGGTCCTGGAAAATCATGCCGATCCGGTCGCCGCGAATACGACGCATCTCGGATTCGTCTTTGCCGCGCAGTTCCTCGCCCTGAAACAGGATCGACCCCTCTGCAACCCGGCCCGGAGACTCAAGCAGGTCGATGACGGCATTGCCGATGGTCGACTTTCCCGCACCGGATTCGCCGACCAGACCGACGACTTCGCCTGGCGAGACCGTGAGGCCAACATTGCGCACGGCCTTTACGTTGCCACGCCGGGTTGGGAATTCGACCGAGAGACCCGAGATCTTGAGAAGGTCGGTCATTGACGTATCCGATGGCGCGATAAGCGCAAACGCTGTGCGGTCGAGGAAAGAGCCGATACAACGCGCATGGTTACCTCAGCTTCGGGTTCAAGGCGTCACGCATCCAGTCGCCCAGCAAGTTCACGGCAAAGACCAGGACGACCAAGGCAATCGCCGGGAAGAAAGTGATCCACCACAAGCCGGAGAACAGGTACTCGTTCCCGACACGGATCAGCGTGCCCAGCGACGGCGTGGTCGGCGGGATCCCCTGGCCGAGGAAGCTCAGCGTCGCCTCGGAGATGATCGACAGCGCCAGCCCGATGGTGGCGATCACCAGAACGGGGCGCAGGGTGTTGGGCAGGATGTGACGCACCATGATGAGCCAGCCGGGCAGGCCGATCACGCGGGCGGCCTGGACGTATTCCTTGTTGGCCTCGACCAGCGTGGCACCGCGCGCAACGCGGGCGAATTGCGGCCAGTCGGTCAGGCCGATGGCGATGATGACAACGTAGATTGCAAACTCCTCGCGCATGTCCAAGGGCAGTGCCGCGCGTCCGATGCCGTTGATCAGGATGGCGAGCAGAATCCCCGGAATCGTCAATTGCACGTCGGCGATGCGCATGATCACGGCGTCCGTGGTCCCGCCAACATAGCCCGAGATCACACCCAGCATGACGCCCAGCACCATGCCCAAGGCCACGGCAGCGAGGCCCACAATGATCGACAGGCGTCCACCGTAGAGGATCGTCGAGAGCATGTCCCGGCCCTGGTTATCGGTGCCAAGCAGGTATTGCGGCTGCCCGCCCTCGGCCCAGGCCGGCGGCAGCTTGCCATCCCAAAGCGAGATCTGAGCGGGGTCGAAGGGGTCGAACGGCGCGATCAGCGGCGCGAGAAAGGCTGTCAGAATGCAGGCAACGGTAATCGCCGCTGCGATCATCGCGCCGGGTGAGGATAGGAAAGAATGCGTGATGTCGCTTTCGCGAATGCGCTGCCAGCGGGTTGGAGCTTCGTTCATCCGCTCAATCCCCCAGCCGAATGCGCGGGTCGACGAACATATAAAGGATGTCGACCACCAAATTGATCGCCACGAACAACAGCGCCACGAACACCAGATACGCGGCCATGATCGGCACATCGACAAAGTCGACGGCCTGGATGAACATCAGACCGGTGCCAGGCCACTGGAACACCGTCTCGGTGATGACTGAAAACGCGATCAGACCGCCGATGTTCAAGCCAATGATGGTGATGACAGGAACCAGCGTGTTCCGCAGCGCGTGGGTGAAATTGATGGCGCGTTCGGACAGGCCGCGCGCCCGGGCGAACTTGATGAAGTCGGTGCGCATGACCTCGAGCATCTCGGCGCGCACCAGACGCAGGATGAGTGTGAGCTGGAACAGTGACAGCGTGATCGCCGGCAGGATGATCGACCGCCACCCGTCTATTGTCAGGAACGAAGTTTTCCACCAGCCGAGTTCGACCGTCCCGCTGCGCCCGGAGGACGGGAGCCATCTCAGCCAAACCGCGAAGATGTAGATGAGCGAGATGCCGATGATGAAGGTCGGCAGGCTGACCCCGATCAGCGAGGTGGACAGGATCGTGCGGCTAACCCAGGATTTGCGCCGGATCCCGGTATAGACACCGAGTCCAATTCCGATGACGAGCGCGATCAGGGCAGAGACGAAAACAAGTTCCAGTGTTGCGGGCAGGCGCGCCAGGATCAATTCATCGACCGGTTGCTTGATGCGATAGGAAAGCCCGAACTCGCCTTGCAGCGCATTGCCCATGAAGCGCGCGTACTGGGTCGTGATCGGGTCGTCGAGGCCCAGCGCATCGCGAATTTCCAGGCGTTGTTCCCGCGTCGCGTCCTGACCGACCATGTTGTTGACCGGGTCACCAACGAAATTGAACAGCGAGAAGCTGATCGCCGAGACAACCGCCATGACGAGGACGGACTGCCCGAGCCGTTTCAGAATGAAGGTGAACATGCCCGCCCCAAAGAAGATGGGGCGACCCGAAAGCCACCCCGATCGATCTTACTTTTTCACTGCGAAGCGGGGACGCAGCGAGTCGTCCGAGGCAATCGGAATGTCGAATCCGTCCGCCATGCCCCAGGCGATGACCTGGTGGTGGATGGGCACGTACGGCATATCCGCCTTGATGATCTGCCAAGCCTCATCGATCATCGCGGTCCGCTTCGGGATGTCCGTTTGCGTGGTGATCGCCTTGGTGATCTCGTTGACCTTGGCGTTGTTGTAGCCGGTCGCATTCCACGAACCCTCGCCTTCCAGCAGGTACGAGAAAACATAGTGGCTATCCAGCGTCGGCACGCCCCAGCCCAGCATGTAGAAGTCCGAGGTCCGGTTCTGAATCTTAGGGAAGTGCTGCGCCTTGGGGATCGCGTCCAGCTTCACCTTGACGCCGATCTTCGCCAGCATTGCAACGGCGGCCTGGCAGATCTTCTCGTCATTATTGTAGCGATTGTTCGGGCAATCGAGCTGGATCGAGAACCCGTCCGGATAGCCGGCTTCCACCATCAAAGCCTTAGCCTTTTCGACATCGAAGCCATAGCTCTCATCAAGTTCCGGCGTGTTTCCGAGAACGCCCGGCGGCGTGATCATGGCCGTCGGGAAGCTCAGCCCCTCCATGACGACACGCTGGATCGCGGCCTTGTCGATGGCCAGGTTGAACGCTTCGCGGACCTTGGCGTCCTTGAACGGGTTCTTGCCCTTGACGTCCGACGATCGCAACTCGTCTACACCCTGGTCCATCCCGAAGAAGATCGAACGGATCTGGGCAACGGTCGAAACCTTCAGACCGTCTGCACTTTCGATGCGCTTGAGATCCTGCAGCGGCGGATCGAGCACGAAATCAACCTCACCTGACAGCAGAGAGGCCACACGCGTCGCGGCGTTCGCGATCGGGCGATACTCGATCTTGTCGATGTTGCCCGGGAACTTGCCTTTGCCCCACCAATCGCCATTCGCCTCGAGCACGGTCAACTCATCTGGCGCGCGGCTGATCAGTTTGAACGGGCCGGTGCCGTTGGTGTTGCGCGCGGCGAAGCTCTCTTCCTTGGCCTTGAAGTCCTGTGGCTTGACGACGTTGTTCGCCTCGGCCCAGCCCGAGTCCATCATCAGGATACCGGTCAGCTGGTTCGGCAGAATTGGGTTCGGCCCATCGGTGATCAGGCGGACTGTATGGTCGTCTATGATCTCGACGGCAGAGACGCTCTTGGCCTGCTCCTTGAAGTCCGACGCTTCTTCTTTGGCGCGCTGGAACGAAAAGACTACGTCTTCGGCCGTGAAATCCTCGCCATTGTGAAACTTGACGCCCTTGCGCAGGTTGAACGTCCAGCCATCATCGGCAGCGGTCCAGCTTTCGGCCAGTTCCGGCTGCAGCGCCAGATCGGCATCTCGGGTCACGAGCGACTCGTACATCTGCCCGTTCATCGCGTTGGTCGGACCTTCGTTCTGGCTGTGCGGGTCCAACGTCAGCGCATCGCCCTGGCTGGTCCAGCGCAGGACGTTTTCGGCCGACGCGGGTGCTGCGACGGCAAGGGCCGCGGTCAGCGCAATGGCTGATACGCCCGATACGCGGGAAAATCTCATGTGACACCTCCGGTCTGTCTTTGCGGATTTGTTGACCCGGCCATCCACGGGCCGGATTTCCTGACCAAACAGTAAAGGCTTTTTTCAGCCCGTCCAGCGCCAAATTGGGACGTACGGGCGGATTTCGCACCGGATTTCGTCAGTTGAAGCGGTTATCCCTGGGGAAGCCACGCGGCGCCATTCGGCCGGATCCGGCCCGTTTGCCCAGATACTCGCTCAGGTCGGTCTCGGTCCGGGTGCGTCCAGCGGGGTCCTTCCAGCTCAGTCCAAACTCGATCGCGAAGGTGATCGCATCGCTGAGACCGCCATCCTTGTACTTCTGAAGACGCACACCCTTGCCTCGGGTCATCTCGGGCAGTTCGTCCAGCGCGAAGACCAGCAGCTTACGGTTCTGGCCCACG
The DNA here is from genome assembly GCA_038534135.1 of Pseudomonadota bacterium. Taxonomy (GTDB): domain Bacteria; phylum Pseudomonadota; class Alphaproteobacteria; order Rhodobacterales; family Rhodobacteraceae; genus Thermohalobaculum. Next base: position 7,481 of record JBCAXJ010000048.1, on the reverse strand, counting down.
ACGGCGACGTGATCGCCCGAGACCTGTTTGCAGAGAACCGCCTTGACGCTGTCCTTCACGTTCAGGACCTGCCGCCCGGAACGGGTTTGCGCAATGACATCGTTCTCGGGAATGACGAAGCCGTCCCCGGCCGAAGAGGCCACCATCAGCCGCTCGCCCGGCCTGTGAACCAGTAGGGCGATGACATCGGAATCGTTCGGCAGATCGACCATAAGGCGCACCGGTTCGCCCATCCCGCGCCCGCCCGGCAGTTTGTCGGCGCCGAGCGTGTAGAAACGCCCGTTCGAGGCAAAGGCCAGCAGCTTGTCCGTCGTCTCGGCATGGAAGACGAACTTGCCGCTGTCACCGTCCTTGTACTTCAACTCGCTGTCCAGCGCGACGTGGCCCTTCATGGCGCGGATCCAGCCCTGTGCGGAGCAGACCACTGTAACAGGCTCCCGCTCAATCATCGCTTCGATGGGAACCTCTTCGGCGGTCGGGGCATCGGACAGACCGGTGCGGCGTGCGCCGATCGGATAATCCTGGTCCTTGAGGCGCGCCTTGGCCTTCTCGGACGCGATGTCCTCGGCCAGGCGCAGGTTGCGCAGGTTGCGCGGTGCGCCGAACTGATCACGGATCTCGCGGATCTGATCGCTGATGCGACCCCATTGCAGGGTTTCGTCCTTCACCAACTCGAACAGGCCAGCCTGTTCCTCGAGCAGCTTTTCGCGTTCGGCGCGAAGCTCCATCTCTTCCAACCGCCGCAAGGATCGCAGGCGCATGTTCAAGATTGCCTCGGCCTGCACATCGTTCAGATGGATACCGCCTCCCCAATCCTCGGCGATCAGAGCGGGCTTCGGTTCGTCCTCGGTCCGGATGATTTCGATCACACGGTCGAGGTTGAGGAACGCGATGATGTAGCCTTCCAGCACCTCCAGCCGGTGCGCGACGCGATCCAGCCTGTGCCCCGACCGCCGTAGAAGCACTTCCCGCCGGTGATCGAGGAAAGCCTGCAAGACCTCGCGCAGCCCGCATACCTTTGGCGTGCGTCCGTCGATCAGAACGTTCATGTTCAGCGGAATGCGGGATTCCAAATCGGAATGCTTGTAGAGCGTCTCCATCAGCATCGCAGGTTCGATCGAGCGCGAGCGTGGCTCGAGGATCAGGCGAATATCCTCGGCCGATTCATCGCGCACATCGGCCAGGATCGGAATCTTCTTGGTGTTGATAAGGTCGGCGATACGTTCGACCAGCTTGGACTTCTGGACGAGATAGGGGATCTCGGTGACGACAATCTGGTATTGGCCGCGGCCCATATCCTCGGTGTGCCAGACCGCGCGCAGCCGGAACCCACCCCGCCCGGTCGCATAGGCCTCAAAGATGTTTTCGCGCGGCTCGACCAGTGTCCCGCCGGTCGGGAAATCCGGCCCTGGGATCATCTCGACTAATGTCTCGGTCCGCGCGTTCGGGGTGCGGATCAGGTGCAGCAAGGCCTCGCAGATCTCTCCCGCATTGTGCGGCGGGATGTTCGTGGCCATTCCGACCGCGATGCCAGACGAGCCATTGGCGAGCAGATTCGGGAAGGCCGCGGGCAGCACCTCGGGCTCGTCCTCCTGCCCGTCATAGGTTGGCTTGAGGTTGACCGCATCCTCGTCGAGACCTTCCAGAAGCGCCTGCGCAACGGCCGTCATTTTCGACTCGGTGTACCGCATGGCCGCCGCGCTATCGCCGTCGATATTGCCGAAATTGCCCTGCCCGTTGATCAGCGGATAGCGCAGCGAGAACTCCTGTGCCGCGCGCACCAGCGCATCATAGATCGCCTGATCGCCGTGCGGGTGAAACTTGCCCATGACGTCGCCGACAATACGTGCCGATTTCTTGAAGCCCTGATCCGGGTTCAGACGAAGCTGCCGCATACCCCAGAGGATACGCCGGTGCACCGGCTTCAAGCCGTCCCGCGCATCTGGCAGTGCGCGGTGCATGATGGTGCTGAGTGCATATGTGAGGTAGCGGTCGCCTAAGGCGCGGGCCAAAGGTTCGGCCACAACACCCTTCATATCGTCATCATCGGTGATATCGGTCATAGATGTTGTGTACCCGAGTCGGTCTGACCCGTCTAGCGCGGCATGGTCAATACGGCCTCACCGCGACGGCGGCACGCTTGCCCCGCTCGGTCCGATCCGCTAAGCCCCGCCGCGACACGGGACCGACCCCGACGACAGGGCACATCGATGGCCAAGAAACAGAAAAAAGCGCCTAAACCCAGGGCGGTGACACCGCGCGGCTTCCGCGACTATTTCGGCGCCGAAGTCGTGCGCCGCGACAAGATGCTGGCGGATATCACACAGGTCTACCATGCGTATGGCTTCGACCCGTTGGAATCGTCGGCCGTCGAGACTGTCGAAGCGTTGGGCAAGTTCCTTCCCGACGTCGATCGTCCGAACGAAGGCGTCTTCGCCTGGCAGGATGAAGACGAGACGTGGATGGCGCTGCGCTATGACCTGACGGCGCCGCTCGCACGGGTGTTCGCACAGCACAGGCGCGACCTGCCCTCGCCCTATCGCCGCTATGCCGTCGGGCCGGTTTGGCGCAATGAGAAGCCTGGGCCTGGCCGTTATCGCCAGTTCTATCAATGCGATGCCGACACCGTGGGTGCGCCCCACGTCGCCGCGGATGCCGAGATCTGCATGATGTTGGGCGACGCCCTGGAAAATGCCGGGATCGAGCGCGGCGACTACGTGGTGCGGATCAACAACCGCAAGGTTCTGAACGGCGTGATGGAGGCCATCGGCGTCCTGAACCCGGACGACCCGGCGGCAATGACCAACGAGCGTGGTATTGTGCTGCGCGCGATCGACAAGCTCGATCGCCTGGGAGAAGACGGCGTACGCGCGTTGCTGGGTGAAGGCCGCAAGGACGAGTCCGGCGACTTCACCAAGGGCGCGGGTCTTTCGGCGGAACAGGCCGACATCGTGATGGGGTTCGTCTCGGCGCGCCGCGACTCATCTGCCGCCACTTGTGGACGCCTGCGTGAACTGGTTGGTGCCTCGCAGACCGGCATGGACGGTGTTGCGGAGATGGAGACAATCGGTGACTTGGTCGACGCGCAAGGCTACGCAGATCGCATGCTCATCGATCCCTCGGTCGTGCGTGGGCTCGGATACTACACCGGTCCGGTCTACGAGGCGGAACTGACCTTCGACATCGTCGACGAGGATGGACAGACGCGCCAGTTCGGCTCAGTCGCGGGCGGCGGACGCTACGACGATCTGGTCAAACGCTTCACCGGAGAAACTGTCGCAGCCACCGGCATCTCGATCGGTGTCGACCGGTTGCTGGCGGCCCTGTCGGTCGGCCGGGCAGAAGAACGCGCGCATGGGCCTGTTGTGATCCTGGCGATGGATCGCACCGAGATGGCCTCGTACCAATCCATGTGTTCCGAACTGCGCAATGCGGGCGTCCGCGCCGAGGTCTTCATGGGCGGCGGCAACATGGCCCGTCAGGTCAAGTATGCGGATGCTCGGAATTCCCCGGTCGCGATCATCGAAGGCAGCGACGAACGCGCTGCGGGACAGGTGACACTCAAGGACCTTGCCCTGGGGGCCCGGCTTGCCGCCGAGATCGAGACGAACGAGGAATGGAAGGCCCAGCCTGCCCAGACAGCCGTGGCGCGCGCGGACCTGGTCGCCGAGGTTCGTAAGATGATTGCCCGCGCGGACTGAACCATGCTTGCCATGCCTCGATCAGGGACTGCGCAGGCCGCGCTCGACCGTGCTGTTTCGATCCTCTCGGAACACCTTGCGGACACGGGTGCGACACGCCTGGATCTGCCGCACATCTACGAAGCCGATGCGCTGCTGGATCTTTATGGCGAGGATTTGCGCGCCCGCGCGTTCGTATATCCGGACCCGGACCAAGGCCGCGAACTTTGCTTGCGCCCGGATTTCACAGTGCCGGTAGCATTGGTACATCGGGCTTCGGGGTGGGACAAGGTGGCGTCCTACACGTATCAGGGTCCGGTTTTCCGGCGCCAGCCACCCGGCTTTCAACGTCCTGTTGAATTTGTGCAGGCCGGCATCGAGCGCTTCGGCGAAGACGATCCGGTGGCGGCCGATGTGGGCGTCTTCAAGACCCTGTACCGCGGACTGGCAGAGCTGGGTCTGGACGAACCCGAAGTGACGATCGGAGACCTTTCGATACCCTTCGCGCTGTTGAATGCCCTAGAGATGGCGGAACATCGCCGTGACAGCCTGCGCCGCCACTTCTGGCGACCCACCCGATTTCGCGATCTGTTGATGCGCGCGCAGGCACCGTCCGATGCGCGCGAAGTCCCCGTTGATGATCTGGACCGGCGCGCCGCTGATGCGGGCGAGCCTGTCGGCCTGCGCTCGATCGCAGACGTAACCAAGCGGCTGGTCCGGCTTTCGGCGGCGCGACGTGATCCGGCGATGACGGTCGAACAAGCAGACCTGATCGACGGAGTTCTTCAAATACGAGCACCTGCGCGGGAGGCGCTGGCGCAATTGCAACGCGTCACCGCAGATGCGGGAGTCGACCTTTCGGTCGCAATCCGCCGCTTTGCCGACCGCGTTGAGGCCCTGGATGTCGCTGGAACCGACATGGATGGGATGATTTTCGATGCCTCATTCGGGCGAAACCTAGAATACTACGACGGTTTCGTATTCGAGTTGCGCGCACCGGGGAAACCTGGTGGGCATCCACCCCTTGCCGGTGGAGGGCGTTACGACGCCATGACGACGTATCTCGGTGCATCGTCTCCGGTTCCGGCGGTTGGTGGCATCATCCGGCCCGAAGCCGTGCTGGAAGCTCTCGCATGAGCGCGCTCACGATTGGCGTGCCGTCGAAGGGCCGCCTGCAGGACGATACGATCGCGTGGTTTGCAGATCGTGGAATGCAGATTGTCCGTGATGGCGCCGAACGCGAGTACGCCGTATCGGTCAAAGGCATTCGCGACGTGACGGTGCAGCTTCTTTCGGCCGGAGAGATCCCGCGCGAATTGGCTGCGGGCCGGATCCACATGGGCGTTACCGGTCGTGACCTGGTTCATGAACGCATCGCCAACCACGAACAGGTGGTCGACATGCAGTTCGCCATGGGATTCGGATACGCCAATCTGATCGTTGCGGTGCCCGCATTCTGGATTGATGTCGAAACAATGCACGATCTGGATGAGGTCGCGTACGACTTCCGCCGCTCTCATGGTCACCCACTTCGGATCGCAACGAAGTATCACAACCTCGCGCGCCAGTTTCTGCACGAGAAAGGCGTTGCTGAGTATCGGCTTGTGGACAGCCAGGGCGCGACCGAGGCGGCCCCGAAGAACCTGACCGCCGAGGCGATCATCGACATCACGTCATCGGGCGAAACGCTGCGCGCCAATCATCTGAAGGTTCTGGATGATGGTCTGATCCTGCCGAGCGAAGCCATGTTGTGCGTCAGCCGCACGGCTAATTGGGGCGCCGTTTCGAAGGACGCGCGTGCACAGATCGAGGCACATCTGGGGATAGCCTTTTAGTCTTCTGACGCGAGCGGCCGATTATCTTTGCGGTAACAATTTCGTTGCATCGATCAATCAATTTTTAATCAAGATGGCTGTATATATGGGCTCGCGAAAGTTGTGATTTCAGTAGAAGATCACTATAAGCAACCCCGGCAGGCTGCCACCTGCCGGGGTCTCTCATATCTCGATTAGCCTCCGAGAATGAGACGTACGAGAGTGCCAATCGTGCCGACGGCACCGATCACCACCATCGCGATGCGATAGTTGCGGATGCTCAGTGATATCACCTCCCTTCGCCGCGAGGCTTCGCGGAAAGGATAGGTTTAGTTTAAATTCGTTTAAAATGCGTTCGCATCGCCGGCCAATGCGAGCGTTACCAAGCGGCAGATTCTGCTTGAATCGCCTCTGTCACTCCGTATCGGACGAAGCGGAACGTGCCCCGCAGACGTGCTCAGGTTTGCGTCAGCGCCATGAAGGCAAGCGCGATGAAGATGATGATCAAAGCGTAAACGGTCCAGCGCATGAAGCCAGCGAACACCTTCTCTTGCTCGGTGACGTCCATCGATCCGTGCTCGTGCTCAGCCATGATCCAACTCCCATTACATGCCATGTCTTTTCTAACCTCTTGAACCGATAATTTTCAATTGATGCCGGGACGGCGTGTTGCCGCATTCTCGGTATCGCGAGGGCATCTTGCAGCCTGATGTTCGCACGGCTACACCGCCGCGCGACAGGAACGGAGAACACAATGTCCAAGCCCAAGAAAGTCGTGCTGGCCTATTCCGGCGGGCTCGACACCTCGATCATCCTGAAGTGGCTCAAAGTAGAGTACGGATGCGAGGTCGTCACCTTCACAGCCGATCTCGGTCAGGGTGAAGAACTGGGGCCGGCGCGCAAGAAGGCCGAGGACATGGGGGCTGCCGCGATCTATGTCGAGGATCTGCGCGAGGAGTTCGTCCGCGATTTCGTGATGCCGATGTTCCGCGCCAATGCGGTTTACGAAGGTCAATATCTGCTCGGGACGTCGATCGCACGCCCATTGATCTCGAAACGATTGGTGGAAATTGCACGAGCCGAGGGCGCAGACGCGATCGCACACGGCGCGACCGGCAAGGGCAATGACCAGGTCAGGTTCGAACTGGCCGCCTATGCCTTGGAACCGGACATCACCGTCGTAGCCCCCTGGCGCGAATGGGATCTGACCTCGCGGACCAAACTGATCGAATGGGCCGAGGAGCATCAGGTGCCCGTGCCCAAGGACAAGCGCGGCGAGGCTCCCTTCAGTGTCGATGCAAACCTCTTGCACACCTCGTCAGAAGGCAAGGTTCTTGAGGATCCAGCCGTCTCGGCACCGGACTATGTGTACCAGCGGACCGTCGCTCCCGAGGCCGCGCCCGACGAACCAGAGTTCATCGAGATTACCTTCGCCAACGGCGACCCGGTCGCGATCGACGGCAAAGCCCTGTCACCCGCCGAGATGCTGACCCATTTGAACGAACTGGGCGGCAAGCATGGGATCGGGCGGCTCGATCTGGTCGAGGGCCGCTATGTCGGCATGAAATCGCGCGGGATCTATGAGACGCCCGGTGGGACGATCTGGCTGGCCGCGCACCGCGGGATCGAATCGATTACGCTCGACCGGGGAGCCGCGCACCTGAAAGACGAACTGATGCCGCGCTATGCCGAGCTGATTTACTACGGCTACTGGTTCAGCCCAGAACGCGAAATGCTGCAAGCTGCAATTGACCGCAGTCAGGAGCATGTCGAAGGCACGGTGCGGGTGAAGCTTTACAAGGGCAGCGCCGAGGTCGTCGGTCGCTGGTCCGACAAGTCACTGTACTCGGAGCAGCACGTCACGTTCGAAGACGATGCCGGTGCCTATGACCAAGCCGACGCACAGGGCTTCATCAAGCTCAACGCACTGCGCCTACGCTTGCTGGCGACAAGGGACAAGCGTTGATGGAAGCCGCTATCCGCGCGC
>JBCAXJ010000047.1:0-42866 GCA_038534135.1 Pseudomonadota bacterium | reverse complement strand
CAGCCACGTTTCTTGTCCTTGTTCTTGCGTTTGAAGGCGCGGGCTTACAGTCAGCTTACGTTAATGGAAGGTTATTTCCGGCGGCTTTAGTCCAGTCCGGTTGTCCCAATTGAACCCCCGGCGTTTCGCGGACGCTAAGCCGTTGAGATTGCTTGGGTCAGACTTGTCCCATTTAAGGAATTGATAAACTGGGACGAAGCCGATCCTTAGCATGTCTGAATTTGTATGATGATGATCGACTACATCGCATTTAGGCTGGCAACAGGTCTAGCGCCTCTTGACCAGCATAGGGTCGCTGGTTGAAATCGGCTGGGGCCTTTTTCCCCTATCTGAAGCCTGTGATTGTCTGTCACATTCTCCGCGCGATTGAACGCAACTCCGATCCGCACCTTGGAATGAAGCGAGAGTATATGACTGAAATCACAGGTTGGGACGACCTTGAAGCCTGGCTGACGGCTCGACCGCCGGAGGACTTTCGTTCAATCGCCGCACGTATATCGCTGAGAGCACTCCCTGGTCTCGCAGAAGTTGCGGATAAGACGGGCGATTGGGATTTGATCGCGCTCGAAGTTTTCCGCGCAAATCAACTTGCGAACACCATTGCGTTGCAACCGCAGCGCTACACCGAAGAACTGCGGAGCGTTGCAAAATCCGTTCTGCAAGACTTTTCCGAGATTGAAACAGAATCCGCCCGATTTTGGTTTAACGCCCGCCACGATAGCACAGCAAAGGGTGCTGATGTGGCCGCGAGGGCGGCGATACTAGCGATGGATAATACTTTAGCTTCGCCTGTGGATAGCTTAAAGGCGCTCGCAAACGGTGCGTTGACGTACCCGGCTCCCAACTAACAATTTGAACGACAAAAACCTCTGCAGATGGCGGCGGGCGAGATGTCGGTCTGCCCATGCAAGACGGCTTGCCAGCGCTTAAGCGTCGATCCGAATCCGTTTCTTCGAAGCCCTCGCGGACTCGTCTCGGTCGGCGCGACATCAGTCGTTGTTGTGTAGAGTTTGAAGCCTAACAAGCGCGTTTATCGAGATCGTCCAGGTCGAGTACCTCAGTGCACCCGCAGGCCCATCCGTAACCGGATCCCCGAACGGCGACGACGATGGTGCTGTCGGCGTTTTTCAGCCACTGAGAGATGCGGTCTTCCGCATCACCGCCAAGGGCACCATCCGGGCAATCGAGCAAGATGATCCGCGCTTTAGCCAAACGTGCGCGGACCAGAAGCACGCGCCACCTTTCCCCTTCCGACAGGTTGCGTCCAAGCTCCGAGATCTTTCCGTTGAGTCCGCTCACGCGGCGCAAAAGAGACGCCAGTCCGAATTCAACGGCGACGTCGCAGATCCGGTCGTCTGAGGGCCTTTTCCGAGCACCGAGCGTCAGAGACCGCCGCAGGCTACCTGCCAGAATTGGGGTGTGAGAATCGATCAAACAGATCCGGGAAAGCGGGGCGGCACTGACGGCGGGCTCGGCTCCGATCAGAGTGTGCCCTTGTCCCGGTGCCTCGAGCCCGGCGGCCAATCTCAGAAGCGTGCTCTTTCCCGATCCGTTTGACCCGCGCAGGATGAGCGTTCCGCCGGGAGGCACGGTGAAGGAGAGGTTTTGCAACGGACCGTGGGAGACACCACGAAACGTCAGGCTCGTATCCACCGGGGTGTCGGCGGCTTCGGACAACGTCGGACGTTTGAACACGCGAAGGCACTTTGTGCGGGCGACATGGAAAGCGTTGTAACGATCCGAGATCAGCGCAAGATCGCGCAGTGGCGTTATGACGATCGCTGCAGCTGCGAGCCCGCCAGCCGCCAGTGATGCCGACAGGGCGAGGTCGAGTGAAACGGCCAGGACCAGCGCCGCGGCAGCAGCAGCTACAATATCCGGGACTGCGCGCATGATGGCCCCAGCGCGTCTGCGGGCGGTCGCAGCGTTGGTCAACGACTGAGTGCGCAAGCGCAATCGCGCGCGTTCCTGAGCCATGCGCCCGATCAGCCTCAGGTCGGGCGCCTGCGGGGCGCGCTCGCTCATGTCCGCAGACAGACGGGCACGCCGTCTGCGCAGCGCTTGGTGCAAGGGTCGCAGCCGGCGTGCTGCCAATGCCAACACCAACAGCGCCAAACAGACACATCCGCTCAATATGGCACCGAGCATCGGGTGCAACAGGAAGCCTGCCAGGCAGGCCGCCGGCAGAACGAAGCCCGCCGCAAAGGTCTTTGGCAACCCATCGCCGACCCAGCCGCGAACGGCCGAGAGGTCCCCGACAAAACGCAGTGCCAGGCCGCCCCGTCTCTGGTTCTGAACATCCAGGCGCGGCATCTGGCTGAATTGGGTGAACAGACGATCGCGCAGCTCTCCGGCAAAGGACTGCCCCAGTCTTTCGCCGAGTGTTGCCTGCCCGATGCGCCCTGCGGCAATGGCAAGTCCGCTGCCCACCAACACCAGGAAAGCACCGACGGGCCGGGTTTCGTCATGCGCGAGGAACGCCGCAAAGATGTCACGGGTCGCGATCGCTGCGCAAGCCGCTGCCAGAGCTTGAAGGAGCGCGGTCAGCACCACCAGGATCAGATACCGGCCGCGCCCGTTCGCAACGATGGATGGAAATCCGCTCACGTCGTCTCCAGGCGTCGATTGGCAAGGCCTGAGCGCGCCCGGTTGAGCAACGCCGTCGCGAATGCCGGATCACGCAAGGTCTCGCGCGAGGCGATGTCGAGCCCGGTTGCCACCTCTGCCTCGGCCGTTGCCATCGGCGATTGTGTCATCAGACCGGTGAGCGCCAGTGGGCGAATACCGATACGTGACAGGACCGATGCGCCGCCGGTCGCGGACAGTGAATCGGGCACCGCAAGCAGAAAGCCCGCGAACCGTGCCCGATAGGTCGCGTCCTTCAGCAGGGCTGCTGTCTCCTTCTGGAGCACGCCGTCGGCAAGCTCCAACACCGCGACATCGCACCCCGCCAGGGCCGCACCGGCCAGCAACGCATCGGTCGCCTTGGCGATCCGCGAGATCGGCTCAAGGTAGGTCGAGACCATGCCTGCATCTAAGAAGTCGGCAACATGGTGCGCGCCTGAGTCCACATAGGCATTGTAATCACCGAAAGCGCCGGTCCCCGTCGCCTTGATCGCCGCCACGCGGTATCCGGCGCGGACGAGACCATGGGCAAAGCTCGCCGCTGCCGCGGTCTTGCCCGAGTTCATCGAGGCCCCGACCGCTCCGATCACGGGGATCGTCGGGCCGGGGCGTTCCGGGATCGCGTAATCGGCGACGTTCACCACCGTGCCATCGTCGCCAATCAAAAGTCCGATGGGCGTGACACTGGTCGGAGATGCCATCTTCGCGTTGCGCCACCGCATCCGGCCAAGAACTCCGCCGCTCGCCAAAAGATCGGCGCCCGAGGGCAACAGCTTTGCCAGGCCCTCGAATTGGTCTGGCGCATAGCGCGCGCCACAGGCGACCACGACCAGATCGCCCGGGTAGAGCTGGGACGGACGGCCAGAGGCCAATTGCAGCCGCTTCTGCGAGCCGATGCACTGCACGCGTCCGAGAACCAGATCGCCGGGCCGCGCCGCGCGCAGATTGCGGGAGAGGCCGAGGCTCGCATCCTGAGCAAGCGCCACACGGCGTGTCGTGAACGCCCATTTTGCACGAGCCAGGATCGTCGGATTGAGGACAGTGTCTTGCGGTACAAGCGTGCCGGTTGGTGCATTCATGTCGAGGTTCTCCGTCATCGGGCTTCAGGGAATTCGGTGTGCTCAAAGAGCTGTCGTCGCGCATCCGGATGCGCGAGGCAGGTGCGAAAGTCGTGGCCACAACCATCGAGTTCGGTGAGCGTGATGTCTGGCTCGATCCCGCACCGATGCGCGGCATCCTGGATCGCAGCGACCCAGCGCGCGGCGCGCTCGCGCCGGGTTCGACCCTGTTGAGCATCGATCCTGGTGCCCGATCGGGTGTTGTTATCGACCTGGTCGTCCCGCGTCCCGACGAGCACCCGGATCGGCAGGTTCAGGAACGCCCGCAGATCGTTGTGATCCCGCAGATGCCATCCTGCGGAACGCGCTTTGGGTGCCGCAAGGCCGCGGGGAAATGGTGCGTCGTCCGGAAACGTGTACCATCCCGCTGCGATCACGGTCAGGCGACTGACGCGGTGCGGATAAAGCATCGCGAAGCGGTGTGCGAATTGGGCACCGCCGGAGTAGCCGGACAATTCCAAGCGTTTCGTCCCGCTGATACCGGCCATGGCCAGGTCGCTCAGCAACGACAACAAGGCAAGATCAGCCCGGCCGCCTCGGACAACCTGTTGATATCTGGGCCAATCCTCTCGCGCAAAGAGCGGAGCGATCACGGTCTGACCAAACGCCTCGGCATACGATGCGAGCGTGGTGGCCTGCACCTTCGCCCCACGATGCAGGCCATGGATCGCCACCAAGGGTGGCTTCGTTGTATCTCGACGGTCAGGCACCGCAGTCCAGCAGGGCAAGTCCCCGGACCCCAGGCCACCAAACCGTGTCAGTTTGACCGATGCGGGACCGGCAAGCTGTCTGGTGTGATCGAACATGTCCATCTCCTCGACCAGCTCAGTCAAGCCGCAGCCAGGCATCGCGGATGTGGCGGTGGCGGCCAACTTCGCGATAAGCGATGGGTCCCTGACGCGGTGCGTACCAGGTGGTCCGCGTCACGCGGCCGTCATTGCAGGCGACCACAAAGCTGGGAATCGGGCGTTTGCCGGGGCGGAGCACCTCGACCGTGTCCTCGACGACGCAAGTGGTGCGCCGCGTCGAGCGGTTGCCGTTCCAGGACACCGCCCGACGCTCGTACGTGGCGGTGTTGCCGATCCTGAGCGGAAAGAGGGAACCGTCGCGCTCTACCCTGGCCTGCGCCGTATGCCAATTTTTCGACGAGCCGCAGCGGGCAAAGCTATCGGACGGCGCAAACCAATCGTGTGATCGGGTCCAGACACAACCGCCTGGCTCGCGCACGCGGATCCCTCCGCTGGTCTTGGAGATGCGCAGACGGTGCGTCTCGCCATCCAGCAGGTTCTGAACCTGAATGGACCGCAACTGTCGCAGTAGCGGGGCCTTGGCCGAACCGATCGATCCGGTCAGCGCACGAGTTTCCGGCTTGCCATTCCCGGCGATATCCAACGGCAGATTGAAATCGAGGCCGTTCGCGGTGCAGCCGCCGAGCACGGCCGCCAATGACACTGCAAGAATGCGTTTCACGTTTTCCTCCCGAGATTGTGCGCCATGTCAAAGCGCGGTCGGAAGGAGAACGATCAGGCTGCCGCTTTATTCCCCGCCGTTGCGAATTTCCCGTCGCTACCAGCATGCATCGCCGGGTGCCTGGATCAGGCCGAAGCCATAGACCTCATCGTGCCCCTGCGCCCCCAGATCGCGAGCATTTGCGATCAAAAGGCGGCGGGCTGCCTGTGGATCCCCATTCGTCTGTGCCCGGGCGCGCAGTGTGGCTGCCACTGCGAATGGGACCGCAAAACTGGTGCCTGTGAACAAACCCACATCACCATCGGCCGACGCGGAGGCGACATCCACGCCCGGGGCCGAGAGTTCAACATAGTCACCGCGCGTTCCGCTGCGGTAGGGCCGCAAACGTTGGTCGACGGCAGCGACCGCCATGACCTCCGGATAGGCAGCGGGAAAGGCGGGCCGTCCGCGTGCGCCGTCATTTCCCGCGGCTGCAACCACATTTGCGCGCTGCGTGACGGCCCGGATTGCAAAATGAAGTGTCGCGTTCGCATGGCCTACCAAGCTGAGTGCGATGACCCGCGCGCCGGATCTCATGGCCCAGTCGAGCGCTCGGATGAGCGAGACGGTATCTGACTGCTGCCGGTCATCGATAATGCCAATCGCTTCCGCCGCCAGAAGCATGGCGTCGGGTGCGAGTGGCGTTGCATCAGGGGCGTTCTCGCCAACCAAAAGAGCGGCGATGGCCGTTCCATGATCTCTCGGGGCGGCAGTCACGCCCGCGCGGCGGAACGACCTGGTCTCAATGCGCGCAGCGCGCAATGCCGGATGATCCAGCTGCACCGCAGTGTCGATCATTGCGATCGGTGCGCCCCGGCGACAGGACGTACGCCCCAGGTCGCCGAGTGCAATCAGTTCTGCCCCCCAACAATCGTTTGCGCACCCCGAGCCTGCGCGTTCGTAGAGATCGTTCAGGTCGACTGTGGACGCAGGAGCAAGATTTCTGACAATCTCCGCCGCGTCCTCAAGATCGAGCCCCGGCGGCGCCGACAGGCGCAATAAACCGGCCTGGAGGGCGCTCAGGGTCTCATCTTCCAACACAGAAAAGCCGTTGGCTTGCAGGGCGGTCAGGTCAGGGGGCACCTGGCCGGCAGGTGTCAGGACAAGGAGTTCGTTCGGGACCGATGGTCGGTCTGGCCCGAAGATCAGATCAATCAGATCGGAAAGCGGATCGCCGCCCCCATCGGACCTGGCGCCAGAGCCGTTCTGACCACCCCCAGACGAAGACGCGGCAGACGAATTGCCCTCGTTGCCATCGTCTCCATCATCATTGTCGCTGGCACCGTTGTCGCCATCATCGCCATCGCCTCCATCACTATCTCCTCCATCTCCGTCGCCACCATCTCCTCCATCTCCGTCGCCACCATCTCCTCCATCTCCGTCGCCGCCGTCTCCTCCATCACCGTCTCCGCCGTCTCCTCCATCGCCGTCGCCGCCATCTCCTCCATCGCCATCTCCGTCGTCGGCCCAGGCAATGGCACCTGGGCGGAGGACATCAGGACCGGTCGCGAATGCGGAAAAAACGAAGAGCGCCAGCAGCAGGTGTTTCATCGGCTGTTCCTTGGTAGTTTCCAGACGAGAACGGCTCGGTCGAAAAATAATTCCATCCCTGCGGGAATGAAAGCCGCGTAGCCTCGTTCTCGACGCAGGACAGACATCGTGCGAGCCCAATGACCGACGCAATTCGACATGAACTGGTAGCCGTACTGCCGAAGATCCGCCGGTTCGCTTGCGCGTTGGCGGGGAGCATCAGCGAAGGAGATGATATCGTGCAAACGGCGTGCGAAAAAGCGCTTGCGCGTGCGGATCAGTTTCGACCCGGAACGCGGTTCGACAGTTGGATGTACAGAATTGTTCAGACGACCTTCCTGGATTCCCGCCGTCGCCACGAACACCGATTTGCTCGCTCGGATGAAGAGTTGATATCCGCCATCTCAGACGGAGGGCGCGGCGCCGCAAAGGCCGCTGACCGGTTGCTGCTGGCACGTGTCCGCGACGCCATGGCCGACCTGCCGGAGACCCAACGCGCAGTGCTGGCGCTCGTCGCCATCGAGGGGCTTGCCTACCAGGAAGCCGCCAAAGTGCTGGACGTACCGGTCGGCACGGTCATGAGTCGACTCGCGCGGGCGCGGTCCAAGCTGAAGCCATTGCAGGAGGGAGCGTTCTCATGACTCGCGACTGGACCGAGGAAGACATCGCAGCCTTTGTGGATGGAGCACTCGACCCGGCCGACGCAGAGCGCGTTGCCGCGATCCTGGAACACGATGAGGAAGCTCGGACGCTCGCCGATCAGATCAGTGCGAGCAACGCGATGCTTCGGGCCGCATTCGCCGACGTTGCAAACGCGCCGTTGCCGGCGGCGCTGGCCGCAACGCTCGTGCATCAAGGCGATACTGTCGTACCGATGCGGCGGCGCTTTGTCCTACCGACCAAATGGATCCCGGTGGCAGCGGCAGCAAGCATTGCGATCGTTGTCGGTCTCGTGCTCGGGACGCAGATCGAGGACAGCATGGGTTCTCCGCAGATCACGTTGGGTGACGCGCCGAACGAGGGTGCATTGCACCTGGCGCTTGAAACCTTGCCAAGCGGGACGGCGTTCGAAGACCGGATCATGCCGATGCTGACTTTCACGGACGAACTGGGGCGCTATTGCCGTGAGTTCGAGGTGCTTGGCGACCTGCCGAATGAGTTGGAGTTCGGGATCGCCTGTCGGACAGAGGCCGCGGCGTGGCATGTCGAAATCATCGTCAGCGCTCCGATGAGTGACTCCGTTGATCAGGGTTTCGCACCCGCTTCGGGCCCGGGCGCCGACGCTCTTGCCGCCATGATCGAAGCGCTGGGTGGAAGCGAGCCCCTGTCTCCGGATGCCGAGTCGGCTGCAGTTCGGAACAACTGGCAACGCTGACGGCCAAACATTCTCCCTGTCACGGCAGTTAGGGTCGTCAGGACAGCGTTTCTTTCGACGTTTTTTCTGTTTCAGCACCCGTATCCGGTTCTCGAAACTGCAGATCGTAGAGATAGGCATAGTGCCCGCCGCGCTCGATCAACTGGTCGTGGGTGCCGGACTCCAGGAGCTTGCCGCGATCGAGGACGTGGATCACATGGGCGTTTCGCACGGTGGCCAGCCGGTGGGCGATCACCAGCGTCGTGCGCCCTTTCATCAGACGTGCAAAGGCTTCCTGAATGCGGGCCTCGGTCTCGGCGTCAAGCGCCGAGGTCGCCTCGTCCAGCAGGAGAATCGGCGCATCACGCAGGATAGCCCGGGCAATCGCGATGCGCTGACGTTCGCCGCCCGAAAGGCCACTGCCATCATTTGCGATCTCGCTGTCATAACCGCCAGGCCGCGCTGCGATAAACTCATGCGCGTTCGCTGCGCGCGCAGCGGCCTCGACCTCGGCATCCGTGGCGTTCAAGCGGCCGAAGCGTATGTTCTCGCGGATTGAACCAGAGAACAGATAGGTCTGCTGATTGACCATTGCGATGACATCGCGCAGGTCGGCCAGGTTCGTATCCGCGATGTCACGTCCGTCGATTTCGACAGTGCCGCTCTGCGGGCTGCGGAAGCGCTCGATCAGATCGAACACGGTCGACTTGCCCGCCCCCGAAGCACCCACCAGCGCCGTAACCTTGCCTGCCGGGCAGGCTATGCTCAATCCGTTCAGCGCAGGGGTCTCGCCATATGCGAACACGACATCTTTCAACGCAATCGCGCGCGGACCAGGTGCCAGTGGGGCAGCGCCCTGTTGCGGTGGAGACCCAGCGGGCGAATCCAGAAAGGTATACATGATCTCAACGCCAACCATGTGGGTGTTCAACTGAACCTGGAACCGAGCCAACCGCCGGGCAGGCTCATAGGCCATCAGAAGTGCGGCGATGAACGATACGATCGTACCAAGATCCTGAGATCCCGTGGCTACCTGCCATCCGGCATAGGCGATGACCGAGCCGACGGCGAGACCGCCCAGGATATCCATCATCGGCACGGTGGCGGTCTGGTACTTGATCGCGTCATCGGACAACCGGCGCACATCGTGCACCAGCGATGACATCTTTTCGTACATGTGGTCTTCGAGCTTGAAGGCCTTCACGATACGAGCGCCAAGGAAAATCTCTTTGACCCCATCGGTGATCCGCACCGTCGCTGTCAGCATTCGGTAGGCGATCTCCTTGACCCGTTTGGTCAGCCAGCCCACTGCCAACGCGGCAAGTGGCCCAATGAGCAACACGATCAGCGAAAGGTAGAAGTCCTGAATGAACATCACCACGATCAGGCCGATCAGCGATACGAGATCCCGTCCCAAGGACACGATCAGAAGCTCGATCGCCGCACGTGCCGCATTCGCGGTTCCATTGAAGCGGATCATGACATCCCCCAGCGAATGCTGGTCGTAGAACTCGGTGTCCTGTTGCAAGAGGTGGTTGAACAGCCGTTCTTGCAGGCGCGCGACGATCTTGTTGCCAATCCTCATCAGGATCACGGCGTTCAGGTAAGTTGCGAAGCCGCGCACCAGAAACAGGCCGGTTACCGCCGCAGCGATCCACGCGACAAGGACCGCGTCCTCGTTGTCGACCAGTTCGTTGACGACGTCCTTCATGATGTAGGCCATCATCGCGGTCGACCACGAGACGACCAGCAGCAGGCCGATGGCCATCGCATAGCCCTTCCAGTGCTGCCGGGCACCATCCAGAAGCAATCGGCGATAGTTCTCGCGGGACTCGCGTGAAATGATCTGGTCGAGCAGCGCCATCGTTGTTCCCGAACACAAGGGGTGCGCCGCCGGACCCTTGAACCGTCAGACACCCGTCTCTGGCCGAGGCAGCTAGCGGTTTGCCCGCATCGACGCAAGCAACCGGTTATGGTTCATGGCTGTCGCGGTTCCCGATGGCCGGACAACAATCAGACCCTGACCCGCACGATGGCGTCGACCTCGACCGAGGCATTGCCGGGAAGACCCGACACACCAACCGCCGTGCGGGCGTGCCATCCCTCCTCGCCAAAGAGTGCGATAAATATCTCGGTTGCCCCGTTGATCACCAGCGGGCTGCTCGGGAAGCCCGAAAGACAGTTCACGAACCCTCCCAGCCGAAGAACGCAATCGACGCGGTCGAGATCTCCCTCACAGGCTTCGCGCAGCCGGTAGATTAGATTGAGTGCGCAGATCTTGGCGGCTTCCCTGCCAATCTCGATGCCCTCTGGCGTGTCCTGAACAGGACCCTTGTGCGTTACCGAGCCGTTCCACTCGCACACCTGACCGGACAGATAGACTGTCGTCCCATCACGACGGAACGGCAGGAACCGTCCCATCGGGACCCAGTCCGGCGGCAGTTCGAGACCCATGTCGGTCAACCGGTCTTCCGCGCGCGACACTCTCGGTCCTCCATCGTTCTTTGGGGCAATCAAGCGGGTTCCGAGGTCAGGTAGGCGCGCCAATCGCCCAGATGCGAGATGTCTTTTGCGCCAACCGCGCCGCTTGCCTCGCAAATGAAGCCTTTGACCCAAGACCCGTCCGAAAGCTCGACGGACCCGATTCCGAGCGGCGCTGGAATCTCTTCCATGAAGCGTCCGAGCGCCGACTTTGGGAGCGACCAGATCTCAAGTGCGACCGACGCGGTTGTCGATGAAGTCGACCGTACGAGGCCAGGGCGATCCGGCGGTCCACCGGCCAAGGCAAAGAACCGATATGCGTTTGCTGTCTGCGCACGCCGGACAAATCGCGCGCCGAGATCCGTCAGTTGCCAGTTCAGTGGGAGGCCGTTCATGTGCGCACCGCAGACCGCAAGCTCGATCCGGTCGGATGCACGCGGTGCGAGCGGCTTGAGCGCAGGGACCGGGTGGCCGGTTGCTCCCAGTGACCGCGTGCAGTTTGCTTCGAACGTTCGCGCAATCGATGCGATCTGGGCGTCCTCACCCGCCTTGGCCAGGAACGTGACGCTTCCGGGCTTGCCATCGCTGCGGGCTTCGGTGGGCACCGCGATCCCACACAGATCCAGCAGGTTCACGAAGTTCGTATACGTCCCGAGGTTCGAGTTCGGCGTGATTGGATCCGCATCCAGATCGGCCACCGAGTAGAAGGTCGGGATGGTCGGCACGCAGAGCATATCCAACCCGTCCAACATCGGCTCCGCCGCCCGTTTCAACTCGGCCAAGCGATAGATGCCCCGGAACGCATCGGCCGCAGACATCTGTTCCGCCGCCGAGATGATCTGGCGGGTCACCGGGTGGACGGCGTTGGCATCTGCAGCCAGCAGATCCTCGATCACCGAATAGCGTTCCGCGACCCAGGCACCCTGATAGAGCATGCGGGCCACAGCATAGAGCGGCTCGAAATCGATTGGCACGATCTCGGCCCCAGCGTCGGCCAACCGGCCAATGTCTCGATCGAATGCCGCCTCCTGGATATCATCGCCGAAGAATTCGATCGAGCCAGCGTCGGGAATACCGATCCGCGTACCTGGCGCGGGGTCGCTCAATGGCTGATGCACAAGCCGCTTTGAATAGGCGTCCGCGTCATCGAACCCTCGGGCCACGGCAAACACCGCATAGGCATCGTCCACGGTCATGGCGAAGACCGACACGGTGTCGAGGGTTCGACATGCGGGCACAACGCCCGAGGCGGACAGCGCGCCAAGCGTCGGCTTCAGACCAACGATGTTGTTCAGCGCGGCTGGCACGCGTCCCGACCCGGCGGTATCCGTGCCCAGCGAGAACGTTACGACGCCGTGGCCGACGATCACACCGGACCCACCCGAGGACCCCCCGGGCACGATGGCAGGATCGACGGAGTTCAACGGGGCGCCATACGGCGTCCGGACGCCAACCAGACCGGTGGCAAACTGGTCGAGGTTTGTCTTGCCGATCATCAAGGCGCCAGCGGCACGCAGATTGGCGACGACGAATGCATCCCTTGCAGGCGTGTAGGCATAGGCGGGACAGCCTGCCGTCGTCTCGACCCCGGCAAAATCGATGTTGTCCTTGATCGCGAACGGGATGCCCCAAAGCGGCGTGTCCGGGTCACAAGGACCAAGCGCCTCGGCCTCGGCCACAACCTCGTCGCGCGCACGCAGATGAATGAAGATCCCCGGGTCATCGATCGCATCCAGACGCCGGAACACTTCGTTGATGACGGCTTCTGGTCGAACACCGCCTGCATAAGCAGACCGCAAAGCGTCCAGGGTGAAAGGCAAATCGCTCAACATCAGGAGACTCCGGTCGTGGCGCTTTCTACGCGGCGTGCGGGAGGTGTGGGGGCCGCGTCCAACAGCGCCTTGGTATACGCTTCCTGGGGCGAGGCCATGACGCGCGCCGCCGGGCCTTGCTCGACGATCACACCATCCTTCATTACGATCACATGGTCGCACAGAAGGCGCACGACATGCAGGTCGTGACTGACGAACAGATAGGTCATTCCAAGCTTGGCGCGCAGATCTACGAGCAGGTTCAGCACGACCGCCTGGATCGAGACGTCGAGCGCCGCAGTCGGTTCGTCAAGGATCAGGAACTTCGGCTCCAGCGCGATTGCCCGGGCGATGCCGACGCGCGCTTTCTGCCCACCCGAAAGCTGATGCGGAAACCGGTCTAGCAGCGGAAGCGGCAAGCCGACCAGCGTCGCCAGTTCCTCGATCCGCGCGGCCAGGGCAGCACCGCGCTGACCGCCGAGCCGGCGCAACGGTTCGGCGATGGTTTGCCGTGCGGTATGGCGCGGGTTTAGGCTGTCGGTGGCGTCCTGAAACACCATTTGAATGTTCGCCCGGCGTGGGTTTCGCGCGAAATCCTTGGCGGGCATCGCACCAATGTCCTCGCCATCAAACATCAGTTCACCGCTGGTCGGGTCGAGTAGGCGCACAAGGATCTCGGACGTTGTCGACTTTCCGCAACCGCTTTCTCCGACCAGCCCGACGCTTTGACCCTGCTTGATGTCGAACGAGATCCCCTTGACCGCGTGCACCGGTCCCGATTTCCCCTGATAGGTCTTCACGAGGTTCCGCACCTGAACCAATGGCGTGTTCTTGATCTCGTGCGGCGGCATCGCCCGTCGATCTTCGGGTGGCAGCAGACTGCGAATGCTCTCTCCCGCACGCGGTGTCGCATCCACCAGTTTACGGCTGTAGGGGTGCTCCGGCGCGCCGAACAGCCTGACCGGGTCGCCCTGTTCGACGATCTCGCCATCCTTCATCACGACAATTCGGTCACAGTATTGCGCGGCCAGGCCAAGATCATGGGTGATCAGTATGCTGCTCATGTCGCGGGCACGGATCAGGTCCCGAACCAGATCCATGACGGCTTTCTGAGTGGTGATGTCCAAACCTGTTGTCGGTTCGTCGGCGATCAGAAGACGTGGATCACAGGCGAGCGCGATCGCGCAGACGACCCGCTGGCACATCCCGCCGGAGAGCTCGAACGGATAGGCGTTGTACCGAGCTTCAGCATCGCTGATGCGGACGTCCTTGAGTGCTGCCAAGGCCTTGGCGCGCGCATCCTGTGCAGTCGCCCGGCCATGGCGGCGCAGCACATCTTCGATCTGATGCCCTACGCGCCGGATCGGGTTCAAGGCAGCGCGCGGGTTCTGAAAGATCATCGAGATCTCGCGCCCACGGATATCGCGCATGTCGCGTTCCGCGGCACGGCGCAGGTCAAGTCCGGAATAGGTCGCCTCGCCGCTCTTGATCGTGCCGCCCGCGTCCAGAATGCGCATCAGGGCATAGGATGTGACGGATTTGCCCGACCCGCTTTCGCCGACAATCCCAAGGATCTCGCCCTTGGCCAGTTCGAAGCTGACACCGCGCACAGCCTCGACCTCGCCCTTGCGGGTCTGAAACGAGACGGCGAAATCCTTGACGCTCAGCATTGTCACGTTCTCTTGCGCGGGTCGACGATGTCGCGCAACCCGTCCCCCAGCAGGTTGAAGGTGAAGACCGCCATCATCAGCCAGAGGCCCGGGAAGACCGCGAGCCACCACTCGCCCGAGACAATGAAATTCGCGCCCTCGGCCACCATGATGCCCCATTCCGGCGTGGGCGGGCGCACACCCAACCCGATGAAAGACAGACCGGCGGCGTTCAGGATGGCCCAGCCGAGGTTCAGCGACACCTGCACCATCATGGGCGGTAATGCGTTCGGAAAGATGTGCATCGCGAGCACGCGAAGGTCGGAGTTGCCGGACAGCTTGGCCGCGCGCGCGAAGCCGGAATTGCGCCGGATGTTGACCTCGGCCCGGACCAGCCGCGCGTAGAACGGCATGTTGATGATGGCGGTGGCGTAGATGATGTTTTCGATCGTGTTCCCGAGTGCCGCCACGATCCCCATGGCCAGCACGAACAGCGGGAACGCCATGATCGTATCGAGGAACCGGTTCAGCACGATATCGAGCCAGCCACCCCAATATCCGGCAATTGCACCGAGGATCGATCCGACCACGAACGATATGGCCACCGCCGCCACCGAGATTGACAGATCCAGCCGTGTGGCAACGATCACCCGGCTGAAAACATCCCGCCCCACATTGTCCGTCCCGAACCAGTGGTCCCAGGATGGCGGCTGCAAGGCCTTGGATGCATTCGTCAGCAGCGGATCGTATGGTACGAGCGAGGGACCGAGTGTTGCGCAGAACAGGATGAAACCCAGCATCCCGAACGCAATCAGGGTGACGGGGTTCGACCGCAGAACGTAGACAAGATGGTCAAGGCTGCCGCTGGGCCGCGGCGTGTCGATGTTGAGCGTGTCCTTCATTGCGCTTCGAACCCGATGCGGGGATCAATCACGGTGTAGAGCAGGTCAATCGCAAGGTTCAGCGCCACGAACAGCAAGGCCATCGCCAGGACAAACCCTTGCACGGCGGCATAGTCCGAAACGACGAGCGCCTCGACCGCATAGGATCCAATGCCCGGCCAGGCAAAGACCTTCTCGACCAGCACATTCGCCCCCAGCGCGAAGGAAAACACCATACCCAGCGTGGTCACAACCGGAAGCAGTGCGTTCCGGAAGGCATACCCGTAAAGCACCCTGCCGTTGGACAGACCCGCCGCCCGCGCAGTGCGGATGAAGTCCGAAGACAAGGCGCTGAGCATCGCGGCCCGCGTCATCCGCGCAATCGGCGCGAGCGTGAACAAGGCCAGCGTCACGGCGGGCAGCATCAACTGCTTGGCAGCCCCCCACCAGGTTTCCCAATCCCCCGCAATCGCGGCGTCGATCAGGTAGAACCCGGTGACATGGTCCGGTGAGAGATAGATGAAATCTAGCCGGCCGAGCGGCGAGGGTGCGACGCCCAGATGGTAGTAGAAGACATAGATCAGCACGATTCCGGTGAAGAACGTCGGCAGAGATACGCCTGCCGTGACGAGCAACCGGCACACGTGATCGGCCCACGTCCCGGGCCGTGTCGCGGCCAAAACACCCAGCGGCACAGCGATCGAGATTGCGATGACGAAAGCCGACAGCGTCAACTCCAGTGACGCGGGCAGCCTGTTTGCAAGGTCCGTTGCGACGGGCCGTCCACTCGACAGAGACTGGCCCAGATCACCCCGCAGCAGATCGCCAGCATACACAAAGAACTGCTGGATCAGAGGCTTGTCGAGGCCCATGGCAACGCGCGTCTGCTCGATCGACGCCTCGTCCGCCGCGACCCCGGCAAAGTAGACCGCAGGGTCGCCCGGCAGCGCGCGTGTCAGCAGGAAGCTGATGACGACCACGCCAATGACCACCGGGATCGCCTGCAGAACCCGAAATAGGACCGCACGCAGCCGGGGCGAGCCCGTCATCACGGTCTACGAGACCTTGATGGGCCGTACATCCAGCTGCCGGTGGAACCAGAACTCATACCCTTCGACCCCATTTGCGGCGACATTCAAGGCAGGCTGATAGAGCGGGATCCGCGGCAGTTCGTCCAACGCGATCTCGAACATCCGCTTGATCTTGGGCGCATATTCCGGGTCATCCATCGGCATATGCAACGAGCTGTCGACCAGTTCTTCGATCTCTTCGTTGCGATAGTTGGACGAGTTGAACAGGTGGCCATCCTTATAGGCCCAGAAGAAGTAGTAGTCAGGCGTGTTCAGCCAGCCGCCGAAATTCTCGAGATGCAGATCCAGGCGCTTCTCGACCAGCACCGCCGTGCGCCAGTTCGCGCCGGGTATCTTATCGATGGTGACGTTGATGCCGATCTTGCCGAGCGCTTCCTGCACCAAGAGAGCAGTCGGCTCCATCCAGGATGCAAGGTCCAGGCTGATCGACATGGTCACGTCGAAGCCGCCCGCGTGGGCAGACTTGGCCATGTGTTCCTTCGCCTTGTCGATGTCGGTGTAGTACTGCGTCTTGCGTGGCCACGCGATGTCCGTGATCTCGGTCTCACCACCGTAGAGCGGCAAGCCCCGGCCATAGGCTGCCGCCTGAAAGATGTCCTCGTACGGTACGGCGTAGGCGATCGCCTTGCGGACATCCGGATCCTGGAACGGCTCGAACGCGAAGTTCGGACAAAGGCAATGGATGCAGTTCTCAACCGGCGTCGAGAAGACGTCGACCTTGTCCACCAGCTCGGCGGCGTCCTTGTCCGGAATGCCGAAAGCCATCTGCACGTCGCCCCGTTCGATCAGCGCGCGGCGGGTCGCGGGGCTCGGCACTTCGCGGATGACCACCCGCTTGATCGCTGGCATGGGCCCACCGACCCAGTCGTCATTGCGCTCGTAGACAAGCTGTTCGCCCGGTTGCCAGCGCGCCACCTTATACGCGCCTGAGCCCGCCGGGCTCTTGTGGAGGTACTCCAGCGCCCAGGGATCCTCGGCGGTCGCGTTCGCTTTCGCTTCGACCGAGTTCATGATGTATGGAACCGGCACCGCGAGGTCCGGCAAGGTCAGTTTTGATGCCCGGTCAAGCTTGATGATGAACGTCTCTTCATCCTGCGCAATGAACTGATCAGGGCGCACCAGACCGCCTGCCTTCATCTGCACGGACGGGAAGCCCCCGACCGAGACCGCGCGGTCGAACGACCATTTCACGTCTTCTGCGGTAACCTTGCGACCGTCCCAGAACTTGGCATTCGACTTCAGCTTGAAGGTCAGCGTCAGGCCGTCCTCGGACTCTTCCCAGCTGTCGGCCAGTTCCGGCTCGATCACCGTGTAGTCATAGGAGAAACCGCCGCCGATCGCCTCCTTGGTGCCGAACGACACCAGACGATCGTAGCAGTTCACGCCAACCTGGTAGGACGCGCGGCTGGTGCCGGACCGATGCAGATCGAGCGAGTTGATCGTCTGACCTGTGACGACAACGATTGTATCCGACCCCGCTGCACTGGCAGGCAGAGACCGCAGGAATGGCAGCACCGATGCGCCCGCCATGCTCATTTTCAGAAAGTCGCGCCGTGAAGTTGCGTCCGTCATAACCCGCTCCTGCCGTTGTTCCAATTTGGGCACAGCGCAAGACTGAGGGCGAAGCGTGTCAACATCTACTGCTATAAAATCAGAACCTCGTTGCAAAAAACGCAACGCAACGGCTATTCTCGATGTTCATGAGATACTTAAAGACGTTCGAGTTGATCGAAGCCGTTGTGCGCGCGGGGTCCATCCGCAAAGCGGCGGAGGACACGAGCCTCACGGCATCCGCTTTGAATCGCCGGATCCAAAGCTTCGAGGAAGAATTCGGCTGGCCGGTTTTCGAAAGACTGCCCCAAGGGATGCGACTGAACCCAGCGGGCGAGTTGCTGATGCAGTTCATCCGCGCGCAACGAACCGATCTGGCCCGGGTCCGGTCGCAGGTGGCCGATCTCTCGGGGGAGCGGCGCGGTCACGTCTCGATCGCCTGCTCGCAAGCCCTGCTGCCATACTTTCTGCCGGGACAGATCGCTGCCTATCGCGCCGCACACCCTGGCGTCAGCTTCACTGTCAACGTCCGGGACCGTGCCCATGCCGAGCGGGACCTCGCTTCGTTCAGCAGCGACCTCGCCTTGGTGTTCGAGCCGGTTCACATGGTCGAGTTCGAGGTTCTTCACACGCTGCCACAGCCCGTCCATGCGGTATTCCGCAAGGACAATCCGCTCGCAAAAAAATCAGTTCTGCGCCTGCGCGATTGCATGGGTCATAATCTGGTGCTGCCATCGGCGTCGTACGGCGTGAGACATCTTTTGGACCAAGCCGCATCCAGACGCAGCATTGCGCTCGGCACCTCTGTCGAGACGGAGTCCTTCGAACTGATCCGTCACTACGTGACACACGAAAACGCAATCGGGTTCCAAATCCCGATCGGGTTAAACGAAGATCTTGAGGATGCAATCCGCCATCGTCCTCTGGACGAACGCGACGTTCCGGCAGGACGCTTGTTGCTTGGCCAGATGAAAGGCCGAACGCTTCCCGTTGCATCGGCGAAATTCGTTCAGCAGATCATCGTCGCGCTCGAGGCTCACCGACCATCTTGAGAGAGTCACAGGGCGTTCTGGCACGAGAAGTGTGTTTGACTGCAAGAACGGATGTCTCAATCGTTTCTGAGTGTCGAGCGCACCAGAGAAACCAAAGAACAATTGCACCCGGAAGCAGCCGCATCAAATGACGCAAGGATAATCAGTAGATGCGCCTCGCAAGCTCAGGTCTGCGTAAAAATCAGACGAAAATTCTACTGAGACTATTTTTTCGGCAAAATTTTCGGAGATTTTGATAAGACACTCGTCAACTGGAGACCAGCGAGGACCAACCCATGCAGATCAATATCCCGGAGATTCACACGGAAGTCTCAGCGGCTTTCCAGCGCTATGAACAGGCGCTGGTCACCAATGACGTCGCAACACTGGACGAGCTGTTCTGGACCAGCCCGCATGTCGTGCGTCTGGGCGCTGGAGAGAACCTGTATGGACATGATGAGATCCTGGCGTTTCGGCAGGGACGCCCGCCCAAGGGCCTTGCCCGGACCCTAACCCGGACGGTGATCACAACCTTCGGGACCGATTTCGGCACCGCAAATACCGAGTTCGTGCGCGACGGCGTCGACCGGATCGGGCGACAGAGCCACAGTTGGGCGCGCCTGCCCGAAGGCTGGCGCATTGTTGCAGCGCACGTGTCCTGGATGGACGTTGGTTGAGCGTGTCAGGCGTCGATTCCGTGTTGTTCCAGAAGGCGCTCGCCGCTGTCGTTCCAGACTTCCCACCTTACGATGACACCGTCCCGGATCTCGAAACGGTCGACGTAGCGATTGCCGTCAAATTCGGTTCCGTCAGGCCAGGCGCCGTACAAGGCGCCTAGGCTGTAGACAACGGCGACACCGTCGCCGATCGACACATCCGTACGCTCCATACGCTTGCGAACCCATGCGTAGCGTTTGGCGTTGAAGGCCGTGATGTCGGCCGCGGAGTCGAACGGACGCCCGCCGGAGAAAACGATCTTGCAATCGGGCGCCACAAGGTGCGCCACCCGATCGAATTCACCGGCCATCTGGGCTTCGAGAAACCCCAGGATCATGGCCGTCACGTCTGCAGCTTCGATGTGTAGGGGAGTGTCGGCCAAAAGATCTCTCCGAACGGTGCGCCAAGGTGAGCGGGTTAACGATGGCATGTGTCTTGCAGGAACAATGCCAGAAGCGTGTCGCAGCAGAGTTTCCGCGACGTACTGACGACCCTCCACATCCGGATCACCGGCTTGGCGGTGGAGACCATGCAATGACAGGGACCCCAAAGACATGAAAGCTTACGGCATAAGATCTCATATATCGCGCCGGATTGCGCTGGCCGGAATGGCTGCTGCCGGAATTCTGGCAGGCATCAGCCCCGCGCAGGCCGCCGATCCGATCAAGATCGGACTGATTGCGTCGCTCTCCGGCCCGTCGGCGAAGTCCGGTGAGGCAATCACCCGTGGGATGACGCTGGCGATCACCGAGATTAACGAAGCAGGCGGAGTTCTGGGGCGCCCACTGGAATTGATCCGACGCGACGATGAAGCCAATCCCGGCAAGGGCCTGATCGCGGCGCGCGAACTGATCCAGCGCGAAGGCGTGACCGTTCTGTTCGGTGGTTTGCAGACCCCGGTCTCGTTGGCGATCGTGCCTTACGTGAACCAGATCCAGGTTCCCTTCATGGGTCCCTGGGCGGCGGGCACGCCGATCACCAAAAACGGTGCAGATCCGAACTATGTCTTCCGCGTCTCTGCGGTGGACGAGATCGTCGGCGTCGCACTGGTTGATCGGGCCGTGTCGGTGCACAACGCGCAGAAGCCCGGGCTTGTGCTGATCAATAACCCCTGGGGCGAGTCCAATGAAAAGGCGCTGATCGCAGCCCTCGCGGCGAAGGGCATGCCGAACGCTGGAATTGAGAAGGTCGAGGCCAAGGATGTCGACGTCGTGCCGCAGCTCACCAGGCTGAAAGAAGCGGGCGCTGACACGATTTTCATGGTCGCGAATGTCGGCCCATCGGCACAGGTGATGAAATCTCTCGAACGGATGGGCTGGGACGTGCCGGTCGTGTCGCACTGGGGTCCTGCCGGCGGGCGTTTCTCTGAACTGGCCGGTCCGCGTGCCAAGACAGTCGAGATGATCCAGACCTTCACGTTCTCGGGCAATGACAATCCGAAGGCTGACGAAAAGCTGGCGGCATTGAAGGCGCTTTTCCCCGAGATCGAGAGCGCGGCCGACGTGACGCCGGCGGTCGGGATCGCCAATGCGTATGATGCGATGCACCTGACGGCGCTGGCCATCGCAAACGCCGAAAGCACCGATGGGCCGGCCATCCGCGAGGGCTTCTACGCCATCGAAAGCTACGAAGGCATGATCAAGACCTACGAAAAACCGTTCACGCCCGAACAGCACGACGCACTGGGGCCGAACGACTATGTCTTCACCCGCTTCATCGACGGCGAGATCATTCCGATCGAATGACCCTTGATGCCTCACCGGAAGGGCCGCACCGACCCTTCCACGGGCATTGGAGAACGGGATGATTGCGTCCACCTTGATCACCGGGCTTGGGCTCGGCGCGATGTACGGTTTGCTCGCGCTGGGATTCCACGTGACCTATGCGGTCTCGAAAACGGTGAACTTCAGCCAGGGCTCGTCAATGATGTTCGGCGCAGTCATGGGGTACACGTTTGGCGTGACCCTGGGCTGGCCGATGCCCCTGGCGATCCTGGCAGCACTGACTTGTTGCGCAGTGCTGGGGCTCGCCATCGAGCGCTTTGTCGTGCGCCCGTTCGTCCAGCGCGGATCGGATCTGTGGCTCATGGCCACCGTGGCGGCGGGTATCATGCTGGAGAACATCGTCCTGTTCACCTTCGGCAAGGAACCACGTTCACTCCCGTCCGGCTGGGCTGACGAGGCGATCGAGGTTTTCGGCGCCGGAGCTTACCCGCTGCAACTCGCGATCCCGGTCGTCGGTGTCGGCATCGCACTCTTGCTGACGTTGGTTCAGACCCGCACCAAGATCGGCAAAGCGATGCTGGCAACGGTGCAACGCCCCGACGCGGCTCGGCTGGTTGGCGTGAACACCAGAACGGTCATCGCAGCCTCCTTTGCCATCTCAACCGTGTTTGCCGGGATCGCAGGGCTTCTGATTGCCCCTCTGTTCAATGTCAGCGCCAGCATGGGGACAATCTTCGGCATCAAGGCGTTCGCTGCCGCGATTCTCGGCGGCATCACAAGCGCCTGGGGCGTCGTGATCGCCGGGGTTCTGTACGGATGCATCGAGGCGCTGACCACCGCCTATCTGGGGTCGAGCTACACTCAGATCGTGTCGTTCTCGATGGTGATCCTGGTGCTGGTCACGGTACCAAACGGGCTCTTCGGCACCGCCGGGCTAAAAAGGGTCTAGCGATGATCCTGTCGCTCCGCTCCCGCCTGTCCCGTATGGTCAAGGATCCGCGTGTCGCCATCGCGACGATCGCCTTGCTGACGCTCGTGTCAATCATCCTGGCCACGCAGATCGGAGGTTACTTCGTCTTCATTCTCGCCCTGATGGCGATCAATCTTTGCGTTGGCGTGGGACTGAACATCCTGTTGGGGCTTTCCGGGCAGATCTCGTTCGGCCATGTCGGGTTTTTCCTGATCGGCGCCTACGCCGTCGGCATCGCGACGCTCGCAGGGTGGAGCTTTTGGATCGCTCTGCCCATGGCGACACTGTTGGGTGCTGTAACCGGAGGGTTGCTGGCACTTCCGGCACTTCGCGTCTCCGGGCCTTACCTGGCGATGATGACCATCGCGTTCGCCTTCATTGTCGAGCACGGTGCAATCGAATGGCGCGATCTGACCGGCGGGCAGAACGGCCTGATGGGGTTCCCCGTACCAGAGGCTTTCGGGCGTGTGTTCTTCGAGATGGAGATGGCCATCCTCGCGATCCTGTTCGCGGGTCTGTCTCTCGTGCTCTACCACGTGCTTGCGCGCGGGCATTGGGGGCTCGCCATGCGGGCAGTCAGCGACAGCGAGGTTGCAGCGCAATCCGTCGGGATCGATCCGCTGCGCGTAAAGACGCTGGCGTTCGTCCTGTCGGCCGCACTGGCCGCTCTGGCCGGTGGCCTTTTCACGCCACTCCAGGGTTTCATCAGCCCAGGCAGCTTCCCCTTCTTCCAGTCCATTCTGTTTCTGCTGGCAGTCGTGGTCGGCGGGTCGAGAACTCTGCTCGGGCCCGTGCTGGGTGTTCTCGTCACAGTGTTGCTGCCCGAGCTGTTGTCCGGCCTGGCCGAATACCGCCTGCTGTTCTTTGGAGGCTTGATGCTGGGCGTGTTGCTGGCTGCGCCGCGCGGGATTATGGGCCTGTTACAGCGGGTACTGATCGTCGAGGATCCCAAGACAGCTGTCGCATCCGGCATGCCGTTGTCCGAACTCGTTGGACGTCAAGGCGCCGAAGTCGACTTGGCGGTCTCAAACCTGTCGATTTCGTTCGGCGGTGTCCGCGCCGCGCAAGATGTGTCCTTCACGGCGGAACCCGGACGAATCACGTCGATCATCGGGCCGAACGGTGCTGGCAAGACGACCGTGCTGAACATGGTCGGCGGGTTCTATGTGCCGGATAGCGGAACAATCCGGTTGGACCATGACCTGGCGGGCAAAACGGCCTGGGCCGCCGCACGCGCCGGGATTGCCCGGACATATCAGACAACGCAGCTTTTCGAGCAACTCAGCGTGATCGACAATCTTCTCACGGCTGACCGCGCCGGTGCGCTGGGAATGCCCTTCGGCCCACCGCCATCCGATGCAGCGCGGTCCCGCGCCGAGGGTCTTTTGGCTTTCGTCGGCTATGATGGGCCGCTGGACCGCGAGGCTGCTGCCCTGCCCCACGTTGACCGTCGTCTGGTCGAGATCGCCCGCGCCCTGGCCACGCGCCCACGGGTTCTCTTGTTGGACGAACCCGCCGCCGGTCTGAGCCAATCCGACAAGGAGCAATTGGCGTTGCTGCTGCGGCAGATCGCCGAGGTCGGGATCGCCGTTGTTCTCGTCGAACATGACATGGGCCTTGTCATGGGTGTCTCGGACGACATTTTGGTTCTGGATGCGGGCACGCCCATCGCCCACGGAACACCTGTGGCCGTGCGCAACGACCCGGCCGTTCTCCGCGCCTATCTGGGCGACAACGATTATCCCGGGCGGCCGAGAACTGCGCCCTGGACCGGCGAACGTGTCGCCGTTCTGGGGGCGCACAAGCTGGTCGCGGGCTACGGCGCTGCACCGGTGCTTCAGCAGATCGATATCAGTGTCGACCCGGCCGAGACGGTCGCAATCCTGGGCGCGAATGGTGCCGGCAAGTCGACGCTGATGCGCGCGCTCGCCGGACTTCATCGCCCTGTCGAGGGTTCCGTTCTGCTCGACGATGCCGAAATCAGCGGGACCGAGGCGCACGAGATCGCGGCGCATGGCCTGGCACTCGTTCCAGAGGGCCGCCAGGTCTTTCCCGAACTCAGCGTGCGTGACAACATTCTGCTGGGCGCATTCACGCGCAAAGACCTCGACGCTGATCGGGAAATCGAAGCGCTGCTGACCCGGTTCCCGCGCCTGCGCGACCGGATCGACATGCCCGCAGGCGTGCTGTCAGGGGGCGAACAACAGATGTTGGCAGTGGCGCGCGGCCTGATTGCCAAACCGCGCATCCTGTTGCTTGACGAACCATCCCTTGGGCTTGCGCCTGCCATGGTCCGCGAGTTGTTCGACACCCTGGCAGACCTGCGCGACGAAGGGGTCACGATCCTGCTGGTGGACCAGATGGCAACGCTGGCGCTGGCAATCTCGGACCGCGCATACGTGCTGGAAAACGGCGAGGTCGTAAAGACCGGCACGGCATCCGATCTGTCGCGCGACACCGATGTCGAGCAGGCCTATCTGGGCGCCGCGGAGTAGAGGGAACCGATGCCATGGAACTGACGCTGCACGAGGTGCGCCTGACCACCGATCCCGCCGACATCGTCGACATCGGCGTCTCCGGTGGCAAAATCGTCGAGATCCGGCCGGGCCTGCCGGGCGGAGATCAGGCCTTGCACCTGGACGGGCGCCTTGTGCTGCCTGGGTTCTGCGAGAGCCACATCCATCTCGATAAGTCCTGCCTTCTCGACCGTTGCACGCAGCGCGGCGGCTTGGCCGAGGCAATTGGGGAGGTCGCAGGTCTGAAGGCCGCCTTCACGGCAGAGGATGTCGCGGCCCGAGCCTCGAAGACGTTGCGCAAGTGCGTGATCAACGGGACCACGAAGATGCGCACGCATGTCGAGGTTGATCCGACCATCGGCATGCGCGGCTTTGATGGCGTGCAGTCAGCGATTGCCGACTGGGCCTGGGCCATCGATGTCGAGATGTGCGTGTTCCCGCAAGAGGGCCTGCTGAACAATCCGGGCACGGACGACTTGCTGGTTCAGGGGCTCAACGCAGGTGCGGGTGCAATCGGGGCCGCGCCCTACACCGACACGGATCCGCATGGGCAAATTGATCGGATCTTCGAGCTGGCGCGCGAGTTCGACGTCGATGTCGACATGCATCTGGATTTCGGCCCCACGACGGACGAGATGACCATCGATCACGTGTGCCGCCGCACGGACGAATATGGCTGGGGCGGGCGCGTTGCCGTCGGTCACGTGACGCGCTTCGCTCAGATGGCGCGACCGGATTTCGCGACCCTGTCGCAGCGCCTGGCCAGCGCCGGAGTCGCGATCACGGTTCTGCCTGCCACCGATCTTTTCCTGATGCACCGTGAGCACGATGCAAACCACTCGGTGCCGCGCGGCGTCACGCCCTTGCACCTGTTGGCGGAACAGGGCGTCACCTGCTCTTTGTCGACCAACAATGTGCTGAACCCGTTTACGCCGTTCGGGGATTGCTCGTTGATCCGGATGGCCAATCTTTATGCCAACATCTCCCAGATCGGCGATCCCGAGACGATGGCGCGATGCCTGGACATGGTTTCGCAAAGTTCGGCGAAATTGATGAACTTGACCGACTATGGCCTTTCCGTGGGGAATGACGCCGATCTGGTGGTGATAGATGCAACAGATCCCGCCATGGCGGTGGCGGAGCTGGCCCAGCCGATGTACGGCTTCAAGAATGGGCACCCAGTGTTCACGCGGGCGCTGCCGGAACTTCATCTGCCCGGCTGAAGGAGCACACTATGGACGATACTGCCAACGCATTCATCGAGATCTTCGAGCTCGAAGGCACTGCGGACGGGCCTCTGGCCGGTCTGACATTCTGTGCCAAGGACATCTACGATGTTGCCGGACACCAAACCGGATGCGGCAGCCCGGACTGGGCAGCGTCGCATCCCATTGCAACGTCACATGCAGCGCCGGTGGCCGCACTTCTGGAAGCCGGAGCACGTCTTGTCGGCAAGACCCACACGGACGAGATCGCTTACTCCCTGATGGGCGTGAACGCGCATTACGGCACGCCAATCAACACGGCGGCACCGGACCGGATTCCTGGCGGATCGTCTTCAGGCTCGGTCGCCGCTGTTGCCGCAGGGCTTGTCGATATTGGTCTCGGCAGCGATACCGGCGGCTCGGTGCGAATGCCCGCTTCGTTCTGCGGGGTCTTTGGTCTTCGAACAACCCATGGTGCGGTTGCGATCGACGGAACCATGCCACTTTCGCCGTCCTTCGACACGGTCGGATGGTTCGCCAAGGACCTCGATCGGATGGACCGCGCGGCAGAGGCGTTCGGCCTGCCGTCGGCTGAAGGACCACAACCACGTCTGCTCCTTCCTGTTGACGCCTGGGCGCTTGTCGAACCAGGCACCGTGGACGCAGTCGGGCCGGAACTCGCACGGTTGCAGGAGAAACAAGGGTCGGTGACGCCGATCGTCATGGCACCGGACGGATTGTCGGCGTGGTTCGAAGCGTTTCGAGTCTACCAGGCAGCCGAGGTGTGGCAGGCCCACAGCGCGTGGGTCGAAGCAACTCAACCCGCGTTCGGGCCAGGCGTCGCGGATCGCTTCAAGATGGCGTCTCAGATCTCGGCAGAGGACTGGAAGGCCGCATCCGAAGTCCGCGATCAGGTCCGGCTTCGTATGAGCGATCTGCTGACCGATGGCGCGATGCTCGTGCTTCCGACCAGTCCAGGGCCTGCCCCGCTGCGTGCCACCGACAATGCCGCGCTTGACGGGTTCCGCGCCCGTGCGCTCCACCTGCTTTGCGCCGCTGGGTTGGCGGGCTATCCGCAGCTATCGATGCCCGCAGGTACTTCGGAAGGCGCGCCGGTGGGGCTCAGTCTGGTTGCCGGTGCAAATCTAGATCGTGATCTGATCGCTGCGGCGTCCTGAGAAAGCCGAACTCAAGGCCTGTACCCAGAAACCGAGAATGCCGTTACCGGTATACCCTCCGAGCCGCACCCTGACCGAGGCACGGCGTGAACACGGCGGAGTGCCCCAGCCAACGTAAAGCAATGCGACGAAGCGATAAACCAGCAGACTTGGGAGAACACTCGGATGGCTGATCCAAAGTACCAACCCGTCGATGCAACTCAGGTGCCTCGGTTCTCCGACATCGCGACGTTCATGCGCACACCGCGCGTCGCACCTGACGCCGAGGTTGATATCGGTCTTGTCGGTGTTCCCTTTGATATTGGTCTTAACTACCGCTCCGGTCCGCGTGAAGCGCCATCGGCCGTGCGGCACGCCAGCCGATTGATCCGAATGGTGCATCCGTCAACGGGTGTCGAACCCTATGCGCTGTGCAACATCGCCGATCTTGGGGATGCACCGGTGAACCCGATGAGCCTCGACCAATCCATCGACATGATTCAGGGCTTCTTCTCTCACCTAAAGACCATGAACATCCGGCCCATCGCGATCGGCGGCGACCATACCGTGCCCACACCAATCCTAAGGGCCCTTGCCAGCGACCGGCCCGTGGGCCTGCTGCAGATCGACAGCCATGCTGATGTGATGGACGAGATGTGCGGGACCAAGGTCAACCACGCAACGTTTATGCGCCGGGCACATGAGGAAGGGCTGATCGATCCCTCTCGGGTCGTGCAACTGGGGCTTCGAGGCTCACGTTTTGTTCCCGAGGATATTCAATACGGCATCGACGCCGGATTCACCGTGCTCACCATGGACGATTACGAAGACCTGGGTCGCTCTGCGACGATCTCGAAGATCCGAGACGTCATCGGTGATGGACCGATGTACGTCACGATCGATATCGACGGGCTGGACCCGTCTTTCTGCCCCGGCACGCCGGTTCCCGAGATTGGCGGCATCATTCCGCGCGACGTGCAGAAGATCCTGCAGGGATTGATGGGCTGCGACGTGATCGGCGCCGATATCTGCGAGGTCGCGCCGTGCTATGACCCGACGGGCATCACCTCGATCACGGCGGCGAACCTGATGTTCGAACTCACCTGCCTGGTTGCGCACAGCCTGGGCAGCGGCGAGAGCGCATCATAACCGGTCCAGATACTGCTGCACGAAATCACAATCGACGAGAGCGCGGTAAGCATCGATCAGCTGTTGTGTCACTGGCCCATAAGCCCCGGCAGACATACGCACGCCATTGATCGAGGCGACCGGGCAAATGCAGAGCGAAGTCGATGTGATGAATGCTTCATCCGCGTTGTAGGCATCATAGAGGTCAAGATCGTCCTCGACGCACGATATCCCCAACGACTCGGCCAGTTCGATCGCGGTCTGTCTGCTGACACCCGGCAGAACGAATTTCTCTCGCGGCGTTCTGATCTTCCCATCCGTGACGAGAAAGATGTTCGAGCCGAGCCCTTCGTTGAGATTGCCCGACATATCCAGCAGGATGGCCCAACCGTCCGGGTTCTGAGCCTTGACCTCGATGTCGCCCATGATGAGGTTCAGGTAGTTGTGCGTTTTGGCGCGTGGCGTCAGGCACTCGGGAGGGATCCTGCGGACCGAAGGCGTGACAACCTGTATCCCGTCGCGGAACATGTGAGCACGCTCGGCGATCGGCATCGGAGAACACTCCACGATGACTGTCGGCCCGTAATGATCCCAGTTGTCACCTTCTACCTTCATGACACCGCGGCTGAGCCGCTGTCCCACCCAGTAGTCATCGTTCTGTCCCAGAAGATGTCGGTTCCGATCCAGCACCTCGTTCGTGATCCGCGTCATATCTTCAGGTGGCATGGTGGCGTCCAGGTGAAGCGCTCTCAGCGAACGATAGAGACGGTCGATGTGCTCATCGAGCTTGAAGATCTTGCCATTGAAGGTGCGTGTCAGATCAAACGCGCCGTCACCAAAAAGAAAGCTCCGGTCTCGGTACGGGATCAAGGCCTGGCTCTCCGGTATAAATTCGCCGTTCATCCAGACGATGCGCTCATTGGCCAGCGTGTCCATGGCTCGGTCCTCCTTGTCGAAAGCTGCTAATGGTCAACAGCCTTCATCAGACCATTCCTCATAATCGGAGTGTGGGCCTAGACAAAAGAGAATGGTTTTCCGGCCGAGCGCCGATTGTGCGCGTCTGGCGTGATAGCGGACACGCTGACGCGCGACCTCTTCTCGGAAATGCCGGAGCGCCTTGGAGCACTGCCGGGCGACACGTGCAACTCAGAGCTTACTATCGAACCTCTCCATGAGCGCGCTCGGGACCGAAACGAAGCGACCCCCACGAGATCAACTCAACAAATGAAGCAGATCAGGCGACGCAATCAACACGTTCGGCGCTGGCCTGAAATCTTGGAAGACCAGCGCCGTATCACTCTCAGATATTTGGTGGTGCGGTTCTGATCCACTGGGTCATAGCTTTCCGCGTGACACTGTTCCGCGCCGCCCCGGCAAACGTGATTGTATCTGCCGCTGTATCAATCGATACGACTTCAGACTCCCCATTCACCATGATCCGGTCAGAGTCCTGGTCAACGAACAGATAGTCCCCGATCGCGACATCCGTATCCAGATAGGCGGCGAAACCATCGGAACGAGCGACCGATGTGGCCACAGTCTGACCAGTCACAAAGTCCCCAAGCGTCACGTAGCTTGGCGTGTAGATCCGGGAGTTGAGGAACTGCAGCCCGCCGGCGTCGGGATC
This sequence comes from Pseudomonadota bacterium, assembly GCA_038534135.1. GTDB lineage: Bacteria > Pseudomonadota > Alphaproteobacteria > Rhodobacterales > Rhodobacteraceae > Thermohalobaculum. The sequence continues at coordinate 13,191 of JBCAXJ010000047.1, read as the reverse complement.
AAACGGCTCGATCGTGATGTTGTTTCCAGTCCCGTCATCACGATAGTTGTTCTGCGCCTCCGCAATCACGGTCGTGCCGTTGCGTGACTGAATGAAGAACACCATCCCCGTTGACCGATCCCGCACCACGTCTCCGGGCAGGATGCCGAACCGCATCGCTTCATGATCGGACAGGAGATTGAACTCGAGCGTCAGGGTTCGCCCGGACAGAACAACGCTCGAAAAGTGCACCCCGCGTGTACGTTCATAGTAGTTGTATCGCTTGCGCGTCGGCATGCTGTAACGCTCGGATCCTCTGCCGAACTCCCAAATGGCCAACGGGATACAACTATCCCGCCCGGTGGTTTGATAAAATCCCTCGTCCGGCCCGACATCGTTGCCAAGAATGCCAGTATCCAAGTCAGCAGGACCGAACCGAATTTGCTGCGGTCGTAGGTTCAAGGGATCGAGAACAACGCCGCCAGATGTCACATTGTGTGCGAACGCCTGATACAAAGGAATTGTTCCAGTTTTTCGATCGAGCGTGCTTACGCTGCACTGCTGCATCGACACCCGTGGCAGTTTGAACGAATAGACCGAAGGTGCTTTGATGAAACGGCAGCCACGGAACAGAATGTACGAGCTGTTGCTGTTACCCATAATATTGGCTGGAACGCCACGCTCGGCGCTGTGGCGGAAAGAGAACAGGCAACTATCGAAGGTCATAGTGCCTTCTTCCGACGTATCTCCCGTCAAATCGCCAATTCGATCCAGGCTTTCGACATAGAGCATAGAAATCAGGGTGGTACCCAGCACGGTGGTAGAGCTGAACTGGAAGATTCGGCCAATGAAACCGCCGAGTGACATGTTGTTGATCGGGCCTCCGAAACGGCCAACTTGTCGCCCGTGTACGTTGTTGACCAAGACGGTATGTATTATCGCGCCCAGGAAATTCCGGATCTCGACGTTCCGGGATTGTCCGTTGCCGATCGATATGCCGTATTTGCAGAACTCGAAGTTGCAGTTGACGATTTTCAGGAAATCACCGTTTGCATCGTGATCTCCGGGCTGCAGGACTAATGCCGTGTTGACGCTTCTGACGCCGACGTTCTCGATTAGAATATCGGATGAAAAGGTTTTTCCGTATTGCGCCTGCGGACCTAGAAACTCGGGGTAGTTTGCGTCCGGATACGAACCGATCGGCCGCGGGCCCGAGTAAGCATCGATCGTAATCGCTGCATAGGGATTGTATCGCCCGTTGCCACCAAGCGCATCCCATGTGCTCTCAAGCGTGACGTCGTAGCCGAGTGAATCCACGCCAGAGAAATCGAGCGCGCCGTTAATCCAGATGTCCCGCAAGACACCGCCGCGAATACCTTGGATGTTTATGATCGGGCGATCCGTAAACGTCGCGACCAGGGCTGTTCCAGCATATCTGGTCTCGCCGCGCCGCTTGCGTCCGATCCCGCGCACATTGATGCCGTGGACCGACTCGCCGTATCCAAGATGGATTGTATCTGTGATCCGGCACAAAGGCCCCAGGATCAGAACTTCCACCGCCTGAGCGCTCGCAAAGGGGGGATTTTCGTAGATGGCGAAATCGATGGCCGTCTGTATCGCCTGGGTGTCGTCGGCGATTCCGTCGCCGACGCCACCGGCCTGCTTTTCGTTGACGATCCCATGCTCAGGCACGAACTCCCAATGCGCACCGTCCACGGACTGAACCTTCATCCCATGAGTGGGTTCGACATCGACCCGCACATACAGCGCACTGCCGCCATCCCCGCGCTGCGCATATCCGGCGGTCCGAATGAAGGTAACGCTGGGATCGACCGACGTCGCAACAACTTGTGCGCGGGACTCGAAGTTCGACGGATCAACCGTTACCGTAGTATTACTCAAGCCTTGGAGCTTCGTCTTGTCTGCGGCCGACATAAGGCCCGCGTCGAACCCGGTCGCCGACGGTAGTTCCGTTTCGATCCCGGTTGCTGTCAACAGGGACAGCGTCGTCGCATCCCGTGCAACATCAAAGGCACCCGACGATCCACCGCCACTACCAAAGCTCACTCTGACCGGCGCGCGGTCGATCCAATCCATCAGTTTCATGCGTCGCGTCCTCTAAGCCTGGCTGTGACGCGCCAACGAAGTCGACGGAATGCGGCGGAGGAGCGGGATATCGAAGCAGTTCAGCAGCGCGGTCCCATCGCAAACGGTCTCGTCGTTTCGATGGGCGTCTGATCCCGAAATGCGGTCTTAGAGCGAGAAAGTTAAATTTGCGTTGAATTGTATCGAAAAGTCGCGTGGGCCGAGCCTGTTCGCGGTGATAGGAGCCAGAAGCTGCACTCTGCTGTCGAGACGTCATGACCTCCGCGTTCAATCGGATCGTACTCCTGCTGCGCACCATCGTGTGGTTGCGTCCGGTGCAGGTGTACTGGCGGCTTTGGATGAAGATCTACCGACCAACCCCGCGCACGTTCAGCGATGTGCAACTGAACACGCCCGTCGGCGTTTGGACGGCCATCTGCAAACCTCCTACGATGACTGGCGCGACTGAGTTCAGGTTTCTGAACCAAACCGGGGCCATTCGAACTGCAACGGACTGGAACGCGCCAGATCGCGCCAAGCTCTGGCTCTACAACGCGCACTACTTCGACGATCTGATTGCCGAGCATTCTGAGACTCGGAACCAGCGGCATCGTGCATTGATAACCCGGTGGATTGCCGAGAATCCGCCGGGAACGGGGAACGGGTGGGAGCCGTATCCAACCTCTCTGCGCATCGTTAACTGGTGCAAGTGGCTGCTCGCCGGAAACCCGCCGGAACCCGGGATGCTCGCATCACTTGCGACACAGGCCGATTGGCTCGCGCGTCGGTTGGAGTATCATCTCCTCGGCAATCACCTGTTCGCGAACGCGAAAGCCCTGACATTTGCCGGTGCAATGCTCGATCAAAGTGAAGCGGTAACGTGGCAGTCGACAGGCTTGAGAATTCTCGAGCGCGAGGTACCGGAACAGATCCTTCCGGATGGCGGGCATTTCGAACGCTCCGTGATGTACCATGCCATTCTCACGGAAGATCTTCTGGATCTTATCCAACTCTCACGGCTTCTGCCGGAGCGCATTCCACCACCCGTCGCAACCCACTGGCATGAAGCCGCAAACCGGATGATGGCCTTCCTGAATGCGATGACGCATCCAGACGGGCGTATCGCCTTCTTCAACGATGGGGCTTTCGGCATTGCGCCAGAACCGGATGCATTGCGTGCTCGCGCCGCGAGTCTCGGCATTGCGAACGATGTCGAGCCGAGAGAAATCCATGTCATGCCAGAAACGGGCTACGCGCGTGTCTCAAAACTTGCCGCGGTTTTGTTCGCGGATGTGGCCCCGGTCGGTCCGGATTATCTGCCCGGCCACGCTCATGCCGATACACTGAGTTTCGAGCTTTCGATCGGGACCGACCGTGTCTTCGTGAACGGCGGCACCTCGGTCTATGGCGGCAACCCTGACCGTCGCATGCTCGAACGCAGCACCCGCTTTCACAACACGCTGGAGATCGACGGGCAGAACTCCTCCGAAATGTGGGCGGAGTTTCGGGTCGCGCGCCGCGCGAAGGTCTTCGGCGTCGCACACGGCACCGATGGCGACACCCACTGGCTCGAAGCCAGTCATGATGGTTATCGCCGGTTCAATGGCCCGATCCACGCGCGGAAGTGGACGCTTGCGCCCAACAGCCTGACCATTTGCGACACATTGGACCGCCCGGCAAATTCGGCGGTCGCGCGCTTTCGTCTTGGACCCGGCTTCACGGCGACGCCCGACGCAATCACGGGCCCGCAACGAATATCGCTTCATACGACGGGCGGCGTTTTCACGATCGAAGAAGGGACCTGGTCTCCCGAGTTCGGCCGTGTCGTACCCTGCGAGATCCTGACCCTAACAATGACCGGTCAGACGGCCAGCCTGGCACTGACCTGGGAGACATGAGTGCGCATCCTGTTCCTGACCGACAATTTCCCTCCGGAAACAAATGCCCCGGCCACGCGCACCTGGGAACACGTCCGCATCTGGGCGCAGGAAGGCCACGACGTCACGGTGATCACCACCGCGCCGAACTTTCCGAAGGGTGTTGTCCACGACGGCTACCGCAACGCTTGGCGCAGTGTGGAAAACCGCGAAGGAATCCGAATCGTTCGCATCAAAACCTACATCGCCGCGAACGCGGGAACCCTGAAGCGAATGCTCGATTACATCTCGTTCATGGTCTCTGCCTCGGTCTTTGGAGTGTTCGAGAAGCGCCCCGACATCATTGTCGCGACATCCCCGCAGTTCTTCACAGCTTGCGCCGGGCTGATCCTGTCGGTGCTGCGCTGGCGCCCGTGGGTGTTCGAATTGCGTGACCTCTGGCCAGACTCCATCGTTGCGGTTGGCGCGATGAAGCCGAGCCGCGCCTTGCGCGCACTCGAGAAACTAGAACTGTTCCTGTACCGGCGGTCTAGGATCGTCGTCTCGGTCACCAACGCGTTCAAAAGCAACCTGATCGCGCGCGGGATCGATGGCGCAAAGATCAAGGTCGTCACGAACGGCGTCGACCCTGCGAAGTTTCATTCGCAGCCGAAGGATGCTGCCCTCACGGACGACCTAAATCTCACCGGGAAGACCGTGATCGGCTATATCGGCACCCATGGTATGGCCCACGCGCTGGACAAGGTTCTCGATGCGGCCGATTTGCTGCGAGACCGAAACGACATCGCATTCCTGTTCGTCGGGGGCGGCGCCGAGCGCGCCAAGCTCGAAGCGCGTGCCCGGGACATGGCGAATGTTCGCCTGCTCGGTCCGCAACCGCGCGAACGCATGCCGACGATATGGTCGCTCTGCGATGTGGCCCTTGTGCCGCTCCGCGACACGCCGACCTTCCGCACGGTGATTCCCTCGAAGATTTTCGAAGCCATGGCGATGGGGCAGCCGATCCTGATCTCGCTGCCGGACGGCGAGGCAACAGAAATTGTCACAAAGACCGGCGCAGGCATTGCCGTGCCACCGGAGAATCCGGCCGAAATGGCCCGGGAAATCGTTAATCTTTCAGACAGTGCTGCACTGCGGGAAGAGCTTGGTTCCAAGGGCATTTTGGCCGTTCAGGAATACGACCGCACCATGCTCGCGAAGCATATGCTCGACCATCTTGTGGCGGCAGCGAAGCCATAGGGATCCGTCAGGGAAGCGAGTTCTCCAGAAAAATTTTGTATTGCATTTCCGCGACTTCCGAGATTTCATCATCATAATGATGCCCGCTAAGAGGCATCCTTTCCCAGATTTGGAGGAACGTCTGATGACCGATAAAATGGTCAAGTCCGCGGTTCGAGTTCTCGACATTTTTGAAGCATTTGAAGCCGAGCAGCGTGCGCTAACAATCTCGGAGCTCGTAGATTTGCTGCAAATCCCGCAATCATCCATGTCGACACTGATCAAGAGCCTCGTGGCTCGCGGGTTTGTTGAATACAATGCCGAAACCCGTCGTTATCGCCCATCGGTACGGCTGGCCTTCGTCGGCAATTGGGTGCTCGGCTCGACCGATATCAACGCCCGCCTACACACGCTCGCACAGCAGCTGCACGATGAGACGGGTGAAACCGTCCTGATCGGCTCTGAAAACGGGCTCTACATGCAGTACCTGTCGCTGGTGCTGTCGCAGCACACGATGCGCCTGTCGCTCCATCCCGGTCTGAAGCGCGCCCTGCATCGATCGGGACTTGGCATCATGCTGTTGTCGCTCAAAACCGAAGGGGAGGTGGGCCGCATCGTCCGGCGTTACAACTCGGAACTGAGTGACCCGACAGAGGACCGCGCCGTGCCGAGCGAAGTCAACACCATGGTGGCCCAGGCCCGTTCGCAAGGATGGTTCTATTCATCCAACAATGTTGTGCGCGGATACGGCTCGATCGCGACATTGCTGCCGCTGCCACAAGATCAGGGAATGCTGGCGATCGGCTTCGGCGCGTCGACCAACCACTTGAACGAACGGGTGGACGAACTGAAGGACGTTCTGCTGCGCAACGTCGTCCGATTCGAGAATGAAACCAACGGCGCGCCGAACCTCGCCCTTGCGATGGCCGGTGAGTGATCTGAAGGCTTCAGACCGGATCACTTTCCGCTGAATATCGGGCTTCGCCTCTTCCGCATGGCGGCGAGGCCCGCGACCACATCCTCCGAGAACGCGCAGGTCCGGACAAGCTCTTCGATCCGGTCCTGAGGCGGCGCTTCGCGAACGATCTCCTTCATTCCGGCAACAGACAACGGCGCGAGCTTTGCAGCACTCTGAGCGAAATCCACGGCAGTCGCCAAAAGATCCTCTTGCGGCACGATCGCCGAGACGACGCCTTGTGCAGTCAGATCCTCGGCCACCAGTTCGCGGTTCAGGTACAGCAACTGGGCGGCTCGTGCGGGTCCCAGAGTGTCTGTGATCCGGCGGATCGATGCGGGCACGTAGATAAATCCGAACCGTGCCGCGGGGATCATGAACCGCACACCCGGGACCGAGATCAGCGCATCGCACATGACTGCCACGTGAACGCCGCCGCCCATGCAGTGCCCGTTGAGCGCGCCGATCACAGGTACCGGCAGGCGTGCCCATTTCTCAAAGACGTCCGAGAACCGGCTCTTCAGAAAGTTCTCAGGCTTGAAGTCACCAAGCTCCGCCAGATCGAAGCCCGCGGTGAAAGCCTTGTCCCCCGCTCCGGTCAGGATCACGGCACGCACGTCCGGACCCGATGCGATCTCGTCCGCCAAGCCATCCAGTCTGTCCAGTGCCGACGTGCTGATCGCATTGCGCTTGGCCTCGTTCGCAATGGTCACGGTCATCACCGCCCCGTCGCGTGTCACCTGGATCTGATCGCCGGTCATGTCGCATTCCTTGCCATTTGCCTCCCTATCGTCCCGCCACGTGTGGCCGGGAGTGGGAGTTCAAACCTATCGCCCACGCGATCCGCATTCCATTTGCCTGCCATCCCAACGGCGATAATGTCGCGCTCAAAGGGAGGACGCATGGGACGTTTGGCAGGGAAATGCGCACTGATCATTGGCGCCGGGTCGGTTGGTGCAGGCTGGGGCAATGGCAGGGCGACCACGGCGGCTTTCCTGCGGGAAGGTGCACAGGTCTACGGCATCGACCGGGATGCCGATGCTCTGGAAGTTACGCGCGACATGTGTGCCGAGTTTGGAACGGATTTTTCAGGACGCACGGCAGACATCAGCAACAGCCAGGAAATCGATGCTCTGATCGGGGACTGCCACGCGGCATTTGGCCGGATCGATGTGTTGGTAAACAATGTCGGCGGATCAGCCCCGGGTGACGTTGTTTCGCTTGAATCAGATGTTTGGGAGCGTCAGCTCGACCACAACATCAACTATGTCTTCCATACGATGAAGCGCGTCGTTCCGATCATGGTCGACGAAGGCGGTGGTGCTATCGTCAACCTCGCGTCGATTGCTGCCCTGCGTTTCTTCGGTCCGGATTGCGTTGCTTATGCGGCCGCAAAGGCGGGTCTGATCAAGATGGGTCAGGTGACCGCCGTCAAGTATGCCAAGGACCATGTCCGCGTGAACACCGTAATTCCGGGTCTGATGAACACTCCTCTGGTCACCGAACGATTGGTCAAACAACGCGGCGATGGCGACGCGGAACGGCTGATCGCAGCCCGCCATGCCCAGGTTCCGATGGGGCATATGGGCGACGGCTGGGATGTGGCCGAAGCCGTGGCTTTCCTGGCCTCTGATGCCGCAAAATACATCACCGCGACCGAACTCGTGGTCGATGGCGGACTGCAGGCATCCTGCGTTGCCCCGAACCCCGCAGCTTAAAATGGGACGGTATCTCAAAGAGTTCCGGACAGGTGAACGTTTCGAGACTCGTTCAAGAACGATCACGGAACATGACATCCACCAGTTCGCGCAATTCACCGGAGACTGGAATCCAGTCCATATCGACGCAATAACCGCCCAGGCGCAACACGGGGGCCGCATTGCACATGGGCCGATGTTCCCGGGTATTGCCTTTGGACTGCTCAGTCAGTTCAACCTTGTGGAAGGGACCGTGATCGCGCTGAAGGACGTCAGTTGGGAGTTCCTAGCGCCCGTCCATATAGGCGATACGATCCGGATCGCGATGGAGGTGACTTCGGTCTCGGCCCATCCAACACGCTCGGATCGCGGGCGCGTCGGGATGCGGATCGATGTCCTGAATCAGAGAAATGATGTCGTCAACAAGGGCACGGCGAAGATCGTTGTGCAGACCGGAGAGGGAGAAACCCGGAATGGCTAAAACCGTGCAGATTCAAGCCTATGGCGACGCAGATGCAATGGAGATCGTCGATCTCGACGTCGGCGATCCGAGCCCCGGTCAGATCCGAATCCGGCACGAGGCTTGCGGGCTTAACTTTATCGACGTCTACCAGCGCTCGGGCGTCTATGCCCTGCCCTTGCCGCTGAGCCTGGGCATGGAAGGCGCCGGCGTGGTCGAAGCCGTTGGAGAGGGCGTCACGCACCTAAAAGAAGGTGACCGCGCGGCGTATGCCGGAAATCCGCCGGGGTCTTATTGCGAGGCGCGGGTCATGCCCGCCACACAAGTCTGCAAACTCCCGGACGAGATCAGCTTCGAGACCGGTGCGGCGATGATGCTCAAAGGTCTGACAACACAGTACCTTTTGCGTTCGACGGGCAAGGTCTCAGCAGGCGACACGGTGCTTTTCCACGCCGCTGCCGGAGGGGTTGGTTTGATCGCCTGCCAGTTCGCAAAGGCCATCGGATTGCGGCTGATCGGCACCGCGGGGACCGACGAGAAATGCCGTCTGGCCGAAAGCTTCGGCGCCGAGGTTTGCATCAACTATAACACCGAGGATTTTGTCAGCCGGGTCAAGGATTTGACCGATGGCAAAGGGGTTGATTTCGTAGCTGACTCGGTCGGCAAGGCGACATGGGACGGATCGCTCGACTGTCTGCGCCCGATGGGCATCATGGCAACGTTCGGGAACGCCAGCGGAAAACCCGACCCGATCGATCCGCAAGTCCTTGCAGGCAAAGGATCTTTGTATCTGACGCGGCCAACGCTTTTCACCTATATCGCAACGCGAGAGGCGTGCCAGCAACGCGCCGACGATCTGTTCGCCATGGTTGCCTCCGGCAAGGTGAAAATCGAGATAAATCAACGTTATGCACTCAATGACATCGCCCGGGCGCACAAGGATCTCGAGGCGCGCAGAACCACCGGTGCCACCGTCATCCTGCCCTGACTTTCCGCGCATCCCGCTTCGATACCGCAAAGATAGTGCAAACGTATTCCTTTCATACCGCATTCATACCAACGCGGCGCCGACCCGCCAGAGTTCGCTGCGTTGGTGCAGAGTTCATTTTGGATGTATCGAATGGCTTTCGCGGGATGGGACGTACCTCGACAGGCATCCACTTTTCTGGCGAAAGTGGACGGTCGAAACGTACACTATGACAAGTCAACAGACTGCCTTGGGCGAGACTTACCGTACCAACCGCAATAGGATTCGTCTCTCGATGTCGGCGGGCTCAAACACCTGTACGCTGACCGCCCTTGCGGTGACGCATCCGAACGAGCACCCAGTGAATCACCTCGGTGATCACACCGACCAGTGCGACGGCACCGAGCGACACGGTCAGCAGCGGAATGTTCAGCACCTCACCCAGCAACGGATCGACGACTGAGCCGAAATGCGTGAGGAAGTTGTCGAAGGTTCGCACAACATTGGTGCGGATCGCCTGTATGATCTGAACGACGATGTAGAGCACGCCTGACAACAGAATCGACAAAACGCCCGCCCAGACCCCGTTGGCAAAGGCGACGATAAATCCCCAGCCCTGACGGACCGAGAGGTTCACAAAGCCGATCAGGGCCCCGGCGAAGGGACCGAGAAGTTCCATCTCGGGAAGCGTTTTCAACAGCGGCAGCGCTTCAGGACGCGCGAGCGACCAATTGATGGCCCACGCCATCAACACGGCACACACAATCCTGAAAATGATCATTGCGCTTTGCATCTCCGGCCGAATCCGACGCAACCGTCCCCCCCAGCCGCGCTACTTAAGGGCGAACCTGCCCTATTCAGGCAGGTCTACGCAAGGTCATTTGCGTCACATCCGTTGTCCCTTGCGCAAAACACGCGGCGCACGAGGTCAGGTAAAAGTTCCACATCCGCCGGAACCGCTCGTCGAACCCCAGACCAGAGACATCGTCCCAGCGCGCGTTGAACGCGTCAAACCATTCGCGCAATGTGCGTGAGTAACTGTCTCCGAATTCCATCGATCCGGCGAACTCCAGGCCACTGGCCTCGGCCGAACGCTGAGCCGCCACTGGAGAAGCCAGCATGCCGCCCGGGAAGATGTATTTCTGGATGAAGTCGGTGCCGCGGCGATAGCTCTCAAAAAGATGATCCGCGATCGTGATCATCTGGATCGATGCATGCGCGCCGGGTTTCAGGCGCTCGCGGACAGAGCCGAAGTAAGTCGGCCAGAACTTCTCGCCGACAGCTTCGAACATCTCGATCGACGCAATGCCGTCATAGGTTCCGCGCTCATCCCGGTAATCGCGGATCACGATGTCTGCGCGTTCAGCCAATCCGGCGTCAAACAACCGCTTCCGGGCGAAGTCGTGCTGCTCGCGGCTGAGTGTGAGGCCAGTGACCCGGGCGCCGCGTTCCCGGATCGCATATTCGGCGAAACCGCCCCAGCCGCAACCGATCTCGAGCACATGGTCGTCGCGCTGCACATGCATCCGGTCGCAGATCGAGGCGTACTTGTTCATCTGCGCGGCGTACATGTCCTCGCCCTGGCCGGAGTAGAGCGCCGAGGAATAGGACATCGAGGGGTCGAGCCAGAGCGCGTAGAAATCGTTGCCGAGATCATAGTGGTGCGAGATGTTCTTACGCGAGCCACGCTTTGTGTTCGACCTCAGCCAGTGGCGAAACCGTTCTATCGCACGCACGATTCCGCCGCCCGGAAAGCCGCGCGCAACCACATCGTTGTTCATCAGCGAGACGTCGAGCAAAGCCTGCAGGTCCGGGCTGTCCCACCAGCCGTCCATATAGGCTTCGGCAAACCCCATTTCGCCGTCGCGAACCATGCGCCCGAACAGGCGCGTGTCGCGCACATCGAAATGACCCGAAGGTCCCGGTTTGTCGCCGGATTTGCCGAAAGTCCGGCCATCCGGCAGCGAAAACGACAGCGTGCCGCTCTCGATCCGGCTGATGATTGAAAAAACCGTTTCGGTCCATCTCGGCAGATCGGTCTGCCCGTATGTCGTATTCAGCATCCCGCTGACCCGTCCTCATTCCCCATCGCTGCGCACACTAATCGGAAACGCGCGGACGGTTCCACCCCAACATAGCGGCAAGTCGTGCTCTCATACCGGTTTTCGGCGCGTCGGGGTCCGGGTATGGACCGCGATAAGGTATGAAGCGCGCGCCCTTCAACCAAAGGCGGAATGCCTGCCAATGGATCGCCACAATGACCTTGACTGTCATCAGAGGATGGCCCAGCCAAAGCCTGAGCAGCACCGCGTCGGTCAATGGACGGCGCGCGCCACTCTGGGTGGCGATCAGATAGGGTCCGTTCGCATCGTGCTGGCGGATGCGAACAGCCAGACGCGCATCGGGCCGGCGCAGCAAGAAGCGGTACGTCTGATCCATCGCGATAAAGGGAGAGACGAAGAATCCCTTGTCGTGGCCGTGGCGAACCGCGCCGTCTGCATCAACGCTGGCGGGCAGAACGTAGGCGTGCTGATCACCGAATGTGTTCTTCACCTGGTAGACGACGCTGCTGATACGCCCCTGCTCGTCTTCGCAGTAATAGATCGCGAGCGGATTGAATGCGTATCCCAAAAGGCGCGGAAAACTGAGCAGCCAGATCCGGTTTGGTGCAGGCAGGCCCGCGCGCGCGAGCTCCGCTTCGACCCAGGGGCGCAGGTCCGATCCATCGCGATTGCCATGATCGCGGCGGTGAAACGACATCAGTCCGAACCGGTCGAGGTTCAGCAGGCGCAACCGGCCCAGGGTGTCTTCGATCCGGTCGATGTCGAGCAGCAGCGAGAAGACCCGGTAGCGAAACTTGTGGGCAAACGGCGTCAGGCGCATGTGCATGACGTGGCCCTGGTACAGGCAGTCGATCGTTGCGTCGGACGGTATGTTGGCGCGATCGGACACGATTACTCGGCCGCGTGGACCAGCGGGCGCCCAAGCGGCGTTCCGGTGTCTTGCACCCAGCCAGGACGTGCCCCCAGCGCCTCGGCCACGCGCAGGCCCGACCGCAGTCCGTCCTCGTGGAAGCCATAGCCCAGCCATGCCCCCGCATACCAGACGCCGCCCAGCCCCTGGATCCGGTCCATGGCGTGCTGCGCATCGAAGCTGGCTCGGTCATAAAGCGGGTGGTCGTAACTGAACGTGCGATGCGTGAGCGCGGGATCGGTGTCGCGCTGCGGATTTAGGCTGACGAACAGCGGGCGATCCTCGCGGATGCCTTGTAGGCGGTTCATCCAATAGCTGACCTGTGCCGGGCGGCCTGCATCCGCCTCGATCCCGTCTGACAGGAAATTCCAGCTCGACCAGACCTGGCGCCGTTGCGGCATCAAGGCGGGATCCGAATGCAGGACAACATGGTTCGACGAGGTTCGGAAGGCGGACAGCATGGTATGCTGATCCTCGGTCGGATCGTTCAACAGGCCGCGCGCGGTGGGTCCGTGGCAGGCTAGGATGACATGATCGAAGCGCTCATGGCTGCCGTCGGCGAAGGTGACGACGGGGGTTGGTCCGCTCTGGTCGACACTGACAGCAGCACGATCCACGATCACGCGCGGCCCGATGCTGGCGACCAGCCGCTTCACATACTCCCGCGAGCCGCCATCGACAGTTCGCCAACGCTGTGCCGGGTCCAGACCCGTCATCAGATCGTGGTTCACGAAAAACCGCACAAAACTTTCGGCCGGAAACTCGAGGACATCGTTGACCGAGGTCGACCAGATTGCCCCGCCCATCGGGAGCAGGAAGCGCTCCCGGAACCAGCGAGAGAAGCGCCGGTCGTCGAGCCAGGCGCTCAGGCTCTGCCCCGCCATCCGGCCTGATTTCAGATCGCGCGGTGCGACGCGCGTGAAGCGAATGATCTCGGTGAATGTCTGGACAAAGCGCGGATCCAGTGCCCGCCAGCGCTG
>JBCAXJ010000046.1:0-43295 GCA_038534135.1 Pseudomonadota bacterium | reverse complement strand
CTTCGGGCTTGGGTCGTTTGTTCGCCATTTCTGGTCCTCCGTTCTCCTAAACATAGCGTCGGACCAGTTCAAAGGGGGAGGCTCAAGCGGCTTTGATGGCCAAGAACAGGCTTTCACTTCCGCCAGTCGTGAATGCCGCATCGGCTCCAGTAGGCGCGTTCAACAGGTTCAAGCCGTAGTCCAGAACATCACGCTCCATCTGTCCCAGACCGAAGAATGCACGTTTTCGGCCCAGCGCGTGCTCGCTGAAGAACTCGAAAAAGACACGTCGACCGATCTCATACGTCTCTTCATCACTGCCGAAGACAAACAACGGGGTGCGTCCGCCGCGCCAATCGATGTCACCTGCAGATCGCTGGCGCATTTGCTTCGATAGGTCGTTCCACGAGGCACCACCCGACGGAAACTCAGCGCGGATATGGTCCATAGCGCCCTCCAATCAATCCTGACCGTACATCACGCCGAATGACGTGCATACCAGCATACGAAGCACCGCCCCGCGCCTTTCGTAGCTAGGTGAGTTACTCTTTGTGGTCCAATGACGGGTCGTGGCTTAGGCTGTATCGTTCCAATCATGTTTGGATATAGAATCCCGTGCAGCGCTGAACCAATGAGCGTCTTGTCTGACGAACGCTCAACACTGACGACAAACTCCGTCAACGCAGGGACGGAGTGGTTCAGGCCGCCCGGCAGCCTGCTTTCGCAGGTTAGAAAGTGGATCCGAGTACAACACTCAAGCCTTGCGACTAGATCGCTGCCGTCGGATCGAAGACAGCCTCGGTCAAACAGGGATCGCCACGGGTGAAAAGATGTCGCCAGAGATTCGATACCTAGCTTCGGGACGACCCACTAAACGGCGAGATCTTGCGGACCGCTACTCCATCAACCCTGGAAGCGTGAGGGAGATTGCAGGGACGAACGTGATCAGCATCAGTGCAACGAAAATCGCCACATAGAATGGCCAGATCGTCCGCACCGCTTTCTCCATTGGCAGCTTGCCCACCGCACAGCCAACGAACAGGCATGATCCGACGGGTGGCGTGCAAAGCCCGAGCCCCAGGTTGACCAGCAGGATCATGCCGAATTGCAGAGGATCCATGCCCAATTGGTTCGCGACCGGCAGGAAGATCGGCGTACAGATCAGGATCAGCGCGGCCATGTCCATGATCATGCCCAACAACAGCAGAACCGCGTTGATCATCAAGAGGATCAGGATGGGATTCTCGGTGAGCCCCGTGAGGAGATCGACCGTCTTGCTGGGGACCCGGTAGAACGTCAGCATGTAGGCGAAAGCAGCGGCGCAGGCGATGAGGATCATCACCATCGAGGTGGTGCGTACAGACTGAACGACGGCAGTCCTGAAGTTCTCCCATGTGATGCTGCGATAGACCAACAGAGTGACGACGAAAGCATAGAGCGCCCCGAACGCGCCGGACTCGGTCACGGTGAACACACCAGAGAGAACCCCGCCGACGATTATGATTGCTGTCAGCAGACCCGGGATGGCGCCAGCGAAGCTCATCGCGACCGCAGTCCATCCGGGGAACTTCTCGGCGCTGTAGCCGCGTTTCACAGCCACGATGTATGCGGCGACCGCGAGGCAGACACACATGAGGACACCGGGGACGACGCCCGCGAGGAAGAGCTTGGAGATTGAGACCGAGCCACCGGTCGCCAGGGCGAAGATAATCATGTTGTGGCTGGGCGGAATGATGATCCCGGCAATGGACGAGGTCACGGTGACGTTCACCGCATAGTCCGCGTCGTAGCCCTTGTCCTTCATCACCGGGATCAGGATCGACCCCAGCGCCGAGATGTCCGCGATGGCCGATCCGGAGATGCCTCCGAACAACATCGATGAGAAGACGTTCACGATGCCCAGGCCACCCCGGACCGCGCCGACAGCGGCTTGCGCAAACCGCACCAACCGCATCGCGATACCGCCGTGGAACATCAACTCGCCGGCGAAGATGAAGAACGGGATCGCCATCAGCGAGAAGACATTGATCCCCGACACAATGCGCTGGAAGCCGATCAGCAACGGCAACCCTTCGTGGAAGAACGCCGCGAGAGCCGCGATGCCGAGCGCGAACGCCACGGGCACCCCGATGATCACACACAGGGCAAAGACCCCCAGAAGCAGCATAAGGCCCATGTCCATTCCCTACTCGATGCTGTCTTTGCGCTGATCCCGCCCCAGCAAAAGACGGATCAGGTGCCGGGAGGCGAACAGGAACAACAGGGCGCCGCAGATCGTCAGCGGCAGTGATCGCAAGCCCTCGGACCATTGGATCAGCGGGATCAGCGTGTTCCATTTGAACATCGTCAGTTCGATGCCGTTCCAGAACATCAGGCCGCCAAACACGGCCATCAGCAGGTCGGTTGCAGCGGCGAACCCGGTCCGGAGCCATGGTGGCACGATGCCGCGGAACACGACCACGGAGAGATGCGTGTTCTGGTGAACGCCCACAGCCGCGCCCAGAAAGGAGATGACCATGACGAGCAGCAACGAGACTTGCTCGACCCAGGTCGGCGTATCGTTCAGAACGTAGCGCCCAAAGACCAGCCATGCGAAGATCACTGTCATGACGACCAGTGCTACGCCTGCCAATGCGAGGCAAACCCGCGCGATCAGGTCGCAGACCTTGTCCAGTATCCGCAAGAGGGCGGGTTGTGTGCCTGGTTCGATCATAGGGCCCCCTGCGTCAGAGAAACGCCCGGCATCCGTGGTCGGAGCCGGGCGTTCTGTCTCATGCAAAAGCGTCGGGGATCACTCGGTCGACTGAGCGATTTCCACGAGCTTCTTCATGTCGGGGTTGGCGGCGAGATACTCTTCGTAGACTGCGCCCATCGCGTTCTGGAACGGGCTTTTGTCCGCGATCTCGTTGACGACGACACCTGCGGCTTCGACATCTTTGCGAGCCTGCTCCGACTGAACCGCCCAGAGTTCACGCTGGTAGAGGGCAGCCTCTTCTGCGGCACCGCGCAGTGCGGCCTGAAGCTCGGGCGACAGCGCGTCGAACTTGGCGGTGTTCACGCAAATGCATTCTGGAATGATCAGATGCTCAGAAAGCGAGTAGTGGGTGGTCACTTCGTAGTGGCCGACGTTCTTGAACGACGGGAAGTTGTTCTCGGCACCATCCACGACGCCGGTCTTCAGCGCCTGCTGCACTTCCGCGAAGGCCATCGGCGATGGGTTGCCACCCATGGCTGCGATCATCGACGTGTAGAGATCGTTGTTCATGACCCTGATTTTCAGGCCTTCGACATCTGCGGGCGAATTGATCGGCTTCTGGCTGTAGAAGGACCGCGCACCTGCATCGACCCAGGCCAGCGGTTTGACGCCCGCTTCGGCCATGGCGTTGGCCATGATGTCGCCAGCCTCGCCGTCCAAGACGCGGAACATGTGGGGGACGCTTTTGAAGATGAATGGAAGCGAGACCAGGTTGGCTTCTTTTACCATCGGGCCGATCGGTCCGAGATTGAAGTTGCCGATCTCGATCGCACCGATGCGAACCTGCTCCAGTGCATCGGGCTGCGAGCCAAGCACACCGCCGTGGAACACCTGAAGGGTGATCTCGCCATTTGTGGCGTCATTGACCAACTCTGCGAAACGGTCCATCGCGGCGGTGTTCGGGTGACCGTCGTGATGGATGTTCCAGGCGCGCCATTCCGCGGCGCTTGCAACTGTCGCGAGGCCCGCAGCGGCAGCGACACCAATTGCCGTCGTCCGAGCGATTCTGGTGATGTGGTTGTTCATGGTATCCTCCCTTGGATTGCTGTTTTTATCGGTTTCAGACTTGTTTTACCGGTTACTTGGCAGAACCGGGGCCTTACGAGAAAAGCATACCTCCATTGATATCGATATTGGCACCCGTGATGAACGCCGCTTCGTCAGATGCCAGGTACCCGACCAGACCGGCCACATCCTGAGACGTGCCTTCGCGTTTCAGTGGAGTCATGTTGGCGACGTGCGCACGGACTTCCGGTTTGGTGAAAGTGTTGTGGAAGTCTGTGTCGATCATGCCGGGGCAGACCGAGTTGACCCGGATGTCCGGCCCAAGCTCTTTAGCCAGACCGCGGGTCATGGTCATGACGGCACCCTTTGACGCGGCATAGGCCACGGCGCCCGGTCCACCGCCATCGCGGCCCGCCTGACTGGCCAGCGCGACGATCGAGCCTTTGGCCGTCATGTGCGGTACGATGGCCTTCGCAGCCCTGAGGAAGGATGTGGCGTTCAGGTCCATCACCGTGTTCCAGTGATCGATACTCATCTCGGAAAGTGTCTTGCGGGCGACCAATCCGCCGGTGACGTGCACGAGTATATCGATCCGCTCACCAAAGGCAGAGCGCGTCGCCGCGACCAGCGCGTCGACATCGCTGTCCGATGTCATGTCACCGCGCATCGCGATCGCGCGTCCGCCCGATGCTTCGATCTCGGCAACGGCACTGTCTGCACCCTCTGCTGAAGTGTGGTAGTTGATCGCAACGGCCGCTCCGGCGGCAGCGAGGCGCAGTGCGCATGCCCGCCCGATATCGCGGCCTGCGCCCGTGACAACAGCCACCCGTCCGGCAAGTGAAGTGTCTTGCGTCGCCTTAGCGACTGGCATGTCTGCCATCGTGCCCTCCCATCGGCGCTGCGGTGTTTCCCGCGATCAGAGGTTGGTCCCCTGAGAATCAGTATTGTAGTAATCTAGTATACTAGTATATTTTCAGCAAGACCGGATGCCAGAGGACCGGATCCGCAAACGACCGCACTGGCGCGCCGGACATGTTTCACGCCGGTTCACAGCTATGGACGTGGCGCCGAGGGAGGGACTTTATGACTTTACCGATCGAGGTGTTCGAACGCCGGACATCTGCGGACGTGGTGTTCGATCACCTGCGGGCCGAGATCGTGTCGAACGCGCTGCCGCCAGGAACCAAGATATCCGAAGTGGACATCGCCAACAGGTTCGGCGTTTCGCGCCAACCCGTTCGTGACGCCTTCAGCCGCCTTGCAAACCATGACCTGCTGTTGATCCGACCGCAGAAACCGACCGAGGTGCGCAAGTTCTCGTTGGCCAAGGTGACCCAAGCCCGCTTTGTCCGGTTAGCGGTCGAGTTGGAGGTTGTCAGGACGGCCTGCGCAGTTTGGGATGCAGCGCGAGCCAAGACGGTGGACGCGAACCTGACGCAACAGCGCGGTGCCGTCGATGCGGAAGACATCGACCGGTTTCATGCATTGGACTACGAGTTTCACAAGCTGATCTGCGACCTCAGCGGCAACGGCACGATGTTCGAAACGATCCAGTTCTTCAAAGCCAAGATCGATCGTCTGTGCATGCTGAGCCTGGGTGAGCCAAGCGAAGCATCCGATCTGCTACAGGATCATCAGCATATGGCCGACGCCATTCTGGCTGGCAGAGCGGAAGATGCAGACAAGATCGTCAGGCTGCACCTGAGCCGTCTTGACGAAACGATCCGCGAAATCCGCAAAGAGCATGCCGATTTCTTCGAGGACTGATGGTTCGATAATGCGCGCGTCCAGGGCATCAAGCGGGCGCCGGTGTTGCGGTGAATCCGCTGGCTGTCCACGCTCACAGAAGAAGCGTCACGATTGACGGCCAGATCAGTAGTACCGAGAGCGCCAGCAACTGGATGCAGATGAACGGCAGGAAACCGCGGAAGATATCGGTCAGCGATATGTGCGGCGGCGCCACGGATTTCAGGTAGAAGGCGGCCGGTCCGAACGGTGGGCTGAGGAAACTGACCTGCATGTTCATGCAGAAGAGCACCCCGAACCAGACGGCGATGTACTTCGGCTCGAGCGTTCCGATCAGGCCAATCTCCTCGATGGGCAGCTTGCGCACGATGGGCAGGAATACGGGGATGATGAGCAGCACGATCCCGACCCAGTCCATGAACGCGCCCATGAAGAGAAGGATCAGCATCATGGTCAGCAGCACCAGCATCGTCGGCATCTCGGACCCGACGATGAGCTGAGCGATGTAGTTGGGACCGCCCGCGAGCGTATAGGCGCCCGACAGAGCCGCCGCGCCGACCGTGACCCAGATGATCGTGCCGGTCGAGCGCAGCGTCCGCATGATGCCGTCCCAGATCAGGCCGACCGGCTTGACGCCCCGTGCGACGGCGATGACGAAGACCGCCAACGCGCCCATGCCGGCTGCCTCGGTGATCCCAGAGATCCCGCCATAGATCGAGCCGAGCACCACGCCGATGACCGCGATTGGCGCGACCAGTCCCTTGCCGTGTCTCCAGCCGATGGCCGAGCGTTCCCGCCCGAAGACTGCCAGGGCCAACACGGCGCCAAGGATGGCAAAGCCGGCGAGCCAGGGCAGGTGGTGCTCCATTCCGAGGAAGATCGGCTCGACATTGTCGTCGGCCACGATCTCGTTCTGCCCGGTCACGGTGAAGAACAGGGAGCGCAGGAACAGGAGCGAGGAGACCGCGGCCAGCAGGATCGACAGGAAGGCCGCGAACATGCCGAGCTTCTGGATGCCCGTCGGATCGCCGGGTGCCGGGTCGGGCAGCGGCGCGTCCTGGGGCCTCAACTGGGTGCGGATGACGATGTAGGTGATGATCATCATCGCCAGCATGAAGCCCGGGACGAAGGCCGCCGTGAAGAGCGCCTTGATCGATGTCTCGGTGATCAGGCCGAATATGATCAGTACGATCGAGGGCGGGATCATGGTGCCCAGGGACCCGGACGCACAGATCGTCCCGATGGCGAGGTTCTGGTTATAGCCAAGGCGCAGCATCTGGGGCAGGGCGATCAGGCCCAACAGCACGACCTCGCCGCCGATGATCCCGGACATGGCGGCCATGATCACGGCCATGATCGAGGTGACGATGGCGATGCCGCCGCGCACGCGGCTCAGCCAGAAATCGAGCGCGTCGTACATTTCCTTCGCGACGCCGGATCGCTCAAGAAGTGCGGCCATGAAGATGAACAGGGGGACGGATATCAGCACGTATTCGGTCAGAAGGTCGAAGATCTTCTGCGTCAGCAGATAGAGCGCCCCGGTCCCCGGTCGCCCCGTCAGCATCCCCTCGCCAAAGCTCAGCGGATCGAGCAGCAGGTTCGGTTCGAACTTCATGACCATCACGACCAGCGCCAGCACGGCGGATGCAAATCCAAGCGGCATCCCGATGGCCAGCAGGAAGACGAGCCCCAGGACGAGGACGATCGAGATCGTGCCAACGTCCATCAGTCGGCCCCGACGCTTTTCTTGATGGCGGCCAGTTCTTCCTCGTCGATGTCATCGGCGGCGGAGTGGATCTCGGGCTCGAGGTTCCAGTCGTTGATCACGTTCACGATCGCCTGCAGCGCGATCAGCGTGATGATGATCAGAATGGCCGGTTGTACGGTCGCGGGGATCGGCGGGTCGAAGGCCGTGCCGAACATCTCCCATTTGTAGAACTTGGTTATGAAGACCTGCTTGTAGCTGCCGTAGACCATGAAGAACGCAAACGTCACCAGCAGAAGGGTCGAGGTCACGTCGCAAGCGCGTTGCAGCCAGCGCGGCATCACATCGTAGAGCAGGAAGATCCGGATATGGCAGCGTTGCTGCATCGCGTAGAAGCCGGAGCAGAGGAACACGAAACCACCCATCCAGAGGGTCAGCTCGTTCGCCCAGAGCGTCGGTGCCTCGATCGCATAGCGCAGGAACACCTCGTAGAGCATCACGCAGGTCATCGACAGGATCAGGATCATCGTGCAACGGCCGATGAAGAGTGCGATCCGGTCGACCGGGCGCCAATGCACGAATTCCATCCCGTAGACCCTGACGCCGCGAACGCCCAGGATGAAGAGCACCGGGATCATGACCAGTGCCGCCCAGTCGAGCGGGTCGGCGATGCCGCCGAACAGACTTGGCATGTCCGGGGTCACGTCCTTGCGTCGATGAAGGTCCGACATCTGGGCGACAAGGCCGGGGTTCTCAGGCGGGATGAAGTCCAGGATATAAGCGGGGGCATGCCAGATCGCCCATCCCATGCAGGTCAGGAAGCAGGAGGGAATCAGCCATTCCCAAAGATCGCCTGACTTTTCCTCAACCATGCGTTCCCCAAATCGCTCTGTGGAGAGTTACGCCTCGTGGGGCCCAACGCGAGGGCCGAGGCATCAGGCGGGGCCGCGAAGGCCCCGCCAAGCTGATCTGGTGTCTGCGCCTTATTCCATAGCACCAATGCCGCGGAGGAAGTCGAGGTGACTGTTCAGCAGGCTCTTCGCTTCAGGCGTTGTCGCGAAGTCGACCCAGGCGGACTGGACGGCCGAACGGTACTTGGCCATTTCCTCGGGCGACCATTCGTACATGTTCAGCCCTTCGCTCGCGAGCTTGACCGAGTTCTTGGCGTTCTTGACCTCGTTAATCGTGGTGTTCTTCAACGCAAGTGCCTGCATGCCGACCTTCAGGATCGCCTTGTGGTGATCCGGCATCGCGTCCCAAACGTCCTTGCGGCAGGCCAGGTGGTCCGCCGGCATCGAGTGGAAGCCCGGATAATTGGTGTGCTTGGCGATATCATAGAGGCCGAGACCGATGTTGTTGGTCAGGTTGGCCGCATCGGCACCATCGATGATTCCGGTCTCCAGCGCTGTGAAGATCTCGTTGAAATCCATCACGATGGGCGAGGCGCCGAGGTTCTTGAAGATGTCCGTGATAATCCCCGGAGGCGAGCGGAACTTCCAGTTCTTGAAGTCATCCACGCCGCGGATCGGGCGGGTCGAGCTGAGCGATTCCGGCCCCGGGATCCACCAGCCGATGAACTCCATGTTGTGGGCATTGTAGAGCTCGTTCAGCGTGTCGTAGCCGTCGCCGTGCAGCAGCCATGCCATCTGCTGGTAGGGGTTGGCATAGCCGCCGTTCAAATCACCAGCGAACTGGAAGGCCGGGTTCTTGCCGGTCTGATAGGAACCGCCGGTCATGTCGCAGTCCAGAATGCCGGTCGCGGCGGCGTCGAAGGTTTCGGCCGACTTCACGACGGATGAGGCATAGAACATCTCTACCTGGATCTCGCCGTTCGACATCGCGGTGATGTCCTCGATGAACTCGGCGGCCATCTGTCCCGACAGCGTCTCTGGCGAGAAGTGCGTCTGGATGCGCAGGCTGGTCGTCTGGGCCGAGGCCGAGAGCGCGGCCCCGACGGCCAGTGCTGCGACCGATGTGGCGACCGAAAGTTTCTTGAGCAGTTTCATGCGATCCTCCCCTGGATTAAGGCGTTTCGCCCTTCGAGCAGCAAGCCGAGGGCTGGTTTTTGTTTTGGTATGATCAAACTATCTGGGCGCTGCTGGGGAGGCAACGATTTTGTTTCCGCCCCGCATCGTCCAAGTGCCCCGACAGGCGCTGTCAGCTGCATCCCCCGCATGCGTCCTCGAGCAGGGCATAGTCGAAGGTCACGCCGATCCCGGGCGTGTCCGGTGCCACCGCCAGGTGATCTTCGATCACAAGGGGGCGGTTCGTATAGCGGTCAATCGGGAAGCTGTGCACCTCGAGCCAGCCAGCATTGGTTTGCGCGGACACCAGGCTCACCTGCAGTTCCTGCATCCCGTGGCTGCAAACGGGAATGCCGTGCTTGCGGGCCATCTCGGCCACGCGCAGCCAGCCGGTGATGCCACCGCAGTTCGATGCGTCCGGCTGAATGTATGCCAGGTGCGAGTCGGCGAAAGCGAACTCGAATTCATGCATGGTGTGCAGGTTCTCACCCATGGCCAGCGGCATTCCTGTCGCCTCGGCAATTCGGGCATACCCCGCGTAGTCATCCGGAATGATCGGCTCTTCGAACCACGTGATGTCATACGGTGCGAACGCATTGGCGGCGGCAATCGCCTGATCGACGTCCAGCGCGTAGTTCGCATCCACCATGAAGGCGATGTCGGCGCCAATGAGCTCCCGGACCGCTGCAACGCGCTTAACATCTTCGTCGAGCGACGGCTGCCCGACTTTGATCTTCACGGCATTGAAGCCCCGGTCCAGATAACCCTGGATCGAGCCCAGAAGTTTCGGCAACGGGAAGTTCAGATCGATCCCACCGGCATAGGCCCGGCACGTCCTGGCGGCGCCGCCAGCCAACTGCCACAAGGGTTTCGCTGCCGCTTTGCACCGCAGATCCCAAAGCGCGATGTCGATCGCAGAGATCGCGAAGGACGCGATCCCGCCACGCCCGACATAGTGGATGTGCCAGTTCATTGCATCGTGCAACGCCTCGACATCCGCTGCGTCTTTCCCGATCAGAAAGTGCGCCAGGTCGTGGGTGATCATGGCCAGGACCGCACGGCCGCCACGCCCGCCCGTATAGGTGTAGCCGGTTCCCTGCGATCCGTCCGAGAGGTGCAGCGTGACCGTGATCAGCTCGAAATGCGTGTGGTCGCCGTGCTTGGCATCGCTGAGAACCTCGTCCAGCGGGACCGCGAAATAGCGGGGTTCAATCGCGGTGATCGTCGGCATCTCAGTCTCCTCGCCGGCACGGCGGTCGGTTCCGTTTTCGGGCTTGCAGTCGCAACGGTGTGGTGTTTTGGTATGATCAAACTGACAAAGCGACCGAATGATTGCAATCCTCGACGTTCAGGCAAAATGACTGACGCAGCCGCTCCTGCCTCGAAACACCCGTCCAAACGCGCGGCGGACAAACTGTTCGAGACGTTCGCGGACATGATCAACTCAGGCGTCCTGGTCGATGGGCAGCCCCTGCCACCGGAGCGCGAGATTGTCTCGACATACGGTGTCAGCCGGACCGTTGTGCGCGAGGCCGTGCTGGCGCTTGCCAACAAGGGCCTGGTCGAGGCGCGTCCGAGATTTCGCCCGATTGTCCGCAAGCCCAGCTATGACACGGCCTTCGAGACGATCGAGAGTGTTGTCGGGCGGTTGCTGAAGCAGCCCGGGGGCGTGCGGAACCTGTTTGACACCAGGATCATGATCGAGGCCGGGCTGGTTCGGCAGGCCGCGGTCGAGGCGCAGAAAGACGATATCAAGGCATTGGAGCGGGCGCTTGCGTCGAATGGCGAGGCTGTCGACGATAGCGAGCAGTTCTATCGCACCGACATAGCCTTTCACGAAGTCCTTTATCACATCCCCAAGAACCCCGTCCTGCCCGCCGTGCACAAGGCATACACTGCCTGGTTGGGACCCCATTGGTCGCGCATGCCGCGTGCGCCAGACCGGAACCGGCACAATCATGCGGCTCATACAGCGATTTTCCGGACGATCCTGCGCCGTGACGCCGATGCGGCCGAGGCGGCGCTGCGGGTGCATCTCGATGATGCCTGGGCGCAGGTCAGAGCCACGTTCGGTGAGATCTAGCCGACGCGGTGTTTGGTCCGCGCGTCGGCCAGCCTGCGTGTTCGCAAGCGCACACCACGTGCCTGGGTTCGAGAGGCTCAGGGAGAGCGCGCGGGGACGGTGGCCGTGAGGGTGTCGGCGAGATCGGTGACGAAGAACTCACCGGCGCCGGTGAGGCGGTTGGATGAGGAGATGACGATCTTTCGGTGAGGACATGAGGATCTTCGACCGAGGACATCGCGCGGCGCGGCTCGCCGCTCCTGAAGAGGACCGAGGAGGATGATCCAAGGTCGTTAAAATTTGTGGAAAGTAATGTTCACGTGGATAAGCGAGGGATCGGGACGTGACCCGAGTCTGATCGGGGTGTCGAGGTGGAAGAGCTGATCCTGCAAGTGGCGGCGTTCGTCGCGGCGGTGTTCCAGTCGGCGATCGGGATCGGGTTCGGCATGGTCGCAGGGCCGGTGGTGTTGATCGTGCTGGACGATCCGGCGGCGGTGGTGATCTCGACGCTGATGTCCTGGCTGATCGCGCTGGTCCTGTTGCCGGGGCTTTATCGTGGGGCTGACTGGGCGGTGCTGCAGCGGTTCGGGATCGGGGCGGCCCTGGGCTTGCCGTTTGGGCTGGTGCTGCTGGCGCTGAGCTCGATCGCTGGGCTGAAGCTGATCGCGGGTGTGGTGATCGGCGGGCTGACGCTGGCGATGGTGTTCGGGTTGCCGGGCGTGCGCACGCCAGGGCGCGGGCTGGACGGGGTGTTCGGCGGGCTGGCCGGGCTGTTCGGCGGGTGCCTGGCGATCCCGGGCCCCCCCGCGACGATGCGGATGGCCGGGCTGGGGCATTCGAAGATGGCGATCCGCGCGACGATGGTCAGCTTTTTCTGCGTGGTCTGGCCGGTGATCCTGGCCGGGCAATGGGCGGTGATCGGGATCAGTGCCGAGACCCTGTGGAATGCGGTGCGTCTGGTGCCGGCGGTGCTGGCGGGGCTGTTCGTCGGCAACTGGGTGGCGGCGAAGGTGTCGGAGTGGGTTTTCCGCAACGTGGTGCTGGCGTTCCTGGCGGGAACCTCGGTAAGCTTGCTGGTGGACGCTGTACTGTGACGGAGGGGGCGATGAACTTAGGCAGGCTGGCCGACATGCCACGGGTGCGGCTGGGAGGCGGTGTGACGCCGTTGGAGCGGCTTGGACATCTGAGCCGGGTCAACTCCGGGGCGGCTCTGTGGGCGAAGCGGGATGATCTGCAGGGACTGGCGTTCGGCGGGAACAAGGTACGCCAGCTGGAGTACTATTTCGGCGCGGCCGAGGCCGAGGGTGCCGATACGGTGCTGATCACCGGTGCTGTGCAGTCGAATTTCTGCCGGTTGACGGCGGCGTTCGCGGCCAAGCTGAGCATGGAATGTCACATCCAGCACGAAGAGCGGGTGGCAACGAACGATCCGATGTACCGCGAGTCTGGCAATGTGCTGGTCGAGAAGATGATGGGTGCGGTGTTGCATTCGTTCCCGGCTGGCGAGGACGAGGCCGGAGCGGATGCGAACCTCGACACAATCGCCGAAGGGCTGCGGTCCGAAGGGCGCAAGCCTTATGTGATTCATCTGGCGCCGGGGCATCCTCCGCTCGGGGCGCTGGGGTACATCGATTGCGCGGCGGAATTGCTGGCGCAGTTGGACGAGATGGATCTGAGGATCGATCACATCGCGGTGGCCTCGGGCAGCGGTGCGACCCATGGCGGTTTCCTGTTCGGGATGCGCGCGCTTGGCTCGGAGATCCCGATCACCGGCTATTGCGTACGCCGGGCGGCGGAATTGCAGAAGCCTCGGATCGAGGGACGTTGTGCCGAGATTGCCGAGCTGCTGAGGATAGACAATCCGGTGCGCCCGGAGGACGTGGTGGTCAACGACCGCTTCCTGGGCCCCGGATATGGCAAGATCAACTTCCCGACCGAACGCGCGATCCGGCTGGGAGCACGGTGCGAGGCGATGATGCTGGACCCGGTCTATTCCGGCAAATCGATGGCAGGGGCGCTGAATATTGCGGGCAACCGGCCCGAGGGCGAGAACGTGCTGTTCATCCACACCGGAGGTACGCCGGGGATCTTTGCGTATGGGGATGCGCTGGCGGGCGTGACTGAAACCTTGGGAATGGACGCTGCATGAGCCGCAGGCTCGACGCGGAGCGCAAACTCAATCGCCCGGCGCGCTTTGCGATCTCGAGCCTGTTTTCGGCGGTCTGCCTGGCGATCCTCACATGGCACACGTTGCCGTTGTCGCCGGATCTGCTGATCCGGGGCCTCACGGCCGAAGCGGAAGTCGCCGAGCGGGTCCTGCGCGACTACGGCTGGAACTATTTGGACGTGCGGTTCGATGCGGGCGATGGGCCGAAGCTGTCCTCGGTCCCAGCGGGCGATGCCTTCTTCGCGGCGACGCAGGTCGGCGACAGTGTCGAGGTATGGTACTTGCCCGAACGGCCCGGTGTCGCGGCATTGGCGCACGGCTTTCCGGTCGACAACGCCTTCCTGTTCACAGCCGGGTTGTTTCTGGCTGCGACAGTGATCTTTGTCGTGAGTATCGTCCTTCTGATACGCCGGTACTAGCGTTGTGAAGGAGATGTTTTCGCAGGCGAAGAAAGTAGCCCGCGTGCGAACGTGCAGCATGGCCACGAGACAGATTTCAGTGAAAACGGTCGAGGCCGCGGACCTGTCTGCTACTAGAATTGCCAGCAGAGTCATTTGCACAGGGTCGCGCGGTATTGTCCCTGCCTGACCGCAACTTAATCGATGAAGACATGGCGGGACCTCCGCGGCGCAAACCAGCTTTCGGCAGACGTCGCAGGAACACACCTGGATCGATGGCGCAGAGTGTAGACCCCACGCGTGCAAGGCTGTATCGAGTTTCAACTCCTGCGGAATGAGGGCACTCCATGGCGGTTGAAGGCGACGGGGCACATGCCCTCCCATCCTGGTTCGTGGCGCCGGGCGAGGTCGACAGCTTCGCGTGGCTCGCGTTGGGTATGCTGTTCCTGGCGCTCTACGGCGTCGGGACCTCCGCGGCGCAAACCAGCTTTCGGCAGACGTCGCAGGAACACACCTGGATCGATGGCGCAGAGTGTAGACCCCACGCGTGCAAGGCTGTATCGAGTTTCAACTCCTGCGGAATGAGGGCACTCCATGGCGGTTGAAGGCGACGGGGCACATGCCCTCCCATCCTGGTTCGTGGCGCCGGGCGAGGTCGACAGCTTCGCGTGGCTCGCGTTGGGTATGCTGTTCCTGGCGCTCTACGGCGTCGTGACCTTGTACGCGGCATTCGACCGGTGGGCCGAGCACCGGTCCAAGGGCACGCCGCTTGCGAAGACGATACCGACATTGCTGGCGATTGCCTTGCTCTACGAGATTTTTCCATTGGATCATTTCAGCGTGCTCCTGCCGCTGTCGGCGATCCTGATCGCTGCGATGATGGACTGGTCACGGTACCGCTTTGGCGAACCCGATGAGGCGGAGCCCGGGCTAGACGCTGATCCGGACCCCGGCGAACCGGAAGACCCGGAAAGTGGGCCGGAACGCGAGCCGGACAGTGAACCGGACACCGATGCATCGGCCCGATCGGATCTTTCGGGACAAGAGGTGCAACGTGTTTGAGCTTCTTTTCACATCCTTCCCGGTCATCATCCGCTATTTCCAGCTGAAACGCCGGGGCGAGGCGATGACGGTGTGGAACATGCGCACCTCGGTGTTCTTGTGGGCGATCATGGCGTTCATGCTGTTCCTGGTGATCTTCTATTTCCATCCGAAGTCGTACTCGGGGCTTCTGCCGTTTCGGACCATCTCGGTCGTGGCGCAAACCAGCGGTCCGGTAACCGAATTGGATGTGCGCAACGGGCAGCGCGTGGCCGCCGGAGATTTGTTGTTCAGGATCGAAAGCAGCACGCAGGAAGCGGCGTTGAAGCAGGCCCAGGCGGAGCTAGCCAAGCTTGATGCGGAAGAGACCAAGGCGGCGGACAACCTGAAGGTTGCCGAGGCCCGCTTGATCGAGACTGAGTCGAGCCTGGAAAAGCTGCGGGTCGATTTGGACAATGCGCGCCAGTTGCTGGAGCGCAATGTCGGCACGCAGGATGCCGTGCGCGAGTTGTTTTCGGCCGTTACGGTGGCCGAGGCGGAATACGCTGCGGCGCTGGCGCAAGTCGACTTCGCGGAAACCGATCTGAACGAGGCGCTGCCCGCCAGGCGCGCGGCGGCGGCGGCGGCAGTCGAAGCGGCACAGGTTGCTCAGGCGCAGACCGAGGTGCGGTCGTTCGCCGATGGCGTCGTCACACAGCTTGCGATGAGTGTCGGGAGCCCGGCGTCGAAACTGATCCTGAGCCCCGCGATGGTGATCATCCCGGATCGCCCTTCTGACCTGCCGCTGCGGATCACGGCAGGGTTCACCCAGATTGCTCGGTCGACGCTTTACGTTGGAATGCCGGCCGAAATCGCCTGTGACAGCAACATCGGCCTGTCGTTTCGCGATGCCGTGCTGCCCGCCAAGGTCATTGCGATCCAGCCTGCCATCGCGACCGGTCAGGTCGTGCCGGGCGGCCGTCTGCTCGAGCCTGAAAAGGGCATCGCGCGCGGGTCGCTTCTGGCTTATCTGGAACTTGTGCATCCCGAGCAGGAAGCGGTCATGCTGGATGGCAGCGGATGCATCGTGCAGACCTACACAAGCAACATGCCAGGTGTGACCGGGCACATCGTTGCAGCAACCGGAGTTGTCAAAGCGGTCGGGTTGCGCCTGAAAGTTTGGGGTGCCCTGATCGCCGGTGTCGGGTTGGGCGGCGGTGGTCACTGACGTGGCACAAGTCCGCCGGTTTTGATGGTCAGTAAACGCATTTGTCCCGGCCTTCGGCCCGGATCGTCGCGGCCCCTGCCATGATGCTGCGGGTGCGGCGTTTGACGAAGGCCGACGGTTTCGAGGCGCTGCGGGCTTTTGGGTTCGGCAGGACGGCCGCAAGCCGTGCGGCCTGGGTCGGTGTCAGTGCCGACGCCGCGCGGCCGAAGTGGTGGCGCGCGGCGGCCTCGGCCCCGAACACACCGGGTGCGAATTCGACGCTGTTCACGTAGATCTCGAGGATGCGGCGTTTCGGCCAGAGCGCTTCGATCAGCACGGTGAATCCGGCCTCCAGGCCCTTGCGGAACCAGCTCCTCTGGTGCCAGAGGAACATGTTCTTGGCGACCTGCTGGGTGATGGTCGAGGCGCCGTAGGTGCGCTTGCCTTGTTCGTTGCGGCGCATCGCGTCGCGGATCGCGTCGAGGTCGAAACCGTAGTGATCGCAGAAGCGGGCATCCTCGGCGGCGATGATCGCGCGGCCCAGGCGGGGGGAGATGTCTTCGATCGGGCGAATATCCTGGGTGATGCCCCCGCGCGCCCAGGCTTCGGTCGCCAGATAGATGCCGCCGGGCGGTGCGATGAAGCGGTAGAGACCGACCCACAGCACGCAGGCGACGAACAGGATCACCATCCACCTGAGCGGCCACCGCAGGATCCGCCACCAGAGCGACCGGCGCCTGACGGGTCTCCGTGTCTGTTTGCGCTGGCTGGTTCGGGCGCCCGTGGGTTTTCGCTTTACCGTCGCCACAGCCGGGCCTTTGGCGAGTCGTGGCGATCGGCGAACCGGGCGGCGAGGGTGTGCTCTCCCGTCACGGTGTCGGCGTAGTCAAAGCCGCCGTCGGCGGTTGGTTCCAGCAGGTAGCCCATGTGGCGGCGCATGGCTGCAAAGGCCGTGCGGCGGTCGCCCGGGATCCTGGGCGCGTGGGAAAGTTGTGCCGAGAGAATGCGCGGACTGTTCGCTTCGACTTCCGGGTCTATCAGCACCAGCGGGTCGGTGAGCGGGACACAGAACGCGTCGCGCGGGGATGATACGTCGATCCAGGTGATACGGTGGTTCATGCAGATCCGCAGGATGGCCTCGGCCAGCCGGTCACGGCCCGCGCCGGGTTGGAGCAAGACGATCCCATGGTTCGAGCCGAGTGTCAGGAGGCCGAGGGCCTGATCTGGCGCCAGACGGTCGAGCAGTGTTGCCGCGGCGTGGATCGCGGCAATGCCCCCAAGTGAATGGCCGACAATCAGCGTCTCGTCGCAGTCCGTTTGCACCGAGTCGGCAAGTTCGATGACGCGGGCATGGTGCTGCGATGCTGCGTCCGAGGTGCCATGCGTGATCTCGCGGAAATAGGCGAAGAGGTCTGCGACCAAGAGCAGAAACAGCTGATCCGCAAGAACCAGCAGACCGATCCCAAGAGCGGCCAGGATCGCGATATCGATCAGGTCAACGGGCGCGAGGAGCAACGCGATCAGCAGGAATGGCAGAACCATGAAGAGAACTGGCGACAGGGCGAGGGCGAGGGCGCGCGGGGCATAACGGGCGAGGCGAAACACCGTGCCGTCACCGATCATGGCGGCCAAGGTGCGAATGCCGCGTCCAAGCCGCATGTTGAGGGATGCGCCTTGAAAGGCGCGGACAAGATCCTCGTATCGCGCGTGGCGGATTTGGGTCTGGGTCTGTCCCCGAGAGACCGTCCAGCCGGGGGCTTCGTCCGGAAGATCGCCAAGGATCACGTCCAGGCGGAGGCTCGCGGCTTCGAAGATGCGGCGATAGCGCCCGACCGAGGCCGGATCGAAGCCGTGGAAATACGTGACCGAGCGGGTGCGGACCGCCCCGGTCCGTGGGGCGTCAGTCACTCGTGCCCAGCACGTCGGCTGCGGTCCGGCGCGGTGTATCGTCGGCGAATGCGTACCAGCCGGGCTGATCGTCGACCCAGATGTGCTCCATGATCTCGAGCCCGTGATCCTCGGGCAGGGTGCTGATCGAGATGGCCACGTCGTTGCCGTCCCCGGGCGCGCGCCAGAACAGGCTGGAGCCGCAACGGCTGCAAAAGCCGCGCTCGCCATGCCCGGACGACTGGAACCACGTCAGTGCTGCGTCCGAGTCAAAGATCACCCCGCCTTCGAATCGGACAGCCATGAAGGGTCCCGAGGCCCAGCGCCGGCATTGCCCGCAATGGCACACGCCGACGCCGCGGCCGGGAAGGATCTTTCCATGGAACCTCACAGCGCCACAGAGGCACTGGCCTTGGATCTGCTCTGACATCTTGCGTCCCTTCGACTGGGGTGTTGTGCCAGAGGTTGCCACAGCACCGCCGATGACACAAACACAGGCGCGCTGCGGCGACAGGGGAAAGCATGGAACTTTTCGACATTGTGATGCTGGCGGTGATCCAGGGGATTACCGAGTTTCTGCCGATTTCATCGTCAGGGCATCTGGCGTTGTGGCCGCTGCTGACGGGGCGTGACGATCAGGGCGCGGTCATGGATGTCGCGGTGCATGTCGGCACGCTTGTTGCCGTATGTGGTTTCTTCCGGGCCGAGTTTGTCGGTTTGCTGCATGGCACCGGGCACGTGGTGACGGGACGCTTCGGGACCGATGCGGCGCGGATGGTGCTGTTGCTGGCGGTGGCGACTGTGCCTGCCGTCGTATTCGGTCTGGCGCTGAAACTGGCGGGGGCCATGGACGCCTTGCGTGCCATCGAGGTGATCGGCTGGACCACGCTGATCGGCGGTATTCTGCTGTATGTTGCGGACCGCGCGGTCCCGGACCGTGGCGATGCCGAAAGCTGGACCCTGCGCGATGCAGTGATCATCGGCATGGCTCAGGCGTTGGCTCTGGTGCCTGGGACGAGCCGGTCGGGGATTACGATGACGGCGGCGCGATGGTTGGGGTTTGAGCGGTTGCAGGCCGCGCGCCTGGCCTTGCTGATGTCGATCCCGGTGATCCTGGCTGCCGGGCTGGTCGAGACGGCCGGGGTCGTCGCCGATGGTGATCTGGAACTGGGATCGGAGCTGCTGCTGGGCGCGGTGCTCTCGTGCGGTGCGGCCTGGCTGGCGCTGACCGTGATGATGCGCATGTTCGCGGCGACGTGGACGATGTTGCCCTTTGTGCTGTACCGGTTGGGACTGGGGTGCGTACTCTTGTGGATCGCTTACGTCTGAGCGCGGCACAGGGCGGCATGATCACTGCGCGGTTGCGGCGGCAGGTCTTTTGCGGGTCGTTTACAGCTCGTTGGCAGGTCGTTTGAACGTGTCGATCACAGAGTTCGGGAGAGAACGGATGGATCCAAAAGGTATCATTGCAATGGTCGTCATCGGACTGGTGGCAGGTTGGCTGGCCTCGTTCGTGGTCGGCGGCGGCGGCCTTCTGAAATACGTCATCTGGGGCGTTCTCGGGTCATTCGTCGGCGGGTTCCTGTTGCCGAAAGCCGGTATCTCGATCTCGCTGGGCAATCCGCTGGTGGACCAGATCGCGGTCGCCACCATCGGCGCGATCGTTCTGGTTGGGGTCGCGCGCATTCTGTTCTAGGGCGGCGCGCTATTCCTTCGGCAGTTCCAGCACCAGGCACGTCGTGCTGCCGGTCGCGTAGATCTTGCCATCCGATCCGATGATCCGGCCGTCCGCCGTCGCGGTGCGGCGCCCGGCGTGCACCGATTCGCCGATCACCTGAAGCGGTTCGGTGTGCTCGAACACCGGGCGCAGGATGTTGATCTTGTATTCCAGCGTCGTGTAGCCGAAGCCGCGTGGCAATCGGGTCATGACGGCACAGCCCATGGCACTGTCGAGCGCGATGCCGAACCATCCGCCGTGGACCGCGCCCTGTGGGTTGTAGAGGCTGAAGTCCGGATTGCCTTCGAACACCACGCGCCCTTCATGGGCATCGGTCATGGTGATGCATCCGGGCTGGGCGATCGGGGCTGCGGGCAGGCGCCCGGTCAGCATGCCGCGGATGTAGTCCATGCCCGTGAGCTGTGCCATCTGCTGCGGTTGCAACAGGTCTTCCGGGCGTTCGGGATAGCGGGGTTCGGGCATGCGGCTCTCCTTGTGTGCGGTGCAGCATTCTCAGATTGCCGTGCCGCGCGCAAGAGATCAGCGCCCCGCCTTCACCTCGCGCAGGACGTAGAGCCGAATCGCCGAGGCGAGTGAGGCAGGCGGCGTGCGGGCAGCGTCAAGCGTGCTGGCGAGCGCGTTGACCGAGAGGCCGCGATCTGTCGCAAGCCGTTGGAATTCGTCCCAGAAGGCTGTTTCGAGGCTGACCGAGGTGCGGTGACCCTGCAGGGTGAGGGATCGCTTGACCGGCCGGTCCTCAGTCATCTTGTCCGGCGTCGCCGAGGCGTTTGCCTTCGAGTTGCCGGTCGCTCAGCCGGGTGATCGCGTCGGCCTCCGATCGCTGGGCGTTCGACAGGCCCGATTGTGCGGCAGCGCTGTCCCCTGCACGGCGCTTGTCCTCGCGGGCCTTCTGCTTGCGGCGCAGGCGCAAATTGATCGGTTTGTCTGTCATCAGATCTCCATTGTCGAGCACGACACTTTTCGTCAATAGAGATCGCGTATGAAACGTCAGGAGGTTCACAGACGCAATGGCATCGCTCGATCGTGCATACGGCGCCCGCGGGGCGTTGATTGCCGTCAGTATGGCGGCCGTTGCGGGAGCTGTGCATGGCACCTTCGCGCATGCGTTCGATTTCGTTGCCACCAAGGTGTTGATCGGAATTGCCGGATCCGTCGTCTTGATCATGGCGGGCGTCATCTCGGCCCGGCAGAACTGGGCGAGCACAATCGCGCTTGGTCTCACAATGGGTGCGGTTTTCTTCCTGGGTCGATGGACGTGCTGGGCGCTGATGGAAGGGGGCGTGCCGGAGGCGGCGGTTTTCCTGACGACCGCACCCTGGATGTGGCCTGGTTTTCTGGAGGCTGCCGGGATCAGCGGCTACTGGATCGTCGAGGCGGTTTCGATGTGCGTGCCCGCGATGATCGGGTGCGTCACCGGGCACGAACGCGCGGCGACGGCCTAGGTTTGCTGATGACGCCCTGGGCGAGCGACATCCACTGCTAGCTCAGGGCTACTTGGGACCGATCATGTTTTTGGGCTGGACCACCTTGTCGAAGGTCGCCTCGTCCACGAAGCTGAGTCTGATTGCCTCTTCCTTCAGGGTCGTGCGGTTCTTGTGCGCCGTCTTCGCGACCTTGGTCGCATTGTCATAACCGATCTCGGGCGCCAATGCTGTGACCAGCATGAGGCTTTCCCACATCAGAGTGCTGATCCGGTCTTCGTCGGCTTCGATCCCGGCGATGCAATTGTCGGTGAATGCGACCGAGGCATCGCCAAGCAACTGCATCGATTGCAGCAGGTTGTAGACCATCATCGGCTTGTAGACGTTCAGCTCGAAATGGCCCTGGCTTCCGGCGAAGCCGATGGCCGCATCGTTGCCCATGACGTGTGCGCAGACCTGGGTCAGCGCCTCGCACTGGGTTGGGTTGACCTTGCCTGGCATGATCGACGAGCCGGGCTCGTTCTCCGGCAGCAGCAGTTCGCCGAGCCCGCAGCGTGGACCGGACCCTAGCAGGCGGATGTCGTTGGCGATCTTGAAGAGCGAGGCGGCGACGGTCTTAACAGCGCCCGACATCTCGACAATCGCGTCATGCGCTGCGAGGGCCTCGAACTTGTTCGGGGCGGTCTTGAACGGCAGATCCGAGATGCGCGCGATGTTCGCAGCGACCGCTTTGTCAAAGCCCTTTGGCGTGTTCAGCCCGGTCCCGACCGCGGTGCCGCCCTGCGCCAGGAAGTAGACGTTCTTCAGTGCCTGCTTCACGCGGGCGATGCCTTGCTTGAGCTGGAACGCGTAGCCGCCGAATTCCTGGCCCAGCGTCATCGGCGTGGCGTCCTGCGTATGGGTCCGGCCGATCTTGATGATCTTGGCAAAGCTCTTGGCCTTGGCGTCCATTTCGGCATGAAGCTTTTCAAGCCCGGGGATCAGCACGTCATGGGCCGTGCGCGCGGCCGCGATGTGCATCGCCGTCGGGAACGTGTCGTTCGAGCTTTGCGATTTGTTGCAGTGATCGTTCGGATGCACCGGATCCTTCGAGCCGATCGTCCCGCCGAGGATCTCGATCGCGCGGTTGGCGATCACCTCGTTCGCGTTCATGTTCGACTGTGTGCCCGATCCGGTCTGCCAGACGACCAGCGGAAAGTGATCATCCAGCTTGCCATCGACCACTTCGGACGCGGCTTTGACGATCGCCTTGCCGATCTTCTTGTCGAGGCTGCCGTTCTTCATGTTGGCTTCGGCACAGGCCTGCTTGATCACGCCGAGCGCTCGGACAACTGCGACGGGCTGCTTCTCCCACCCGATGGGGAAGTTCTTCAGCGAGCGCTGTGTCTGCGCACCCCAGTACTTGTCGGCAGGAACCTTCAGCGGTCCGAAACTGTCGGTTTCCGTACGAGTCTTCGCCATGGTGCGCCATCCTGTTCTAGATCTGCCAGCAGGCTATAGCCGCAGTTGTGAAGCGTGGTCAAACGCGAGCACGTGACGCGGTCGGATCTGTTCTTGGCGGGATTAAGGCAGGTCACCTGACAGGGCGTTAACGACCGCCCTCAGTGTTTGCGGAACTCGTCCAGGCTGACAACGTCCGCGCCGGCGGCGGGCTTTTCTTCGGCGTCATCATCGGTTTCGGGCGTATCGGCCACGAACGGCTCTGCGTCCTCGTCACCATCGGCTTCCTGTGCGTCGAATTTCAGCCCGAACTTCACGGACGGATCGACAAATGTGCGCACCGCCTCGAGCGGAACGACAAGCGTCTGCGCCTGGTCCGAGAAATTCAGCGTGACCGAGAAACGGTCCGATGCCACCGCAAGATCGGCGAACCATTCCTGCAACACGATCGTCATCTCGTCGGGATACGTCTCGCGCAGCCAGTCCGGAATGTCGACGCCGGGATGATCCGTCTCAAAACTGATATAAAAGTGGTGCTCGCCGGGCAGGCCATGCTCGGCAACCTGACTCAGAACATCCGCCATCATCTGGCGCATGGCCTTCTGCATCAGGTGTCCGTAGTTGAGCCTTTGGCCTACGGTCATTCGGTTATCCCCTTCTGGTAGGCGGACCATAACGGATTCTCTTGCACAGGAAAGAGGGGAAACGGATTGATTTTTCGTTGAGAACACGACCAGAACACGAAAAAGACGGACGGCCCCGGTGACACAAGACCGCCCGCCGCTGAAATACCACGCAACGCTACGCGTAAAGGTACTGGCCTCCGTCACCGTTCAAGTAAAACGCTTCAAGCAAATGGGCCTGGCGATGTGCTTTCAGCGCCCACGCCGGGCGCCTGCGCAGGTCGTCAATGCGCTGCGCGACAAAGGATCGCGAAAACGTCCCGGGCGATGCGATGCCTTCGTCCCGGGCGACATCGACCAGCATTTCAGCCAGCGCGTTGCCCGGGGCAGGCGCACCGGTGATCCCCTCGGTGCGGCTGTAGGATACCAGGTTGCCCGCGATCTCGGTTTGTGCCCAACCGGGCACGTCGCCGATGATCCGGCGGCGGACCGCCCTGTGATGGTGATCGATGTTTGGGATCGTCATCAGTGCCCCCTCCTTATCGCCAGATCCGCGAGACCCGGCAGAACGAGAGGTACACAGCTTGCGTGAGCGCAGCGTGATTTGGGCGTTAACGATGCGTGAAAAATGCAGGCTTCTGTTGCCAGGTGCCTGCGAACCCCGCCTTAGGCTGCTAGGCCCAAGGGCTTAAGTTTCGGTAGGTCAAACTGCTTACGCAGCCATTGCCACCGGAGCACGGTTGTCATTTGCAACTGTACATGTCGGACCGATAACGGTGGTACCTCACCGAGCGAAAGCTATCTCCTTTACACGTCCGTCGATCCTATTTCGGCCCCAACTGCCTGCAAAGACAGGTTTTTTGGTGGAGCCGCCGGGTACCGCCCCCGGGTCCGATCCGCTTATTACGAGCGCGTTTATCGCCATAGTCCCCAAGGGAACGACCTCAATATAAGGATGATTCCCTAAGTTTCCAAACATGGAAATCTGCACGGACTCTCCTGCGCACAGACAGGGTTTCGCACCTACATTGGGAGAAAGGAGAATTTTCATGGGTGGATCACTTCCAAGAGCTCTCTGCGTCTTGTTCCTGATGGGTGTTCTTTCCGGCTGCGTCGCTGTTGCCGCCGGGACGGCAGGGGCGTTGATCGTTGATGAAGGTATCGTCGAGAACGATGGCGAGTTCGACCCGCTGGAGAACACCGAACTGGGCCGCGCGCTCTGGGACTGAGCGAAACGCTGCATTGATTGTTGACGTCGCCCATGGTGGGATCATCGCATCTCACCTCTGGAGCGAACACCATGTCAGACGGCTCGATCCTGCTTACGGTCGATGGGACCGTTGCCACGATGACGTTGAACCGTCCGTCCAAACTCAACGCCATGGATCAACCGATGCTGCGCGAGATGATGGCCGCGTGCGATCGGGTTGAGGCCGATGACTCGATCAGGGCTCTCGTGCTGACCGGGGCAGGGAAAGCATTCTCGGCGGGGTTCGATCTGACGGCTCAGGCGGCGGCCCCTCCGGTCGGGCGCGAGGCCTGGGCGCCAGTGCTGAGGACGGACTTCGACGCCGTTATGAAGTTCTGGCATCTCTCGAAACCGACAATCGCGGCTGTGTCCGGCCCGGCCCTGGCGGGCGGGTGCGAGCTTGCGATGGCCTGTGACCTGACCATTGCAGGGCAGGGCGCCCGGTTCGGCGAGCCGGAGCTTCGGTTCGGTGCGGGCATTGTCGTGATGCTGTTGCCGTGGCTGGCCGGACCGAAGGTGGCCAAGGAGGTCTTTCTGCTTGGGATGGACGATATTCCCGCGGGTGAAGCCTTGCGTCTTGGCATGATCAACCGCGTTGTCCCGGACGAAGGCGTTCTTGAGCATGCACAAGCTCTGGCGCGGCAGATTGGCGTGGTCGATCCGATGGTGGTCCGCCGCACCAAGGCAGCCGTCAACATGACGATGCAGACCATGGGGATGGAACAGGCCCTGGAGGACGCGCTGGCGACGGATCTGGACATCGAGGGCGAGGGCAGCCCGGACAAGGCAGAGTTTCTGCATCACCTGCGAGAGGGCGGCTTGAAAGCAGCGCTTGCGTGGCGCGAGTCACGCTTTGACGCGTAACGATCGATCTGTCAGATCGAGCCTGGATAGTGACGAGAGCCAATCCGGCGAGCGAAGGTGTGCAAGCAATGACAACGGCAAGACTGACATACTTCCGGGGGCGCGGGCGCGCCGAGACGACACGGTGGATGTTGGCCGCCGCAGGCGTCGCATTCGTCAATGTTGCGGTCGATACACCGGAAGATCTCGCCAACCTGCGTGCGTCCGGGAAGCTCCCGTTCGATCAGCTGCCGTTGCTCGAGCTTGACGGGCATTGCCTCAGCCAGTCCTCGGCAATGATCCGCTATCTCGCGCGGCGTGGCGGGCTTTACGGATCCAATGACACCGACGCGATGTGGTGCGACCTGGTCGCGGGCGTCGTTGGTGATTTTGCCGAGACTGCGATGCAGGCCGCTTTCAAGCCGACCTCAGATGTCGCCGTATCGGATCTTGAAACCCGGTTCGCAAAGTTCGCGCCGCGTTTCGAGGCCAGGATCGAGGAGCAGGGTTCCGGGTTTTGTGCTGCCGAGACGATGACGTTCGCCGATGTCGTTCTGTCAGAGGCGCTGAGTTCGTATCTGGAATGGTGTCCCGAAATCCTGAACGCGACGCCGCGCTTGCAAGCACTCTATCAGACCGTCACATCCCAGGCTGGCATCGCCGAATACCTTGTCTCGGACTTGCGATATCCAAAACCCGGGGATGCATACGTCATTGCGGTCGCGCGCGTTCTGCAACGTGCATTGCCGCCTCATATGCCGGACGCTGATCGCTTTGTCGCTTGATCGACCGATCCTGCGGGATCGGTCGACCGTTGACCTTCGCTATTGTCGGCTCGAGACGAATGGGAAGCTGTGTTGGAGTTCCCAGCGGCGCGCGGGTCTCAGTTCAGAACGCTTGCCAGTGTTTTCGCGCCATAGCCCGAAGTGCCCAACTCCGAGATCATCGTGCCGATCTGATGCTTCTGCTTCACATCAAGGGAGCCGCCGGAATATGGGATCTCGATGAGCTGCCCGTAGTGCACGCCCCACGTTCCAACGATATCCTTCCCAACACGGAAATTGACACCGCTGACCCGGTAGAAGGCGGATCCGATATCCTCGAGTGCCTGGAACGGATGCCGGAAGGCGCTGGCGAACATGCCCGCGGTTCGCAAGGCCTGCGATCCGGTGAGAAGCGCGATGCCGCGCTGCTTGACGCGGCGCGACGAAAGGACAGCGACGCCTGGCGCGTTGAATGTCACGAAGCGCATGCGTTCACGATTTCCGACGACCTGGGCGATCGCGCCGCCCAGCGAGTGCCCGCAGGCCGTGACGAGGCCGGCAGAGCCAAAGTTCGTCTGTTCCACGAAGTCCTGCGCTTGCGAGAACTGGACCGTGTTCATGCCAACCCCAAGCTTGATATCGGTCACGACATCGCGCTTGTTGTCGGTGCCCTTGAAGGCAAAGACGAGCTCGCCACCCTTGGAATAAGCCGCCGCCTGAAGTGAGTCGTGCAGCCCGGATCCTGCCGGTTTGAACGCCGTGCGCGTCCAGCCGTCAACATAGTTCCAGTCTTCGTAAGCAGCTTCGGCCAGATTGGCATAGTCAATGATCTGCGCCATTTTTCCCCTCTCTTGTGTTTCTTTTTATCAATCGGAGAAGCTTAAAGGCGCATCCGTCGAATTCCAAGATTCCCCTGGCGTCAGGCTTTTGGAGTGTTTGCGGCGGGCGTTGTTCGCCCGCCGTCGATGCGGAGAATGGTGCTACAGGGTCTGCGCCAGAACGGTCTCGGTCCCACGGCGATAGATGTCGTCCCAGTCACGCATCACGCCGTTCGCGTCCGGAAAACGGAGCTGGTAGGACATGATCACCGGAATACCGCTTGTCTGTGCGTCAAACGTGCGCCGTCCGTAGGCATGGCCGTGGACCTGCTCGACGCTGCTGTCCAGCACCCAGGCGGCGACCTCGTCCCATTTCTCGACACGCACACATCCATGGCTGAGCGCACGACCGTCCTTGTCGAACAGCTGCGGTTTGTTGGTGCCGTGCAGATAGATCAGCATGCCCGGTGCCAGGCGGATTGCGAGGAAGCCGAGCGGGTTCCGCTTGCCTGGCGGACGAGTGCCGGGCCGATACTTGCCGCTGCGGATCATGCGAGGGGTCGGTGTCCAGGTCGGACGGAACCGCACCACCGAGGTTTCGGTCTGCATGATCGGCGTCGGCGTGGACCGTTTGCCGACAATCACACGGCTGCGGAGAACCGGCTTGCCGTCCTCGAACGCGATCAACTCGAAGCTGGGTATGTTGACCAGGATGGCTTTGCCGTGCTTCGGCACGCCGCGGTATTCATACGCCGGTGCTGTATCTGGAAAATTGTAGAGTGCTTGGTGAAGCAGCGCCGGTGCCTGCTGCTGCGCCGTTGGTACATCCACCGTCGGCGTCGCCGAGCACGCGGCCAGAATTCCAGCTGTGGCCACGAACACGCCGCTCCGCAGCCATGCGCCAAGACGCACAGTCTCCTTCGTCAATTTCTCGAACATTTGTCCCCAACACGCTACACAAATCACCCGTCGTCAAAGGTGCACGTCAGATCCTAAAAAGCTGATAAGCAGGGTGCGATCGACGCGAAGATCCGTCAGCGATTGTCGCTGATCAGTTGATGCTGCTCGATCTCGCGCAGGAGTTTTCGCAGGATCGCGTTCGGATAATCCTCGAATCCATTGGCGATCTCGATGAACGACCGGGGACCGGCGATCACGTTGCGCCGGTAGAACTCCACCGGGTCGGGCGAATCGCCCCGAATGACCAGACCGTTCACCGTGTACCCTTGGCGCGCGAGTTCGTCGGCCATGGCGCGCGGCGCCCGTCCCTCGTTGCTGATCCCATCGCCCGAGACGTCGACGACGCGGCGCTCGCAGTCCTGCGGCACCGTCCCACCGACCCGCAGGGCGTGTTCCAGCGCCTCGCCCACGGCCGTTGAGTAATTGCGCCAGAGCCGCCCGCCGCGGCGGATCGCGTTGGCAAAGTCGGACATCGAGCCTGCGTCTTTGATCAGGTGCCAGTCGGTGACGATACGCTGGCGGGTCCGGCCGCTCCATTGTGTCAGGATGATCTGGACCCCGCCCTCCTGCGCTTCGATCGCGGTTATCATGGACGGGTGTTCAAAGGCCGAGGCCGTGCCCTCCATCTGCAGCGTAAACTCGCGTTCGTCGATTGAGCCCGAGACATCGACAGCCAGGATCAGTTCGAGCGCGCATGCACGCGCACCCGGCGCTGCCATCAGCGTCACAAGAACCGTCGCGAGTGCTGCAAGCCATCTCACTGGACGACCCGCCCGATGATCAGATCGCCCTCGATCTCGCGCAGCAGCTTGCCCAGGATCACGTCGGGATAGTCCTCGAAGTCGCGGGCCAGCGCCATGAACGCGTTCGGCCCCTGGATCACATGCTGCTTGTAGTAGATCGCCGGATCCGGGAAGGCACCCTGGATGACGAGGCCGTTGATGACCAGCCCGTCGAGCAGTCCCTGGCGGCGGAAGTATTCTGGTCCCACGCCGACATTGTTCTCGCCGTCGCCCGAGATGTCCAGCACCTGGCGTGAACAGGGTGGGGCGCGATGCAAAAGGTGTGCGCCGAACTCGACGGCCTTGCCGAGCGCTGTCGGAAACTCGGCATAGCGCCGCCGGGTCTGGCGTAGCTGGTTGGCGAACAGCGAAATCGCACCCGGTGTGTCCAGTTTCGTCCAGTCCAGCAGAAGGGTCTGCTGCGGATAGCCTGACCATTCATAGGCCGCCGCCATGATATGTGCGCCCTCCGGTGACAGGATCGCGGCCTGAACCTCGTCCGATGCCAGGGCATCGGCGAGGCCGTGAAGCTGGATGCGGTACTCGCCATCGTTCACGCTGGACGACACATCCAGCGCGAAGGCCAGCGCGAGCTTGCAGTACGCCTGTGCCGAGACGGGACCGAGAAGCGCGATCGCAAGAACCAGGAGCGCCAGGTGTCTCATCCCGCACCCCCCTCGCGACTGGCGAGCGCCGGGGTCAGTTCCCGCAGTAGTTTCTGCTGAATGGCGCGTGCATAATCATGGAATGTATCGGCAACTTCAATGAACGCGCCCGGCCCGCGCACCACGTTGTCGATGTAGTACTCCGCCGGATCGGGCCGCGCGCCGCGGATCACCACGGCATTGATCGTCACACCATTGGCGGCCAGAGCCTCGGCCACCCGAACGGGTTCCCGCCCGCGATTTGAAATGCCGTCGCCCGAGACGTCGATCACGCGACGTTTGCAATCGCGAGGGTTCGTGGCGCTGAGGCTGTTGGCATGCCAAAGCGCATCGCCGATGGCCGTGTACGACTGAAAGAACTTCCGGTTCGTGAGATCGATTTCGGTCGCGAAGGCAATCACGGAGTCCGGACTTGTCAGGTGACGCCAGCCGATGCTTTGCACCTGCTGGCCTGATCCGGACCATTGGGTC
Source organism: Pseudomonadota bacterium (assembly GCA_038534135.1). Classification (GTDB taxonomy): domain Bacteria; phylum Pseudomonadota; class Alphaproteobacteria; order Rhodobacterales; family Rhodobacteraceae; genus Thermohalobaculum. The sequence continues at coordinate 13,566 of JBCAXJ010000046.1, read as the reverse complement.
AGGGTCGCCATCACACCCCCCGGGATCCAGCCGATGGCGTCGATGATCTCGGTGTTGCGGAATGCGTTCGCCATGCCGCCCATCTGCATATCGTATTCGTCATTGATCACCGAGCGGGACACGTCCATCGCCAGTACGAGTTCCAGTCCGCAAGCAGATGCGGCGCCCGGTGCAAGCCCGAACGCCACGACTATCGCTGAGAGACGGATCACCAGGAGCCGGTGTTCTCCATACTGGCCCAGGGTTCCTGCTGAGGCAGCGACTCGCCCATCTGCAAAAGTTCGACTGAGACGCCATCGGGAGAGCGGACAAAGGCCATACGCCCGTCACGCGGAGGGCGATTGATCGTGACGCCGCCGTCCATGAGTTGCTGGCACTTGTCGTAGATGTTTTCGACCTCGAAGGCGAGGTGGCCGAAATTCCGGCCACCGTCATAGACCTCCTCGGATCCCCAGTTATAGGTCAGCTCGATCTCGTTGCCGGGGCCGCCGCCCTCCTGACTGAGGAACACCAGCGTCGCTTTTGCGGCTTCAAGATCCTTGCGGCGTGTCTCGACGAGGCCCAGTAGGTCGCAGTAGAACTTCTTCGATGCTTCGATATCGCTGACGCGCACCATGGTATGCAGAAAATTGATCTTCATCTTGTGTGGCCTCTCATTCTTGATACAAGATTTAGGGCAGCCGACTCACGGGATCGGACCGACTTGCAGGGGATGATATGTCACTGACGCCGGAACAACAGGCCGAAATTACCACTCAACGCGATCGTGTTGCTCCAACACGACGGGCGGTGGCCGAAGGTCTGGAGGCACATCTCTACGAGGCAGTTCCGGTGCTGGACCACGGTTTCGTCCGGGTTGTCGATTATATGGGTGACGATGCGGCGATCGTTCAGGCGGCGCGTGTCAGTTACGGGCAGGGCACGAAAAAATCGCGCGATGACAGTGGTCTGATCCGCTACCTGATGCGGCACTGGCATTCGACGCCGTTTGAGATGTGCGAGATCAAACTGCATGTGAAACTGCCGGTCTTCGTGGCGCGGCAGTGGATCCGGCACCGCACTGCGAACGTGAACGAGTATTCGGCGCGGTATTCGATCCTGGACCGCGAGTTCTACATTCCCGCGCCCGAGCACCTGGCAGCGCAGTCAACCGTAAACAATCAGGGCCGTGGGTCCGTCCTTGAGGGGGAGGAGGCGGCCAAGGTGCTGGAACTTCTCCGAGATGACAGCGCGCGATCTTACGATCATTATCAGGAGATGCTGAGCCAGGACGGTCAGCAGGGGCTGGCGCGCGAACTGGCGCGGATGAACCTTCCGGCCAATGTCTACACGCAGTGGTACTGGAAGGTCGATCTGCACAACCTGTTTCATTTCCTGCGTTTGCGCGCCGATGCTCATGCGCAGTACGAGATCCGCGTCTATGCCGAGGCGATCTGCGATCTGGTGAAGGCCTGGGTGCCAGCGGCCTATGCCGCATTCGAAGACTACCGGCTGACTGCCGTGCAGTTCTCGGGTCCGGGCATCGCCTGCCTGCGCCGAATGCTGGCGGGCGAAGAGGTCACGCAGGAAACCTCGGGCATGTCCGCGGGCGAATGGCGGGAATTTAGGGAGTGCCTTAAGGAGTAGATGTATGAGTGAAGATCTCATTTTAGGTTTTGTAGGTAACGGAATTACTGGACTTGGCCTGTTCGCCGGGATTGTAGCTGGAGCCATGGTTCAAGTGCTCGTTGGGGTCTTTGAGCGCCATCGGCAGCGCTCTCATGCTAAACAAGTTATATTAGGCGAGCTGATCTATAATCACGGTCTGATCGAAAGAGTTTCCTCATCTGTTGCTCGTATTAAGAGTTTAGCAGCCGCGCATGGTGTTCTGGACTATGAAATAAGCATAGACATGAGGCAATTCGATTATAGTTCTATAACAGTGTTAATGAACACTGGATGGTATTACATACTCCTAAACGAAAACCAGATCCGAAGCTACACAAACTTCCGTTTGTTCTTCAACGAAAACGAAGCAATGCGGTGGAATGATGTTTGGAGAGGTATGCTGAGGTCGGAGGAGTATGCTGAGATCGTTAGCATGTGTGATAATTTTGAGGAGATCGCAAAAGACCATCGAAGGGTACTGGAATCAATATATAAAGATCTCTCAGGCCGTAAGCTAAACGCATAAGTAATCGTTGATGAGGCTTTGGATGGACAAGACACTGTTTCTGTGCGGCTTCGCGCTGGTGATGGGGATCTGGAACGTCTGGGCGTTCCGGGCCACGGGCGGAAAATGGCTTTGGATCGGGATCGCCATGATCGTGTTTTCGGTCAGCTTGTTCGTCGTCGACACGTTCGTCACGAAGGTCGTGCCCTGAGGCACTGATCAGGCGGTAAGCGCGCCGATCACCCGATTGCTGGCGTCGGCCGTTGACCCGTCGGTGTCGAGGTCGCCGCTCCAACCGCTCACCGAAACCGCGACGATCCTGTTGTCATTGGCGAAGCTCTGACAGGCATCCAGCGTGTCTTCTACCGAAGGCCCGCCTGGCACCGGGTACTTGAACGCAGTCACCTCGTCCGAGTCGAAGACATCGACGTCGAGGTGCACCCAGACCGGCCCGTTGATCCGCAGGGTGTCCAAGCCGGCAATTCCGGTCCGGCGCACCGCCGAGGCGTCCATAGCCGCACGCTCCATTGGATCAAGATCGCGGCCATCGATCAGCCAGACCCGGTGCTCGGCCTGTGCTTTCATCGCAAGGTTTTCGCACATCCATTGCGGTCCGCGCCCGACTATCATTGCCAGTGGCATTCCGCCCAGGAACTGAGAGGGCGAGGTCTCGGGCGTGTTGAAGTCGCCATGCGCATCGATCCAGACCAGAACGGGCGATACGCCTGCGCGTTGCAGACCGGCCAGAACCGGGATCGACGCGCAGCAATCTCCAGCGATTGAGACCGGCCTGTCACCCAGCCGTGCGGTGACTTCGACGAAGTCTGCGATCGGACGGTGCAGTTTCGCGATACTTTCCGCGGTGCGGTCCGAGATCGCATGGGGGCCGTTCTGAGTGGCGTCGTCCGGAACGGCACAGGCCAAGGCAGGTTCTGGGTCTTCGAAGAATTGCGGTGTGAGTATCCAACGGTTCTGCATGGAAAGACCGTCTCACAGGCGTTAAGCAGCGGCAAGACGATGATGCCGATTATCAGGTGGAGAAGCGCGATGGCGGAGCTGACACTTTACGGGTTGAAGACTTGTGACACCTGCCGAAAGGCCATCAAGGCGCTGACCGAGGCCGGTCACGCCGTGCAGGTGATCGACGTGCGTGCTGACGGCATACCGCGTGAGAAGCTGGACATGTGGGTGTCCGAGCATGGTCCGGCGCTGGTGAATACGCGGTCGACCACGTGGCGTGGTCTGGACGCAACATCGCGCGCACTTTCGGAGACCGACACGGCGGCCCTTCTGGCTGAGCATCCAACACTGATGAAGCGCCCGGTGATCGAACGCGAAGGGGCTGCAACGGTGGGGTGGCTCAAGCCGGTCCAGGGAGGATATGGGCTGTGAACCGCGCGTGCTCGGGCGGTGACTTGGCGTGGTTCCGGCGGGGCGTCGCAAAAGGGCGCATGACGGCGTGAATTGAGGTCGAGTTATCAGTGCCTTAACCGGTCGGCTTCTAAGTTTCTTGCATGATATCGGGAATCGGTGAGGTTGTGCCCAATGGTGAGGGCCGGTCGCGCGAACAGGCGTCGTTCGCGGTCACTTCCGCGCACCTTGATCGCCTCCGAACACCGGTCTGGATCTACGACTTCGATGCCTATGCCATTGTCTGGGCCAATCAGGCGGGTCTGCGGCTGTGGCAGGCGGAAAGCTCGGAAGAGTTGGCGTCCCGAACCATGGAATCCGAGATGTCTCCGGCAGTCCGGGAGCGCCTCGCTCAATACCGTAAGGACTTGTCGAAAGACCCAAGCCTGGCGCCCGTCGAGACCTGGACACTGTACCCCGCCGGTGAACCAACCCTGATGGATTGCACGTTCCATTGGTGTCCGCTGCCGGATGACCGGGATGCCATACTGGTCGAGGCAAGCCTTCAGAGCCCGCTCGAGCCGGAAGTCCTGCGCTGTGTTGATGCGCTTCTGCACGCGGATGTCATGGCGGGTCTTTATGCCGAAGACGGGACGGAGCTTTATGCAAACCGTGCGCTGCGTGAGGTTTTGGGTGCGCGCGGCGAGCCGTTCGGCAAGGGGTTCGTGGATCGCGACGCAACGTATGAGTTCAGATCCGGCCTTGCACAGTCTGGGCGCCATCGTGCGACGCTCCAGGTGCGCACCAAGGCTGGTCGTCGCTGGTTGGACATGCTGGCCGTGCGGTGCCGGGATGCAGCGACCGGAGAGGCTGCCTTCCACGTGAGTGCGTCGGACATCACTGCAACCTATCTTCAGGAGCGCAAGCTGCGCGCGGCACGCGACGAGGCTTTGTCGGCAGACCGGGCAAAGTCCGAATTTGTCGCAACGATGAGTCATGAGATGCGCACGCCGATGAACGGCATTCTCGGTATGGTCGAGCTGCTGTCGTTCAGTGGATTGAATGACCGGCAAGCCGGCCAGTTGGAAATCGTGCGCGAGTCTGGTAAGGCGTTGCTGGCGCTGATCGAGGACGTGCTCGATCTGTCGAGCTTGGAGATCCGGGCCATCACGCCGGTGCGTGAGCCATTCGATCTCTACGATCTCGCCGAAAGTGTCGTCAGCGGCCTACAGTTGCCTGCAAAGGACAAAGGGTTGAACCTGCGTCTGAGCATTGCCAATGGCGTGCCGCGCGAAGGGATCGGCGATGCGCGAAGACTGGCGCAGCTGATGCGCAATCTGATCTCGAATGCGCTGAAGTTCACGTTGAAAGGCTCGGTTGATTTGATGATCTCGCGCGAGGGGATGTCGACCTTGCGCGTCGATGTGATCGATACCGGCCCAGGTGTGCCGCCTGACCAGCGGGAAGAGATCTTCCAGAAGTTCCATCAGCTTGATGGCAGCCGGGCGAAACACGAAGGCAGTGTCGGCCTGGGTCTCGCGATCTGCAAGGAATTGGTCGCGCTGTTCAGTGGGAAGATCGGCGTTGTGAATGTCTCGACTGGCGGTGCCCGCTTCTGGTTCACGATCCCCGACGTGCTCGCCAACTCGCACTACATCCACCGGCGGCGTGGCGGCGCGGGATCGAACGCCGCCTGAACGTGTTCCAGGCGCCGGAGCGCTCGGAACCATGTCATATTACATGCGGTTTGTCGGGTTGCCGACGATGTCCATGAATTCCTTCCGGGTCCGATGATCCTCGCGGAAGTTGCCGAGCATTGTCGACGTCACCATTGATACGCCGTGGCGATTGACACCACGGGTGGACATGCAGTGGTGCTCGCCCTCCATGACAACGGCGACGCCGCGCGGACGCAGCACCTCCATCAGCACATTGGCGATCTGCGAGGTCATTTTCTCTTGCACCTGCAACCGCTTGGCGAAGACGTTCACCAGCCGGGCAAGCTTCGAGATGCCGACAACCCGATCCGTGGGAATGTAGCCGACATGCGCCTTGCCGATGATCGGCGCCATGTGGTGCTCGCAATAGCTTTCGAACCGGATATCGCGCAGCACGACCATCTCATCGTAGCCGTCGACCTCTTCGAACGTGCGGTGAAGCATATCGACGGGGTCCTGATCGTACCCCGCGAACCACTCCCCGTACGCTCTGATCACACGATCCGGCGTGTCGAGCAGGCCCTCCCGGTCGGGGTCATCGCCCGCCCACCGCAAGAGCGTGCGCACCGCCGCACGGGCTTCGTCCTCGGAGGGTCGCTCGATGTCTGGTCGCGCGATGATCTTCTGCACGGTTTCATTCATCCTGAGATCGATCTTGTTCATCGGCCCGGTCCTCCTGCGTTGCGGGTGGACAGGCAGTTAGGGCGCTTCCTAGACGAGACAACGCAAAAACTTCAAACATTTCGTCACGTTGACTTCATGTGGCCGCCGCCTAAGCGTTCCAATTGACTGCCTTTTCAAGCGGCACGCAACGCCTGATCCAGGTCTGCTTGCAGGTCGTCTACGTGTTCCAATCCGACAGAGAGCCTGACGAGCCCGGGCGTGATCCCGAGGCGGATCCGCGCATCTTCAGAGAGTCGCTGGTGCGTCGTTGTCGTCGGATGTGTGACCAGCGATTTCGCATCGCCCAGATTGTTGGAGATCCCGATCAGCGAGAGCCGGTTCAGGAAGCGGAACGCGCCGCGCTGCCCGCCCGCGATCTCGAGCGCGATGATCTGGCCGGGGCGTGACATCTGGCTGGCGGCGAGATTGTGCTGCGGATGATCCGGCAGGCCGGGAAAGATCGCTCGGGTGACGTTGTCATGGGTGGACAGCCAGCGCGCGAGATGCTCGGCCCGGTCGGTCTGTGCGTTGACGCGGAGGGGCAGGGTCTCGAGCCCCTTGAGCATGACCCAGGCATTGAACGGGCTGAGCGCTGGACCCGTGTGCTTTACATAGGGCTCGACCGTTTCGCGGATGAATGTCTTGGTGCCAAGGATCACGCCGCCCAGGCAACGTCCCTGCCCATCGATGTGTTTCGTGGCAGAATAGACCACGACATCGGCGCCCAGTTCCAACGGTCGCTGGAACATCGGCGTCGCGAAGACATTGTCGATGACAAGGCGCGCACCCCAATCGTGGACAAGGGCGGCTACGGCTGCGATATCGATGATCTCGAGCGTCGGGTTCGACGGTGTTTCCAGGAAGGCCAGTTTCGTCTCTGGCCGCATGGCAGCGCGCCATTGATCCAGGTCCGTGCCGTCGACAAGGGTCACGTCAATGCCAAAGCGCGGGCAAAGGGTCTCGACGATATAAAGGCACGATCCGAAGAGTGCACGTGCGGCGACCACGTGATCTCCTGCCGAGAGTTGGGACATCAGGGCGGCATGGACAGCCGCCATCCCGGACGCCGTTGCAAACGCGGCCTCGGCACCTTCCAGGGAGGCCATCCGATCCTCGAACATCGCGACCGTCGGGTTGCCGTACCGCGCGTAAATGAACGCATCCTCGCCTGGCGGGGTCTCACCAGCAAAGCGCGCAGCGGCGGTTTCGGCATCCGGGTACACAAAACCCTGCGTCAGGTACATCGCTTCCGAGGTTTCCCCGAACGCACTGCGGCGGGTTCCGCCATGCACCAGCCGGGTCTCCGGGCTTAGGTTTTCAAGATCGCGCACCAATACGCCCTCCATCTGCATGGACCGGTACAGGCATTCCGTCGTCTCGGGCGGACAAACCTCTTTAGCGGTTTCTTTTACGTGGCCCGCAAGCCGGTCCGACAAATCGCCACGTCGCTCCGCGTTACGCGGTTCGGCGCATGTCGTCAACGTTCACGCCCGGGTGTTGCGCCAATTCCATGCGCCGCGCGGTGGCCCGTGGACGCAACGCCAGCGTCGCAATGCTAAAAGTTATCCACAAGCTTCAAAAGACCGTCATCGTTTCGAGACGTAACTGTCGATGAAGCCGCGTAAATCCTCGCCTCAAGAGCGCGGGGAAACCGTGATTGGACGAGGCAGGCATGGCAGTTGTTCGCATGGACGCGACGGCTTCTGGCATTTCGGCTGATCCGATGGATTTGGCCGAGGCTCACCAGGGCGTGGTCGCGACGGTTGTCGAGATCTGGTGGTCGGATCTTCCCGAGGATGTCCGGCACTGTGAAGTCACGGTGCTTGCATTCTTCCGGGCCAGCCAAGTGCTGAATTTCCTGACCGGTGGCAATCCCGAGATGACCTTCTCGGCAAGGGCTTGGCGATCGCGCCGGACGTCCAGATTTCTGCCGGCGCGGATCGGTTGGACGATGACCTCCGCCGCCGTCGATGTCGTCTGCGCCGTGCTGCGTGGGGAAGAACGTCACTGTGCGGCCGCCTGGGGCAACTATGTCCGGCGCGCGGGGCGTGTCACGCGGTTATGAGGTTTCGGACCTCGGCACGTCGATAGTCTGGCGGCAAATCACACTGAAATCAGGGTCCGCTGTTTCCGCATCGCCAGGAAACAGCTTACGCTCGGCCATCGCTCAGACGAGGGGATCCGAGATGACCGACCCGAAAGACTTTCGTTCCGCCCGCTGGTTCGGACACGACACCATGCGGTCGATGAACCATCGCAGCCGATTCATGCAGATGGGATACGGGCCGGATGATTGGGCGGGCAAGCCGGTGATTGCGATCCTGAACACGTGGTCGGACGTGAACCATTGCCATGCGCATTTCCGGCACCGGGTCGAGGATGTGAAGCGCGGCGTCTTGCAGGCGGGCGGATTTCCGCTGGAGCTGCCCGCGATCTCGTTGGCCGAGCCGATCGTGAAGCCGACGACGATGCTGTACCGCAATTTACTGGCCATCGAGGCAGAGGAATTGCTGCGCCAGCATCCGGTCGACGGCGCCGTGCTGATGGGAGGCTGCGACAAGACCACGCCGGGTCTGGTGATGGGTGCCGTATCGATGGGTCTGCCGTTCATCTTCCTGCCCGCGGGGCCGATGCTGAATGGGCGGTTGAAGGGCGAGACGCTGGGCTCTGGCTCGGACATCTGGAAGTACTGGGACGAGCGCCGTGCCGGAAATCTGTCGGACCAGGACTGGGTCGGCGTGCAGGCTGGTATCGCGCGGTCCTATGGACACTGCATGACGATGGGGACCGCCTCGACCATGACGTCGATTGCCGAGGCATTGGGTCTGACTTTGCCGGGAGCGGCCTCGATCCCGGCAGCGGATGCGAACCACATTCGCATGTCTGCGGGCTGCGGGCGACGCGTTGTCGACATGGTGCGCGAAGACCTGACGCCGGAAAAGGTGCTGACCGACAAGGCCTTTGCCAATGCGGTCGCGGTCGCCATGGCGACCGGGTGCTCGACCAATGCGATCATTCATTTGGTTGCGATGGCGGGACGCGCCGGGGTGTCGTTGACGATGGACGATCTTGATCGGGCAGGGCGCGAGGTGCCGGTGATCGCCAATGTCCGGCCATCCGGATCAAAGTATCTGATGGAGGACTTCTACTATGCCGGAGGGCTGCGCGGGCTGATGTCGCGGTTGGGAGATCGGCTGCATCTTGATGCGCTGACGGTGACGGGCGAGGCTCTGGGGCAGACGCTTGAGGGCGCGGAGGTCTACGATGACGATGTCATCCGCACGCTCGCGGATCCGATCTATCCGGAGGGGTCGTTGGCGGTGTTGCGCGGAAACCTGGCGCCCGATGGCTGCGTGATCAAACCCGCCGCCATGGAACAAAGCCTGAAGGTGCATGAAGGCCCGGCAATCGTGTTCGACTCGTATCCCGAGATGAAGGCTGCAGTGGACGATCCTGATCTGGACGTGACGCCAGAGCATATCATGGTGTTTCGCGGGGCCGGTCCCGTCGGAGCGCCGGGGATGCCGGAATGGGGGATGCTGCCGATCCCGACGAAACTGGTGAAACAGGGTGTGCGGGATATGTTACGGATCTCGGACGCGCGCATGTCGGGCACCTCGTATGGTGCCTGTGTGCTGCACGTGGCGCCCGAGGCGGCAATCGGCGGGCCGCTGGCGCTGGTGCGCACCGGAGACCGCATCCGTGTCGATGTGCCTAACCGGACCATCGATATGGTGGTTGATGACGCCGAACTGAATCGCCGACGGGCCGAGTGGTCGCCGCCCGATCCGCACGCCACACGCGGTTATGTGCACATGTTCCTGAACCATATCGAACAGGCCGACAAAGGCTGCGATTTCGATTACCTGAGGTCGGATTTTGGCAGAACCGCGCGGGAGCCGGATATATTCTGAACCAAGCAAAGGGAGGCAGCAATGGCCGAAGTCCTGGATCGCGCTCAGATCGAATTCTACAACGACAACGGATACCTGGTTCTAGAGAAGCGCGTGCCGGACCCGATCATAGGTCAGATAAGGGCCGAGATCGAGCGGTTCCGTGAGATGGCCCGCGGCATGACCGTCTCGGACAAACGCATCGATCTGGAAGACAGCCACACGCCAGAGGAGCCAAGGATCCGCCGGGTGAAGCAGCCGAACCAGCAGTCAAAGGTGATCGACGAACTGCTGCACTCGGACCATATCCTGGCGCCGGTGCGCGACCTGCTTGGGCCGAACCTGCGCCTGCAAACCTCGAAACTGAACATGAAGTCGGCGGGCTTTGGCGCTGCGGTCGAATGGCATCAGGACTGGGCATTCTATCCCTATACCAATGATGACGTCCTCGCTGTCGGGCTGATCATCGACGACATGACCGAAGAAAACGGACCGCTGATGGTGTTCCCGGGCTCGCACAAAGGACCGGTTCACGATCACCATCACGACGGGTACTTTGCCGGTGCGATGGATCTGGAGGCGTCCGGATTGGACATGAGCGACGCGGTGCCGCTGATGGGACCGGCCGGATCCATTTCGATCCACCATGTCCGGATCGTACATGGGTCAGCGTTGAACACCTCGACCAAGGACCGGCGGATTATCTTCTATGAGATGATGGCGGCGGATGCATTCCCGATCTCGGGCTCGCGTGGCCGGTTCGAGAGCCTTGAGAGCTTCAACGACCGGATGCTCTGCGGTGAGCCGACCTTGGAGCCGCGGGTTGTGCCGTGCCCGGTTCGGGTTCCCTATCCTGAAGCTCCGAAACAAGGCTCGATCTACGAGGTGCAGAAGGCGATGGATCCGTCGCGGCGCAGCTTTGCCGTCGCCGGATGACAGCGCACGAAATTGCCATTCGGAAAGCGATGCCAGCAGACGCTGAGACCATGAGCGCGTTGCTGATTGCGTCCATCACGCAACTCTGCCGGGCGGATCACGGCGATAACCCTGAAAAGATCGCCGCCTGGACGGCAAACAAGTCGCCGGAACACATCACGGGGTGGATCGACCAGGGTGAGACAGTGTTGCTGGTGGCCGAGTTGTCAGACATCGGTATGTCTGGCGTGGGCGCGGCCTTTCCGGATGGCCGGATTGTTCTGAATTACGTCCACCCTGACGCCCGGTTCCGCGGCGTATCGCGCGCTATGCTGCGGGCGTTGGAGCACCATCTTGCTGAATTGAGTGTCGTCGAGGCAAGTCTGACCGCGACGCGCACGGCCAGCGATTTCTATCTTGCGCAAGGGTGGCAGATTTGTGGACCAGAAGAAGATGATTTTGGCTTTCCGGGGCAACCGATGATCAAGCAACTCACCTAGTGGAAATACCGGGGCTAGGCTGCGCACGATCAGGGTGTTAACCTTAAAAGAAAAACAACCTGGTGGACTGGCAATGAAATCTGTCCTGGTGCTTGCAGGCGCCTTGACCCTTTTGACGGGCGGACAGTCATTTGCGGCGTCAGCTTGGCCTGATCGATACAATGACTGTCTTGGGTTCGAGGATCCGGATGACGCGCTGGCCGCCTGCCAGGATGCCCTTTCGAGCCCGGCGCTGTCGGTGCTGGAACGGTCCGAGGTGTTTCGGCAGATGGGTGCCGTGTACAGAGTGCAGGGAGCGCTGATGGAGGCCGAAGCCAACTTGCGTGCGTCGCTGTCACTTGTGCCGGAGAATCCCGAAACGTTGGCAGAGATGGGTGCGGTGTTCTATTTGAAGGAAGAGTTCGAAGCGGCGAGCGATTACTTCTCGCGCGCGCTGGATAGTGGTTTTCCAAGTGCCGTGGCGCACAACAATCGCGCGATGACCTTCCTTGTCCTTGGCGATGTTGCGAACGCATTGGCGGACTTTGATGCAGCCGTCAGCCTTTCCGAGAAGAATGGAGCGATCTGGAACAATCGTGCGAATGCACGGTGCAGCGCGGGGAATGTCGAGGGCGCGTATCTCGATCGGATCCAGGCGCTCTATAACGGGCGCTTCACTGCCGCAGCCGCGCAGACCGGATTGCGAAAAGGCGGGTTCTACGATGGCCCGTCAGACGGGATCTGGGGGTTTGACTCCGAGCAGGCCCTGCGCGCCTGGACAGCAGCGGGTTGTCCGGATCCACCAAAGTCGCGCTTGCAATGATCGGCATGGGTTTGCTGGCGCTGGCCGCTCTGATCGGCTTGCGGCTGGTCTGGATGCTCGCCCGGTTTCGCGGTGTGGCGGTCTTCTGCCTGATGGTGGGTGTTGTTGCGGTTGCATCCTATTCCCGTGCGGCGACCGGGGGAGCTTCGGAAGATGCGTCTGATGAAGCGGTGCTGGTTAGGGCCTGTTCCGATGCGGCGACCGGCATCGAGGCTTGCACGGCTGCGATCGAGAGTGGCCGGTGGCACGGCGACACTCTGGCTTGGGCGTTCAACAATCGAGGGTTTGCGCAGGCCCGGCGCGGAGCACTGCTCGAGGCACTCGCGGACTATGGCCGCGCGATTTTGCTTGCGCCCGAGCACCCGGCCGCGTGGTTGAATCGTGGAAATACTCACTCGGTTCTGGGCGATCTTCACGCCGCGTTGCGGGATCATGAACAAGCATTGGCGCTCGACCCGCAGAACGCCTCGGCTTGGCACAATCGCGGCGTGACGCATGAAGAACTCGGTGAACACAAGAAAGCGCTGTCAGACTATCGCAAAGCGATCTCGCTCGACCCGGAGCATCTTGGCAGCCATGTCGGCATGGCCACCACAAACTGCAAACTGAGCCGCGTGAAAGCTTCGTCCGCCGCTCGTTTGGCATTGGTGGAGAAGGGATTGATCCCAGCGAGTGAGATGCAGGAGCTTCTGCAGCGCGAGGGGTTTTATCGAGGTCCGATCGACGGGATCTTCGGGAAGGGCTCCCGCGCTGCGTTGCGGGCCTGGACGCGAAAGGGCTGTCTTGCCCATGCGTAACTCCCTGTTGCTGCGCGCGGCCTCGATCGGTGCCGTCTGTATCGTTGTGACTGCGACACCGGCCCCTGCGAACACTCAGGACGAGTGCACCCAGTCGGATGATTGGTGGCTGCGTATCAAAGCATGTACCGCAGCCATCGAAAGCCCGCGTTGGACGGGGGCGCTGGCGGCCTGGGCCTATTCGAACCGGGCGGTGGCGCACGCGGCCCTGGGCAATGCGCTCGAGGCTTTTGACGATCATAGAAAGGCCGTCTCGCTGAACCCGAACGATCCGGTTGCGCGCAACAACAAGGGCAATTCGCATGCAGATTTCCGCGAGTACAAACGGGCCCTTGCGGAGTACGATTCAGCGATCCGGCTGCGCCCCGGTTACGTCAATGCGTATTACAACCGTGCAAACGCGCACTTCGCCCTGGAAGACTTCGCCGCCGCAGTCGATGATTTCTCCGTCGTGCTCGAAGATCGACCGGATGACGGGGATGCGCTGACAGGCCGTGCGGAAGCGCGATGCCTTGCGGGAGACATCGAGGGATCGGTCGGCGATCGTCTGGATGCGCTCAGATTGGGCACGCTGGCTCTGGACGATACGGCGGCCTACCTGCAGGAAACCGGATATCTGAGACAGGATGCGGAAGCCGAGACCATAGACGCGATTGCGCCTGGCCTGGCGGCATGGACCGAAGCCGGGTGCCCCTGAGACTAGGCAGCCGACTCATAAAACTCGACCCACAACCTGAACGATGCCAGTTTGATCATGGAGAGGAAGTTTCGTGATG